>LJCW01000079.1 GCA_001298555.1 Actinobacteria bacterium OV450
ACCCCAGCCCCCGCCACCAGACGCCGTGCCGGGCCCCGGGTCCGGGATCGCCTCCGTGGCCGGTCCGCCGCCCGGGGAGATCCCGTTGGCCAGGGGAACCGCGCTCCGGCTCGCCGTGCGGGAGCGGCTGCCCCTCTGGCTGCAGGCCCGGTGCGCGGTGGAGCCGCGGACGGTGGCCGCCGTCGCGGTGGTGCTCACCGCCGCGGTCGCGTTCGCCGCCCAGCAGTACTGGACGGCCCGGCCGCAGCCGGTGGCCGCGCCCCCGGTGGTCACCCCGGCCGCGGCACCGGCGGCGGCGCCGAGCCCCGGCCCGCCGGTCACCCCCGGGGGCTCCGGCCCGAGGATCGTGGTCGACGTCAGCGGCAAGGTCCGTGACCCCGGTGTGCGGAGGCTGCCCGCCGGGTCGCGGGTCGAGGACGCGCTGGCCGCCGCCGGGGGAGTGCGGCCCGGTACGGACACCACCGGGCTCAACCGGGCCCGGGTGCTGGTGGACGGCGAGCAGGTGGTGGTGGGCGCCCCGGCGCAGCCCCTGCCGGGGCAGCCCGTCCCGGCAGGCCCGGGGCCCGGTGGCGGCACCGGGCCCTTGAGCCTCGGCACGGCCACCGTGGAGCAGTTGGACGGCCTGCCCGGGGTCGGCCCGGTCCTGGCGCAGCACATCGTGGAGTTCCGGACCGCCCGCGGCGGCTTCCGTTCGGTGGAGGAGCTCCGCCAGGTCGACGGCATCGGCGAGCGTCGCTTCGCCGACCTGCGCAAGCTGGTCCGGCCGTGAAGCGCCCCGAGGGGCCGGGCCCGGTGGATCTGCGCCTCGCGGTACCGGCGCTTGCCGGGTGGACGGCGGCCGCCCTCGCCCTCGACGCACCGGCCGGCGCGACCGCCGCGGGGGCCGCGCTGGCGGTGCTCGGGGCGGGGCTGCTGCTCGTGGCAGGCTGCCGGCGTCCGCAGTCCCTGTGGAGGGTCGCCACCGCCGGGGCCGCCGCCCTGCTCTGCGCGGCCGCCGGAGCCGGGGTGGCGGGCCTCCAGCGGGCCGAGGCGCGGGCCGGGCCGGTCGTGGGGCTGGCCGGGGACCACGCCCGGGTCCTCGCCGAGCTGACCGTCGGCTCGGACCCGCACAGCTCCCGCGGCGGGAACGGCCCGCCCGTGGTGGTCCTGGACGCGGTGCTGAACCGGGTGACCGGACCCGACGGCGCGCAGACCCGGGTCGAGACCCCCGTGCGGGTGCTGGCCGGGCATCCGGGGTGGGCCCGGCTCCAGCCCTCCACCCGGGTCGCGGTCGTCGCCCGGCTGGCCCCGGGCCGGTCCGGGGAGCGGGCCGTGGCACTGCTCCGCCCGGCCGGGGACGGCCCGCCGCGGGTGACCGGGGGCCCCGACACCGTCCAGCGGGTCGCAGGGAGGCTGCGGGCCGGGCTGCGCGGGGCCACCGAGGGGCTCGCGCCCGACGCCCGGGCCCTGCTGCCGGGGCTGGTGGTCGGGGACACCTCCCGGGTGCCGCCCGATCTCGACGAGGCGTTCCGGGCCACCGACCTGTTGCACCTGCTGGCCGTGTCCGGGGCCAACCTGACCGTGGTGCTGTTCCTGCTCATCGGTCCGCCCGCCGCCGCGCAGCGCGCCGAGCGGGGCGGCCTCGCACCCCGGCTCGGGCTGTCCCTGCGGGCGACGGCCCTGTGCGGGACGGCGCTGACCCTGGCGTTCGTCGTGGTGTGCCGGCCGGAGCCGAGCGTGCTGCGGGCCGCGGCCTGCGGGGCGATCACTCTGCTGGCCCTCGCCACCGGGCGGCGCAGATCCCTGGTCCCCGCCCTGGCGGCCGCCGTTCTGCTGCTGGTGCTCGGTGACCCCTGGCTCGCCCGCAGTCCCGGCTTCCTGCTCTCGGTCCTGGCCACCGGGTCCCTGCTCACCCTCGGCCCGCGGTGGAGCGAAGCCCTGCGGCGGCGCGGGGTGCGTCCCCGGCTCGCCGAGGCGCTGGGAGCCGCCGCGGCCGCGCAGGCCGTCTGTGCGCCGGTGGTCGCGGTGCTCTCGGCCCGGGTGAGCCTCGTGGCGGTGCCCTGCAACCTGCTCGCCGAACTCGCGGCGGGTCCAGCGACCGTGCTCGGCTTCGCCGCGCTCGCGGCGGCCCCGCTGTGCATGCCCGTCGCGGAGCTGATCGCACGGTGCGCGGGGGTGCCGGCCGGGTGGATCGCCGCCGTGGCCCGGGCCGGGGCCCGGCTGCCGGGGGCGGAACTGGCCTGGCCCGGCGGGCTCACCGGCGGACTGCTGCTGGCCGCCGCCACCCTGGCCCTCGTGGTCGCCGGCGCGCGGATCAGGCACCGGCCGTGGGTGTGCTGCGTGCTCGCCCTACTGCTGCTCCTGGCCGTCCTGCGGCCGCCGCAGCTCATCCGTACGCTCACCCGCTGGCCGCCGCCCGACTGGAGCTACGTCCAGTGCGCGGTGGGCCAGGGCGACGCCGCCGTGCTCGCCGCCGGCCCGGACACGGCCGTCGTGGTGGACACGGGCCCCGAACCGGGCCCGGTGGACACGTGCCTGCGTGCCCTGGGGGTGCGCCGGGTGCCACTGCTCCTGCTGACGCACTTTCACGCCGACCACGTCGGAGGCCTGGCCGGGGTGCTGCGCGGCCGGGCGGTGGGTGTGATTCAGACCACCACGCTGGAAGAGCCGGCCGCCCAGGCCGGGTTCGTCCGGCGGACCGCGGCGGCGGCGCACGTACCCGTCGTGGCGGCCGCGGCGGGCGAGCGGCGCCGGGCCGGGCCCCTGGAGTGGCAGGTGCTCTGGCCCGCGCCCGACGGCCCGCGGCCGGAGGGGCCCAACGACGCCAGCGTCGCCCTGCTGGTCCGCGCGGCGGGCCTGACCCTGCTGCTGCTCGGGGACCTCGAACCACCGTCCCAGGAGGCCCTTCTGAGGGCACATCCGGAACTGGGGCCGGTCGACGTCCTGAAGGTCGCCCACCACGGCTCGGCCCACCAGGATCCCGGCCTCCAGGCCCGGGTGCGGCCCCGGCTCGCGATCGTCCCCGTCGGAGAGGGCAACCGCTACGGGCACCCCGCTCCGGGCACCCTCGCCCACCTGCGGGCCCTGGGCGCGACCGTCCTGCGCACCGACACCGACGGCTCGATCGCGGTCGCCGGGAGCGGCCCGCAGATGCGGGCGTTCCCCTTCCGGCGGCGCCGTCGCCGACACGGGCATACCGGACAGGGCCTTTCTGTTTGCCCACAACCCGACAGCATGATCGAATGCGTCGTCGCCAGAGCGGCACAAGTCCACAGAGCACGGGGGTGCCCCAACCATGTTCAGTCGCCGAAGAGGGACGGAGACGGCCGGAAGCGCCGGCTCGCACACATCCGCCACGCTGACGCTGCCCCATACGGCGCGGCTGCTCAGCTGCCGTGTCCTCGACACCGTGCACCAGCCGGTCCGGCAGGCCAAGTTCGAGGTGACCGACCCGATCGGACGCCGCATCGTCAGCGGCGAGACCGATCCGTACGGCGGCTTCACCGCGGCCGTTCCGGAAGGCGAGTACCGGCTCTCCGTCACCGCCGAGGGCTACGCGCCCTTCCACGGTGCGACGCTGGTGGGGGACCCGGCGCAGCCCGGCACGGGGGAGATCGTCCTCGACGCCGTGGAACCGCCGCTGCTGCCGGCGCCCGGGCACTGGGAGATCGACCCGACGCATTCCTCCATCGGCTTCACCGCCCAGCACATCGGCTTCGCCCGGATCCGCGGCCGGTTCAACACCTTTGCCGGCGCGGTGCGGATAGCCGACCGCATGGAGGACTCCTCCATGCACGTGATCATCGACGCGGCGAGCATCGACACCGGCGTCCGGATGCGGGACGACCACCTGCGCTCCGCGGACTTCCTCGACGCGGCGCGCCATCCGACGGTCGAGTTCTACAGCGAGCGGTTCATCCACCGCAGCGGCAGCCGCTGGGCCGTCGCGGGCGCCCTGACCCTGCACGGGGTCAGCCGCTCGGTGACCCTGGACACCGAGTACCTGGGCCTCGGTACGGGGCTGGAGGGCGAACCGCGTGCGGCCTGCCGGGCGACCGCCGAACTGCACCGCGAGGACTTCGCCCTGAACTGGCAGTCCGTACTGGCCCAGGGGATAGCGGCGATCGGTTCGAGCGTGGAGGTCGTGCTGGACGTCCAGATCGTGCACAAGGCCTAGCAGCGGCCCGGGGCCCGCCGAGGCCCGCTACGGGGCCTCCAGCCAGCCTTCGTACTCGGCGGCGAGGCCGTCCAGCGCCGTGGCGTCGAGCCGTTCCCGCGGGTCCTCGACGACCACCAGCCACTGGGCGTCCTCGGCGTCGTCCTCACCGGCCAGGGCGTCGCGGACCAGCTGCGGTTCCTCGGGCAGGCCGAAGCGGTCGACGGCCTCCTGGGCCACCTCCTCGGCGGCGTCGCGGTCGGGCAGCACCAGTACATGTCGCACGTTCACGCGGCCATTCTCGGGCACGGGGCGGACGGGACCGCCGTGCGGGGGGCTGTCAGTGCGGCGTGGGATGCTGGGTGCGATGGCCACCAGGAAGAACTCCACCGACGATCCGCTCGCCCCGCTCACCCTCGCGGTGGGGCAGGAGGACCTGCTGCTCGACCGCGCCGTACGGGAGGTGGTGACGGCCGCCCGGGCCGCCGACCCCGACACCGACGTGCGCGACCTCGCCCCCGAGCAGCTCCAGCCCGGCACGCTCGCCGAGCTGACCAGCCCCTCGCTCTTCTCCGAACGCAAGGTACTGGTCGTGCGCAATGCGCAGGACCTGTCCGCGGACACGGTCAAGGAGGTCAAGGCATACCTCGCGGCGCCGTTCGAGGAGATCGTCGTCGTCCTCCTCCATGCGGGCGGGGTCAAGGGCAAGGGTCTGCTGGACGCGGCCCGCAAGGCCGGGGCCCGGGAGATCGCCTGCCCGAAGATGACGAAGGCCGCGGACCGGCTGGCGTTCGTCCGGGGCGAGTTCCGCACCCTGGGCCGGTCGGCCACCCCGGAGGCATGCCAGACGCTGGTCGACGCGATCGGCAGCGATCTGCGGGAACTGGCGAGTGCGGCGGCGCAGCTGTGCGCCGACGTCGAGGGCACGATCGACGAGGCCGTGGTCGGCCGCTACTACACGGGGCGGGCCGAGGCCTCCAGCTTCACGGTCGCCGACCGGGCGGTCGAGGGGCGCGCTGCGGAAGCGCTCGAAGCACTGCGGTGGTCGCTGTCCACCGGGGTGGCGCCGGTGCTGATCACCAGCGCGCTGGCGCAGGCCGTCCGGGCCATCGGCAAGCTCGCCTCCGCGCCGCGGGGGGCCCGGCCGGGAGACCTGGCACGGGACCTGGGCATGCCGCCGTGGAAGATCGACCGGGTGCGCCAGCAGATGCGCGGCTGGTCGGCGGACGGGGTGTCGCAGGCCCTGCGGGCCGTGGCCGCGGCCGACGCCGGCGTCAAGGGCGGGGGCGACGACCCCGAGTACGCGCTGGAGAAGGCGGTCGTGGCGGTGGCCCGAGCCGCCCGCCCGGCCCGTCGTTGAACCCGGGCCGCTGAGACGCCCGGACGCCGGAAAGGCGAAGGCCCCGGACGCCACCCTGGGGAAGGGGGGCGGCCGGGGCCTTCGTTACTGCTCGGTTGCACCGCACCCGCGTGGCGAACGCTTCGTGTGCGGCGCGGGGGGCCGGTCGGGAGCGGGAGAGAGGGCCCGCTGGATCCCTTCCGGCGATCACATCAGAGCTCAGCCCTGGAGGGAGGCAACCTTGGAGGCCAGCGCCGACTTCTTGTTGGCGGCGGCGTTCTTGTGGATGACACCCTTCGAGACGGCCTTGTCGAGCGCACGCGAGGCGGCGCGAGAAGCCACGGTGGCCTTCTCGACGTCACCGGCGGCCACGGCCTCACGGGCCTTGCGGATCGCGGTCTTGAGCGAAGACTTGACGGCCTTGTTGCGCAGGCGCGCCTTCTCGTTCGTCTTGTTCCGCTTGATCTGGGACTTGATGTTCGCCACGAAAGAGCCTTTTCAGGTTCAGAGTTTGATCTTCGGATTGTGTCCCGCCCCCAGACTCCGTCCGGGGGGACCCCCAACCAGAGGGCGTACGAGACACAGCTGCCCAGGTTACCAGGCGCGCTCCGAGCGGCCCAAACCGAGCGCATCCCCCCGTCCATGGGACCATGGGAGCCTGCGTACAGATCCGACGAGAGCCGGAAACGCTTCCGACTGCGACCCGAGAATCAGGACACTGCGTGCCCGCGATCCCCAGCCACGTGCCCGAGCCGAGCCGTACCGACCCGGCGCTGATCCGCAATTTCTGCATCATCGCGCACATCGACCACGGCAAGTCGACGCTCGCCGACCGGATGCTCCAGCTCACCGGTGTCGTCGACCAGCGGCAGATGCGCGCCCAGTACCTCGACCGCATGGACATCGAGCGTGAGCGCGGCATCACGATCAAGTCCCAGGCGGTCCGACTGCCCTGGGCGCCCACCGTGGGCGAGGGCGTGGGCAAGACGCACATCCTCAACATGATCGACACCCCCGGGCACGTCGACTTCACCTACGAGGTCTCGCGCTCCCTCGCCGCCTGCGAGGGCACCGTCCTCCTGGTGGACGCCGCGCAGGGCATCGAGGCCCAGACCCTCGCGAACCTGTACCTCGCGATGGAGAACGACCTCGCGATCGTCCCGGTCCTGAACAAGATCGACCTGCCGGCCGCCCAGCCGGAGAAGTTCGCCGAGGAGCTCGCGAACCTGGTCGGCTGCCAGCCCGAGGACGTCCTGCGGGTCTCCGCGAAGACCGGCCTCGGCGTGGACGCCCTGCTCGACAAGGTCGTCGCCACCGTCCCGGCCCCGGTCGGCGTCAAGGACGCCCCCGCCCGCGCGATGATCTTCGACTCGGTCTACGACTCGTACCGCGGCGTCGTCACGTACGTCCGTGTGGTCGACGGTCAGCTCAACAAGCGCGAGCGCATCAAGATGATGTCGACCGGCGCCACCCACGAGCTGCTGGAGATCGGCGTCTCCTCCCCGGAGATGACGCCGGCCGACGGCATCGGGGTCGGCGAGGTGGGCTACATCATCACCGGCGTGAAGGACGTCCGTCAGTCCAAGGTCGGTGACACCATCACCAGCCTGAACAACGGTGCGACCGAGGCCCTCGGCGGCTACAAGGACCCGAAGCCGATGGTCTTCTCGGGCCTGTACCCGCTGGACGGCTCCGACTACCCGGACCTGCGCGAGGCCCTGGACAAGCTCCAGCTCAACGACGCCGCGCTCGTCTACGAGCCGGAGACCTCGGCGGCGCTGGGCTTCGGCTTCCGCGTCGGCTTCCTCGGCCTGCTGCACCTGGACGTGGTCCGCGAGCGCCTCGAGCGCGAGTTCGGCCTCGACCTGATCGCCACCGCGCCGAACGTGGTCTACCGCGTGGTGCTGGAGGACGGCAAGGAAGTCACCGTCACCAACCCGAGCGAGTTCCCCGAAGGCAAGATCAAGGACGTCTTCGAGCCGGTCGTGCGGGCCACCGTGCTCGCGCCCACCGAGTTCATCGGCGCGATCATGGAGCTCTGCCAGACCCGCCGCGGCACGCTGCTCGGCATGGACTACCTCTCCGAGGACCGGGTCGAGATCCGCTACACCCTCCCGCTCGCGGAGATCGTGTTCGACTTCTTCGACCAGCTGAAGTCCAAGACGCGCGGCTACGCCTCCCTGGACTACGAGCCCACCGGCGAGCAGGCCTCCAGCCTGGTCAAGGTCGACATCCTGCTGCACGGCGACAAGGTCGACGCCTTCTCCGCCGTCTGCCACAAGGACGCCGCCTACGCCTACGGCGTGCGGCTCGTCGCCAAGCTGCGCGAGCTCATCCCGCGGCAGGCCTTCGAGGTCCCGATCCAGGCGGCCGTCGGCTCGCGCGTCATCGCCCGCGAAACCATCCGCGCCATCCGCAAGGACGTCCTCGCCAAGTGCTACGGCGGTGACATCTCCCGTAAGCGGAAGCTGCTGGAGAAGCAGAAGGAAGGCAAGAAGCGCATGAAGATGGTCGGCTCGGTGGAGGTGCCCCAGGAGGCCTTCATCGCCGTCCTCTCCAGCGACGAGTCCGGTGGCAAGAAGAAGTAGGACCCGGTCCCGACGGGCCTTGTGACGCAAGTGAAACAGGCCTCCGTGCAGCCGCGCGGGGGCCTGTTTCGTTATGAATCGGCGTCTCAAGGGCCCTTACGCGCCAGCCGGAGGGCCCCTAGTCTGATCACTGCCCGTTGGTTACTCGCCAGTTACAAGCCCTGGTTGCAAGCCCTGTTGGAAGCCGTCATTCACCGCCTTGGATGACAGGCCCTGCCGCGTGGTCCGGAGGACGTCCGTGAGCGACACACAGACCTTGATCGAGAACCGCCCGCCCACCGTGGCGGCCCTCTTCCTTGAGCGTGTCGCCGCCACGCCCCACACCGAGGCCTACCGGTTCCCGGTGCCCGCGGCCGGCGGCAGCGGCCCCGACGACTGGAAGTCGCTGAGCTGGGGCCAGGCGGCCGAGCGGGTCTTCGGCATCGCCGCCGGTCTGCTCGACCTCGGCCTGCAGCCCGAGCAGCGGGTCGCGCTCGCCTCCAACACCCGCGTCGAGTGGATCCTCTCCGACCTGGGCGTCATGTGCGCCGGCGGCGCCGTGACCACGATCTACCCGAGCACCAACGCCGAGGAGTCGGCGTTCATCCTCTCCGACTCGGCCAGCCGCGTACTGATCGCCGAGGACGCCTCCCAGCTGGCCAAGGCCCGCGAGCGCCGCGCCGACCTGCCCGAGCTCGCCCACGTCGTGGTCCTGGAGTCCGCCGACGCCGTACCGGCCGAGGGCGACCCCGAGGGCTGGGTGCTCTCCCTCGCCGACCTGGAGGCGCGCGGCAGGGAGTACCTCGCCAAGCACCCCGAGGCGATCAAGGAGCGGATCGCGTCCATCACCGCCGACCAGCTCGCCACGCTGATCTACACCTCGGGCACCACCGGCCGCCCCAAAGGCGTACGGCTGCCGCACGACAACTGGTCGTACATGGCCAAGGCCACCGTCGCCACCGGCATGATCTCCAGCGACGACGTCCAGTACCTGTGGCTGCCGCTCGCGCACGTCTTCGGCAAGGTCCTGACCTCCGGCCAGATCGAGGTCGGCCACGTCACCGCCGTCGACGGCCGCATCGACAAGATCATCGAGAACCTGCCGGTCGTCCAGCCCACCTACATGGCGGCCGTGCCCCGCATCTTCGAGAAGGTCTACAACGGGGTCGCCGCCAAGGCCCGCGCGGGCGGCGGCGCCAAGTACAAGATCTTCCAGTGGTCCGTCGGCGTGGCCCGCGAGTACGCCAAGGTCACCCAGGACAACTACCGGCGCACCGGCCAGGCCACCGCCCCCCTCGGCCTCGCCACCAAGCACAAGATCGCCGACGCGCTCGTCTACGGCAAGCTCCGCGACGCCTTCGGCGGCCGGCTGCGCGCCGCCGTCTCCGGCGCCTCCGCCCTGGCCCCCGAGATCGGGTACTTCTTCGCCGGCGCCGGCATCCACATCCTGGAGGGCTACGGCCTCACCGAGTCCAGTGCGGCCTCCTTCGTCAACCCGGGCGAGGCCTACCGCACCGGCACCGTCGGCAAGCCGCTCCCCGGCACCGAGGTCCGCATCGCCGACGACGGCGAGATCCTGCTGCGCGGCCCCGGCATCATGCAGGGCTACCACCTGCAGCCCGAGAAGACCTCCGAGGTGCTGGAGGAGGACGGCTGGCTGCACACGGGCGACATCGGCGAGCTCTCGCCCGACGGGTACCTGCGCATCACGGACCGCAAGAAGGACCTGATCAAGACCTCGAACGGCAAGTACGTCGCGCCGGCCGAGATCGAGGGCCGCTTCAAGGCGATCTGCCCGTACGTGTCGAGCATCGTGGTGCACGGCGCCGACCGGAACTTCTGCACCGCCCTGGTCGCCCTCGACGAGCCGGCCATCCTCGGCTGGGCCGCCGAGAACGGGCTGGAGGGCAGGACGTACGCCGAGGTCCTGGCCGCGGCGGAGACGAACCGGCTGATCGAGACGTACATCCAGACCCTGAACGAGGGCCTCCAGCGCTGGCAGACGGTCAAGAAGTTCCGGATCCTGCCCCGCGACCTCGACGTGGAGCACGGCGACCTCACGCCCAGCCTCAAGCTGAAGCGGCCGGCCGTCGAGCGTGAGTTCAAGCACCTCATCGACGAGATGTACGAGGGGTCCCGCGAGGCGTAGCGCCTGCGGCGGCGCCCGGTGGGGCGGGGCGGCCGGGCCGCCCCGCGAAACCCGGCGGGCGGCCCGGGCCGGGCTCCACCCGGCCCGCCCGGCCCCCCGCGGGCCGGACGTGCCGGGCGGTGCGGGACAATGGGGGCATGCCTTCCGCACTGCCCGACGGTGAACCCATGCCCGAAGACGGCTCGCTGCCGTCGCATGCCCTGGCGGGTGCCGGGGACCGGCCGCTCGGGTTCTACCTGCACGTCCCGTACTGCGCCACGCGGTGCGGGTACTGCGACTTCAACACGTACACCGCGACCGAGCTGCGCGGCACCGGCGGCGTGCTCGCCTCCCGGGAGAACTACGCCGACACCCTGATCGACGAGGTCCGCCTCGCCCGCAAGGTGCTCGGCGACGACCCCCGGGCCGTCCGGACGGTCTTCGTGGGCGGCGGCACGCCGACGCTGCTGCCGGCCGCCGACCTCGTGCGGATGCTCGCGGCGATCCGGGACGAGTTCGGCCTCGCCGAGGACGCCGAGATCACCACCGAGGCCAATCCGGAGTCCGTGGACCCGCAGTACCTGGCGGAACTGCGGGCCGGGGGCTTCAACCGGATCTCGTTCGGCATGCAGAGTGCGAAGCAGCACGTCCTGAAGGTGCTCGACCGCACGCACACGCCGGGCCGGCCCGAGGCGTGCGTCGCGGAGGCCCGGGCGGCGGGCTTCGAGCACGTCAACCTGGACCTGATCTACGGGACGCCGGGCGAATCGGACGACGACTGGCGGGCGTCGCTGGCGGCCGCACTCGGGGCCGGGCCCGACCACATCAGCGCGTACGCGCTGATCGTGGAGGAGGGCACCCGGCTGGCGCGGCGGATCCGGCGCGGCGAGGTCCCGATGACGGACGACGACGTGCACGCGGACCGGTACCTGATCGCGGACTCCGTGATGGCCGAGGCCGGGTACTCCTGGTACGAGGTCTCCAACTGGGCGACCTCGGAGGCGGGCCGCTGCCTGCACAACGAGCTGTACTGGCGCGGCGCCGACTGGTGGGGTGCGGGCCCCGGCGCGCACTCGCACGTCGGCGGCGTGCGCTGGTGGAACGTGAAGCACCCCGGGGCCTACGCCGCGGCCCTGGCCGAGGGGCGCTCCCCGGGCGCGGGGCGCGAGCTCCTGTCCGCGGAGGACCGGCGGGTGGAGCGGATCCTGCTGGAGCTCCGCCTGGTGGACGGGGTCCCGCTGTCGCTGCTCGCGCCGGCCGGGCTGGCCGCGTCCCGCAAGGCGCTGACGGACGGCCTGCTGGCCCCCGGCCCGTACGAGGCCGGGCGGGCCGTCCTGACCCTGCGCGGCCGGCTGCTCGCCGACGCGGTGGTCCGGGACCTGGTGGACTAGTCCGGGAGACCGCCTCGGCAGCCGGCGGAGCCGGGAGACCGCCTTGAGCGCCGGCGGGGGCGGGGGCGGGTCTACGGGGCCGTGACGTGGTCGATGAGGTGTTCCACCGCGCCCAGGAGCGTGGGCTCCAGGTCCTTGTAGGACGTCACCCGGGACAGGATGTGCTGCCAGGCGGCGCCCGTGTTCTGCGGCCAGCCCAGGGCCCGGCACACGCCCGTCTTCCAGTCCTGCCCGCGCGGGACCACCGGCCACGCCCCGATGCCCAGCGCCGACGGCTTCACGGC
This sequence comes from Actinobacteria bacterium OV450, assembly GCA_001298555.1. GTDB lineage: Bacteria > Actinomycetota > Actinomycetes > Streptomycetales > Streptomycetaceae > Streptomyces. Next base: position 11,845 of record LJCW01000079.1, read on the forward strand.
CTGCCACACGTCCACGTACGGGTGGCCGACGATCAGCACGTCCGGGGAGGTCACCGACGCCGCGATGCGGGACTCCTTCGAGCCCGGGACCAGATGGTCCACCAGGACGCCCAGACGGGCGTCCGGGGCCGGGGCGAACTCCGCCACGACGGCCGGGAGGTCGTCGACGCCCTCCAGGTACTCCACCACCACGCCCTCGATCCGCAGGTCGTCGCCCCAGACCCGCTCCACCAGCTCGGCGTCGTGCCGGCCCTCGACGTAGATCCGCCCGGCGCGCGCCACGCGGGCGCGCGCCCCCGGGACCGCCAGGGAGCCCGACGCGGTGCGCAGCGGGGCCCGGGGGGCCCGCGAGGGGCGCGTCAGCGTCACCACGGCCCCCTCCAGCAGGAACCCCCGCGGCTCCAGCGGGAACACCCGCCGTTTGCCGAAGCGGTCCTCCAGGGTCACCGTGCCCGCCTCGCAGGCCACCACCGCGCCGCAGAAGTCCGTACCCGCCACCTCGACCACGAGGTCGGGCTCGGCCGGCACCTCCGGGACGGCCTTGGCGCGCTTCCACTGGGGAGTCAGGTCGGGGGAGTACTCACGCATCCGGCCGACGCTACGAGAGAGCCGGCGCTCACGCGTCCGACACGCCGAACCGCCGCGCCAGTGTGTCGCGTTGCGCACGGACGAAGTCCGCGGAGACCACCGCTCCGTGACCCGGCACGTACAGCGCGTCGTCGCCGCCGAGCGACAGCAGCCGGTCCAGGGCCGCCGGCCACTGCGCCGGCACCGCGTCGCTGCCCGCCTGCGGTTCGCCCGACTCCTCCACGAGGTCCCCGCAGAACACCACCTCGCGCTCCCCGGGGACGCACACCGCCAGGTCGTACCGGGTGTGGCCGGGCCCGACGTTCGCCAGCAGGACCTGCACCCCGCCCAGCTCCAGCGTCCATTCGCCCGACACGTGGTGCCGGGGAACCACCAGCAGGTCCACCGCCTCGGCGGCCTCCGCCTCCGCCAGCCCCTGCTGCACGGCGCCCGCGCGCAGCTCCTCGCGGCCGGCCGACAGCTCCGCGTCGAGCCCGACCGCCCCGAACACCTCGGCCCCGGAGAACGCGGCCACGCCCAGTACGTGATCGAAATGCCCGTGCGTGAATGCGATATGCGTCACGCGCCGGCCGGTCAGCCGCTCCGCCTCCGCCCGCAGCTGCGCACCCTCCCGGACGCATGAACCGGGATCGACGAGGAGGACCGATTCGTCGCCCACCACCAGTCCCACCGTGCAGTCCCACACCGGAAGCCGGCGCCGTCCGGTACGCCCGGTCAGCCGCTCCCAGCCCGTCTCTTCCCATTGCACGTCCATGGCGCGACGCTACCGTGGCGGGCCGCCCTTGCCAGGGGCTGACTGCCCGGCCGTACACTGGCCGGGGGATCTCTGGCACTCGAACGTCCGGAGTGCCAACGAAGCAGATGAAACCGACCACGGCGAGCGCCGAACGACAGCTGGAGGTGTGCGCGATGCTCAGCGAACGCAGACTCGAGGTGCTGCGCGCCATCGTCCAGGACTACGTCGGGACGGAGGAGCCCGTCGGCTCCAAGGCGCTCACCGAGCGGCACCGGCTCGGCGTCTCGCCCGCCACCGTGCGCAACGACATGGCCGTGCTGGAGGAGGAGGGCTACATCGCCCAGCCCCACACCAGCGCCGGCCGGATCCCCACGGACAAGGGCTACCGGCTGTTCGTCGACAGGCTGGCGGGGGTCAAACCCCTGTCGACGCCCGAACGCCGGGCCATCCAGAACTTCCTCGACGGCGCCGTCGACCTCGACGACGTCGTCGGGCGCACGGTGCGGCTGCTCGCGCAGCTCACCCGGCAGGTCGCCGTCGTCCAGTACCCGAGCCTGACCCGGTCCACGGTCCGGCACGTCGAACTGCTGTCGCTGGCCCCGGCCCGGCTCATGCTCGTGCTGATCACCGACACGGGCCGGGTCGAGCAGCGGCTCGTCGACTGCCAGACGCCGTTCGGCGAGGCCTCGCTCGCGGATCTGCGGGCGCGGCTCAACAGCCGGGTCGTCGGACGCCGGTTCACCGACGTGCCGCAGCTCGTGCAGGACCTGCCGGAGTCCTTCGAGCCGGAGGACCGGGGCACGGTGTCGACGGTGCTCTCCACGCTGCTGGAGACGCTGGTCGAGGAGGCCGAGGAGCGGCTGATGATCGGCGGAACCGCCAATCTCACGCGCTTCGGACATGATTTTCCCCTGACGATCAGGCCGGTGCTCGAAGCGCTGGAGGAGCAGGTCGTGCTCCTCAAGCTGCTGGGCGAGGCCAACGAGTCGGGGATGGCCGTACGGATCGGGCATGAGAATGCCTACGAGGGACTGAACTCCACGTCCGTCGTCTCCGTCGGCTACGGTTCGGGCGGCGAAACCGTCGCCAAACTCGGCGTGGTCGGACCGACCCGCATGGACTACCCCGGAACGATGGGAGCGGTACGCGCAGTGGCACGTTACGTCGGACAGATCCTGGCGGAGTCGTAAGTGGCCACGGACTACTACGCCGTTCTCGGCGTGCGCCGCGACGCATCGCAGGACGAGATCAAGAAGGCCTTCCGCCGCCTCGCGCGCGAACTCCACCCGGACGTGAATCCGGACCCGAAGACGCAGGAGCGCTTCAAGGAGATCAACGCGGCGTACGAGGTGCTCTCGGACCCGCAGAAGAAGCAGGTCTACGACCTCGGAGGCGACCCGCTGTCGTCCTCCGGCGGCGGTGGCGGCGCGGGCGGATTCGGGGCGGGCGGCTTCGGCAACTTCTCCGACATCATGGACGCCTTCTTCGGCCAGGCTTCGCAGCGCGGCCCGCGCTCGCGGACCCGCCGCGGCCAGGACGCCATGATCCGCCTCGACCTGGAACTGGACGAGGCCGCCTTCGGCACGACCAAGGACATCCAGGTCGACACGGCCGTGGTCTGCACCACCTGCTCCGGAGAGGGCGCCGCCCCCGGCACCTCGGCGCAGACGTGTGACATGTGCCGCGGCCGCGGTGAGGTGTCGCAGGTCACCCGGTCCTTCCTGGGCCAGGTCATGACCTCGCGCCCCTGCCCCCAGTGCCAGGGCTTCGGCACCGTGGTCCCGACCCCGTGCCCCGAGTGCGCGGGCGACGGCCGGGTCCGCTCCCGCCGCAGCCTCACGGTCAAGATCCCGGCAGGTGTCGAGAACGGCACCCGGATCCAGCTCGCGGGCGAGGGCGAGGTCGGCCCCGGCGGCGGCCCCGCCGGTGACCTGTACGTGGAGATCCACGAGCTGTCGCACCCGACCTTCCAGCGGCGCGGGGACGACCTGCACTGCACGGTGACCATCCCCATGACGGCCGCGGCCCTGGGCACCAAATGCCCGCTGGAGACGCTGGACGGCATGGAGGAGATCGACATCCGGCCCGGCACCGGGTCGGGCCAGGCCATCCCGCTGCACGGCCGCGGCGTCACGCACCTGCGCGGCGGCGGCCGCGGTGACCTGATCGTCCACGTCGAGGTCACCACCCCGACCAAGCTGGACGCCCAGCAGGAGGAGCTGCTGCGCCAGCTCGCCAAGCTGCGCGGCGAGGAGCGGCCCATGGGCCAGTTCGCGCCGGGTCAGCAGGGCCTGTTCAGCCGCCTGAAGGACGCCTTCAACGGCCGCTGACCGGCCCGTGGGCACACGTACGAGCCCGGTCCGGGGTTGCCCCGGGCCGGGCTCGGCGCATTGATCCGGACGCCCCCGGTGAAGCGGACTATGCCAGGCGAATGCCGTGGTTCGGCCCGGTGCGCGGGACGTGGCACGATGCAGTCCATGTCCTCCGCACCGAACGGTCTCTCCCCCCACCCGATCGTGCAGGCCCCCATGGCGGGCGGTGCCTCGTGTCCACCGCTCGCCGCCGCCGTGTGCGAGGCGGGCGGGCTGGGCTTCCTGGCCGGCGGCTACAAGACCGCCGACGGCATGTACCAGGAGATCAAAAGGCTGCGGGCGCTCACGCGGCGCCCGTTCGGCGTGAACCTCTTCATGCCGCATACCGGCTACGTGGACCCCGCCGCCGTGGAGGCGTACCGCGGGCAGCTGGCCGGCGAGGCGAGCTGGTACGACGTCTCCCTGGCCGACGAGGACATCATCGGCACCAGCGACGACGGCTACGACGCCAAGCTCGCGATCCTCCTCGAAGACCCGGTTCCCGTGGTCTCGTTCACCTACGGTGTGCCCGCGCCCGCCGTCCTGACCGCCCTGCGCACGGCGGGCACCTTCACCGTCGTGACCGCGACCTCGGTCGACGAGGCCCGCGCCGCCCAGGCGGCGGGCGCCGACGCCGTGTGCGTGCAGGGCGTGGAGGCCGGCGGCCACCAGGCCACCCACCGGGACGACCCGCAGGCCGACGGCACGGCGGGCGTGGGCCTGCTCGCGCTCGTCGCGCAGGTAAGGGAGGCCGTGGCCCTCCCGATCATCGCGGCGGGCGGACTGATGCGCGGCTCGCAGATCGCGGCGCTGCTGGCGGCGGGCGCGGAGGCGGCGCAGCTCGGCACCGCGTTCCTGGCCTGCCCCGAGTCGGGCGCGCACCCGCTGCACAAGAAGGCGCTGACGGACCCCCTGTTCCCCCACACGGAGCTGACCAGGGCCTTCTCGGGGCGGCCGGCCCGGGGCCTGGTGAACCGGTTCATGCGCGAGCACGGGCCGTACGCCCCGGCTGCGTACCCGCAGATCCATCACATGACCGCCGGGCTGCGCAAGGCGGCCGCCGCGGCCGGGGACCCGCAGGGCATGGCGCTGTGGGCGGGCCAGGGGCACCGGCTGGCGCGGGCGCTGCCGGCGGCGGAGCTGATGGAGGTGCTGACGGCCGAACTGGCCGAGGCGCAGGGTGCTTTGCAGGACATGCAGAAGAGGAGTACGTCATGACCGCCCCCGTGTTCGTGGTCGAAGAGGTCCCCGCGGGGCCGGAGTTCGCGCTCGAAGGCCCGGAGGGCCGGCACGCGGTGTCCGTGAAGCGGCTGAACCCCGGTGAGGACGTGGTCCTCACCGACGGGCGCGGCCGCTGGGCCGAGTGCGTGGTGAAGGCCGCCGAGGGCAAGGACCGGCTGGTCGTCTCGGTGTCCGCCACCGGCGGGGAGCCGGAGCCGGCCGTGCGGATCACCGTCGTCCAGGCCCTGCCCAAGGGGGACCGCGGCGAGCTCGCCGTCGAGACCATGACCGAGACCGGTGTGGACGCCATCGTCCCCTGGCAGGCATCGCGCTGCATCACGCAGTGGCGCGGCGACCGCGGAGCCAAGTCCCTGGCCAAGTGGCGGGCCACGGCCCGGGAGGCGGGCAAGCAGTCCCGCCGGGTCCGCTTTCCCGAGGTGGCGGAGGCCATGTCCACGAAGCAGGTCGCGGCGCTGCTGGCCGCAGCCGACCTGGCGATGGTCCTGCACGAGGACCGCGACGCCCCCTCGGGGGCGCTGGCCACGGCCGAGCTCCCGGCCGGCGGCTCCATCGTCCTGGTGGTCGGCCCCGAGGGCGGGGTCTCCCCGGAGGAGCTGGCCGTCTTCGCGGAGGCGGGCGCCCACCCGTACCGCCTGGGCCCGTCGGTCCTGCGCACCTCCACCGCCGGCACCGCGGCGGCGGCGGTCCTGCTGGCGCGCACGGGCCGCTGGTCCTGAAACACGGGGGAAGGCGTCGGCGGCGCCGGATACGATGCCCGGGCTGATCAACATCGGCGTCGGCGGCCCGTCGGCGCCTCTGTCACGGAAGGCGGAGCAATGGCCGGGGAACCGCAGGCGGACTGCCTGTTCTGCAAGATCGTCGCGGGGAGCATCCCGGCGACCGTGGTCGCGGAGACCGAGACGACGTTCGCCTTCCGGGACATCAACCCGCAGGCGCCCACGCACGTCCTCGTGATCCCGCGGGTGCACTACCCCGACGCGGCCTCCCTCGCCGCCGCCGAACCGGCCGTCGCCGCCGACCTGCTGCGCGAGGCCGGACGCATCGCCGCCGACGAGAAGATCGACGAGCACGGCTACCGCATCGTGTTCAACACCGGCGCCGGAGCCGGCCAGACCGTCTTCCACGCGCACGCGCACCTCCTCGGCGGTCGCGGCCTCCAGTGGCCCCCCGGATAGACCGTGTCCGCACGCGAATTCGTGGTGCTGGGCACCGCCAGCCAGGTGCCCACCCGCCACCGCAACCACAACGGCTACCTCCTGCGCTGGGACGGCGAGGGCATCCTCTTCGACCCGGGCGAGGGCACCCAGCGCCAGATGCTGCGCGCCGGGGTGGCCGCACACGACATCAACCGGATCTGCATCACCCACTTCCACGGTGACCACAGCCTCGGCCTCGCCGGGGTGATCCAGCGCATCAACCTGGACCGGGTCCCGCACCCCGTCACCGCCCACTACCCCGCCTCGGGGCAGAGGTTCTTCGACCGGCTCCGGTATGCCACCGCCTACCGGGAGACCGTCGCGCTGCGCGAGGAGCCCGTGACCGAGGGCGGGACGCTGGCCCGGGAGCCCTCGTACACGCTGGAGGCCCGGCTGCTCTCGCACCCCGTCGAGTCCTTCGGCTACCGGCTCACCGAGCCGGACGGGCGCCGCATGGTGCCCGAACTGCTCGCGCGGCACGGGATCAAGGGGCCCGACGTGGGCCGGATCCAGCGCGAGGGGCGGCTGGGCGGGGTCACGCTCGACGACGTCAGCGAGCACAAGCCGGGGCAGAGCTTCGGTTTCGTCATGGACACCCGGCTGTGCCCGGGCGTGGACGAGCTCGCCGCGGGCTGCGACATGCTCGTGATCGAGTCCACGTTCCTCGACGAGGACGAGGCGCTGGCCACCGACCACGGGCACCTCACCGCCGGCCAGGCGGCCCGCACGGCCCGCGACGCGGGCGTCCGGCACCTCGTCCTGACGCACTTCTCGCAGCGCTACCCGGACCCGCAGGAGTTCGAACGCCAGGCCCGCGCCGCCGGCTTCGAGGGCGAACTGACCATCGCCGCGGACCTCGCCCGCGTCCCCCTGCCCAAGCGCGGCTAGTGCCTGCGGCTGGTGCTGTGGCTCAGCACCAGGTCGTGTCGTCAAAGTCCCGTCTGGCCGGCGGGGCCCGGTCGACCTCTCTAGGTCCTGTCCTTCGCCTCCCGGCGGGTGCGGGTGGATGCCGGGGGCAGCAGCAGGATCCGGCGCGGGGTGCGGCGTACGCGGACGGGCGCGCCGGCCGGCTCCGGGCCGCTCGCGGGGAACGCCGCCGCG
>LJCW01000080.1 GCA_001298555.1 Actinobacteria bacterium OV450
CAGCCCCGGGCCGGGCCACGGCGGCGGTGGCGAGCACGGCGGCCAGCCCGTCGGCGGTCAGCAGCGGGACGACCCCGTCGCGGCGCCGGACCCGCTGCGGCCGTGCCAGGGGCCGGGCCGGGTCGGCCCGTGGCCGGCGCGGGGGGTGGATGGCGGTCACGGACCGTCGGACGGCTGCGGTGCCGGCGGTGCCGCCGGCGGGCCCCGTGCCGCCCTGCCCTGTGTGCCGGGCGGGTGCGCTGTCCATCGTCATCGGCTGATGCGCTCCTGGTTCAAGGGCCGGGGCCTGCCCAGCAGTTCGTGGTACAGACCGGTGACCGCGTCCGTGGTCCGCCGCACGTCGAAGTCGGTCCGGGCGTGCTGCTGGGCCTGCTCCCCGAGTTCGGCGAGCAGCCGCGGTTCGGCGAGCAGCCGTCCCAGGGCCTTGGCCAGGGCCGTCGGGTCCTCCGGCGGTACCAGGCAGAGCCGTCCCTGGCCGGGCGGCAGGCTCTCCCGGGCACCGCTGACGTCGGAGACCAGGACCGGTCGGCCGCAGGCCATGGCTTCGAGCGGGGCGAGCGCCATGCCTTCCCACCGCGACGGCAGTACAACGAGATCGGCGGCCCGAAGCCACGGTCGGATGTCGGGGGCGGCCCCGGCGAAGAGCACTCCGGGCGGGGCGCTGCGACGCAGCCGTTCGGTGTCGGGGCCGTCGCCGACGAGCACGAGACGGGCCTCGGGGAGGTTGCCGAGCACCTCCCGCCAGGCCCGGAGCAGGATGTCCTGGCCCTTCTGGTGGCAGAGCCGGCCCACGCAGACGGCGAGCGGTCCGTCCCCCAGGAAGGCGGCGGGCAACGGGAGTTCGGTACGCGCCCGGGACCGGTCCGCGTTGCGGTCGGGGCCGCCGGGGCGGAAGTGGTCGAGGTCGACGCCGTTGCGGATCACGGACCAGTGGGCGGCGATCCCCTCGGCCTCGCCGGCCCGGCGTTCGGATTCGCTGACGCAGAGCACCCGGTCGGCCCAACGGGCCCCGAACCGCTCCCAGCGCAGGGCGAGCGCGGCGGTGGCTCCGCCGACGGCGTCGAAGGACCAGGCGTGCGGCTGGAAGACGGTGGGCACGGCGCCGCGCACGGCGAGCCGTCCGGCCAGTCCGGCCTTGGCGCTGTGTGCGTGCAGGACGTCGGGCCGGACCAGGCGGATCACCCGCCGGGCGCCGAGCACTTCGGCGGGCAGTTCGGGTCCGGGCGCCCGGCCGGCCCGCCAGGTGAGCACCTCGGCGCCGGCCGCGCGTGCGGCGTCGGCGAGCAGCCCGCCGCGCGGACAGCCGACGGCGGTGCGCAGGCCGGCGGCCGTCTGGGCGCGGACGAGGTCGACGACGACGCGGGCGACGCCGCCGTCGACGGGCTGGACGAGGTGCAGGACGGACAGGGGACGAGGGATCGGGGGCTGCGCCGGGGAGGGCTGCGCAGGGGGAGGTTGTGTCGGCACGCGGAGCGGTCTCCTACGTTCAGCGGCGCGCGTCTGTCTGAACGAAGAGCACGCCGAGGAATTGACCCTGGCTTTCGCCCGTGAACCTGAAGCTCAGGCTGCGGGCACCACCGGACAGGGCGGGACTCAGATCGAACACGTCCGCGTCATATCCGAGATTGTTCACGTGTTCGGGCTGCCGCACGAACGAGGGATGCCCGAATTCCGTGATCGTGGAATTCATAACATCATTAAAAGGATTTTCAGCATCGCTGACATTGACCCGGCGGCCGCTGTCGGAGGTCACCGTGAGTGAGTCCCCGAGGGTCCCGCGGTCCCCGTCGTACGCGACCACCCCGGCCTTGCCTGCGGACCCGGCGGCCGCGTCGAGGCCGGCGATCTCGACCGTCTCGCCGGCGGCCTCGCCCGCACCCGCGGTGAGCGCCTCGAAGCCGTCCCACACCGAGATCCGGCGGACCGGCTCCTGCGGGTGCTCGTAGGCCACGACCAGCATCCAGCCGCCCCAGGCCCCGACCTCGGAGTTGCCCATCGCGATGTTCAGCTGGGCCACCGTCCACATCCCCGCACCGCCCTTGCGGACCAGCGGGGTCACGTCGGCCGAGGCCTGGTAGGCATCGCTGCCCGCGTCCGAGCGGTGGCCGATCACCGTGTCGGCGAGGACCTCCTTGTACGCGCCGCCCGGCTCGGCGACCAGCACCCGGCCGTTGTCCTCCGGCGGCTTCTGCTCACCCACCCGCAGGTTCCCGCCCCAGTACAGGCGGGCGTACGAGACCTTCGCACCCGGCGGGACCTTGAGCTCGGCCCGGGTGGAGTTGTAGGTGTCCGGGTCCTTGTCGACCTCGCTGTAGAACATGTCGAAGTCGCTGTTGACCCCTGCCGCGCCGCGCTTGACCTCGGCGCACGGCTCGGCGTCCGGCGCCTCCTCCCGGCGGCAGGCGATGGAGGAGTTGGAGGCGCGGACCAGCCCGCCGCGCTGGACGGCCTGGTAACGCTGGGTGAAGGGGACCTTGGCCATCTCCCGCACGGCGGGAACGGCCGGCCCCGGCGGGGCGGCGGCGGACGCGGGGACGTTCGCCGAAAGGACGAGGCAGGACAGCAGACCGAGCGTGCCGAGGATTCTGCGGGACGAGCCCATGACCCCGTCTCCATTTTCGATCAAGGGGACAAAACAGGAGTGAACTTTGGCAGAAATCAGGCTGGAAATCACGCCGGACTCGCTCGTACGGCCTTTTGGGCGATAACACGCACCCTCACAGGGGGCGGGTCGTTATGCCGTGCACCATTGTTCGAACCGAAAGGAAAATCGGAGATGAAGAAGAGGCTGATGCGCGCCACCACCCTGGCGGTCGCCGGCACCGCGGCGCTGATGGGCGGCGCGGGTCTCGCCTCCGCGGACAGCGGCGCCGCGGGCCTCGCGGCGGGGTCCCCGGGCGTCGCGAGCGGCAACCTGGTCCAGGTCCCGGTCCACGTCCCGGTGAACGTCTGCGCGCTCACCGTCAACCTGGTCGGCGCACTGAACCCCGCGTTCGGCAACACCTGCGTCAACGCCTGACCGCCGACTCCGGCCGTCAGTCCACTCGTCAACCGGGCCGCCCGCAACGACGGCATCCGGGTGAAGCCACGCAACCCGAACCGGGGCATGCCCGTTGATCCGAGTGCTCCACTACCGGGCAATCCAGCAAAAAAGGGACGACAATGATCAAGAAGATGATGGCCACCGCGGCTGCTGCCGCCTCGGTCGTGGGCATCGGCGCCGCCCTGGCTCCGCAGGCGATGGCCATCGGCAACGACAACGGCGTCAACACCGTCAACGGCAACGGCGCCTCGCAGATCTACGGCAACCAGGCCACGTACGGCAACATGAGCCCCCAGATGGCGCTCATCCAGGGCTCGTTCAACAAGCCCTGCATCGCCCTGCCGGCCAAGGTCAACGCCCAGTCGATCCTCGCGCTCGTCAACGTCGGCGTCCAGGACATCCCGATCCTGTCCAACCCGATGAACCAGCAGTGCACCGAGAACTCCACCCAGGCCAAGGGCGACGAGCCGCTCTCGCACATCCTGGACAACATCCCGGTCCTGTCCGGCAACGTTTCCGCGGGCAGCTGACCGCACCCCGCGCCAGCGAGGCCGTCGCACCCCTCCGGGTCGCGGCGGCCTCGCCGCTTGTCGGCACCGCAAATACCGCGTAAATCCGTCCCGAATTCCGGGCTACGAACGCCGGGGTGAATTGCGGAGCCACTCGGGAAGATTTCCGGTTTCCTTTTCCTGACCCACTCGTTGTTATTTCTGCAGCGGACAAGCCCCTGCGGGAAGGATTGAAGAAAAATGACGTACAAGAAGGCAGTGGTGCTGGCCGCCGGCGCTCTGATGGCCGCCGGTGCCGCCTCCCCCGCCATGGCCGACGCGGCCGCCGAGGGCAACGCCGTCGGCTCCCCCGGCGTCCTGTCCGGCAACCTCGTCCAGGTTCCGGTGCACGTCCCGGTCAACGTCTGCGGCAACACGGTCGACGTGGTCGGCGTGCTGAACCCCGCCTTCGGCAACACCTGCGTCAACGCCTGACGAAGCACTTTCGCCCGCAAGGGCAAACCTCCTCGGGGTGGCCTCGGAGTGCACGGCGGTGCACTCCGAGGCCACCTTCGATTCAGCACCGGCGGGAGCCGGTAGACAGGGAAGGACCCATGCGACAGGTACTCAGCCGACAGGTACTGGGCAAGGGAGTGCTCACGGCGGCGGCCGCCTCAAGCCTGCTGTCGATCGCGACCGGCGCGGTCTACGCGCACCCGGGGGCGACGGCCGAGGCCTCGCATTCGCCGGGGGTGCTGTCCGGCAACAGCATCGCGGTGCCGATCACCGTCTCGCCGAACGTGTGCGGCAACAGCGTGGACGGCGGTGCGGCGCTCAACCCCGCGTTCGGGAACACCTGCGCCACCACGACCGGTTCGGACGCGCACCACGACGACCGGGACTACGAGCGCTACCTCAGCCCCGAGCACGCCGAAGCCTTCAGGCACTACCTCGAAGACCGCCAGGGCGGCCGGCACGCACTGCCGGAGCAGCGTCACGAGGAGGCGCGTCACGAAGGGCAGCGCCACGAGGAGGCGCGCCCGCAGGCGCCGCGGCACGCGGCACCGCGCCACGAGGAGCCCCGGCACGAGGGCGGCTACGGCGGTCCCGGCGGGGAGGACGACCGCGACCACCGCGACCACGCGGGCCCCGGCCGGCACGCCAAGCCCGGCGGGCAGGGCGGCTACGGAAGCCCGGACGAGAAGGAGTGCGACGACCACCCGCACGCCCTCCCGGCGCCCGCACCGGTGGCCCACCACGCTCCCCCGGCGCCCGAGCGGCCACAGCCGCGGCCCCGCCCCAGGCCCGGCCCGCAGGCGGTGCACCCGGCTCCCAAGCCCGCGCCGCGGCCCGCGCCGAAGCCCCTCCCCCACCCGGTGACCCAGCCCCCGGCCCACGGGACGCCCGTGGTGCACACGCCCGCGCCGCCCCCGGCCCCCGCCCACCCGGTGACCCTGCCGGCCCCGGTCCACGAGGCGCCCGTACCGCTGCCGGCGCCCGCTCCGGTCGCCGAGGCGCCCCGGCCGCTGCCGGCTCCGGCCCCGGTCGCCGAGGAGGCGCACGTCCCCGCACCGCCGCACGGCAGCCGGTTCGAGGAGCACCCCGCTCCGGAGGTCGTCCGTCCCGCCGACCAGCCGCCGGCCGCCCCCGGGCCTGACACCCCCATCCACCTGGCACCGGCTCCCGCGCCCGCACCGGCGTCCGTCCCGCAGACGCCTGCCGCGCCGCTCCCCGCGCCGGCTCCGGCGCCCGTACCCGCTCCCGCCCCCGCGCAGGTGTCGGCTCCGGCGCTCGCCGAGACCGGGGCGGGCCGGCCCGGCGCCGCGGCGGCCCTCGCCTCGGCGCTGGTCCTGGGCGGCGCCATTCTGTACCGGCGGTCCCGCATCTCCTGACCGGCAATAACGGTAATCGGAAGAAATATCGGCCGGAGAATCCCCTGACGGGTTCTCCGGCCGTTGCCGTACGCGTTTCCGGAACGGCGGGGAATCGTTACCCAGGGCGAAAGCGAAGCGGCGCGACGGCGGCCGCTGACACCTCTGTCCATGAAAGAAGAGGATTTCGATAATGAAGCTCACGAAGGTAGCCGCGGTCATCGCCGGCTCCGTTGCCGCGCTCGGCGCCACCGCTCCCGCCTTCGCCGCCGAAGCGCCGGCCGCGATGCCCCCCATGAGCCTGACGGGAGGCGCCACCGATGCCGTCAACTCGCTCGCCCCGGTCACCGAGTCGCTGCCGCAGACCCTGAGCAACGGGGTGGCCGAGCAGGGTGAGACTGTCGGCAAGGTCTTCGAGACCGCGCAGCGCGTCAACAACATCCGCAACAATGCGCCGGGCGAGGTCCTCGGCGTGGCGAACGGGGTCACGCAGGCCTCCCCGCTCCTGGGCGGCGTGAAGCTCAACGGCGGGGCCCACTGAGCCGTTCCACCACCCGCCCCGCCGGAATCCGCGGCGGACAAGACTGTGGGCGCCACCGGCGAGGCCGGTGGCGCCCACAGTCAGGTGTGCCGCCTGACGTCAGTCGTTGACGCAGACGTTGCCGAACGCGGGGTTCAGCAGGGCGATCACGTTGACGGTGTTGCCGCAGACGTTGACCGGAACGTGAACCGGGACCTGGACCAGGTTGCCCGAGAGGACACCGGGGGAGCCCACGGCCGCGCCCTCGGCCGACGAGTCGGCCATGGCGGAGCCGGCGGCACCGGCCGCAGCGAGACCGGCGGTGGCCAGGACCAGGGCGGCCTTCTTGGCAGAGTTCATGGGAAGTGCACCTTCTGTTCGATGTGTTCTGCCCCGACGCGGGGCTCACACCGAGCGAAACGGTCCAGCGTCCCAGACGACACGGCCTCGTGCGCAATCAGACCTGTTCAGCTCAATAGTCGTAACCACGTACGGTTTTCGGCCGCCCCTGTGCTAGGTCGTGTCGTCAAAGTCCCGTCTGGCCGGCGGGGCCTGCCCCGCCCTTCGGGCGGCCGACGCCACTTTGACGACACTCCCTGGGGCCTGCCGCTACGGAAGGCCGGGAACCTCCGGCGCGATCTCCACCGGCGTGAGCACCGGGTTGGCCGGCGCCGGCTTCGCCGGAACCGCCGGGGCGGCCGGCTTGGCCACCGGAGCCGCCGGCTTGGCGACGGGAGCAGCCGGCTTCGGGACGGGAGCGGCCGGCTTGGAGACCGGGACGTCGGGGATCTCCGGGATCTCCGGGATCTCCGGGATCGGGACGTCCGGGATCTCGGGGATCGGGATCTCCGGGATCTCGGGGATCTCCGGGATGGAGGGCACCGACGGGATCGATGGGATGGAGGGGAGGCCGGGGATCGACGGGAGCTCGATCGGCAGCGTCGGGATCTCCGGGAGGTTCGGCAGGCTCGGCAGCTTGATCGGCGGGAGCGTCACCCCCGGCAGCAGGCCCTGGAGTGACTTGGTGAGCCCGTCCAGGACGGCGCTGATCCCGGCGAGGAGGTCGTCGACGGGTCCGGCGGCCGCCACGCGGCGGTCGATCTGGTGCTGGGCCGCGGCGACTCGTTTCCTGGCGGCGTCCGCCGTACCGCCGTCCGCGGCGCCCGCGGGGGCGGCCGCGCCGGAGAGTATGACGACGGCGAGGGCCGACGGGACGAGGACGCGGATGCGGGACGGCTTCGTGCGGTGCATGGCGATTCCTTCGGTGGTCGCACAGAAGCGGACCCGGGCGATCCGCTTCCTTACCCACCGTGCGAACACCTTCTACGGAGCGCAACAGGATCTTGAACGGCCGCGCCGGTGCTCCGGGCTGCGTACGGGCTTCGCGCACGCGTCCGCAGACGGCTCACCCGGGGTGGGGAAAACTCGGCCCCGCGCGGGCCGTTTGAGTGAAGCAGCGGAACCAACCCCCTGACGGGGCAGTTGACCAGGGCGCTCCACTAGCGGGCACTCGTGCGACAAAAGGACCAACGATGTTCAAGAAGATCATGACCGCTGCGGCCGTCACCGCCGCCGCTGTCGGCGCCGGCGCCGCTGCCGCCGCCCCGGCCATGGCCATCGGCAACGACAACGGCGTCAACACCGTCAACGGCAACGGTGCCTCGCAGATCTACGGCAACCAGAAGACCAAGGGCGACCAGAGCCCGCAGCTCGGCCTGGTCCAGGGCACCCTGAACAAGCCCTGCATCGGCCTGCCGGTCAAGGTCAACGCGCAGTCGATCCTGGCGGCCCTCAACATCGGCGTCCAGGACATCAACGTCCTGTCCAACCCGATGAACCAGCAGTGCACCGAGAACTCCACCCAGGCCAAGGGCGACGAGCCGCTCTCGCACATCCTGGACAACATCCCGGTCCTGTCCGGCAACGGCTCCATCGGCAGCTGATCTCCGCTCCGCTTCCTTCTGCGGTCCGGGCCCGTTGCGCCCGTGGAGCGATGTGACGAGGGCCCCGGCAGCCACCAGCTGCCGGGGCCCTCGTGCGCGCCGGGCCGTCACCCGGTCCAGAAATCCCACCACCGGGTGAGGATCAGCATCCCGATCACTCCGATGTGCAGGGCGGGCGGGGCCCAGCCGAACTCGGCGAAGAACCCCTGCACCGGCCGGGGCGCGGGCAGCGTCCCCGTACGGACGTTGTGGGCGGTGACCGCCCACAACATCAGCAGCGTGGCCACCCAGGTCAGACAGCACCACAGGCAGAGCGCGTTGATCTCGTACAGCGACTGGACCATCAGCCAGGTGCAGAAGCCGACTCCGAAGACCATGCCGGCGTTCAGTCCCAGCCAGAACCAGCCGCGGTAGCGCGCCCCGGCCAGCAGGCCCGCGCCGACGCACACGACGGCTCCGAACGCGACCAGCCCGAGCAGGGGGTTGGGGAAGCCGAAGGCCGCCGCCTGGTCGCTCTTCATGACGCTGCCGCAGGACACCACCGGGTTCAGGCTGCAGGCGGGCTTGAAGTCCGGGTCCTCCAGCAGGAGGAACTTGTCGAGGGTGATCACCCAGGACGCCAGCACCCCGGCGGCTCCGGTCAGCGCCAGCAGCCAGGCCAACGTCCGCGGGGTGGCGGGCGGTTCGCCCTCGTGTTCACTGCGGGGCCGCCCCTGCTGGCGGGGGAGGTCCACTGTTTTCGTTGCCATACGGCCCATGTTCCCCCGCTCCCGCACAGACCGGGTCGAACCATGCACATCCCTGGGCAAGTTGACCTGAAGGTGTGGCGGGAACCCCGGATGCTTCCCGGACGTTTTACCGAACCCCGGACGTGATGTCAGACCCAGGGGCTACGTTGAGCTTCCGCGAAGTCACTAGCTGCGACGGCCTGGAGACCCACCTTGAGCGATCCGTACGAGACAACCGAGGCGCACCTCGAGCGACTCCTGGGCCGCGCCCTCAACTCCTTCGACCTGCCGGACCGGTTGGTCGAGCGCCTCGGCACGGCGCTCGCCCACAGCTCCTCCCTTCACACCACCCACCGCAGTCCGGCGGCGGGAGCGTGGCGGGAGACCCACCGGCACACGTACCTGCTGTCCGACGGCGGTTCGGCGTCCCTGTGGGAGCTGGTGTACCGGCTGGAGGGCGACCGGACGATCCGGCACGAGGTCTTCGTGAGCAAGGCGGAGGCCTCCCTGGCCGTGGCCCGGCTGTTCGGCGAGACCCCGGACGAGCCGGCGTTCGACCCGGCGCTGGATCCGGTGCTGGCCGCCGTCGAGGAGCAGGCGGACGACGATGCGGCGGCGCTGAGCGCGCTGTTCGCGGCGGCCCCGCCGGCACAGCGGCAGCGGGAGTACGCGGTGGAGGAGTCCGCCGACCACGCCCGCCGGGTGCTGCGGCGTGCGGAGAACCCGGACCGGCCCGGCGAGCGGACGGCGCTGCTGCTGAGATCGGCGTACGCGCACCAGATCACCCAGGCGTTCGGCACGCGGCACTGCATGGCGGACGGGCGGGGCGCGGGTTTCAGCCTCTACGAGCACTCGTTCGTGCTGCTGGACGGGAGCGAGCTCAGCCTCTGGGAGGTCGAGCACACGGCGACGCCGGACGGGCGGCACATGTGCGAGGTGTACGAGAGCGAGGTGGCCGCCCGCGGCGCGATGGAACTGCGCGCCCGGGTGAGGTGACGGCCCAGGGCCTGTCGTCAAAGTAGCGTCGGCCAGAAGGGACTTTGACGACACGACCCAGGCACGGGAAACGGGCATGTCCGCCAACAGAAGCGGACATGCCCGTCGGGAGGGTGGCCGGGGCGGGTTACGCGGCGGGGACCGCCTCCGGAGCGGCTGCGGCGGCCTCGGAGCCGCCCTCGCGCTGCTCCACCGGGAGGGACTTGCGCGGCAGCAGGAACATCACCACGAAGATCACGACCAGCACGCCCACGATCCACCACAGCGCGCTGTGGAAGGCGTTGACGTACGGCGCGCCGAGGACCCGGTCGTCGTCGATCAGCCCGAAGAAGACGACCGAGGTGAGGCCGAGGCCGAGCGCATTGCCCATCTGGCCCGTGGTGTTGATCAGGCCGGACGCGGAGCCGGCGTGCTCGCGCGGCACCTGGGACAGGATGGTGTCGTTCAGCGGGGCGACGATCAGGCCCATGCCGACGCCCATGACGATCAGCGGGGCGGCCATCTGCCAGGAGGCGATGCCCATCCCGTAGTGCCGGGCCTCCCAGATGTAGAGGAGCAGGCCCGCGGCCATCACCAGAGCGCCGGCCTGGAGCACCTTGCGGCCGAAGCGGGGGACGAGCTTCTCGACGGAGAGGCCTGCGGCGACGGAGACGGCGATCGAGAAGGGGATGCCGGTGCTGCCGGCGTGCAGGGGGGTCCAGCCGAGGCCCATCTGCATGTAGAGCGTCCAGACCAGGAAGAAGACACCGGTCACCAGACCGAAGGTCAGCTGGACCGCGATGCCGCCGGCGAAGCTCTTGACCTTGAAGAGGGAGAGCTCGACGAGCGGGGAGCCGTCCTTCTTGATCTTGTGCTTCTCGTACGCGAGGAAGACGGCGAAGACGACCGGCGACGCGATCATGCAGACGAAGCCCCACAGCGGCCAGCCGTTCTCCCGGCCCTGGGTGAGCGGGAAGATGAGCAGCACCAGGGCCAGGGTCGCGAGGACGACGCCGACCAGGTCGAGGCGCAGGGCCTTGGGGGCCTTCGACTCGGAGATGAACCTGCGGCCGAGGATCACGGCGGCGATGCCGACGGGCAGGTTGATCAGGAAGATCGTGCGCCATTCGAGGCCGAAGAGGTTCCACTCGGTGAGCAGGGCGCCGAGGATCGGTCCCGAGACCGCGCCGAGCCCGACGATCGCACCGAACATGCCGAAGACTTTGCCGCGCTCGTGCGGCGGGAAGGTGACGTGGATGATCGCCAGCACCTGCGGGACCATCAGGGCCGCCATGCCCCCCTGGAGGAGCCGGGAGGCCACGAGCATCGAGGGGTCGGCCGCGACGCCGCAGAGCAGCGAGGCGACGGTGAAGCCGGCGACCCCGACGAGGAACAGGCGCTTGCGGCCGTAGATGTCACCGAGACGGCCGCCGGTGATCAGGCCGGCGGCGAACGCGAGCGCGTACCCGGCGGTGATCCACTGGATCGCGCTGGTCGAGGCGCCGAAGTCCTGGCGCATGCTGGGTATCGCGATGTTGACGATCGTGACGTCGACGAGGTCCATGAAGGACGCCGTCATCACGATGGCGAGCGCCAGCCAGCGGCGGCGGTCGGCGGGCGAGGTCGTCTCGGTGGTCATGGCAGAAACTTAGACGGGATCTAGGTCAGATGGTGTCCTATTTCCCGTGGCAATCTGGATCGCATGACCGACACCCCCGCACGACTGCTCACCCTCCTGTCCCTGCTCCAGACGCCACGCGAATGGCCCGGGAGCGAGCTGGCGGAGCGGCTGCGGGTGAGCCCGCGGACCATCAGGCGCGACATCGAGCGGCTGCGGGAGCTGGGCTACCCGGTGGAGGCGACGCTGGGGGCGGACGGCGGGTACCGGCTGGTGGCGGGGGCCGCGATGCCGCCGCTGCTGCTGGACGACGAGGAGGCGGTGGCGATCGCGGTGGGCCTGCGGGCGGGTGCCGGGCACGCGATCGAGGGCGTCGAGGAGGCCTCCGTACGGGCCCTCGCGAAACTGGAACAGGTCCTGCCGGGGCGGCTGCGGCACCGGGTGGGCGCGCTGCAGTCGGCCACGATCGCGGTGGCCCGCGGTGACGGGGCCAGCATCGACCCGAGGACGCTGACGACGATGGCCTCGGCGGTCGCCGGGCCGGAGCGGCTGCGCTTCGCCTACCGGGCCCGCGACGGGGTGGCCTCGCGGCGGCTGGTGGAGCCGTACCGGCTGGTGAGCACGGGCAGCCGGTGGTACCTGATGGCCTACGACCTGGACCGGGAGGACTGGCGGACCTTCCGGGTGGACCGGGTGGCGGAGCCGTTCGCGACGGGCGCGCGGTTCACCCCGCGGGAGCTGCCGATGGAGGCGGCGGAGTTCGTACGGCGCGGGATGCGGGGCGGGGAGACGTACGCGGTGGACGTCTCCTTCGAGGCCCCGGCCGATGTCCTGCCGGTGTGGCTGCAGCAGCACGCCGAACCCTCGGACGGGGGCTGCCGGGTCCGGTTCCGCAGTTCGGAGTCCCCGGAGTGGACGGCGGCCCGGCTGGCGCTGACCGCGGTGCCCTTCACGGTCCACACCCCGGACTTCCTGGCCTCCGCGGCCCGCGCGCTGGCCGGCCGCCTGAACGCGGCGGCGCCCCCGCAGGGGTAGCGGGGAGCCCCCGGCGCCTGGGGGGGTAGGCACCGGGGGCTCGTTCGGGGGGCTTCGCCGCGGGCCGGTCAGGCCACGGCGTCGAAGCCGGTGTCGCGCGCCATGCGCTTCAGTTCGAGAAGCGCGTGCTTCTCGATCTGGCGGATCCGCTCGCGGGTCAGGCCGTGCTGCTTGCCGACCTCCGTCAGGGTCCGCTCGCGGCCGTCGTCGATGCCGTACCGCATCTTGATGATCGACGCCGTGCGCTGGTCGAGCTTGCCCAGCAGGTCCTCCAGCTCCTCGCTGCGCAGCAGGGAGAGGACGGACTGCTCCGGGGAGATCGCGGAGGTGTCCTCGAGGAGGTCGCCGAACTGGGTCTCGCCCTCGTCGTCCACCGACATGTTCAGGCTGACCGGGTCGCGCGCCCAGTCCAGTACGTCGCCCACGCGCTTCTCCGTCGAGTCCAGCTCGGCGGCGATCTCCGCGTGGTCGGGGTCCCGGCCGTTCTCGCGGTTGAACTCGCGCTGGATGCGGCGGATCCTGCCGAGTTCCTCGACGAGGTGGACGGGCAGGCGGATGGTGCGGGACTGGTCGGCGATGGAGCGGGTGATGGCCTGGCGGATCCACCACGTGGCGTACGTGGAGAATTTGAAGCCCTTGGCGTAGTCGAACTTCTCGACGGCGCGCACCAGGCCGGCGTTGCCCTCCTGGATCAGGTCGAGCAGGGGCAGGCCGCTGCGCGGGTAGCGGCGGGCGACGGCCACGACAAGGCGCAGGTTGGAGCGGATGAAGATCTCCTTGGCGCGCTCACCCTCCGCGGCCAGGGCCTCCAGCTCCTCGCGCGCCGGCGTCTCACCCTCGCACTCCGTCTCACCGTCGAGGATCTGCCGGGCGTACACGCCCGCCTCGATGATCTGTGAGAGCTCCACTTCCTTGGCCGCGTCGAGCAGCGGGGTACGCGCGATCTCGTCCAGGTACATGCCCACCAGGTCGCGGTCGGCGATCTCCCCGCTCACAGCGCGGGCGCTGCCCCTGGACTGACGACGGGCGACGGCGCGGGTTGCCATGCGTGCTCCCTTGCAATGAGTTAGGTCGCGGTGCGGCTGCTGGAACGCGGCTCCGCGTCCCTGGACACTCTCCCGAGTGCCCGCTTCCGAAGGAAACAACGACTGGAATCGGGACAGAATTCCCACGCCGTCCCTCTATTTTCGAGATCTTGCAGTATCCTGCCCCGTCCCTGGCCGGTCGGCGCCGTGGCTCTGTCCCTGAAGACGACTCCGGCCGGTTTCCGGTTGCCTGGACAACCAACCCATTACCCGCCGAACTGCACCGAACGCTTCGAAAGGCCCATCCAGAAGCCCTCGACCGGGTCGGAGCGGCGGGCCAGGTCACCGTGGGCGTCCGCCGCGCCCAGGGTGACGAAGAGCGGGGCGAAGTGCTCCGTACGGGGGTGGGCCAGCCGGCCCGCCGGGGACTTGGCCTCGAAGTCCAGCAGGGCGTCGACGTCGGAGGCGGCCAGCGCCTCGCGGCCCCAGGCGTCGAACTCCGCCGACCAGGACGGCACGCCGGGCCCGGTGTGGCGCAGCGCGGCCAGGTTGTGGGTGAAGAACCCGCTGCCGACGATCAGGACGCCCTCGTCGCGCAGGGGCGCGAGCGTGCGGCCGATGTCCATCAGGCGGCGCGGGTCCAGCGTCGGCATGGAGATCTGGAGGACCGGCACGTCGGCCTCCGGGAACATCTCCACGAGCGGGACGTACGCACCGTGGTCGAGGCCGCGGTCGGGGATGTCCTGGACGGGGGTTCCCGGGGCCCGCAGGAGCGCCCGTACCGAGGCGGCGAGGGCGGGGGCGCCCGGCGCGTCGTAGCGCACCCGGTAGTAGTGCTCGGGGAAGCCCCAGAAGTCGTGGACCAGGGGGACGGGGTCGGTGGCGCCGAGTGCGAGCGGGGCCTCCTCCCAGTGCGCGGAGACCATCAGGACCGCCCGAGGGCGGGGCAGGGAGGCGGACCAGGCGGCCAGCTCGCCGGGCCAGACGGGGTCGTCCGCCAGCGGCGGGGCGCCATGGCTCAGGTAGAGCGCCGGCATCCGGGCCGGGACCGGCACGGGACCGCGCGTGGCGTCGGGCGCAGGGCGTGGCGTGGCTCCGGGCCTGGCGTCGGGCGTGGCTCCGGGCCTGGGGCGGGGGGGGGGGTCGGGGGGGG
>LJCW01000081.1 GCA_001298555.1 Actinobacteria bacterium OV450
GCACACCGCTTCCATGTCAGTAGCAGACGTGTCTACCAGTCATACGACCAGCACGAACACACCTGCCTGACGGCCCGTCACTGCCAAGCCCCCACTGACACCAAACCGGCGCATCGCACCAGGTGCTGCCGTCGTACGTGATGTACGCCAGCCCCTTCACCTGAATGCCCGTGTTCACGAGGAGGAAGCAGTAGAGGCGGCCGTCGAAGACGGCCAGGGCGGGCGGATAGTCGCTGACGTGCAGGTGCAGTCCCGGCATGGAGGTCCAGGTGAACGCCGTCCAGGTGTCGCCGTCGAGTGTCGCGTGGGCCAGGTGGTGGTCGCCGTTCGGGGACCTGGCCGCGGTGACGCAGTGGACCCGGTCGTTGAAGACGGCCAGGGCGGGGGCCGCGGACCCCATGCCCGGTGCAGGGATCGGCGAGAAGGGGCCCCACGTGGTGCCGTCGAACGACCCGTGTGCCGGCTCCCAGGTGCGCTCGTCCGAGAAGGCGCAGTGGAGCCTGTCGCCGAAGACCGCCAGCGTCGGCGCCGCCTTCGCGACGTCTGGGGTGGCGAGGTCGACGTTGCTCCAGGTGTCGCCGCCGTTGGTGGTGGTCACCCACAGGCGGCGGTCCACGGGGTAGTTGGGCCGGGGTTGGGGGGGCTGCGGGTCCGAGCCCCGGTAGCGGACGATCAGGTCGAAGTTCCCCATGCCCGCGGACCTGGCGTCGAAGGCCCACCGCCACCGGCGATCGGGCGTCTCGTACAAGGCCTTGAGGTCCGCGGGGCCGAAGACGAGGCCGCGGGTGAGGACGTGGTCGTCCTTGTTACGCATGGCCTCCCAGAACGTGGCGAGGAACTTCACCGCCACCGTCACGTGGCCGTAGAGGGCCGGCGTGGGGATCAGGTCGGCGAAGTCGGGGATGTGCCCGAGCATGTCGGAGGCCGCCTGCAGGGCCTGGCCCAGCTTGTCGTACCACTCGGAGTTGGACTGGTCCGCCTCCCACAGGGAGATCGACGCCGACCCGCAGCCGGAGAGCATGGTGTCGAAGAAGATCCTGTTGCCGGTGACGTGGTCACCGGGGACCTGGTATTCACCCCTGACGACCCTGCCGGTCTCCCCGGTGCGGGTGGTGTGCTGGTAGCGCGTGGCGTTGGACGCGGCCGTCCAGTAGATCTCGTCCCGGCCGCCCCCCTGGTCACCGACCGGCTCGTGGCACACGAACCGGTCCCACTCCAGAACGGCATGGAAAGAGTCGGCCTGCGCGGCGCTCGCGTAAGGGTCGCCGTCGCCGGCGCCGGTGAAACCGGTGATACCGAAGCCGGACTCGGCCAGCGCGGCGGTGAACTCCGGGCTGTCGAACGCCTCACCGTCTGCGAGACGGGCCCGGTCCACCACGGCCACGTTCGGCAGGGCCATGATCTGCGGCAGCAACTCGACCAGCGCCGCCCGGTACGCCTCCTGGCCGAAACCCTCCTTCAGACTCCGCTCCGTCACCACCCGCGGCACCAGCGCCACCGGCTTTCCGTCACCGCGGTGTTCGCGGTACACGCGGCCGACCGCGCGTACCTCCTGCGCGCCCACCACCTTCTCCAACGGTTCCAGGACCGACCGCTCCAGGGCAGTCAGCTCGAACCCCTGCTCCGCCCGGGCCGCCGCGTGCAGCCACACCCCCGTCAGCAGGTTCACCTCCCCGCTCTTTCGCAGCGCCTGCCCCCAGATCCCGCTGCTGTCCGTCCCCGACAGCAACGCCCGCCACCGCTCCACCCGGTCAGTACTGGAACTCGCGCCTTCGCCCATGACACCACCCGCCTTCACCAGCCGCCCGTACGACAGAGGCGCACAGCCCGGCCGCAAAGAGCCTAGAGACACCCATTTCACGCAAAGGGCATATGCCTTGGACATAGCCGAAAAGCTCACCCGCCAGAGGGAGACAGCAACCGGCGGCTTGACACTCGGGCGCAGGGGCGCCGCCGCCACAATCCCCGAACGCCGCGACCAAACGGCCACCCGCCGACACCGAGAGCACCTCGACAGCCAACCACCCACCCCCGGCAAGGAGCTCCACCGGAACGCAGCATGGTTGAACGATGCCTCACCCGCCTGAACTAGTTCCGCGCGATCACGACCAGGCTCCACAAACTCGCCGACCGCTACCGCGCAGGGATCGTCCCCGCACCCCTGGTCCTCTAACTCCGCGAACCCGTCAGGTGATCACTTGCCAGACGGCCTCTAGTCCGAGGCGCCCACGGTCTGCGTGACCCGGAACGGGATGAATTCGGCGGGGCGATTGGCGGCTACGCCGATGTCACACACGAGCTTGTTGGCGGCAACGCTCTCCGGAGGGTTGTTGGTTTTGTCGCAGATCACGTAGAACGCCTCCTGCGGGGTCTTGCCGGACAGTACGCCCTCGCGCCACTGACCCATGAGGAAGGAGGAGACCTCTGTGTGGATAGAGGAACGCACCCGGTCGTCGTTCGGGTCGAAGGTCGCCCAGGTTGTGCCGGTCTTGATCGATTCCGTCAGACAATTGATGAGGCGGCGGACGTGGATGTACGTCCAGTTGGTGTCCTGCGAGAGGGTGCGGACTCCCCAGACGTGAACGCCGTCCCCGGAGGAGTTGCCCAGGACGTTCACCTGGGCCGTGTTGGTCAGCGCCTGCTCCGCGTCGGTGAGTTCTCGCTCCACGCTCGTGACGCCCTGCACGATCTGGTTGCCGGGCGCCACGTGGACGCCGCGTGCCGCATCCACGCGCGCCCAGACGCCGGCCACGTGCCCGGTGGGAGGCACCAGACGCCGGTTTCCGTCCGTCCCCGCCGCCCTGACCCAGGGGTAGTAGACGGTCGTGAACTGGGCTTCGGCGTGATCCAGACCGAACAGCTCGGGTACCTTCACGGCCTCCCCCGGCGTGAGGCCCGGCCGGGTGTGCAGCACGGCCATACGGTTGCCCATGTCCGCGCAGTGCCCGGCGACCGCCTTGGCGATCGCCGGGGCGTCTTCCCCGGCCTGCCACAGGTCGGGAACGATCACGGTCTTCACCTCGGGCACGGACTCCAGAGCGGCTAGCCCCGTGCCCTCATCCGCGTCGCCACGGTAGGCAGCGACAGGGTCGCCGCTCTCCGCCGTGCCGACGATGAAGCACGAGTCACCCCCGTTGACGAACCACCCGGAGACCGCGTCCCACAGGTACGAGGAGGCCGCGGCTCCGCCTTCGTCCTTGGGTCGCGGGAACTCTGCGAGGAATTCCGCCCAGTTCCGCACGCGGACAGGCCGCCCCGGCCCGCCCGGCACCGGACCGAGGAACGCCGACGTCGAGGGCTCGACGGATTTCCACCGGAAGTCGTCAGTCACTACACGCTCCAAGCATCACAGGTCAGAGAGGGGCCAGGTCGGCCAGCACAGTGGCCGCAACGGTCCACCATCTGCGATTATCACCGATGGCTTTCCTCTAATCACGCACTGTAGCCAGACGGCTAGACAGGTCTCACGCGCGGAGTCCCCATCCGACGAGCCTTCGGGACGGGCGCGTGTGAAAGCTGATGAGGGCAGCGGGTCCGGCCCGTGGGCCGTGCGCACGTGCCGGATCGCGAGGGCGCCCACTACGCTTCGGCGGCCACCGGGGCGCCCGACAGCTCCACGCCCGCCTGCCGGAGTTCTTCGCAAGCCTGCCGGATGGTGCCGTGACTGACGTCGGCGGTCAGGTCCAGCAGCACCCGGGTGGCGAACCCGGCCGAGACGGCATCCAGGGCGGTGGCCTTCACACAGTGGTCAGTGGCGATACCGACCACGTCCACCGCGGTGACATCCTGCGCCCGCAGCCACGCCGCCAGCGCTGTCCCGTCCTCGTCGGCGCCTTCGAACCCGCTGTAGGCGGCCGCGTAGGCACCCTTGTAGAAGACGGCGTCGATCGCCCCGGCTTCCACCGCGGGGAGGAAATTCGGATGGAAGTCGGAGCCTTGAGTTCCGGCCACGCAGTGCACCGGCCACGAGGTCTTGAAGTCGGGAGTGTCGGAGAAATGGTCACCCGGGTCGATGTGATGGTCCCGCGTCGCCACCACATGCGTGTACCCGGCCTCGGCTGCACGCCCGGCCAGGTCGCACGCCTTCACGGCGATCTCGGCCCCGCCGGCCACAGGGATACTGCCGCCCTCACAGAAATCGTTCTGCACGTCCACCACGATCAGCGCACGTCCCATGCCACTGCCCTCCATTCCGCCGCCAAGTACAAGGTCCTCTGAAGAAGAGCCCTGAGGAAACGGGAACTCCTTTCCACCGCCCGGCCCGAGGCAACCAGAACGATCCGCTGAACAGCGCAGGCTCCGTAACCGCCAGCAGCCAAGACGGGCACCCATGGCTCTCACACCGACTCGCCGGGCAGCCGGCCCGCCCACACGCAGACGGCGTCTGGCCCCAGTGACGTCACCGACTGGGTGGCCGACAAGACCCGCTGGGGCCTGAGTATCGACTCCACCGAGCAGGGCGCCGCTGGCCGAGATGCTGAGGTCACGGCGCAGGATTCGGAGGCGGTAGCGGCGTGGGGCGACGGTCTCAGGGCGCGGTCTGGCCGTGCTGCAGCGCAACTGGCAGCGGCAGGCGACGGCCGTTGCACTGTTGTCGGCCGGCCGTCACCAGTCTCGCGACGAGGACCAACGCAGGCTGACGCCACATCGGTTCGCTGATTCGGCCGGGGTCTCTACGCCCGCACGGACGAGGTTGAGCGGACCATCCATGCGCCCAAAGGCTTCCGGGAGGTGGTGAGCAGATACGACAAGTGAGCGTACGTCTTCCACGACACGGTGACCCTCACGTCGATCCGGCTGTGGCTCCGTGGATGACCCGCCACACGGCCCTCAGGAGTTCCCCCTCGACTGGCAGAACTCGATATACCTCACCAAGTCTCCCACCGACGCGATTTTTGCGGCATGCTCGTCGGGGAACTCGACTCCAAAGGCCGCCTCAATCTGCATCATCAGCTCGACAATACTGAGCGAGTCCGCCTCCAGGTCCTCCTTGAAACGGCTGTCAGGGCTGATCGAGGCCCTTTTCTTCCTCAGCGTCTCGGCGAGAACCTCGATGACCTTCTGCTCCACGCCTGCACTCACCGTTCTGCCCTCTCCACGACTGGGCCAGCGCGACCCGCCCCTCACTCTCCCAGAAACGGGCGAGGGGTCTCCCGAACCCTCCCCCCGCCGCATGCGGATGACGCACCTCAACACTCTGACCACCCATGCGAGTGACCACTTTCTTGCCGCAGCTGCGACCGCTCCGTATCCCAGGCAGTCACTGACCCGTCGGAAGTGTCGTCAAAGTAGCGCCGGCCGCCCGAAGGGCGGGGCCGGCGGGGCCTGGTGCGTGCGATCGCAAGGCGGAGGAGGGAATCGACGCGGTGGGGGCACCTCCCAGCGGTAGCTGGGGGACGTCGGTGACCGACGACAACGCGGCGAGAGCGCTTCCGCGGCGAGGTGAATCTTGCTCGTGAGGCCGCCCCGGGACCTGCCGAGCAGGGCTTCCTTCAGGCGGAGCCTGTGTCTGCGCCGGCGTTCGTCCTGTCCGTTCTGTTCCTCCGCGCCTCCCGCCGCCCAGGCCATGGGTGACTTCCCCGCCGGCACCGCCCTGGAAGCAACTCGCCGCCCTCGCCAACCTCGGCATCGACTGGCACAGCCGTAATTGCGCCAATACCTCTTCACCGATGACTCGTTCCTCCAGATGTCGCGACGCAATGCACACCGCTCCCCCGCGGTCTCGCGACACCGGCCCGGGCGCCATCCCCCCTGCTCCCGGGCCCCCACACTCTCTTCGCTCACAGCACTGGGCCAGCCGCGGCAAAGATTCGCCGCCCGGCCCTGCGGGGCAGGATGATCACCATTCATGGCTCCTGCACCAACGGCTCATCTGGGGCGCGTAGCCAATTCGGCGACCTCCACCTGTGCCGCCCCGGCCTTCGCCCGGGCTCACCTCGGGTGCGGTGTCGGTGGCCGCCCGCCGTCCAGGCGGCCACCGACACCTTGACACCGGTCAGTGGGGGCGGCGGCCCCAGGACTCGGTGTCGACCGTGCGGCCCCGGTCATCGCGCAGCGTGGCGGTGTCGGCCCGGTTGTCCCAGACGTAGTCGCGGCGGTTCTGGAACAGGTCCGTGCGGCTGTCGCGGCCGGCGCCGGTGTGGATGCGGATCGTGGCCCGGCCGGCCAGGCGGACGACGTTGTCGAAGCGGTAACGGTTGCCGTCATCGTCGCGCAGCGTCCAGCCGCGCAGGTTGATCGCGTCGCGGGTGGTGTTGGTGATCTCCACCCACTCCGCGTTCAGGGAACGGTTCGAGTGGTCGTCGCGTCCGGGGCTGTCGGCCTGGACCCGGCTGATCTCCACCCGCGGACGCTGCTGGTGATGGCGGTCGCCGTCGTGGGCGGCCGCCGGCAGCGCGGCCGCGCCGACCACTGCTCCGGCGGCCAGGACGGTGGCGGCAATACGGCGGACAGAAGAAGCAGAAGCCATCGGTGCGCTCCCTCAAGAACAGTGCTCCACCAGCCGAAACAGACTGGCAGGGGCGGTGCCATCCCGGCCCGGATGAGCCGAGGGCCCCACTCTCGACCCCGCAGACGGCCGGCTGCAGCCCCCACCGGAGCCGGTTACCAGAGCCGGACAATTCCGTCACACTCGCCTGCACACCACACGAATACCGGCCAGGCGCGGCCCTGACATTCACTGACCGTTACACCCACCCGCGCCACCAACCGCAAACCGGAAGGGTGCGCTCCGGCGCACCACCCGGCGCACCCTTCACCCGCATCACCCCCCCCCGGGCTAGTTGAGCGGGTAACAACCGTTCTGCGGAATTCTTCGTACCCATGTGCAAGCATGCACAAAAGTGCCTATTTTCGGCCGGTCAGGACACCAGCCGGTCCCGCTGGCCCAGTGCCGGCATGGCCGGGGTGGGCCTGATGCCTGGTGAACTGCGGGACCAGACGGCGCAGGTACTCGTCGAGTACCACTGGTCCAGGGCTTCGGCGTAGTCGCAGATGCCCGGTTTGTGATCACCGGAGGCCGAGGGGGCGACGGACGTCGCGGAGGAGGCCGGCTGAGATGTTGTTCGGTCTAGCTGCTGGCGTGATCGGATATCGTCCGCGGTCATGGGTGAACTCATAGTGATCAGGCATGGCCAGACCGAGTGGAGCCTTTCAGGCCAGCACGCGGGACGAACCGACGTTCCGCTGACCGACGCGGGTGAGGCCGCCGCCAAGGCGCTCGCCCCCAGGCTTGCCCGGCGCGAACTGGTCGCCGTGTTCAGCAGTCCGCTGAGCCGAGCCATGCGGACCGCCGAACTGGCGGGCCTGACCGGCGCCAGGCCCGATCCAGACCTGTTGGAATGGGACTACGGCGGCTACGAGGGCCTGACCGCGGCGCAGATCCAGGAGACGAGGCCGGGCTGGGACCTGTGGCGGGACGGCGTCGTTCCCGGCGACGTGTCCCATCCCGGCGAGGAACTGCAGCAGGTAGCCGCGCGCACGGACGCGGTGCTGGGCCGGGTTCGGCCGCTGCTCGACGAGGGCGATGTCGCCGTCGTCGCCCACGGCCATCTGGCGCGCCTGCTCACCGTGCGCTGGCTCGGCCTCGACGCCTCCGCCGGCCGACTGCTCGGCCACCCGCACCCCGGCACCCTCAGCTTCCTGGCCACCGAGGACGGGCAGCCCGTCATCTCCGCCTGGAACGTGCCGTAGCGGCGGCTGACTTGGCAGGCAGGCACGTCTTCCAAGATCATGGAGTTCTCGACGCCCGTGACCTGCTTGGACATCGTGCCTGCCGACGCATCATCGCCGATCCCGCGTGCCCTTGACCAGTTCCGCGAGCATCCGCAGCTCGCTCCCGATGAGGTACCCGGGCTGCTGGAGCGTCTGACCGAGATACCCGACCCCCGTGACCCACGCGGAGTGCGCCATGCCCTCGTCGCGATCCTGGCACTGACCGCTTGCGCGGTGCTGGCCGGCGCGACGTCGCTGCTGGCGGTCGGCGAGTGGATCGCCGACGCCCCGGCGCACGTGCTGGAACAAGTCGGCGTGCGCGTCGACCCGCTGACCCCGCGTCGGTGCCTGCCGGCGGAGACGACCGTTCGGCGCCTGCTGACCCGGATCGACGGCGACGCTCTGGATCGGTCGGTGGGCCGCTGGCTCGCCGATCGCCGCCCCAAGCGGACCGGTTCCGCCGAAGCGCGCGCTCTGGCCGTGGACGGCAAGAGCCTGCGCGGCGCGGCCAAGGCAGGCGGCCGCAAGATCCACCTGCTCGCCGCCCTGGACCACACCACCGGCCTGGCCTTGGCCCAACTGGACGTGAAGGAGAAGATCAACGAGATCACCTGCTTCCAGCCGCTGCTGGACACAGTCGCCGGCCTACGGCAGCCAGGACAGTGGCGGCGATACGACGGACGGAAGAAGCAAAAGTCGATCATGAGGTGAGCTGGAGCCGTCGGGCACCTAGGCTCAGAGCCGTGGCTGATCAGATACAGAAGATCGTGACAGGGCTGCCCAAGCTGAAGACAGTGACCGGCGTATGGGCAGTGGCCGATGACAGGGCCGCTCAGGGGGACACTGCCTTTGCCGCGGACCTCGGCATCGCTCTCGCCAGGACATACGGCGCTGGGGAGCAGATGTGGCAGTACCGAAGTGTCTTCGACCATCTGCTTCGGCTGCTGGCCACCGCCCCGGGTCAAGAGCATGTCACCCAGGCGCTGCGGCTGGTCTCTGCGGCTGAGGTCAGCAGCAGGAAGTTGGATCGCTATGCCGCTTCCTTGCTGGCCTCCAGCCACGAGGCAGCAGTCCTGGCGGCCGCCTTCACCGGCCACACTTCGGAGGAGCTTCGGGCCTGCCTGGTCCACGAGCTCATTCTGCGGGGTGTGGTCGTTGCAGAGACGCCGGGGATATCGGGTTGGGTGACGTCGCCGCATTGGAGCCGGCACCCGCTGGGCTGGCTTCCTCTGACACTGTCCGAGATGGAGGCAAGCGCGGATCTGCCGAGCTACAACCTCCGCGGCAGCAGTCACTCCATGCCCTTCGGGCCCTCGGACAGCACCGACCTGGCGGTGGTCGTCAGCGCGCCCATCCCCTCGGCAGAGGAGGCAACGCAACTGGTCACCGCGACGGTGATGGCCAAGGCCGTGGCGAACTGGGCCGAGGAGTCGAACGGGCGCATCGAGGCACGGGCGTTCGACTTCGCCGAGGGTCTGGAGGACCGCGCGGTCCCGAAGGCGCTGCTGTCGCTGGGCCTGGAGTGCCTGCGGGGGGCGGGGAAGAAGACCGCTCTGACGGTCACCGCCTGTCGGCCGGCCCAAGCATGGCAGGTTCTGTTCGCCGCGGCGTCGGCGGGCGGTGCGTACAACTCCGGTTCCTACGGTGCCTACGGTCGGCTGGCGGCCTGGCAGTCGATGGCCGCGCTGGCGGGGAGCCCGGAAGGCGCCGCCGCCGGCGAGGTCGAAGCGCGCGTGCGGGAGTGCGCCTGGCACGTCTTCGATGCCGACACGAAATGGTTTGAGCAAGTGGCCTGGGACATCGGCCTGGCCGTTCTCGCATCGGACCGCCGGCGCCTGTCGGTGCTGGCCGCGACGGACACCGACTGACGCCCCGGGCTCTCTGCGGCTCGGGTTGGCAGCCGTCTCACCCGGCCAGCGGGCGCCCGGGCGGTCTGCCCGGTGGTGAGCGCGGCCGTACGCTCCAGACCAGCGGCGCCGACTCGGTCGTCCGAGCGGAAGGCCGAAGCCGCCATGAGGAGGGCGAGTGGGACCACGGCACGGACAACTACCCGAGCAGCAGCTCGGCTTCGGCGGTGCTGATCCCGAGGTAGGCGAGTCGGTGACGACCCGCAGGTTGCGCCGGGCCGAGACGGTGGTGCAGGTGGCGGGCAAGGGCGCCCCACTGGCGATACGGGGCGGTGCGGTTCGTCCGGCATTCCCGTTGTCGCGGGCGGCAGAACGGCCGAAAAGGCAGCCAGCCCGTGCGGGAGAGCCCTCCGGCGCGCGTCAGGGGCCTGAGCCGGCACGGTGGCCCAGGCCCCTGACATGGAGGCGGCGTGGGCGGCGGTCAGCCGGCTTCCGCGAGGGTAGGGGTGGTGGTCTGGGGCCTCCTCGTCGTGCCCAGCATGCTTGTCCTCGTGATCAGCGCCCTTGTGACGCTCGGGCCGAGGTAGGGTCTCTCCTCCCTGCCAGCCCGGTCCCGCGCCGACCCTCCGCCAGGGGGTGTCTTTTGGATCATGCCGGGCTCGTCCTCATCCGAAGGACACCCCCTATCCGTACCGTGGGGCCAGCCCGTGGCGCTGTAGGTCTTCGGGGGCTGCCCGTCAGGATGAGCTCCGGTCGGAAGCCGGTGCGAGGGTCGCGGTGCCGTTCTTCCCACCGGCCTCGGAACTGATCGTCAGGGCTGTGCCGACCGCGCGAATCTCCAGACCGTGCCCTCCCCAGACGGGTCGGATCGGGTCGGCAGACAGGGGTCCGGGCAGTTCCGGCATGGTGCCCCAGACCGTGATCGCCAAGATCTGACCGATGGCCTGGAGACGATGCAGGAGTCGTTCGTGTACTTGCCGGCGTCGGTGACCAGCGTGCGGGCGGTGGCTCTGTCCATGAGAAAGAGCAGCAATTAGACATCGGTTGGGGAGGCGCATTCGGCCAGGGAGCTCGTCGCAATGTTTACGAGAACGGACAGCGCCGGGCCTTCCTTCCGCATGGACGTCGGCAAAGCTTGATGGTCTCCTTGATCTTGCTCTTCGCACGGAAACTCGTTCATGATCGTCACATGAGTAGGCACTCGGTAACATTGGACAAGATCGTTTCGGAGGACTGGTCGGCCGTTCACTCGTGGGCGTGCCTCCCGGAGGTGTGCCGCTATCAGTCCTGGGGGCCGAACACAGAGGTCCAGACGCAGGACTTCGTGGACTCCGCGGTCAAGGCCTGGTCGGGTACCCCTCAGCGCCGGTTCCCTTATGTCGCCCGCGTCGGGCGGGATGTAGTGGGCATGGGTGAGCTGCATGTCCGCAGCCATAAGCAGCGCCAGGGCGAGATCTCGTACATCGTGCATCCCCGGGTGTGGGGGCAGGGCATCGGCACGGAAATAGGCCGGCAGCTGCTCGCGCACGGGTTCGGCGAGCTGGGGCTTCATCGGATCCATGCCACCTGTGACCCGAGGAATCTCGGCTCCTCCCGAGTGCTGTCCAAGATCGGTATGACGCATGAGGGGCGCCTGCGCCACACGGCACTGCTCCACGACGGCTGGCGAGACTCCATGATCTTCAGCAGCCTCGAAGGGGAATGGCGCTCCACTGCGTGACCCCGCCAGCGGGGTGCTGTCGTTTCTCGTGAACATCGACCCCGGCGCCGACGGGGCGCCTTCCAAACCCGTGAACAACTGACTTCACAACCCGTGAACAAAGCCAGGGCGGCGAGCGACGGCGCAGTACGCCAACCCGGCGGTGCAGCAGCCCGCGGAATCAGGTCCGGCAACGCCAGCCTGAGCAGATCCGCCCGGTCAGCCGCCGCCAGCTCCGCCCCGGCCCCCGCTGCGGACACCGCACCCAGGCGTTCCGGCTTCTCCGGCCTGCCGCCGCACCGGCGGGAGTTGGACGAGATCGCGGGGCCGGCCGGCCGTTGATGCCGGCCCGGATGCAGCCGCCGCGGATCGGTCGCCCCCGGTCGGAGGTGTGCCTGCCTGGCTTCCGTCACTGCCGGGTGAGGAGCCAGGTGACGCCGGTCGGGCCGCCCGTGCTCAGGACGGGCTTGGCCACGGTGCCGCCGACGATGTACAGCACGATGCTGTCGGGGCCGGGTAGGCAGCGCGTGGTCCCGCTGTCCCGGAGCAGCCGGACCCGGGCCGAAGTCGACATCTGCGGGTAGTCGAGCGTCCAGTTGGCCGCCTCCGAACACGTCCCCGACGTCAGGGTGTAGCTCGACTGGCCGTCGGGTGGGCTGCTCATGGTGAGGGTGACACCGTGCTCGTGGTTGGTCCAGGTGCCGGTGTAGTCGACGTCTTCTATGCCCGCCCCCGAGAAGATCGAGACCACCAGTGCGATGGCGGACAGGACGACCGAGGCCCGGCGGGCCCCACGCGCGGGGCCCGCGTCCGTGTCTTGCGGCTCCGGGCGCTCGTGGCGGAAGCACAGGATCATGGGGATGAGTGGCACGCAGAGGGCAACGACACACCAACGGAACCAGGTGCCCATCCCGGCCGAGGCGATCATCAGGAGGACCGCCGGGGTGGCAATCGCCGTGGTGGCGGCCCACCAGGCCGCCTCGGGCTTCCGGAGGGTCAGCGCGACGACAAAGCTCACCATCGCCCCCATCATGGCGAAGAGCAGTACGAGCAACGGCACGGAGGTGTCGCTGTAATCCGGCGTCAAGCTGGTGGGTTCGGCGAGGGCGAACCCCACCGTCAGCCCCACCGCCTGGGCGCCGAACACCGACCACCGTGCGACACCCAGCCGTATCCGCGATGACATGCCGCTGCCGAGCCCGCTCACGCCGCCCCCGTTTGAACAAGTTCAATTGACGGGCGTCACCCTACCGCCTCCTGCACGCTCCTTCGACACCCCCGCGAGGGCCGCTGGGCGACCCCGCGCGGAAGCGTCACGGCACAGGAGTTGACGAAGCATCTAGCGGATCGGGGCGAGTAGCGGTTGGTCGAGGACGTCGGGGGCGGATGAGGGCGGGGCCAGAGGCGGGTGGGTGGGCGGGGGGGCTTGGCGAGGGGGCGGGCCAGCGGCGGCACC
>LJCW01000082.1 GCA_001298555.1 Actinobacteria bacterium OV450
CTCGCCCGCGCGGGCCGTCGGGGCGGCCGGGGCCGAGGCCGACGGGTGCGCCGACGGGACGCGGTTCGCCGTGCTCGGGCCGATCCGGGCCTGGCGCGGCGGCGAGGCGCTGCCCTCCGGGACCCCGCAGCAGCGCGCCCTGCTCGCCGCGCTCCTGCTGCGCGGCGGCCGGACCGCCACCGCGCCCGAGCTGATCGACGCCATCTGGGGCGAGGACCCGCCGCAGCAGGCCCTGGCCACGATCCGTACGTATGCCTCCCGCCTGCGCAAGGTCCTCCCGCCCGGCATGCTCGTCAGCGAGTCCGGCGGCTACGCCATCCACACCCCCGCCGGAGCCCTCGACCTCGCGGTCGCGCGCAGCATCGCCGCCGACGCCGACCAGGCGCGCAGCGCCGGCGACCGCAGCCTCGCCCGCACGCTGCTCGGCCGCGCCCTGGACCTGTGGGACGGCGAACCGCTCGCCGGAGTGCCCGGCCCGCACGCCGAGACCGAGCGGACCCGGCTCGTGGAATGGCGGCTGCAGCTGCTGGAGACCCGTCTCGACCTCGACCTGGAGGTCGGCCAGCACGCCGAGGCCGTCTCCGAGCTGACCGCGCTGACCGCCGCCCACCCGCTGCGCGAGCGGCTGCGCGAGCTGCTGATGCTCGCCCTGTACCGCAGCGGCCGGCAGGCCGAGGCGCTCGCCGTGTACGCGGACACCCGCCGGCTCCTCGCCGACGAACTCGGCGTCGACCCCCGCCCCGAGCTGTCCGCACTGCAACAGCGCATCCTGCGCGCGGACGCCGAACTCGCCTGCGCCGAAGACCCGGCCCCGGCCGCCGCGCCCGCACTCGTGAGGCCCGCCCAATTGCCCGCCACCGTGGCCGACTTCACCGGCCGTACCACCTTCGTCAACGAGCTCGGCGAGATCCTGGCCGGTGTCGGCGGCCAGGTGATGGCCGTCTCCGCGCTCGCCGGCATCGGCGGTGTCGGCAAGACCACCCTCGCCGTGCACGTCGCGCACGCCGCCCGCCCGCACTTCCCCGACGGGCAGCTGTACGTCGACCTCCAGGGCACCGAGCCGCGGCCCGCCGAGCCCGTCGCCGTCCTCGGCTCGTTCCTGCGCGCCCTCGGCACCCCCGACACGGCCATTCCGGACAGCGCCGCCGAGCGGGCCGCGCTGTACCGCTCCACGCTCGACGGCCGCCGCGTCCTGGTCCTGCTCGACAACGCCCGGGACGCCGCCCAGGTCCGCCCGCTGCTGCCGGGCACCGCGGGCTGCGCCGCCCTCGTCACGAGCCGGGTCCGCATGGCGGGCCTCGCCGGGGCCCATCTCGTCGACCTGGACGTGATGAGCCCCGAGGAGGCCCTCCAGCTCTTCACCCGGATCGTGGGTGCGGAGCGGGTCGGCGCCGAACGCCAGGCCGCCCTCGACGTGGTCGGCGCCTGCGGCTTCCTGCCGCTCGCCATCCGCATCGCGGCCTCCCGGCTCGCCGCCCGCCGCACCTGGACGGTGTCCGTCCTCGCCGCGAAGCTCGCCGACGAACGCCGCCGCCTCGACGAGCTCCAGGCCGGCGACCTCGCCGTCAAGGCCACCTTCGAGCTCGGCTACGGACAGCTGGAGCCCGCCCAGCAGCGCGCGTTCCGCCTCCTCGGCCTCGCCGACGGGCCCGACATCTCGCTCGCCGCCGCAGCCGCCGTGCTCGACCGGGCCGAACACGACACCGAGGACCTCCTCGAAGCCTTAGTGGACTGCTCCCTCCTCGAATCGGCCGCTCCCGGCCGCTACCGCTTCCACGACCTCGTACGCCTGTACGCGCGCGCCTGCGCCGAACGCGACGAGCAGCCGCCGAGCGGGCGGGACGCCGCCCTGGACCGGCTGCTGGACTTCTACCTGGCCACCGCCTCCGCGGTGTACGCGGTGGAGCGGCCCGGCGACCGGCTGCCCGCGCACCTGTCCGCCACGCACTACCCCGGGCTGCGCTTCGCCGAGCCGCGGGCGGCCCTCGACTGGCTGTACGCCGAGGCCGACCCGCTGCTGGCCTGCGTCCGGCAGGCCTCCGTACGCCCGACCGGGCACGGTGACGTGCTGCGCCGGGCCGTGGACCTGCTCTGGGCGGCGAAGGACCTCGCCGAGTCGGGCGCGAACTCCAAGCAGTACGAGTCCGCCGCCGTGGCCCTGCGCGACGCCGCGCACGCGGCGAAGGACCCGCACGCCGAGGGCCGGGCCCGGACCACCCTCACCAACGTGCACCTGGTCGCGGGCCGCTTCGCCGAGGCCGACGACGAGGCCCGCCAGGCGATGGACCTCGCCCGCGAGGCCGGCGACCCGCTGCCCAGCTGCTGGGCGCCCAACGACCGCGGGATCATCGCCCTCTACCAGGCCCGGTGGGCCGACGGCGAGCGGTACCTGCTGGAGGCCATCGAGAACTTCCGGGCCGACGGCAACCACATCGGCGAGGCGAGCGCCCTGTGCAACCTGTCCCGGATCCACGTCGGGCTGGGCCGGCTGACGAGCGCCATCGAGCTCGCCGAGCAGGGCATCGCCATATACGACCGGATGGGCCTGACCCTGCGCCTGGCCAACGGCCGCTACGCGCTCGGCATCGCGCTCACCCAGGCCGGCCGGCTCGGTGAGGCGCAGACGCAGCTCACCGAGGCGCTGTCGCTGTTCCACGACAACCGGCAGCCGCTGTGGGAGGGCGTGACGCACTTCCGGCTGGCCGAGGCCCATCTGGCGGCGCACCGGCCCACGCTGGCCGCCGCCCACGCCGAACAGGCCATCGCGCTGCGCGGGATCGGCGGGGAGTGGCGCCGGGCGACGGTGCTGACGGTGCTGGGGAAGGCGCTGCGCAGGCTGGGGCAGCGGGACCGGGCGCGGGTGTGCTGGCGGGATGCCGAGGTCGTCTTCAAGCAGCTGAAATCGGCGGAACTGGCCGAGGTGCAGGCCCTGCTGGCCGCCGAGATTGCGGCCTAGACAGCGGGACATTGGCCTGAGCTGCACCGATCGCGGGGTGAACGCGGCATTCATCGTTCGTTTATCGCCGTCGGCCACGATGGGTACATCGACTCACCGCGTCGGGGGGCGCGGGAGTCGGCTGGAGGACCACCCGTTCGGCGGTCCGCGGGGGAATCGCCGAACGGGCCCGACCCACCATCAGGAGAACCGATGACGACGAACGAGAACATCCTGCCGAACGACGGCGACATCAGGCCGCTCGACAATCACGCGTCGGGTATCGAGATCAAGCCGCTCGACGGCACGCTTGCACCGGGCGTCGACATCACGCCGATGGACAACCACGCCTCCGGCATCGAGATCAAGCCGCTCGACAAGCCGCAGGACAACCACGCTTCGGACGAGGAGATCGTGACGCTGGACAACCACGCGTCCGGTCCGCGTCCGTAAGACGTCCCACGGGGGAAACGGGGGACGGTCCCGCGGGGGGCCCACGGGGGATGACGGGGGCCGGGACCAACGGGGGGGACCACGGGGGATACGGGGGAACCCAACGGGGGTCGCGGGGTCACGGGGGACCCGCGGGGACTACGGGGGAGCACGGGGGAGCACGACGCACCACCGGCACGACGCACCACAGGGACGGCGGCCGCGGTGGCCCGGAGGGGGAGCCACCGCGGCCGCCGTCGCATGCCCGCGTCCGGGCGCGGGCGCACCCTAGGCTGGGTCCGTGTTCACCTCACAGGGACCGACCGTCCGCGAGCTCGCCGTCCAGGCCCTCTTGTCCGTCGAACGCGGGTACGACCTGCTCTCGCCCAAGTTCGACCAGACCCCGTTCCGCACCCCCGACCGGATGCTCGACGCCGTCGAGGAGGCGCTGGCCGGCCACGAGGGCTCCTTCGGCGCCGGGCTCGACGTGTGCTGCGGGACCGGCGCGGGGCTCGGGATGCTGCTGCGGCTGTGCCGGGACCGGGTGACGGGGGTGGACCTGAGCGCGGGCATGCTGGCCGAGGCCGCGCGGGCGCATCCCGACGAGCGGGTCGACCTCGTACGGGCCGACGCCCGGGCGCTGCCGTCCGGGCTGGCGGGCTCGTACGACCTGGCCGTCAGCTTCGGGGCCTTCGGGCATTTCCTGCCGGCCGAGCGGCCCGCCCTGTTCTCCGGGGTCCACGCGGCCCTGCGCCCGGGCGGGGTGTTCGCGTTCCCGATCGGGGCGCCGATCCCGCCGGCCTCGCCCGTGTGGTGGGCGGTGGCGGGCTTCGACGCGGCGATGCGGGTGCGGAACGCGGTGTGGCGGCCGCCGTTCGTGATGTACTACCGGACCTTCCCGCTGGGCGGGGTCCGCGCCGACCTGCTGGCGGCCGGGTTCACGGTGGAGACCCTGGCGCTGGAGCCCTTCGGCCGCCGCCCGGACGGCACCCCCCGCTGGCGCCTCCTCCTGGCCCGCAAGGCCGGCCGGAGCGACCGTACCGACGCCCCGGCCCAGTAGGCCGGCTCAGCGCCCCCAGGAGGACACCATGGCAGCGGTCCTGGCACTCACGGCTCGTGCAGAACCTGACCTTCGTCCTGCGGCAGTCCGCCCCCGAGGGCATGGAGGTCGAGCGGGAAATGACCATCCGCCTCGACAAGAGGAGCCGCCCCGAACCTGACGTACTGGCCGCGACGGCCGTCTACGACCCCGACCGCACCCGCTTCCTCCCCGAAGAGGTCGCTCTGGTGATCGAGGTGGTGTCCGAGGAGTCGGCCGACCGCGACCGTTCCATCAAGCCCTTCAAGTACGCCCAGGCCGGGATCCCCCACCTCTGGCGGGTCGAGGACGAGGGGGGCGAGCCCACCGTGCACGTCTACGAGCTGGACACGGTCACCCGGACATACGTCCCGACCGGGATCCACCGTGACCGGCTCAAGGTGGCGGTCCCGTTCCCCGTGGACATCGACCTGGGCGCCCTCACGCCTTGACCGGGCGGGAGCGGAGTTCGCGTTTGAGGACCTTGCCGCTTGCGTTGCGCGGGAGTTCGCGGACGAACTCGACCGTGCGCGGGACCTTGTAGTTGGCCATCTCCCGGCGGGACCAGGCGATCAGGTCGTCTGCGGTGAGGGTGGAGCCGGGGCGGCGCACCGCGTAGGCCTTGCCGACCTCGCCGAGGCGGGGGTCCGGAACGCCGACGACGGCGACGTCCGCGATGTCCGGGTGCAGGCCGAGGAGCTGTTCGATCTCGGCGGGGTAGGCGTTGAACCCGCCGACGATGTACATGTCCTTGATCCGGTCGGTGATGCGCAGGTTGCCTTCGGCGTCGAGGACTCCGACGTCGCCGGTGCGCAGCCAGCCGTCGGGGGTGATGGCCGCGGCGGTTTCGGCCGGGTCCTCGAAGTAACCCTGCATGACGTGGTGGCCGTGGACCCACACCTCTCCCGCGGTGCCGGCGGGCCGGTCGTGGCCGTGCTGGTCGACGATCTTGACGCGGGTCCCGGGTATCGCCCGTCCGGAGGTCGAGGCGATGACCTCGGCCGCGTCACCGCGGCGGCACATGGTGACGATGCCGCTGGCCTCGGAGAGCCCGTACGCGGTGAGGACGGTGGAGATGTGCAGTTCGCCGCGGAGCCGTTCGACGAGCTGGAGCGGGACGACGGCGGCGCCGGTGACCTCCAGGCGCAGGGCGGTCAGGTCGTGGTGGTCGCGCTGGGGGTGGTCGAGGAGGGACTGGTGGAGGGTGGGCGGGCCGGGGAGTACGGAGATCCGCTCGGCGGCGATGTTGGCGAGGACGGTGTCGACGTCGAAGACGGGCTGGGGGACCATCGTGGCGCCGCGCATCAGGCAGGCGATGATGCCGGCCTTGTAGCCGAAGGTGTGGAAGAAGGGGTTCACGATCAGGTAGCGGTCGCCCTCGCGCAGGCCGGCGAGTTCGCTCCAGACGTCGTAGCAGCGCAGGGACTGGGCGTGGGTGATGACGGCGCCCTTGGGGCGGCCGGTGGTGCCCGAGGTGAAGATGATGTCGGAGGGGGCGTCGGGGCGGATCGACTCGGCGCGCTCACGCACGGCCCCGGCGCCGATCCCGTCCCCGCCGGCCAGGAACTCCTTCCAGGTGCTGAAGGACTCGGGGGCGTCGTCGGCGAGGACGACGACCCGTTCGAGGTGCGGCAGCCCGGGCAGCGGCCCGCGGCCCTCCCCTTCGGCGGCGGCGCGGCGCAGGGAGGCCACGTACGAGGTGCCGAGGAAGGTTCCGGTGACGAAGAGGAGCCTGGCCCGGCTGCGCCGCAGGACGTATGCGGCCTCGGAGCCCTTGAAACGGGTGTTGAGGGGGACGAGGACGGCGCCCGCCGAGACGGCGCCGAGCGCGGAGACGATCCATTCCAGGGTGTTGGGGGCCCAGACGGCGACCCGGTCCCCCGGTTCGATCCCGGCGGCGAGGGCGGCGGCCGCGGCGCGTTCGACGCGCTCGCCGAGCTGCGCGTAGGTGATGCGGACGCGTCCGTCGACGACGGCCTCGCGGTCGGCGTGGCGGCCGGCCGCCGCGCGCACCAGTCCCGCGATGCTGCCCCAGCGCAGATCCCCCCGCGCGTCTTCGCTCATGGCGCTCCCCTCCCGATAGCTGACTATCCGTCAGATTAGCTGTAGCCTTCGCGGCTGTCAGTACTGGTGCAGCCCCGGAGGTGGCGATGGCGGCAACACTCAAGGACGCTACGGCGATAGTCGGGATCGGCCAGACCGCCTTTGCCAAACGGCTCCCCGAGTCCGAGAAGGAACTGGCCTGCCGCGCCATCCTCGCCGCACTCGCCGACGCCGCAATAGCGCCCTCCGAAGTCGACGCCTTCTCCTCGTACACGATGGAGGAGACCGACGAGGTCGAGGTCGCCAAGGCCATCGGCGCCGGCGACGTCACCTTCTTCTCCAAGATCGGCTACGGCGGCGGCGGTTCCTGCGCCACCGTCGGCCACCTCGCGGCCGCCGTCGCCACCGGGCAGGCGAGCGTCGGCGTCGCCTGGCGCTCGCGCAAACGCGGCTCCGGCCCGCGCCCCTGGAAGAACACCGCCGTCCAGCTGCCCACCCCCGGCCAGTGGACGCGCCCCTTCGGGCTGCTGCGCCCGGCCGACGAGATCGGGATGCTGGCCCGGCGCTACATGCACGAGTACGGCGCCACCCGCGACCACCTCTTCAACGTCGCCATGGCCTGCCGCAACCGGGCCAACGAGAACCCGGCCGCGATGATGTACGAGCGCCCGCTGACCCGCGAGATGTACATGACCTCCCGCATGATCAGCGAGCCGCTCTGCCTCTTCGACAACTGCCTGGAGACGGACGGCGCGCTGGCCTGCGTGATCGTCTCCGCCGAGCGCGCCCGGGACTGCCGCCAGAAGCCCGTGTACGTGCACTCCGTCGCGCAGGGCCTGCCCGCCCAGCACCACGGCATGGTCAACTACTGGAACGACGACCCGCTGTCCGGGCCCGCCTGGACCGCCGCCCGGCACCTGTGGAAGCACGCCGACTTCGGGCCGCAGGACGTGGACGTGGCCCAGATCTACGACGCCTTCACCCCGCTCATCCCGCTGTCCCTGGAGGGCTACGGGTTCTGCGGGCGGGGCGAGGGCGCCGCGTTCACCGAGGGCGGCGCCCTGGAGATGGGCGGGCGGCTCCCGATCAACACGGGCGGCGGCGGTCTGTCCGAGGCGTACGTGCACGGCTTCAACCTGATCAACGAGGGCGTCAAGCAGCTCCGGGGGATCTCCACCGCCCAGGTGCCGGACGCCGCGACCTGCCTGGTGACGGCGGGCGAAGGTGTCCCGACGTCCGCGATCCTGCTGCGAGCCTGAGGAGCCGAAGATGACCGCCGACACCACCGACACAGCGGGCGTCGACACCGCCGGCGCCGTGGGCGACGCGGCCCGCGCCGAGGGGCTGCTCCTGCCCGTCCCCGACGAGGACGGCGCACCGTTCTGGGAGTACGCCGCCCGGGGCGAGCTCCGCGTCCAGGCCTGCACCGCGTGCGGCCGGCTCCGCTTCCCGCCCAGACCGTGCTGCCCGCACTGCCAGTCCTTCGACTCCGAGTGGCGGCCCGTGTCCGGCCGCGGCCGCATCTGGTCGTACGTACGGCCGCACCCGCCGCTGCTTCCCGCGTACGCCGAGCAGGCCCCGTACAACGTGATCCTCGTGGAGCTCGCCGACGCCCCGCACATCCGCCTCGC
The DNA here is from genome assembly GCA_001298555.1 of Actinobacteria bacterium OV450. Classification (GTDB taxonomy): domain Bacteria; phylum Actinomycetota; class Actinomycetes; order Streptomycetales; family Streptomycetaceae; genus Streptomyces. The sequence goes on from LJCW01000082.1 coordinate 8,120, forward strand.
CGGGAACCTGGTCACCTCTCCGGACGCCCCGCTGAACTCGGTGGACCCGGCCCGGCTGCGCATCGGCGCCCGGGTCCAGGTGGTGTTCACGCGGACCGGCGGGATCACCGTGCCGCGCTGGGTGCTGGAGAAGTCGTGACGCTGCGGGTGGAGCGGGACAAGGAGAGCGGGGTCGCGGTCGTCACCCTGGACCGGGAACGCAAGCACAATGCGATCGACCTGGAGACCGCCGCCGAACTGGCGGACACCTGGCGGGGGTTCCGCCATGCCGAGGACGTCCGCGCGGTGGTGCTGACGGGGGCCGGCCCGGCCGCCTTCTGTACGGGCATCGACCGGGGCGTCCGCGTCCCGCAGCCCGCCTCCCCGTACTCGGTCGACGACCCGCTGCTGTCCGTCGGGCCGAAGGCGAACGACCTGTGGAAGCCGGTGGTCGCCGCCGTCAACGGCATGGCGTGCGGCGGCGCCTTCTACCTGCTCGGCGAGTCGGAGTTCATCGTCTCCTCGCGCACCGCCACGTACTTCGACCCGCACACGACGTACGGGATGGTCAGCGCGTACGAGGCCGTGTACATGGCGCAGCGGATGCCGTTCGGGGAGGCCGCCCGGATGGCCCTGATGGGGACGGCGGAACGGCTCTCCGCGCAGCGGGCGTACGAGATCGGACTGGTCTCGGAGCTGTCGGCGCCCGAGGAGCTGCTGCCGGCTGCGGTGCGGGCGGCGCGGACGCTGGCCGGGTATCCGACGGAGGCCGTGCAGGGCACCGTACGGGCCCTGTGGTCGGCGAAGCAGGCCGCGCTGGCGCAGGCGCTGGCGCAGGCCCCGGCGCTGATCTCGCTGGGCAATCTGCCGCCGGAGCGGCAGGCGGACCTGTTCACGGGCCGCCGGGCGTCGGCGCCCGAGCCGCTGATCCGCTGATCCGCTGAGGCCGGGAGTGCGCCGGCGCCTGTCGTCGAACTCCCGTCGTCGCCCGGCGGGGCAGACGGGAGTTCGACGTCAGGCCCTAGTTGACCGTGCCGAGGACGCAGCCGGTGACCTCGGCCGCCTTGGCCTCCTGGACCATCGCGGCGGTGACGGTCCGGGTTTCGCGCGCCTTCAGCGAGACCCGGACGGAGGTCCGCTCGACGACGCCGGACGCGCCCTGGAAGACGACGGGGACGTCGATGAGGCGTGCGGTGTCCACGTCCGAGGTCACCTTGAGGACGGCCTTCGGGCTGCCGGGGCCGGCGCAGGTGACGACCTGGGCGTGTGCGGGCGGGCCGGCGCTCTTGCTGGGCGACGGCGTCGAGTTGCCGCTGCCGCTGCCGTTGCTCCCGCTGCTGCTGCTGTTGTTGTTGCTGTCGTAGCTGCTCCGCTTCTTGGAGCTGGAGCATCCGCCTCCGCCGCTGCCACTGCTCTTGCTCCCGTGCCCGTGTGACGAGAATCCGGTGAGCGCGAAGACGACGGCCACCAGCACCGCGGTGAACCTGATCCGACGTCCAGCCACCATGGCCCGATCCCTCCCCTGGACAACGGCGGGCCACGCTATCACCGCCCGCGCGCCCGGGGACGGGACTCGGCGGCCCGCCTCGTGCAGGAAACGTGAGGGCTCACCCGGGGCTTGGCCCGTGCACAGTTGCCATGCATATGATCAAACCTGGCCAACGGGGGAGGCGTGTCGTGTCCGGTTCCTTGTGGCGCAGTAGAAGCTGATCATGCTGTAACAGGGGGATGCGGTGCTGACCTACTCGGAAGTCATGACCACGGACCTGAGCCTGCTGACGACGGCCGCCGGCAAGTGGGAGTCGATGGCGGGTGAGATCAAGAAGGTCGAGACCCGCTACGGCGAGACCGTCCAGAAGATCACCATGGGCGACTCCTGGTCCGGCGTCAGCGCCGGGGCCGCCCACACGCGCTTCCAGGCGACCCGGTACGAGTACGCGGCCGCGCAGACCCAGGCGAAGGCGATCGCGAGCCTTCTGCGGGACGCGCACACGCAGTTCGCCGACCTGAAGAAGAAGCTGGAGAGCGCCCGCGACGACGCGATAGCCGCCGGCATGACGGTCTCCGAGGGCGGGAACGTCGCCTTCGACTGGAGCAAGCTCACGCCCTCCGAGCGCAGCGCGTACCACCACGACCCCGACGGCCAGAAGACGATCAGCGAAGCCGTCAGCAAGTGGCAGAAGCACATCGACGACCGCGTGAAGGCGGTCGACGAACTCGACCAGAACGTGAAGCTCGCGCTGAGCGCCGAGGTCGTCGACAGCAACAAGGACGCCCTCGGCAAGGGCGCCGACGAGACGCTCAACGGCTTCAACGCCGGCGCCGAGGGCAGCCTGGACAAGGCCGTGAAGGACGCCAAGGCGGCCAAGGTCGACGAGGCGGACGTCAAGACGAAGGAAGACTCCGTCAAGGTGACCGGGCCGGATGCCGGCATCAGCGTCACCGGCGTCAAGAACGGCAAGGAGGGCCAGGTCAAGGCCTATGCCGACCTCTTCCACGCGACCGCGAAGGGCGAGACGACCATGGGCGGGGTCAAGCTCGCCGGCGTCGACGACTTCGTCATCGGAGCCCGTGGTTCCGCGAGTTACGGGTTCACCGACAAGGGCCTCAGCGGCAAGGCGGAGGTGTCCGCGGGTGTCCGTACGCTGACGAGCGTCAACGCCGAGTACGGGTACGTCGGCGCCAACGGGCGCGTCGAGGGCTTCGCCGGCGGCGAGGCCCAGGTCAGCGCGGGCGTCGGCAAGGACGGCCTCAACGCCGGTGCGAAGGCTTTCGCCGGCGCCAAAGCCACCGCCGCCGGCGGCGGGGAGCTCGCCGGGATCGGCGCAGGCGGCACCGCGGAGGGCTGGGCCGGCGCCGGAGCCGAGGCCAAGGCGACCTTCGGCAAGGGCGAGGACGGCAAATGGCACATCGGCGGCAAGGTGGGCCTCGCCCTCGGTGTCGGCGGCTCCGTGGGCGCCGAGTTCACGGTGGACCCCGACAAGGTGGGCGATGCCTTCGGTGATGCGGCCGACGCGGTCGGCGACTTCGCGGGCGGGGTCAAGGACACCGTCGGCGGATGGTTCGACTGATGTACGTTTCCGAGGAAGGAGGGCCGGACAAAATGCCCACGACACTGCCCGTACCCATCGAATTCAGCCTGCCGGAGGACTGGAAGGCGGCCCCTCCGGACGAGGTCGGCGCCCCGGACGTGGCGTTCATCGCGCTGCACCCGCACCCGGACTCCGGGTTCACCGCCAACATCACCGTCGACGGCGACTTCATGCCGGACGGGACGACGCTGGAGGAGCTCGCCGACGCGTCGGCGGTGCGGGTCCGCGCGATCTCGGAGACCGCTGAGATCGTCGGCCGCCGCACGATCGGATCCCCCGGCGCACCGGGCCTGACGCAGCGGCTGACCCTGTCGGCCGTCGTCGCCGGGGTCCACCGCGACCTCGTCCAGACGCAGGTGTACATGATCCTCCAGGACGCCGGGGACCCGCACCGGCGCGCGATGATCCGGACGGTGCTGACCGCCACCGCCGCACAGCACGACAGCGTCCTGGGCGACTTCCAGGACTTCCTGCGCACGGTGCGCCCCGACACGAAGGCGGCGGACTGACGATGGGCCTCTTCAACAAGCTCACCGGCACCCGGCGCCCCGATGCCGGTGTCGCGCCGCGGAGCGCCGCGGAGGTCCGGGAGGCACTGCTCGCGGTCAACGCGCCGGACAAGGCGTACGTCGTGCGCAACGCCCGGCCCGCGGAGAACGCGGACCTGGTGGCGGAGTGGCGGATCCTCGACCCTTCCTGGCACACCTTCTTCTTCGCGACCCAGCTGGACCGCACGCTCAAGATCAGGATGCGGCTGGTCGGCGACAAGCGCGAGGTGCGGGCCCTCGACGAGCAGCTGGAGGTCAGCTGGGTCGGGGGGACGCCGAGGCTGGCCACGGGAGCCGAGTACAGCCGCGGCCAGGTGACCACGGTCTCGAAGCGGTGGACGATCGAGAAGGGACCCGACGGCAAGCGGGGCCTGACCGAGGACTTCAGCTTCGACACGGGTCAGCTGAAGGACCCCCTGCGGGAGGCCGTCCTCGCCGCGGGCTGGACCTGGCGCGGGGTGCTCCTCAAGCTGTGACCACGCGGCGGCGGCCCCGACCCCGGTGAGGGGGCGGGGCCGCCGGGCCCGTGCAGGCGGGGATCAGGCCTCGACGACGCCCGACGCCGCGATCTCGATCTTGGCGCGGGTGGCGCCCGAGGGGGTGCCGAGCTTCTCGATCTGGTCCACGATCTCCGAGCCCTCGACGACCTCGCCGAAGACGACGTGCTTGCCGTCCAGCCACGGGGTGACGACGGTGGTGATGAAGAACTGCGAGCCGTTGGTGTTGCGGCCGGCGTTCGCCATCGACAGCAGGTACTTGCGGTCGTGCTTCAGCGTGAAGTTCTCGTCCTCGAACTTCTCGCCGTAGATGCTCTTGCCACCGGTGCCGTTGTGGTTGGTGAAGTCACCGCCCTGGAGCATGAACTGGGGGATGACGCGGTGGAAACCGGAACCGGCGTAGCCGAACCCGTTCTGGCCGGTGGCCAGCTCGCGGAAGTTGCGCGCCGTCTTCGGGACGACCTCGTCGAAGAGGTTGAAGACGATGCGGCCGGCGGGCTGGCCGTCGATGTTGATGTCGAAGTAAACGTTGCTCATGGGGTCCATCCTGTCACTCCAGGTGCTGCGCGCGACCCGGAGGGGCCCGAAACCCCTCACCCGGCCGTACGCGTCCCCGTGCCCTTGGCCGCGTCCAGGGCGTACACGCAGCGGTCCTTGCTGCACGCGTAGACCACGCCCGCCTCGGCCACGGGGGCCCCGGTGATCTCGCCGCCCGTGGCCAGCTTCCAGCGCAGCTGGCCGCCCGCCGCGTCCAGGGTGTACAGGCAGTGGTCGGCGGAGCCGAAGTGCACCCGGCCGTCCGCGACGACCGGCGGGCCGGTGATCTCGCCGCCCGCGGCGAACCGCCACTTCGGGGTGCCGGTGACCGCGTCGAGCGTGTACAGGGCGCTGCCCGCGCCCAGGTGGACGTTGCCGTTCGCGACCAGCACCGGGTCCGAGGAGGTCCGCGGCTCGGTGGCGATGCGCCAGCGGTCCGTGCCGGTGACCGCGTCCAGGGCGTACACGGTGCCCAGGTAGTCCGCGAGGTAGACGCCGCCGCCGGTGACCGCCGCGCCGGGCGCGAACGCCGGGGCGGCCAGGAACACCGCGGGCGCCTCGAAGTGCCAGCGGACCCGGCCCGAGGCCCGGTCGACCGACAGAACGCGGGTGCCGGCGGCGATGTAGACGTTGCCGTCGGGGGCCGGGTTGACCCGTACGGGGACGTTGCCGCAGGAGGCCGCGTCGCCGACCGGGTACGACCAGGCCTCGATGCCGCTGCGGGCGTCCAGTGCGCGCAGCCGCGCGTCCTGCCACACGTAGACCGTTCCGTCGTGCAGCACGGGGGCCGCCTCCGGGGTCTCGAAATCGCTCTGGGCGCCGGTCAGCTCCCACAGCTTCTGCCCGTTCGAGGCCTCCCAGCCCTGTACGCCGCCGCCGCGCGTGGCGGTGATGACGGTGCCCCGCTCGGCGCGCAGCGCGTACACCCAGGCGTCGGTGTTCAGCCGCCACCGCTCGGAGCCGTCGCCGGCGTCGAGGGCGTAGAGGGACGGGCCGTCGGATGCGTGGATGCGGCCGTCCGCGACGGCCATGGACCAGGCGACGTCGCGGGTCTTGAACTGGCGGCGGCCGCTGGCCACGTCCAGGGCGTGCACCTCGAAGGAGGTCACGTACAGCAGGTCTCCGGCGACGGTCGGGGTGCCCCAGACCTCGTTCGACATGCGGAAGCGCCAGGGCCGCCAGCGGCCGCTGTCCGGGGCCGGGCCGGGGCTCGGCACCACGGCGGAGGAGGCCGGGGAGGACGCCGGACCGGCCACCGCGCCGCCGCCGGGCGGGCGGACCCAGCCCGTCGGCGGCGCGGTGGCCGCGATGGCCA
>LJCW01000083.1 GCA_001298555.1 Actinobacteria bacterium OV450
GGCGTCGGCGGCCCCGGGCGCGGTCCGCGCGTGCTGGGCGGCCCCGGCGTGGGCACCCTCCCCGAGGCCGAGGCCGAGGCGGAGGCGGAGCCGGTGCCGGTGCATCCGGCGCCGCACGACATCGACGCCGCCCACGGCCCGGCGGCGGCCCCGGTGACGGCCGAGCGGCCCCATCCGGGAGCGGAGACCGCCGAGGCGGTCGCGGTCCCGGCCGTGGAGTCCGAGCGCGAGGCGAGCGCGGTCGCGGCTGCTGAGTACGCCCTCGCGGGCGCTCCCGGTGCCGTCGGCTTCGCGGAGCCGGGGGACACGACCGGCCACGCGGTGAGCGGGCACGACGCGACCGGCCCCGGGGTGAGCGGGCACGACGCGACCGGCCCCGGGGTGAGCGGGCACGACACGATCGGGCACGACGCGGTCGGGCACCGGGCGGTCGCGCACGACACGAACGGGCACGGTTTCGCGGCGTCCGGCCACGGCCCCGCCGGGGCGGAGCCCGGGCCGGCCGGTGAGCACGGCTTCACGGCGGAGCCGGCCGACACCGACGGGCACGGTTTCACCGGCGCGGCGGGAGCAGCCGAAGCCGCGGGGGCGGCCGGGGCGGCCGGGGCGGCCGAAGCCGCGGGGGTGGTTCCGGAGGCCGGGGCCGCCGGGGGTACGGGCTCGGGTCCGGGCGGAGCCGGGGCTGCGGGGACGCCGGGTGCGGACACCGCCGACAGCGCCGTGGCGACCCCGGATGCGGGAACTGCCGAAGGTTTCCCGGCCGAGGTGCCGACGTACGAAGAAGAACCGGCCGCCGGGCCCGTCGCCCATCACGAGCACCCGCTGGCCTCCTACGTCCTGCGCGTGAACGGCGCCGACCGGCCCGTGACCGGCGCGTGGATCGGCGAGTCCCTGCTCTACGTGCTGCGCGAGCGCCTCGGCCTCGCCGGCGCCAAGGACGGCTGCTCCCAGGGCGAGTGCGGGGCGTGCGCCGTGCAGGTCGACGGGCGGCTCGTCGCCTCCTGCCTGGTCCCGGCCGCGACGGCCGCGGGCAGCGAGGTCCGGACCGTGGAGGGGCTCGCCAGCGGCGGGGAACCCTCGGACGTGCAGCAGGCGTTGTGCAGGTCGGGCGCCGTGCAGTGCGGATTCTGCGTGCCCGGTATGGCCATGACCATCCACGACCTGCTGGAGGGCAACCACGCCCCCAGCGAGCTGGAGACCCGGCAGGCCCTCTGCGGGAACCTCTGCCGCTGCTCCGGCTACAAGGGCGTCATCGAGGCCGTGCGCGAGGTCGTCGCCGAGCGGGGGGCGACGGCGGCCGCCGAGGCGTCCGCGGCCGGGGACGCACAAGGCCACAGGGACGTGCACGCACACGGCGCAGGGCACGGACACGGCGTCGGGCACGGACACGGAGGCGGTGCGGAGGCGCGTATTCCGCACCAGGCGCCGCCCGGCGAGGGCGGCATCCACCACAACGGAGGCATGGCGTGAGCGGGCACGACGCGGCCACGGCGACGACGACGGTACCGGTCTCCACGAGCACCTCGGCCGCCGCGGCGCCCGAGACGGGCGAACAGCAGATCCCGCGCGGAATCGGCGCCTCCGTGCCTGCCGCCGACACCCGCGCCAAGAGCGAGGGCACCTTCCCGTACGCCGCCGACCTGTGGGCCGAGGGCCTCCTCTGGGCCGCCGTCCTGCGCTCCCCGCATGCCCACGCGCGCATCCTCTCCGTCGACACCTCCGCGGCCGCCGCCATGCCCGGCGTGCGCGCCGTCGTCACCCATGCCGACGTCCCCGGCGCCACCACGCACGGCCGCCGCATCGCGGACCGGCCCGTCTTCGCCCACGACGTCGTCCGCCACCACGGCGAGCCCATCGCCGCCGTCGCTGCCGACCACCCGGACACCGCCCGTCTCGCCGCCGCCGCGATCGCCGTCGAGTACGAGCTCCTCGACGCCGTCACCGACCCCGAGCAGGCCTTCGGGGCCCCCGCCCTGCACCCCGACGGCAACCTGATCCGGCACATCCCGCTCCGCTACGGCGACCCGGAGGCGACCGGCGAGGTCGTCGTCGAGGGCCTGTACCGGATCGGCCGCCAGGACCCCGCGCCCATCGGCGCGGAGGCCGGGCTGGCCGTGCCGCGGCCCGACGGCGGCGTGGAGATCTACACCGCCTCCACCGACCCGCACCTGGACCGCGACCTGGCGGCGGCCTGCTTCGGCCTGGAGCCCGACCGCGTCCGCGTCGTGGTCACCGGCGTGCCCGGGGCCACCGCCGACCGCGAGGACGCGGCCTTCCAGCTCCCGCTGGGCCTGCTCGCCCTCCGCACGGGCCACCCGGTCAAACTCGCGGCCACCCGCGAGGAGTCCTTCCTCGGCCACACCCACCGCCACCCGACGCTGCTGCGCTACCGCCACCACGCGGACGCCGACGGCCGCCTGGTCAAGGTCGAGGCCCAGATCCTGATGGACGCGGGCGCGTACGCCGACTCGTCCTCCGAATCGCTGGCCGCGGCGGTCGCGTTCGCCTGCGGCCCGTACGTCGTCCCGCACGCCTTCGTCGAGGGCTGGGCGGTCCGTACGAACAACCCGCCGTCGGGCCACGTGCGGGGCGAGGGCGCGATGCAGGTCTGCGCCGCGTACGAAGGCCAGATGGACAAGCTCGCGGCCGCCCTCGGCATCGACGGCGCGGAACTGCGCCTGCGCAACGTCCTGGCGACCGGCGACCTGCTCCCCACCGGCCAGACGGTCACCTGCCCCGCCCCGGTGGCCGAACTCCTGCGCGCGGTACGCGATCACGAGCTCCCCTCCCTCCCGAAGGACGCCCCGGAGGACGAGTGGCTGCTGCCCGGCGGCCCGGAGGGCGCGGGCGAGCCGGGCGCCGTCCGGCGCGGGGTCGGGTACGGCGTCGGCATGGTCCACATGCTCGGTGCGGAGGGCACGGACGAGGTCTCGACGGCGACGGTCAAGGTCGTCAACGGGGCGGCGACGGTCATCTGCGCCGCCGTCGACACCGGCCAGGGCTTCGCCACGCTCGCCCGCCAGATCGTCCAGGAGATCCTGGGTGTGGACGAGGTGGTCACGGCCCCGGTCGACACCGACCAGCCGCCGGCGGGCCCGGCGGCACACGGCCGTCACACGTGGGTGTCGGGCGGCGCCGTCGAACGCGCGGCGAAGATGGTCCGCACCCAGCTCCTCCAGCCGATGGCCCACAAGCTGGGCATGTCGACGGAACTCCTCCAGATCCAGGACGGCCGGATCACGTCGTACGACGGCGCGTTCTCGACCACGGTCGCCGAGGCCATGGCGGGCAAGGAACTCTGGGCGACGGCCCAGTGCCGCCCCCACCCGACCGAGCCCCTGGACGGCGACGGCCAGGGCGACGCCTTCGTGGGCCTGGCGTTCTGCGCGATCCGCGCGGTGGTGGACGTGGACATCGAGCTCGGCTCGGTCCGGGTCGTCGAAATGGCGGTGGCCCAGGACGTGGGCCGCGTCCTCAACCCCCGCCAGCTGGAAGCCCGTATCGAAGCGGGCGTCACTCAGGGCGTGGGCGCGGCCCTGACGGAGAACCTCCGCTCGGTGTCGGGCCTGGTCCGCCACCCGGACCTGACGGGCTACGCGCTGCCGACGGCGCTGGACACCCCGGTGGTCCGCATCGTCAAACTGGTCGAAGAGCGGGACGTGGTGGCCCCGTTCGGGGCGAAGGCGGCCAGCGCGATCCCTGTGGTGACGGCTCCGGCGGCGGTAGCCTCGGCGGTACGCTCGGCCACGGGCCGCCCGGTGAACAGGATCCCGATCCGTCCCTCGGCGGCGGTCGCGGCGCCCAACTCGTGACCGTGTGACGCGCATTGCACGTGCAACCCCGAGGTTGGGACTGTCGGAACCGGTCGCTAGAGTGATCGGTAAGACGTAGTACGCGCGCGTGCGAACGGGTGCGAACGGGGCCGGGGAGGCAGTGGAAACGCTGAACTCCACGGGAATGACGGGGAGTCGGGGAGGCCATCGTGGCAGAGGAGTCGGCGCCTGGCCTGTTGGGGCTGGGCGGTATCGGTGCTGGCATGGCGGACGCGATCATGGCGCAGGCGAGGGCGCTCGAGGTCGAGTTCGAGTCGATGAAGGACTTCAAGAACCGGGTTGACGAGCTGCTGGACAAGCTCGACGGATCCCAGGCGGCCGACAAGAAGCTGGCCCACAGCACCCTGCCCGACGGGGCGCTGGGCCACGGCTTCGCGGAGGCGGACGCCCTCCACAAGACGTACTCGACGGTGCACACGCAGCTGCAGAACCTGTCGAAGGGCCTGGCGGGGCAGATCGAGGCCCTGGGCATCGCGATCCTGACGGCGGGCAAGGGCTACGGCGGCGTGGACGCGGAAACGGAGGCGCGGATGCGGTCCATCATCGCGCAGGCCAAGAAGGACTACGTGGCTGATCGCGACCCGGTGGCCAAGGAGAAGGCCGCTCAGCCGACTCCGGCGGACCAGGCCAAGAAGGGCAAGATCTGATGGCAACGGACTTTGAGGGCTACACGCACCAGCAGCTGCTCGCCATGATCGCTTCCCTCGACGCGGAAACGGTGAAGTCGCGCGGCACGCAGCTGACCGAGGCGGCCAAGACGATCAAGGAGATCGGCGAGAGCCTCAAGAAGCACCGGGTTAAGGGCTGGGAGGGCGAGGCGGCCACGGCCTTCGAGACCTGGATCGGCCAGACGGGCAACGCAACGCTGCGCCTGGGCGAGTACAGCGAAGCCGGCGGGAAGTGGATGACCGAGGCCGCGCAGACCATGGTCGAGGTCAAGAAGAACATGCCGGCGTACGACACGAACGCCGCCGCTGACCTCAAGGCCGCCAAGGACTTCCACAACGACCCGGACTCGGCCAAGCTCGGCCAAATCGCCACGGTCAAACTGAACGGCGACCACCAGAAGGCCGTCGACGCCCTGACGAAGCTGGCGGGCTCGTACGACCAGTCGTCGACCCAAATGGGCAAGGCCGAAATCCCGACGTTCCCGCCCCCGCCGCCGGCGTTCCGCCCTTCGGACGAGGTCTCTAGCAGCTCATATATCGGGCGGCCGGGTGGCGGTTCTGGCGGTGGCTCTGGTTCCGGCGGCTCCTCGTACGCCCCAACGTCTCCGCGTGGTGAGGGTCCCTCGGACTCGCCGAAATTGGCGACTGGTCACCAGCCAGACGGCATTCCGCACCCGACAACCGGCCCTGCGCCGGATTCCAGCCTCCCTGACCGGAACGTTGACGTGGACCTGGACCATGTTGCGACGCTTCCCGACAAGACCCTCCCTCCGGTCACGGGCCTGCCTCCTGTTCCTGGCCCGGGGCCGACGACCGGAGGTACCCCTCCCGTCCTGACTCCGCCGATCTCGCTCCCGCCCATCGGTACGCCGATCCCGTCGGGTGGCGGACCTGGCGGCAAGTTCCAGGTCACGAACCCTCCCCTCAGTAAGGCTGGCGGTACCGGTGGCCTCCTGCCACGCGAGACTGGGATCCTGGGCGGTCGCCCGGTGGCCACCAACGGTCCGAGCGCTGGCATCCCGCGCGGCACGGTCATCGGCCAGGAAGGCGGCGGCCAGCAGGCGCTCGGCCGCGGTATGGGCGGCGGAATGCACCCCGGCGCGGGCGGTGGCCCCCACGTTGGCGGTCCCGGTGGTTCCGGGGTGGGCCGTCGCCTGGCCATGGAGCCTGGTGGCGTTGTCGGCGGCCGTCAGACCCCCACGGTCGGTCGTCCGGCTGCGGGCGGTCAGCCGTTCACGCAGGGAGGCTCCGGGCTCGTGCGTAACGGTTCGGGGGCCGGTTCGGCCCGCGGCGCCATGGGGCACGCTGGTGCAGGTGTCCACACCCCGGGCAACCGGCGTGACCAGCAGAACGGCGAGCGCCCCGACTACCTGGCCGAAGACGAAGAGACCTGGCAGAGCAACGATCACGTTGTTCCGCCGGTGATCGACTGAGCAGAACGGACGTTGTACGAGATGCGCATGCGTAAGGCGACCGCGGCCGTGGTCGGCCTCCTGCTGGCCGGGGTCGCCGCGACCCCGGCCCACGCGGAGACGGTTCGGTCCAAGCAGTGGCATCTCGACGCCATGAAGGCCGACGACGTCTGGAAGATCAGCAGGGGCAAGGGTGTCACTGTTGCCGTGATCGACACTGGTGTTGCCCGGATTCCCGAGCTTGAGGGCCAGGTGCTCCCCGGTAAGAACTTCGCGGCGCCCAGCTACCAAGGTGATGAACGCACGGACTACGGTCACCACGGCACGAGCATGGCTGCGATCATCGCAGGTAATGGCAAGGGCCCTGGTGGCACAGGGAGCGCGTTTGGCCTGGCGCCTGATGCGAAGATCCTCCCTCTGCGAATCGATCGCGGTGGGGATGGGGGGCCGATCTTCAAATCGATGATCGCGGCCATTCGCTATGCAGCGGATTCAGAGGCCAAGATCCTCAACATTTCGATCGTTGGTGATGGCACGAGCGAGGAGCTCACCAAGGCAGTCAAGTACGCCTTGGATAAGGGCAAGCTGATTTTCGCTGGTGCTGGCAACGACGGAGATACGTCGAACGAGATCTACTACCCTGCTGCGACGCCCGGAGTGGTGGGCGTTGCTGCTGTTGACGCGGAAGGTGCTGCGACCAAGGAATCGCAGCACAACGCTTTCGTGGACCTATCGGCTCCCGGCGCCAACATCGTCACCGGGTGCGATGGCGGCACAGGTCTCTGCAACAGCCACGGCACGAGTGACGCCACCGCCCTCACATCGGCTTCAGCGGCCCTGCTCTGGTCCGCCCACCCGGACTGGACCAACAATCAGATCCTCCGCGTCCTCCTGAACACCGCCGGCAAGCCCGACGATGGGGCGCGGAACGACTACGTGGGCTACGGGGTCGTCCGGCCCCGGATCGCCGTGCCCACCCCAGGGGACCCCGGCCCCGCCGACGTGTACCCGCTCCCGGACCTCGCCGCGGCGGACGCCAAGGGCTCGCCCTCCCCGTCGACCACCGACAAGAAGCCCGCGGCCGGTGCCCCCCAGGCCGAGGCCAAGAAGGACAGTGGCAGTCCCGTTCTGTGGATCGGGCTTGGGCTCGGTGCCTGCGTGCTCATCGGGGGAGCCGTCGTCGCTGTTGTCGTTCGGCGCAGGAGCGCCTAACGTCGCCCGATGCGGATGCGTCGGACCACCTCGGCCCTGGTCGGCCTGCTGCTGGCCTGCGTCGCCGGGGCTCCGGCCGCCCACGCCCAGAGTGCTCGGCCGGAGCAGTGGCATCTCCGGGCCATGCAAGCCGACCAGATGTGGAAGGCCAGTACCGGCCTCGGCGTCACCGTCGCCGTCATAGACACCGGCGTCGGCCGGATCCCCGAGCTCGACGGCCGGGTGCTCCTCGGCAAGGACTTCTCCCACGGCTACGAGGGCGACGAGCGCACCGACTACGGCGATCACGGCACCGGTATCGCCGCCCTCATCGCCGGCACGGGCAAGCGTCCGACGGGCGGCGGGGTGTTCGGGCTGGCGCCAGGGGCCAAGATCCTTCCGCTCCGCGTCTCCGAGGGCGGCGGAAACCTCCGCCTCCACCAGTCGATCGCCGAGGCGATCCGGTTCGCCGCGGACTCGGACGCCAGGGTCCTGAACATCTCCTTCGGCGGGCCCGGCGAGAGCGAGGAACTCGACGCCGCAGTCCGGTACGCACTGGACAAGGGCAAGCTGATCTTCTCCTCGGTCGGCAACGACGGGGACGGCCCCAACGAGGTCATGTACCCCTCCGGTTCGCCGGGTGTGGTCGGCGTCTCGGCCGTCGGCCCGGATGACGCCGCGACCAAGGAGTCCCAGCACGGCCCGCAGGTCGATCTGGCCGCCCCCGGCGTCGACATCGTCACCGGATGCGCCGACGAGTCCGGCTCCGGGTCTGACTCCGAGACCGGCCCCGATTCCGGTTCCGGCCTTGACGCCGGTCTCTGCAGTCATCACGGCACCAGCGACGCCACCGCCCTCGCCTCCGCGTCGGCCGCCCTGCTCTGGTCCGTGCACCCCGACTGGACCGGCAACCAGGTCCTGCGCGTGCTGCTGAACACCGCCGCCGGGCCCGGCGGCCGTGGCGGGCGCAATGACTACGTCGGCTACGGCGTCGTACGTCCCCGTACCGCCCTGCTCGCCGCCGACCCCGCCGCCGATCTCGCTGCCGCCCCCGCCGCCGACCCCGGTCCTCCGGACCTCTACCCGTTGCCCGACCTCGCGGCCGCCGAGGCGGGAGGTGCGGCAGCCGTGCTCGCCCCGGCGTTCGCCTCCCACGGGCTCCTCCCGTGGGGCGTCCTCGGGATGGGAGTCTGCCTGGTCGTCGCCGGGGCCGTAACCACGGGTGCAGTTCAACGTGTTAGACGGTGATGTGACACAAGGACAACAGCAGGCGATGTCGTTCGACGAGGAATGGTCCACCGCGCGCGCCACCGCCGCGGCCCGCGTCTCGATGCGGCTCGATCACGTGCCCACCGACCCCGACCCCGACCCTGGCGGCGGATTACGCAGCGGCACCGGGCGCGGTGATCTGGAGATCGACCAGGACCACATCGGCGCCGTCGGATCCGAGGCGTACCGGCTCCACACCCGGCTCCTGACCGACGGAAGGCACGCCGCGACGGCCTCGGCCGAGGCGGCCGGCGCGCTCGGCAGGGAGGGCTTCGCGAGCGGCGCCGCGCTGGCGAAGGCCAACGCCATCTGGGAGAGCCAGGTGGCAACGCTGGTCGCCGCCTGCGCGAACATCTCCAACGGTCTCACCTACTCGCTCTCCTCCCACGCCAAGGACGAGCAGCAGCTCCACGCCGACTTCACGGCCTCCGCCCTCGACACGTACCTGAAGTAGGCGCCCACGATGCTGACGTACGAGAACGTGCTCAACGCGCCCGTCGACAGGCTCCGGACGGCCGTCACCGACTGGAAGGCGATGGCCGACAAGCTGGCCGAACTCGCCGAGTCGGCCCGCGACGGGATGAAGGCGAAGTCCGACAAGGCACGGTGGAGCGGGGTCACCGCCGGTGTGGCCAGGCCGTTCATCGACAAGACGGCCAAGGAGTTCGACGACGCGGCCAGGGAGGCCAAGGGCGTCCACACGGCCCTGTCCGAAGGACTCGCGGTCTTCAGGGCGTCCAAGGAGCAGCTGCAGAAGATCGCGGCCGAGGAGGCGCCCGCGGCCGGCTTCCAGGTCGGTGCCGACGGCAAGGTCCGCGCCACTGCGCTCGCCACCGAGGCGGACCGGAACGCGGCGCGCCACGATCCCGACTACCAGCAGTCCATCCGGGAGAACCGGCGGCTGTGGCAGAAGAAGATCGACGACATCATCGACAACTGCGACGACGTCGACCGGTCGCTCGCCCGCATGCTGGCCGCCAACGTCATCGAAGCCCACGACTTCAGTGGGCCCGCCTACGCGAGCCTCGACGCCGAGCAGGCCGGCCGCGCCACGGCTCTGGCGAGGAGGGGGCGGGACCTGAGCCACGCCGGACTCGTCGAGCTCAACGAGCTGCTGGCGGACAACGCCGAGGTCCCCGAGTTCTCCAGCGACTTCTACGCGGCCCTCGGACCCAAGGGCGCGCTCCAGTTCTTCGGGTACATGTCCACGGACACCCACGACTACGCGAAGCTCGACGAGCAGCGCCTCCGGGACGTCCAGGCGCTACAGCGGAACCTGGGGCTCAACCTGGCCACCGCCACCGACTCCGGCAACGAGCCGCACCTGCCCGACGGGTTCGCGCAGGAGCTGCGCAGGCTCGGCACCCAGCACATCCCGCTCGCCAGGTACGACCAGAACCCGCCGTACGGGTACCAGCTGCTCGGCGGCATCATGCGGTACGGGAACTACGACCCGAAGTTCCTGCTCCCCATCGCCGAGCACGCCGCGCAGATCCACGCCAAGGACCCGGACTTCTTCAACGGGACGCGGCAGATGACGGGCTACGGCAGGAACATGCTGAACCCGTCCGGGGTCAACGGCGCCGGCTACGACCCGGTGGTCAGCTTCCTGGAGGCACTGGGGCACAGCCCGGAGGCGGCCCGGCAGTTCTTCGACCCTGACCGGTCCCCGCACGCGTACGACCGGGACGGCACGGAGCGGCCGGGGCCGGCGGACCTGGGCAGGGGCGCCGACAAGCAGCCGGTCAGGAGCTACCTCGACTTCTTCGGCAACGCGAAGTACGACTTCACCATCGACACGGAGGGTACGAACCCGGACGACCTGAAGAGGGTCCGCCAGTACATGCCGGACGCCCTGGGCCACGCCCTGGAGGCGGCAACCCTCGGCCACGCCTGGGACGACCCTGCCCCCGAGCTCCACCGGACCGACACCGGGGCGCGGGTGATGAAGGAGGTCGTCGAGAAGTACGGTGCTGACGCGGCTCTGCTCAAGGCACACGAGTCGCTCGCGGACAGCGTGGGCAACATGACCGCGGGGTACATCGACGACGTGAACCGCGCGATGGCCGATCAAGCGGGCGAGAGCGTCTTCGAGCCCAGGGCCGGGGCCCACGGCCATGTCGAGCTCAAGCTGGTGGACGCGCGCAACCTGCTCAGCGCCCTGGGACAGCACCCGGACGCCTACGCGACGGTGTCCACCGCCGAGCGGCTCTACTCCTCCAGCGTGTTGGAGACGCAAGGCTTCCACGACGGTCGGATCGACGAAGGCCGGGCCCGTGCCGCCATCCGTACGAGCGCCGAAGTCCAGGGCATGCTGGACGAGTCCCGGGCCGACCAGGTCATCGCCCAGGGCGAGAAGAAGCACGAGGAGTACGAGAAGGCTCACGCGAAGCAGTCGGCCTGGGTGGAATTCGGCACGACCGCGGCCGTCGCCGCCGGGGTGGCCCTTCTGCCCGCCACGGCGGCGGCGGCCGGCGCGGCGGCGATCCTGGTCCCGCTGGCGGTGGACACGGGCAGCAGCGCGGTGGAGCAGGTCGCTTCCCAGGTGGTCGGCGAGTGGTCGGACGGTGCGGTGGAAAAGCACAAGGACGACAACGACGCGAAGACGCACGCCACCAACAAGGAGATGTACCAAGCGGGCGAGCACAGCGCCAAGGCGCCGATGAAGGAGTTCATGAAGCGCCACGAGATCGCTCCGACCAGCGTCCTGGGCAATGAACTGACCGAGTCGATGCTGTCCGGCTACCAGGCGGGCAATGCGCGTGCCGAGCAGCAGGGACATGCCCCCGAGACGGACAAGAAGGAGTGACGGCGGGACGGAGGCCGTCGCGTCCGGGGTCCACGGCGCTCGGGGTGCTGCTGCTCGGGCTGCTGGCCGCGGCGTGCAACGGGTCCACGGAGAGCGAAGCCTCGATTCCGGCCGAGCCCGAGGAGGTCTCGGCGGTACAGGTCTGCGGCGGCCTCGTCTCCGCAGCTGCCGCACCGGCATTGGAGAGGGTTCTGGAGTCCTCCCGTTTCGTGCTCCGCGACGAAAAGGAGAACACGGACGCCCTCTCGGTCGGGAAGGCCCTGGCGAGCGCCTACCGTGCAGGCGAGAGGGCGCGGGACACGTCGATCCCCGCGTGCGACATCTCCGGAGCACTCAAGCCGGTCGAGTCCGACAGGTACTACCCGACGGCCTACCTGCGGTTCCGCGCCACCAGCAAGAAGGCCGGTGTACCGGACTACATGCCGGGAGCCGAGGACGAGGGCACGATGGCCCGGTCGACGTTCCGCGCGTACGAGATCGCATTCGACTGCGTGAGTCCCCGCGTCGGCTCCACGCGCGAGGTGCCCCTCCGGATCGCTGCTCGGTTCCGTAGCGAGTGGGACAAGGGGCAGGCGAGCGAATCCGTCCTCGCCCCCGACTACGCGACGCTGGCGCACTCCGCGGCTCTCGCGATCGCAGAGGAGCTGGGCTGCGACGCCCAAGGCGGCCTGCCCGCACGGCCGGAGGGGCTGCCTGCGGCGGAGTGAGGTGACCCTGGCGCACGGGAAACGGCGCAGACCGCCCGGAGTGCGCCTGTCCGGGCGGTCTGCGTCAGAAGCCGTGACCGGAATCGAACCGGCGTAACTCGCTTTGCAGGCGAGTCCCTCAACCACTCGGGCACACGGCTGTGGGGTGGTGACGAGTACGACCGTACGGGCGGGGGCCGGGGGCCGGAAGGGGAGCGCGTGGGGTGCAATGTGAATGCCATGCCGCGTTCACAGTTCCCGGGGCCTAGGACTCGCGGCCGACTCGGGATCCGCCGAATTGACAGGGGCGCAACCGGGGCACGGGCCTTACCCTGGGGCGATGAGTGCCCTTGAACCCCGCGTGCCACAGCGCAGTGTGCCCGTCCCGTCCCAGCCGCAGGGCGGGATCCTGGGTTCTGCGTACCGGACGCTCAGCATCGGGATCATCTCCGTCATCTTCCTCATCGCGTTCGAGGCGACGGCCGTGGGCACCGCCATGCCCGTCGCCGCCCGGGAGCTGGACGGGATCGCGCTCTACGCCTTCGCCTTCTCCGCGTACTTCACCACCAGCCTGTTCGGCATGGTGCTGTCCGGGCAGTGGGCCGACCGGCAGGGGCCGTTGCGGCCGCTGACCGTCGGGATCGGGGCGTTCGCCGCCGGGCTCGTGTGCGCCGGCACCGCGGGCGACATGTGGGTGTTCGTCCTCGGGCGGGCCGTGCAGGGGTTCGGGGGCGGGCTCGTCATCGTCGCCCTCTACGTCGTGGTGAGCCGCGCGTACGAGGAGCGGCTGCGGCCCGCGATCATGGCCGCCTTCGCCGCGAGCTGGGTGGTGCCGTCGATCGTCGGGCCCCTGGCCGCGGGGACCGTCACCGAGCACCTCGGCTGGCGCTGGGTGTTCCTGGGGATACCCGGTCTCGTGGTCGTGCCGCTCGTCGTCGCGCTGCCCGCGATACGGCGGACCGCGTCCGGCCCGGTGGACACGGGCGCGCCGCCCGCCGCCTTCGACCGGCGGCGGATCCGCCTCGCCTTCGGGATCTCGTTCGGGGCGGGGCTGTTGCAGTACGCCGCCCAGGACCTGCGGTGGCTGTCCCTGGTGCCGGCCGTCGCGGGCGCGGCGCTGCTGGTGCCCGCCGTACGGGGGCTGCTGCCGCGCGGCACGTACCTCGCCCGGCGCGGGCTCCCTTCGGTGGTGCTGCTGCGCGGCGTGGCGGCGGGGTCGTTCATCGCGGCGGAGAGCTTCGTGCCGCTGATGCTGGTCACCCAGCGGGGGCTGAGCCCGACGCTGGCCGGGTTCTCGCTCGCGGCGGGCGGGCTGACCTGGGCCGGCGGCTCGTGGCTTCAGTCGAAGGGCCGGATGGCGCCGTACCGGGAGCGGTCGATGGTGCTGGGGATGGTGCTGGTCGCGGCCGCCATCGCGGGAGCGCCGGCCGTGCTGATCCAGTCGGTGCCGGTGTGGACGCTGGCGCTGGCCTGGGCGGTGGGCTGCCTCGGCATGGGGCTCGTGATCGGGTCCACGAGCGTGCTGTTGCTGGAGCTGTCCGCGCCGGAGGAGGCCGGGGCCAATTCCGCCGCGCTGCAGATCTCCGACGCCCTCGCGAACGTGGTGCTGCTCGCGGCCGGCGGCGCCGCGTTCGCCGTGCTGGGCGGGGGAGCGGTGGGGGCCGGCCACGCCGTGTCGGAGGGCGCCGGCGGCGCCACCCACCCCGCCGCCTTCCTGGTGGTGTTCCTGCCGATGGCCTGCGTGGCGCTGGTCGGCGCCTGGGTCGCGACCCGCCTGGACCCCCGGCCCCCCCCCGCCCCCGCCGAACCGGCCACCACCCCCTGACCCTCCCCCGCTCGACCCGCCCCACCG
>LJCW01000084.1 GCA_001298555.1 Actinobacteria bacterium OV450
GCCGGGCGCTCCAGGTGGCGCTGCGGGCCGACACGGTCGAGGACGGGATCGAGGAGGCGGCCCGGTGGCTGGCCCTGATCGGCGCGGCCGGGGAGCTTCGCGGCCGGGCTCGGCACGGCCGCCGGTGCGGGGAGCTTCGCGGCCGGGCTCGGCACGGCCGCCGGAGGCGGGCGCTTCGCGGCCCCTGGCGGCGGAGGTGTCTGCGCCGGGGTCGGGCGTGCCGCGGGAGGTGGCGCCGCCGGGGTCGCCGGGGCCGGCTCGGGGTCCGTCGGGGGCAGGGTCAGCAGGGTGCCGACCACGAGGGCCTGCGGCTTCGGGCCGATCACCGCCCGGTTCGCCTCGTACAGTGCCTGCCGGCCGCCCTTCACCCGGTACCGCCGGGCGAGCCCGTCCAGCGTGTCCCCGGCCCGGACCACGTGCATGCGCCCCGCCAGCCCGTACCGCTTCGAGCACACCGGCCAGGCGTCCCATCCCTGGGACGCCACCACGTCCTGCGCCACCCGGATCTGCTGCTCCCGGCTCGCCAGATCGGCCCGCGCGGCGAACGCCAGACCGCCGTGCTCCTCCCACGTCGGCTGCCAGAACTGCAGGCCCCCGTAGAAGCCGTTGCCGGTGTTGACCGCCCAGCGTCCGCTGCTCTCGCAGTCGGCCACGCAGTCCCAGGGCCACTCCCCGCCCGGCCCGCAGTCCCCGGGGCCGGTTCCGATGATCCCGGGCGAGCCGGGGTGGGCCGCCCCCACGGGCCCCGGCGCGGGCGGCGGCGGAGCCGCGCCGGCCCCCGACGGGAGTACGAGGACGAGGGCCGGCGCGGCAGCGGCAGCGGCGGCCGCAGCAGCGGCCCACCGGATCCGGAGGTCGGGCACCGCGTCACGCTACGCAGCGCCGCGGCGCCCGCCGAACCCGCCACGCGGCCCGCCCCCGCGCCCCACCCGGTCGGCCCAGCCGCCGCCCTGCCGGAAACGGCCAGGAACGAGCACCAACTGGGCGCATCCAAAAAACAGTTGGCAGGAAAACAAAGCCCCGGTCCGACGGTTCACCCCTCCGGGGGCCCGGTTCGATTCCGTTCCCTCCAACGGCGTGACCCCGGCCGCCGCCCGACCGTTGAGCCCGGTGTGCCGGGAACCGCCCGGCCCGCGTTCGCCTAGTCCGAGGAGCCAGCCCGTGCCCCGCATGCTCGACGTCAGTGATGAGGTACGTGCCGAGATCGGTGACGAAGAAGCCGAGAGGCTGCTCACCGGCGACGACGCACCGCGCAGCTACGACTGCACCTCCTGCCGCACCCCCGGGGACCCCGAGACCGACCGCACCAGCACGGTGCTGTTCGTCGGCGAGGAGACGGCCGTCCTCGCCTTCGCCCACGCCGGCTGCATCCCCTCGCAGGTGGTGACCGTCTCCGAGGAGCAGCTCCAGGGCGCGGTCCGCAGCATCACCGGCGACGGCCCCGCCGGCGGCAACGCCCCGCAGAACGTGCCCGGCGGCCAGGCCGTCCTCGGCATCACCAGCGGGCTGGTCCTGATCGGCGGCGAGCTGCACCCCGCCCTCGTCGTCGAGCCGACCGCGCCGATCGCCCGCCCCGGCACCACCGGTCCGGGCGACGACTTCCTGCCGCTCCTCATCGAGCAGGGGTTCATCCCGGTCACCGACACCGCCGAGCTGCCCTCCCCGCTCGCCGGCTGGTCCGTGCTGCTCGCCGCGGGCCAGCTGCACGCCGTGCTCCAGCCCGGCGCCGAGGGCGGCGGACAGGTCGCCTGGTGGCAGGCGCACCAGGCGCTGTCGGTCACCGACGGCTGGCGGGCCGCCGTCAACAAGACCCAGCGCGTGCTGATCTACGCCGCGCCGGTCGGCTCCATCGGTCAGCAGCCCCGCGAGGACCTGCTGCGCGACGCCCTGGACAAGGCCGCCGCCGGCGGCAAGCTCGTGGCGGCCTCGATGCCGCTGGCAGGCACCTCCGGCGCCTGACGCCGCAGGGAGGTCCGAACGGCTGCGCCGCCCCTGGTTCAAGGGCGGCGCAGCCGTGTGCCGGCGGGGGCACTCCCACCGGTGGCCGGGGATGCGCGGTCTCTCACGCGCACCCCCGGCCATCTGCGTTTTCTGTCCCTGCGCCCGCATCCGCAGGGCCCCGGGTTCGTTGGCTGATACGTGCATTCATACGACCCCTCCCGCGCCCCTGCCCACGCGAGCACCGTCTCCCCGATGCGCCCCGCAAGGGACCGGGAGAGCGCTCCGGCCGCCGTCTCGCACACCCCTATCTACGACACGCTGTACTCCGAGTACCTGCGCGCCTTCCGGGCCCTGCCGGGCGACCGAACGGGCGAGGAGGACCTCGGCTTCACGGCGTTCTCGTACGGCAGCTCGTACACGGGCGGCGGCGCGGTGTACGGGAGCGGCACCGGCCCGTACGGGAGCGGCCCCGCCTACGGTGGCGGCTCGTACGGAAGCGGCTGGAACGGCTCCGCCTGGCAGACGGATCCGTGGCCGGCCGTGTACGCCCCCGCGCCGCAGCCCTCGTACGCGTACGCCGGGTCCGCGGCAGGCGACGGCGAACCCGGCGGAACGGGCCCCGCATACGCGAGCGGGCGGCAGCACCACACCGGGATGCAGCACATCCCGGCGGCCCTGCCGCCCGCTCCGCGCCGGGGTTACTGACCCCTGACCGCCGCCGTTGCTACTTCTTCTTGTACTGGGCGCCGCGCTTCTCGCGGACCCGCACGGAGATGTGGATCGGGGTCCCCTCGAAGCCGAACTCCTCGCGCAGGCGGCGCTCGATGAAGCGGCGGTAGCCGTGCTCCAGGAAGCCGGAGGCGAACAGGACGAACCGCGGCGGCTTGCTCCCCGCCTGGGTGCCGAACAGGATGCGGGGCTGCTTGCCGCCGCGGATGGGGTGCGGGTGGGCCGCCACGACCTCGCCGAGGAAGGCGTTCAGCCGGCCGGTCGGAACCCGCGTCTCCCAGCCCGCGAGGGCCGTCTCGATCGCCGGGACCAGCTTCTCCATGTGACGGCCGGTGAGCGCCGAGACGTTCACCCGCGGCGCCCAGGAGACCTGCTGCATCTCGGTCTCGATCTCGCGCTCGAGGTAGTAGCGGCGCTCCTCGTCGAGCTCGTCCCACTTGTTGTACGCGATCACGATCGCGCGCCCGGCCTCGACGGCCATGGTGATGATGCGCTGGTCCTGGACGCTGATCGTCTCGGTGGTGTCGATCAGGATGACCGCGACCTCCGCCTTCTCGACGGCGGCGGCCGTGCGCAGGGAGGCGTAGTAGTCGGCGCCCTGCTGGAGGTGCACCTTCTTGCGGATGCCCGCGGTGTCCACGAACTTCCAGGTGACGCCGCCGAGCTCGATCAGCTCGTCGACCGGGTCGCGGGTGGTGCCGGCCAGCTCGTTGACGACGACGCGGTCCTCCTTCGCCACCTTGTTCAGCAGCGAGGACTTGCCGACGTTCGGGCGGCCGATGAGGGCGATGCGGCGCGGGCCGCCGATCGGGGTGCCGCCGAAGGTCTGCTCGGGCGCCTCGGGGAGCGCCTCCAGCACGGCGTCGAGCATGTCGCCCGTACCGCGGCCGTGCAGCGAGGAGACCGGGTGCGGCTGGCCGAGGCCCAGGGACCACAGGGAGGCCGCGTCGGACTCGCCGCTCTGGCCGTCGACCTTGTTCGCGCACAGGACGACGGGCTTGCCCGCCCGGCGCAGCAGCTTGACGACGGCCTCGTCGCTGTCGGTGGCGCCGACCTTGGCGTCGACGACGAAGACGACCGCGTCGGCGGTCTCGATGGCGTACTCGGCCTGGGCGGCGACGGCCGCGTCGATGCCGAGGACGTCCTGCTCCCAGCCGCCGGTGTCGACGACCTTGAACCGGCGGCCGGCCCACTCCGCCTCGTACGTGACGCGGTCGCGGGTGACGCCCGGCTTGTCCTCGACGACCGCCTCGCGGCGGCCGATGATGCGGTTCACCAGGGTCGACTTGCCGACGTTCGGGCGGCCGACGACGGCGAGCACGGGCAGCGGCCCGTGGCCCGCCTCCGCGATCGCCCCCTCGACGTCCTCTACGTCGAAGCCTTCCTCCGCGGCGAGCTCCATGAACTCCGCGTACTCGGCATCGCCAAGCGCTCCGTGGTCGTGCTGGTCGTTCATGAAGTCCGTTCCTCGTCGTTCGTGGTGATCGGTGGTGCCCGCGCAGCGCGGTTCCACTACTGGGTCAAGTCTCGCTCAGCGCCCGGTGAGGCGCTTGGCGTCGGCCAGGTGGGCGGTGAGCCTGCTCTGGATGCGTACGGTGGCCTGGTCCAGGGCCGTACGGGTGCGACGGCCGGTGCCGTCGCCCGCGTCGAACGCCGATCCGAAGACGACGTCGACCCGGCTCTTGAACGGCGGCAGTCCGCGGACCAGCCGCCCTTGGCGTTCGGTGCTGCCGAGCACGGCGACGGGCACGACGGGTGCGCCGCTGCGGACCGCGAAGTACGCGAGCCCGGCGCGCAGCGAGGCGAAGTCGCCCTCGCCGCGGGTGCCCTCGGGGAAGATCCCCAGGGCTCCGCCGTGCTCCAGCACCGCAAGCGCCTTGGTGACGGCGCCCCGGTCCGTGCCCGTACGGTCGACCTTGACCTGGCCGATCCCGTCCAGGAACGGGCCGAGCGGGCCGATGTACGCCTCCTTCTTGATGAGGAAGTGCAGCGGCCGCGGGGCGGTGCCCATGACCATGGGCCCGTCGATGTTGTGCGCGTGGTTCACGGCAAGGATGACAGGGCCCGATGCGGGCACGCGCCAGGCACCCAGCACGCGCGGCTTCCACAGCCCGTACATGAGGCCGATGCCGATCCGCCGGCCGAGCGCCGCACCCTTGAGGGAGGGCGTTCCGCTCACTTGCGCGCCGCCCGCTTCTCCTCCACCAGCGTCACGACGCATTCGATCACCTGGTCGAGCGTGAGCTCGGTGGTGTCGACCTCGACGGCGTCGTCGGCCTTGGCCAGCGGGGAGGTCTTGCGGCCGGAGTCGGCGGCGTCGCGCTTGATCAGGGCTTCCTTGGTGGCCGCGAGGTCCGTGGCCTCCTTGCCGCGCAGCTCACCGCTGCGGCGTGCGGCGCGGGCCTCGGCGGACGCGGTCAGGAAGATCTTGAGGTCGGCGTCGGGCAGGACGGTGGTGCCGATGTCCCGCCCCTCGACGACGATCCCGCCCTCGGCCGAGGCCGCGATGGAGCGCTGGAGCTCGGTGATCAGGGTGCGCACCTCGGGGACCGCGCTGACGGCGCTGACCTTGGAGGTGACCTCCTGGGTGCGGATCGGGCCGGAGGCGTCCAGGCCGTCGACCGTGATGGTCGGCGCGGCCGGGTCCGTACCGGAGACTATGCCGGGCTTGCCGGCGGCGACGGCGATGGCGTGCGGGTCGTCGGTGTCGATCCCGTTGGTGATCATCCACCAGGTGATGGCCCGGTACTGGGCACCGGTGTCCAGGTAGCGCAGCCCGAGCTTGGCGGCCACGGCCTTGGAGGTGCTGGACTTGCCCGTGCCGGAGGGACCGTCGATGGCGACGATCACGGCGGACGGAGCTGCGGTTTCCACGGTGCGGGCACCTTCCTGGTTGCGCGTACGTGTCCGGGCGCGGCAAAGCGCCCCTCCCCAAGGTTACCGGCCCCGGACGCGGGCGCCGCCCAGTACCGGGGAGTACGGGGCGGGCGGCCCGGCGGACTACTGCTGGCGCAGCGCCCAGCCGCGTTCGCGCAGCTCCGCGGTGAGGGCGGCGGCCGCCCTCGGGTCGACCATCAGCAGGACGAGACCGGCCTGCTGGCCGGTGGCGTGCTCGATGCGGACGTCCTCGATGTTGACCCCGGCCCGCCCGGCGTCGGCGAAGATCCGCGCGAGCTCGCCCGGCTGGTCGCTGATCAGCACGGCGACCGTCTCGTACGCCATGGGCGCGGCTCCGTGCTTGCCCGGTACCCGTACGCGGCCGGCGTTGCCCCGCTTCAGGACGTCCTCGATGCCGGCCGCTCCGCCGCGCCGCTTGTCGACGTCCGCC
The DNA here is from genome assembly GCA_001298555.1 of Actinobacteria bacterium OV450. Taxonomy (GTDB): domain Bacteria; phylum Actinomycetota; class Actinomycetes; order Streptomycetales; family Streptomycetaceae; genus Streptomyces. The sequence goes on from LJCW01000084.1 coordinate 5,999, forward strand.
GACTGGAGCCCGCGCAGGGCGTCGACCGTGGCCTCCAGGTCGGAGGCGATGCCGGCCAGGACGTCGGCCACCGGGCCCGGGTTCGCGGAGAGGATCTCCACCCACATCCGCGGATCGGAGGCGGCGATCCGCGTCACGTCGCGGATGCCCTGCCCGCACAGCCGCACCGCCGTCTCGTCGGCCTCCTCCAGGCGTGCGGCGACCATGCTGGACACCAGCTGCGGGGTGTGGGAGACCAGCGCCACCGCCCGGTCGTGCGCGTCGGCGTCCATGACCACGGGCACGGCCTTGCACAGGGCCACCAGTTCGAGCGCCAGGTTGAGCACCTCGTGGTCGGTGTCCCGGGTCGGGGTCAGCACCCAGGGCCGGCCCTCGAAGAGGTCGGCCGTCGCGGCGAGCGGGCCCGACCGTTCCTTGCCGGCCATCGGGTGGGTGCCGATGTAGGCGGTGACGTCCACGCCGAGGGCCTCCAGCTCCCGGCGCGGGCCGCCCTTGACGCTGGCGACGTCCACGTACGCCCGGGCCACTGCGCGGCCGATCGCGTCGGCGAGCGTCGCGGCCACGTGGGCCGGCGGCACGGCGACGATCGCGAGGTCGACCTGGCCGTCGGGGGCCTCGTCGGTGCCGGCGCCGAGGGCGGCGGCCGTACGGGCCTGGGCCGGATCGTGGTCGGCGAGGTGGACGGTGATCCCGCGTCCGGCCAGGGCGAGCGCCGCGGAGGTGCCGATCAGTCCGGTTCCGATGACGACGGCGGTTCTCACGGGGGCGCTCCAGGGATGCGGGTGACGAGTAACGGCAAGTCAGGGCCAGAGTAGCCAGCGCATGCGGCGAGGGGGCCCGGCAGCCCGTCATGTGGGACGAGGGCCGCCCCCGGCGCGCCGGGGGCGGCCCTGCGGTAGAACGATCGGCATGATCTTCCACATCGTGCCGCTCGCCGACTGGACCGCCGCCCCCGAGCTCCCGTACGCCCCCTCCTCGCTCGACGCGGAGGGGTTCGTGCACTGCTCCGCCGACCGCCCGACGGTGCTCGCGATCGCGGACGCGCACTACCGCGACGTACCGGGTCCCCTGCTGGCCGTCGAGCTCGACGAGCGGGCCCTGACCTCGGAGGTCAGCCGCGAGGGCGAATCGGGCGGCCGCTACCCGCACGTCCACGGCCCGCTGGACCGGGCGGCCGTCGTCCGCGTCTGGGAGGTCGTCCGTACGCCGGGCGGCCCGGCGAAACTCGCCCCGTGGGAGCAGGGCTCCTGAGCGGCTCCCGCAACCGGGCGGCGCGGGGGCTTCTCCTGGGGCCCGGGAGACGCCAGGATGCTGCTCGCCATCCCGGCCCCCCGATCGAGGAGCACCCATGAGCGACCCCACGCCGACGGCCCGACGCACGGTACTGGCGGCAGGAGCGGCCGTCGCGCTGGCCGGTGGCACGCTCACCGCGTGCGGCGGCGAGGAGAAGAGCCCGAAGAGCGAGCCGGGCAGCCCCTCGACCCCGCAGGCGGCGGCCACGCCGTCGGCCTCTTCGGAGACGGGGGCGGGGACGGGCAAGGCGCTCGTCAAGTCCTCGGCGGTCCCGGTGGGCGGCGGCACGGTCCTCAAGGAGGAGAAGCTGGTGGTCACCCAGCCCACGGCCGGGTCCTTCCGCTGCTTCACCGCGGTCTGCACGCACCAGGGCTGCCTCGTGAACAAGGTCGAGGCCGGCACCATCGACTGCCCCTGCCACGGCAGCAAGTTCCAGATCACGGACGGCGCGGTGGCCCACGGCCCGGCCACCCGCCCGCTGGCGGAGAAGCAGATCACGGTGGCCCCGGACGGGAATATCTCGCTCGCGTAGCGGATCCGCTCCCGCCTACGCTCCGGGGATGAACGCGCCGACGACAGCCCCGGAAGCCCTCGCCCTCGTACGCGACCACACGGTCTACGCGTGCGTCATGGGATCGCGGGCGTTCGGTCTGGCGACGGAGGCGAGCGACACCGACCGGCGCGGCGTCTACGTCGCCCCGACCGCGCTGTTCTGGCGCTTCCGCAAGCCGCCGACGCACGTGGAGGGGCCGCGGGAGGAGGAGTTCTCCTGGGAGCTGGAGCGCTTCTGCGAACTCGCCCTGCGCGCCAACCCGAACATCCTGGAGTGCCTGCACTCCCCGCTGGTGGAACGGCTGACCCCGGTGGGTGAGGAACTCCTCTCCCTCCGGGAGGCCTTCCTGTCCCGCCGGGCCCACACCTCCTTCAGCCGGTACGCGGCCTCCCAGCACGCGAAGCTCGTCGCGGACGTCCGCATTCACGGTGCCCCGCGCTGGAAGCACGCCATGCACCTGCTGCGCCTGCTCCTGTCCTGCCGGGACCTCCTGCGCACGGGCCGCCTGACGATCGACGTCACCGAGCACCGCGACCGGCTCCTGGCGGTCAGGCGCGGCGAACTGACCTGGGCCGAGGTCGACGCCTGGATGACCCGCCTGACGGCCGAGTCCGAGGCCGCCCTCGCCACCACCCCGCTCCCCGAAGACCCGGACCACGCCCGCGTGGAGGCCTTCCTGACCCGCACCCGCCGCGCATCGGCCGGCTAGTGCTGTGGCCTTCCCGGTCACAGCACCGGCGTCCGACGCGTCACGACGAGCCCACCGGGCGCGTCGGGCGCGTCGGGCGCGTCGGGCGCGTCGGGCGCGTCGGGCGCGTCGGGCGCGTCGGGCGCGTCGGGCGCGTCTACGGTCACGCGTCCCAGAGGGTGCCGAAGGCCAGGAGGTCCTCGCGGTATTCGATGCGGCCCTCCCAGTCCCGGGGCCAGACGTCCGCGCCGAGGTGGGCTCCCGCGAAGGCGCCGGCCAGGCAGGCGATCGAGTCCGAGTCGCCCTTCGTGCAGGCTGCGCGGCGCAGGACCGTCAGGGGGTCCTCCGGGAAGAGGAGGAAGCACTGCAGGGCCGTGGCGAGGGCCTCTTCCGCGATCCAGCCGTCGCCCGTCGTCAGGCACGGGTCCGTCTCCGGGGACGGGGTCCGCAGGGCCGCGGCCAGCCGGTCCAGCGCCGCCAGGCATTCGTCCCAGCCCCGGGCGATGAACGACTCCGGGCTCGCGTCCGACGCCGTGCGCATCCACAGGTCGCCCAGCCACCGCTCGTGGTAGCGCGTGCGGTGGTGCAGGGCGTACGAGCGCAGCTGGCCGACCAGGCCCGTCACCTCTGCGCCCTGTGCGAGGAGGTACACCGCCCGTGCGGTCAGGTCGGAGGCCGCGAGCGCCGTCGGGTGGCCGTGGGTCAGGGCCGACTGGAGCTGGGCCGCGCCGGCCCGCTCCTCCTCCGTCCAGCCGGGGACGAGGCCCACCGGGGCCACCCTCATGTTCGCCCCGCAGCCCTTGGAGCCGATCTGGCTCGCGTCCCGCCAGTCCCGGGAGGGCTGGTTCAGCAGGCTGCACGCCCGCAGGCACGTGTTGCCGGGCGCCCTGTTGTTCTCCGGGGAGTGGTACCAGTCCACGAACTCCTCGCGGACCGGGCGCGTCAGGCGGAGCGGTCCCACGGCCCCGCGCTCCGTCGCCGTGCGTATTCCGCGCGCCAGCGCCAGCGTCATCTGGGTGTCGTCCGTGACGATGGCCGGGCGGGGCAGCCGCATCTCACGCCACGGGCCGGTCTTGGCCAGGATCGACGGGACGTCGTTGAACTCCGTCGGGAAGCCCAGCGCGTCGCCGAGGGCCAGGCCGATCAGGGCCCCCGTCGCCGCCCGCTTCTTCGGGGTCGCAGTCATGTCGCGTGTCCTTCCGTGGGACGGAGCAGGGGCGGGTGGAGGGCGGTCGCCGGGCCCGCCCGGTACAGCGCGGCCGGTTTGCCGCGGCCTCCGGTCAGGCGGGCCGCTCCCGGCACCGCCTCGACGAAGCCGGGTGTCGCCAGCACCTTGCGGCGGAAGTTGGGGCGGTCCAGGGCGGTGCCCCAGACCGTCTCGTAGACCGCCTGGAGCTCCCCCAGGGTGAATTCGGGCGGGCAGAACCCCCTGGCCAGGCAGGTGTATTCGAGTTTCGCGCCGATGCGGGAGCGGGCGTCGGACAGGATCAGCGCGTGGTCGAAGGCCAGCGGCCCGGTGGTCCCCACCGGCACCCAGCGCGCCCGGTCCGCATCGCCACCGCCCTCCGCCACCGGCTCCGGCATGTCCGGGACCAGGGCGGTGAAGGCCACGGAGACGACCCGCATCCGCGGATCGCGGTCCGGTTCGCTGTACGTGCGCAGCTGCTCCAGGTGGAGCGCGCCGACGACCGCCTCCGGCAGGCCGGTCTCCTCGGCCAGTTCCCGGCGGGCCGCCGTCTCCGCCGACTCCCTGGGCAGCAGGAAGCCGCCGGGCAGCGCCCAGGCCCCCGCGTACGGGTCCTGGCCGCGGCGGATCAGCAGGACGTGCAGCGCGCCGCCGCGGACGGTGAACACCGCCAGGTCGACCGTCACCGCGAAGGGTTCGAAGGCGTGCGGGTCGTAGGCCGTCGTCATCGTCTCTCCGGCAGGGGGTCCGCGAAGTGCCATCCCTCGCGGAGCAGTTCGTCGACCGCCTCGACCGCCGCCCTCAGCCGCGTCTCGTGATCGCCTCGTACGGTCAGGAAACGCCGCCCGGTGCGTTCGAGTTCCGCTCGGAAGCGGTCCGTCATCCAGGGCCTCAGGTGCTCGCCGTCGCGCAGGCCGTCGTCCTCGAAGGGGACGTCCGCGTGGTCCGTCAGCAGGTACAGGTGCCGGTGCGTCAGCGCGGCGGTCTTCTCGACCTCCTCGTTGCGGCCGCCCAGGTACCGCTCGTGCCAGATGCCGGTCGCGAAGGAGTCGGTGTCGCAGATCAGCACCGGGGAGCCCGTCCGGGCCGCACGCTCCTCCGCCGCGTCCTGCCGCCGCGCGATCACGGGGAACTCCGCCGAGGTGAACGCCACGTCCTCCCAGGTCGCCGCCGCGTCCTCAGCGCGGGCCGCCGCGAGCTTCTCCTCGCTGTACGTGCGCCCGTACTCCGCGACCCAGCCCGTCGCGGCCCAGACCCCGCCGCGGGCCCGGTAGTGGTCCGCGAGGGCCAGCGACAGGGTCGTCGTACCGGTCGACTCGGCGCCGAGCACGACGATCCGCCGGGTCAGGGCGGCCCGTACGGCCGGCCCCAGGAACTCCCAGTTCCCGGCCGGGTCGGCCCGTACCGCCGTGCCGGAGACGGGGAAGCGGGTGCGCCCGGGGTCCACGCAGACCTCCTCGGCCCCGAACCGCCGGGCGAGTTCGGTCCCGTACTCCTCCGAGGTGAAGACGGCGTCGACCGGACCGGGCACCGCGCCCCGGAAGACCGCCATGTGCGCCTCCCAGACCGCCGGATCGTGCAGGTCGACCGGGATGTCGTCGACCGCGCCGACGACCTGCGCCCCCGGGTGCGCCTCGCGCATCCACGCCACCCGGTCGGCGAGCGGCACCGATTCCACCGAGGCGGCGCACACCAGTACCGTCAGCCGTTCGCACCGTTCCTGGGCGGTGCGCACCAGGTGGTGGTGCCCGGCGTGCGGGGGGTAGAACTTGCCCAGCACCAGGCCGTGGGCGTAGCGCTCCGCCGTGCTCATGCCGTGGCCCGCGCCGTCGTCGTACGGGCGCCGCTCGCCGGCATCGTGCGCCGCCAGCCGAGCAGGCCCACCACGCACAGCGCGAGGAAGCCGGCGTACAGGGCCGAGGTGAGGTACAGGCCCTTGTACGCGTACAGCGGGATGTAGACGAGGTCGGCGGCGATCCACAGCCACCACGACTCCAGGAGTTTGCGGCACTGGCCGTACGTGGCCATGAGCGAGAGCCCGGTGGTCAGCGCGTCCCAGAACGGGACGGTGGAGTCGGTGACCCGGCTCAGCAGCAGCGTGAGTCCGAGGACCCCCGCCGCCCCCGCCGCGCCCAGCGCGGCCCATTCGGTACGCGTGGTGCGGCGTACCGGAAGGGCCTGTGCGGAGCCTGGTCCACCCCCGTGGGTCCAGGTCCACCAGCCGAACGCGGCGAGGGCGACGAAGACGATCTGCAGTCCGGCGTCGGCGTACAGGCCGGACCGCACGAACAGCACGATGAAGAAGACGTTGTTGGCAATGCCGATCGGCCAGTTCGCGACGTGCTGCCGGGCGACGAGCCAGACGCACAGGGCTCCGGTGACGAACCCCAGTATTTCGGTCCAGCTCATGGCGCCCGACCCCTTCGCTCTTTAATGGTCAAGTTGACTATAAACAGAGAGGCGGGTCCCTGACAAGCGAAAAGCCCGCAGCGCCACGGGGGCACTGCGGGCTTTCGCTCGTCGGGGCGGACCGGCTACAGACCGACCTCGCGCATGAGCATGCCGACCTCGGTGTTCGTCAGGCGGCGCAGCCAGCCGGACTTCTGGTCGCCCAGCTCGATCGGGCCGAAGGCGGTCCGCACGAGCTTGTCGACCGGGAAGCCCGCCTCGGCCAGCATGCGGCGGACGATGTGCTTGCGGCCCTCGTGCAGGGTCACCTCGACCATGTAGTTCTTGCCGACCTGGTCGATGACCCGGAAGTTGTCGGCGCGGGCCCAGCCGTCCTCCAGCTCGATGCCGTCCTTGAGCCGCTTGCCGATGTCACGCGGCAGCGAGCCGGTGATCGCGGCGACGTACGTCTTCTTCACGCCGTACTTCGGGTGCGTGAGGCGGTGGGCCAGCTCGCCGTGGTTGGTGAGCAGGATGATGCCCTCCGTCTCGGTGTCGAGGCGGCCGACGTGGAAGAGACGGGTCTCACGGTTGGTGACGTAGTCACCGAGGCACTGACGGCCGTCCGGGTCCTCCATCGTGGAGACGACACCGGCGGGCTTGTTCAGTGCGAAGAACAGGTACGACTGGGTGGCGACCGTCAGACCGTCCACCTTGATCTCGTCCTTCGGCTGCACGCGCTTGCCCTGCTCCAGCACGATCTCGCCGTTGACCTCGACGCGCGCCTGCTCGATGAGCTCCTCGCACGCACGGCGCGAGCCCATGCCGGCACGGGCGAGCACCTTCTGCAGTCGCTCGCCCTCCTGCTCCGCGCCCGGGAAGGTCTTCGGGGTCTTGATCACCGGCTTGTCCGCGTACCGGTCGCGCACGCGCTCCTCGATCCGCGCGTCCAGCTCGCGGGGACGCGACTGGCCGCTGCGGCTGCCCGGGCCGCGGCGCGGGCCGCCGGCCCCGCC
>LJCW01000085.1 GCA_001298555.1 Actinobacteria bacterium OV450
CGCCCGGTGCTGGGCGCGGGGGCGGGGGCCCCCCCGCCGGCACCACCGCCCGCTGCCCCCCCCCTTCCACCAGCGCGATCCGGAGCACGTGCCCGCCGCGCACGTCTTCGTGCCGGGCCGCTGGAAGACCCCCGGCGCGGACGAGGACATCCGGATGGCCCCCTTCGGTCACGGCCGGAGCCGCTGCCCGGGCGACCGGCTGGGCCTGCTGATCACCACCGCGCTCTGCGCCGAGGTGCTGCGCCACCGCCGCATCACCACCGCCCGCCCGGTCCTCGACCCGCCCGGACCGCTGCCGTCGGCTCTGGATCCGCGCGGCATCCGGCTCACCCTCGACCGCCGCTGACGTCACCCGTCCCCACCGACATCCCGCGAGGATTCCATGTCCGACGCCGCGACCTCCGTGCCCACCGACCCGGACGGCGAACTGCTCGACGCCCTGTGCCGCGAGCTCGCCGAGGCCGCCGACGCCGTCGGTGAGGCCGCCCGGCACGCTTCCGAACTGGCCCTCGGGGCCCGGCTGCCGGCCGCCGTCCTGGGCCGGCGTCATGGCCGCTCCCGGCACGGCTGGCGCACCCTGCTGCGCACCCTCACCGACCCGGCGGGTCTGGGCTGGGCCCCGCGCGGCCGGGGTGTCGCGCGGGCCGGCTGGTTCGCCGGGATCCTCACCGGCCGGGAGAGCCTCGCGGTCAGCCTCGCCGTGTGCGGCCTCAAGGCCCGGATCCGGGTGGCGAGCGCCGAACGCCCCGATCTGCTGGACGACCCCGACTGCGCGGCGATCCTCCGGGCCGTGGACGAGGACCGGCAGGCGGCGGCCGTACGGGTGTTCCGCCGACTGGTGCGGGACCGGGGCGCCGAGCGGGCGTTCGCGCTGCTGTCCCCGACGTTCGCGGACCTGATCGCCTGGCACGCCCTGACCGACGCGAACCCGTTCAACGACCACGCCGGCTGGCAGGTGGCCACCGGCCGGGCGGTTCCCGCCCGGCCGCTGCTCGGACTCGGCGCCGCCGTCCGGGCCTTCTTCGACCGCGACCGCGACCGGGACCGCTGTACGGACCGCGACCGGGACCGCTGTCCGGACCGCGACCGGGACCGCTGTCCGGACCGGGCCGGCGCGCGCGCTCCGGGCCGGGACGGGGCCGCCTCCCCGGCCGCCCCGCACCGGGGCTGCGTCCACACGATCGGCCTCATCGGCACCGGCGGCATCCTCCTCGTCCAGCCCTGGCGCAGCCGGTGAGCCCGGCGACCCGGCTGCGGCACGGCCCGCCGGACCCGGCCGACGGCCTGCGAGGTCACTCGGCCGCCCTGCACGCCCACGCGCAGCGGCTGCACGCGGCGGCCGAGGCGCTGGCCTGGCGGGGCCCGCAGGCCGACGCGTTCCGCGCCGAGGTCGCCGCCCTGGCCGACCGCTGCGCCACCGCCGCGAACGGTCTTGCCGTGGCCGCCGCCCAGCTAGAGGACGAGTGAGAGCAGCAGGACACAGCCCAGGCCGGCCACCGAGATGATGGTCTCCATCACCGACCAGGTCTTGACCGTCTGTCCGACGGTCATCCCGAAGTACTCCTTGACCAGCCAGAACCCGGCGTCGTTGACGTGGCTGAAGAACAGCGAGCCGGACCCGATCGCCAGCACCAGCAGGGCGGTCTCCGTGGTCGACATCCCGGCGGCGAGCGGACCCGCCAGTCCGGCCGCCGAGATCGTGGCGACCGTCGCCGAGCCCGTGGCCAGGCGGATGGCGACCGCAATCAGCCAGGCCAGCAGCAGGGCGGGGACCGACCACTGCTTCGACAGGTCCAGGATCGCCCCGCCGACACCCGCGTCGATCAGGGTCTGCTTGAAGCCGCCGCCGGCGCCCACGATCAGCAGGATGCCGGCGATGGGGGCCATCGACTTCTCGACGGTCGTGGAGAGCCGCTCCCTGGTGAACCCGGCCGCCCGGCCGAGGGTGAACATGCCCACCAGTACCGCCGTGAGCAGGGCGATCAGCGGGGAGCCGGCGACGTCCGTGACCCGCTGCACGCCGCTGTCCGGGTCGTCGACAACGATGTCGACGAGTGCCTTGACCAGCATCAGCGCGACGGGGAGCAGCACCGTGAACACCGTCGCCCCGAACCGGGGGCGGTGTGCGAGCTCCGCCGAGGGCCGCTGCGGGATCATGCGCTCGGGCGCCGGGACGTCCACCCAGCGGGCCGCGTACCGGGAGAAGAGCGGCCCCGCGACGATCACCGTCGGGATCGCGACCACCACGCCGAGCGCGAGGGTGACGCCGAGGTTCGCGTGCAGCGCGTCGATGGCGACGAGCGGGCCGGGGTGCGGCGGGATCAGCCCGTGCATCACGGACAGCCCGGCCAGTGCCGGAATGCCGATCCGCATCAGCGAGTAGTTGCCGCGCTTGGCCACCATCAGCACCACCGGGATCAGCAGCACGATGCCCACCTCGAAGAACAGTGGCAGTCCGATCACCGAGGCGATCAGCACCATGGCCCAGGGCATCGCCCGGCCCTTGGCCCGGGCGAGGATGGTGTCGACGATCTCGTCCGCGCCGCCCGAGTCCGCGAGCAGCCTGCCGAGGATCGCGCCGAGGGCGATCAGCACGCCGACCCCCGCGACCGTGGCGCCGAGCCCGGTGGTGAAGCTGGCGACGGTCTTGCCCAACGGGGCGCCCGCGAACACCCCGAGGGCGAGCGAGCCGACCGTCAGCGCCAGGAAGGCGTGCAGCTTGAGGCGGGTGATGAGCAGGACGATGACCGCGATGGCCGCGAGAACGGCCACGCCCAGCCGGGTGTCCCCGGCCGACGTGATCGGGGCGGGCGCGGCCGCGGCCAGTATCTCGACGCTGAGACCTGTCACGGGTGGGGGTTCCTCACTCTTCTCGGGGGACGGAGGCGGGCCGGCCGGCGCCCGGCAGCGCGGACAGCGCGGCCAGGGCCCGTTCGGTGATCTCCTCGGGTGATCCGGACACGTCGACGGCGACGCCGAGTTCGTTCTGCTGGAGCGGCTCCAGCGTGGCGAACTGCGAATCCAGCAGGGCGGCCGGCATGAAATGGCCCGTACGGGCCGCCATCCGCCGCTCGATCAGCGCCCGTTCGCCGGTCAGGTGCACGAACACCGCGTCGGGCGCTGCGCTGCGCAGCCGGTCGCGGTAGGCGCGCTTGAGCGCCGACGAGGCCAGCACCGCACCCCGGCCCGCGGGCCGGTCCCGGATCCACGCGTCGAGGGCGTCCAGCCAGGGCCGGCGGTCGGCGTCGTCCAGCGGGATGCCGGCGGACATCTTGGCGATGTTGGCCGCCGGATGGAACGCGTCCCCCTCCACGTAGGGGAGGCCGAGCGCGTCCGCCAGCAGCCTGCCGACGGTCGTCTTGCCCGTGCCGGCCACGCCCATCACCACCAGCACGCGCCCGGTGCCGCTCACGTCGTACCCCGCTGTCCTCGTCGACATCGTTCGTGCACCCTCACTCAAGCCGATTAAGTAGTACTTATTCAAGATGCTGGCGCCAAACATCACATCTTTTCCGCGCCAGGGGTCACCGTACGCTTACGCCATGACCACTGAAGGCCAGGGCCTCCACGCCCACGTGCTGGACACGCTCGGCCTGGCGATCACTGCGGGCGAGCACCCGCCGGGCAGCGTCCTGCGGACCGACGAGATCGCCGAGCGCTTCGAGGCCTCGCGCACCGTGGTGCGCGAGGTCGTCCGCGTCCTGGAGTCCATGCAGCTGGTCGAGTCCCGCCGACGGGTCGGCGTCACCGTGCGGCCCGCCGAGGAGTGGAACGTCTACGACCCGCGCGTCATCCGCTGGCGCCTCGCCGGCACCGACCGCCCGCGCCAGCTGCGCTCCCTGACCGTGCTGCGCTCCGCGATCGAGCCGGTCGCGGCCGGCCTCGCCGCCGCGCGGGCCACCCCCGACCAGTGCGCCGCGCTCACGGAGGCCGCCCTCGGCATGGTCCGCACCTCGCGCGGCCACCGGCTCGGTGAATACCTGGAGCACGACGTCGCGTTCCACCGGATCGTGCTCAGCGCCTCCGGCAACGAGATGTTCGCCCGGCTCGGCGATGTCGTCGCCGAGGTCCTGACGGGCCGTACGCAGCACGCCGTGATGTTCCACGACCCCGACCCGGCCGCCGTCACGCTGCACGTCCGGGTCGCCGAGGCCGTACGGGAGGCGGACGCGGCCAGCGCCGAGGCGCTGACCCGGCAGATCGCGATGGGCGCCCTCCGCGAACTCGACGTCCTCGCCCCCTCGACCCACTCCCCGTAGGGCCCGGCCGCACCCCCCGGACGTCCAGGTTCGTGTCGTCAAAGTCCCGTCCGGGCGGCGGCCCCGCCCTTCGGGCGGCCGACGCTACTTTGACGACCCTCCTCAGCGCCTGATCGGGAGGTCCTGGGCCGCGTCCGCGAAGCCCGCGAAGTAGGCGGCGGCCATGTCCTCGGCGCCGTGGCCGAGGGATGCGGCGCGGTGGAGGCGGGCGTGGGTGGCCCGGGTCAGGTCGACGGCCACGCCCGCCTGCTCCGCCGCCTCCGCGATCAGGCCGGTGTCCTTCTCGGCGCCGTGCACGGTGAAGCTGGGTGCGAAGTCCCGTTCCAGGACGGCCCTCATCTTCGCCTGGAGGTACGGGTTGTCCATCGGGCCGCCGGTCACGGCCTGCGCGAACAGCTCCGGGTCCACCCCCAGGCCCTCCGCCAGCGCGAGGGCCTCGCCGACCGCCGCGGTCAAGGTGATCGCGTACCCGACCGTGGCCAGCTTGAGCCGGGTGGCGGCCCCCGCCTCCTCCCCGGCCCGCAGGGTCTTGCCACCCACCGCGGCGAACACCGGATCCAGCCGGGGATCCGCCGGTCCGGAGGCGAGCACCACCAGCGTCCCGGCCTCCGCGGGCCCCCGGGTGCCCTGCACCGGGGCGTCCACGAACACCAGCCCGTGCTCCCGGGCGAAGCCGGCCAGCTCCTCCAGCGCGGCCACGCCGACCGTGCTCATCTGCGCCCACACCTGGCCCGCGCGCAGCCCGGGCACCGCGGCGGCCATCGCCCGCGCCACGGCCTCGCCGTCCGTCAGCATCGTCAGCACCACATCGGCCCCGGCGACCGCCCCGGCCGGGCCGTCCGCGACGACGGCACCCTGCGCGGCCAGCGGTTCGGCCTTCTCCCGGGTCCGGTTCCACACCCGCAGCCCGAGCCCGGCCCGCAGCAGGTTCCGGGCCATCCCCGCCCCCATGATCCCGGTGCCCAGCAGTGCGACAGTGGTCACGGCGTCACTTCCCTTCAGGAAACGTGCAGTTCCCCCCAGTGTCCCTGCCGGGGACCTGCCGGGGAGCCGCTGAGGACCCGCTGAGGACCTGCTGAGCACCTGCTGAGGACCGCCCCCTCCGCAGGTCTCAGCCCTCGGCTGCCGATGTGCGCGGTGTCGTCTGCTGGACCGCCCAGCCGTTTCCGTCGGGGTCGGAGAAGTACACGAACGAGCCCCACGGCATGTCCTGGATCTCCGTCACCTCGATGCCCCGGCCGCGCAGGTCCTCGTACGCCTCCTCGATGTCGGTGACGACGACCTGCATGTTGTCCAGCGACCCCGGGGCCATCCGGGTGAGTCCCCTGCCCAGGGCGATCGAGCAGGCCGACCCCGGCGGGGTCAGCTGCACGAACCGGATGTCCTCGCTCACGGTGACGTCGTGATCGGCGTGGAAGCCGATCCGCTCGTAGAAGGCCTTGGCCCGGTCGACGTCGGTGACGGGGACGGCGACCAGCTCCAGCTTGATGTCCATCGGGTGCTCCACGGTCTCCACGGTCGGCGCAGGCCCCCGCGCGGCGCGGGGGCCTTCCGGCATCATGCTCCGGCAGCCGGTACCGCGCCGCCCGGAGCGGCGTCCGCCGCGGCGAACTGGGTCCGGTACAGCTCCTCGTACCGCCCGCCCGCGGCCAGCAGCTCCCCGTGCGTACCGCGCTCCACGATCCGCCCGTCCTCGACGACGAGGATCAGGTCGGCCGCCTGTACGGTCGACAGCCGGTGCGCGATCACCACGGCGGTCCGGCCCGCCAGGGCCTCGCCCAGTGCCTCCTGCACCGCCGCCTCCGAGGTGGAGTCCAGGTGCGCCGTCGCCTCGTCCAGGATCACCACCCGCTGCCGGGCCAGCAGCAGCCGTGCGATGGTCAGCCGCTGCCGCTCGCCGCCCGAGAGGCGGTAGCCGCGTTCGCCGACCACCGTGTCCAGTCCGTCCGGCAGCGAGGCGACCAGTCCGTCCAGCCGCGCGCGCCGCAGCGCCTCCCAGATCTCCTCCTCGCCCGCCTCCGGCCGCGCCAGCAGCAGGTTGGACCGGACCGACTCGTGGAACAGGTGCCCGTCCTGGGTGACCATGCCGAGCGTCTCGCGGATGGAGTCGGCGCTGAGGTCCCGTACGTCGACCCCGCCCAGGCGGACGGCGCCCGCGTCGACGTCGTACAGGCGGGGCAGCAGCTGGGCGATGGTCGACTTCCCGGCCCCGGACGAGCCGACGAGGGCGATCATCTGCCCGGGCTCGGCGCGGAAGGACACGTCGTGGAGCACCTGCGTACCGCCCCGCGCGTCGAGGACCGCCACCTCCTCCAGGGAGGCGAGCGAGACCTTGTCGGGGGAGGGGTAGCCGAAGGAGACCCGGTCGAACTCCACGGCCACCGGCCCGTCCGGCACCCGCCCGGCGTCCGGCTTCTCGGCGATCAGCGGTTTCAGGTCGAGGATCTCGAAGACCCGCTCGAAACTCACCAGGGCGCTCATCACCTCGACGCGGGCTCCGGCGAGGGAGGTCAGCGGCGCGTACAGCCGGGTCAGCAGCAGGGCGAGGGCGACGACGTCGCCGGCGTCCAGGGTCCCGCGCAGGGCGTAGTACCCGCCGAGCCCGTAGACGAGGGCGAGCGCGAGGGCCGAGACCAGGGTGAGCGCGGTGATGAACGCCGACTGGGCCATCGCCGTGCGGATCCCGATGTCGCGGACGCGCGCCGCCCGGGCGGCGAACTCCGCGGATTCGTCTGCGGGCCGCCCGAACAGCTTGACGAGGGTGGCGCCGGGCGCGGAGAAACGCTCCGTCATCTGTGTGCCCATCGCCGCGTTCAGCGCCGACGCCTCCCGCTGCATGGCGGCCATCCGCGCCCCCGTCCGGCGGGCCGGCAGCACGAACACCGGCAGCAGGACGAGGGCCAGCAGGGTGATCTGCCAGGAGATCCCCAGCATCACGGCCAGCGTCAGCAGCAGTGTGACCGTGTTGGCGACCACCCCGGACAGGGTGTTGCTGAACGCCCGCTGGGCGCCGAGCACGTCGTTGTTGAGCCGGCTGACGAGGGCGCCGGTGCGGGTCCGGGTGAAGAAGGCCACCGGCATCCGCTGCACGTGGTCGAAGACGGCCGTCCGCAGGTCCAGGATCAGCCCTTCCCCGAGCGTGGCCGACAGCTTCCGGGTGAGCAGCCCGAGCCCCGCCTCCGCCACCGCGATGACAGCGATGAGCAGGGCGAGCCGGGTGACCGTACCGCTGTCCCCGCCGGCCACGATGGCGGACACCACCCGGCTGGCGAGGACCGGGGTGGCCACCGCGAGCAGCGCGGTCACGATGCTGAGCAGCAGGAAGAGGGTGAGTCCGCGGCGGTGCGGGCGGGCGAATGCGGCGACCCGGCGCAGGCTCGCCCGGGAGAGCGGGCGCCGGTCGTGCCGGGCGTTCATCGCGCTGTGCAGCGATGTCCAGGCGGTGACTTCCATGTCCATACGGGGAACGCTATGACCTCAACCGAACTTGAGGTCAACGGAACGACCGGACCGGTACCGAACCGCCGCTCGTACGAGGGGTGTTCAGCCTCCTGCGCACTGTCGGTGGCGGGTGCCATCATCGGGGAATGACCCAGGGAACGACGCAGGGATCGACGCAGGGACCGGGGCCCGACCGCTCCGGTCGTACGACCGCCGACACCGTCCTGCACCTGTTCGAGCAGCAGGCGCGGGACACCCCGCGGAGCTATGCCGTCATCGCCGGCGTCGACAGCCTCACGTACGCGCAACTGGACCTCCGTGCCAACCAGTTGGCGCACCACCTGATAGCCGGCGGACTGCCGCCCGGCGCCGTCGTGGCGATCGGGACCGGCCGCCGAAGCGAGATCGTCGTCGCCCTCCTGGCCGCCCTCAAGGCCGGCGGGACCTACGCCGTCATCGACGTCGACGTCCCGTTCACCGGGCAGCGGCAGCTCGCCGCCCTCAACCCGTACGTCCTTCTCACCCATGCCGCCCACCATGCCCGGCTGGACGACGGCAGCGGGCGGCGGGTGGTCCGCCTCGGCGCGGAGGCGGCCGAGATATCCGCCCGGCCCACCGAAGCACCGGAGCGGCCGGAGCCCGGTGCGACGGCCGCCGTCCTGTTCACCGGAGCGGCCCTTCCGCGCGCCGTCCCCATCGGGCACGCCCGGCTGCTCGCCGCCCACGAGGCCTGGACGAAGGTCATCCGGCCGGTCCCCGAGGACCGCCACCTGATCACCCAGAACCCGGACCTCACCGCCTTCGCCGCCGGCTGGACCAGGGCCCTGTGTTCGGGCGGCGCCCTCGTCGTACCCGAGCGCACGCCCTGGACGCCCGAGGGGATCCGCCGGGCTGTCGAGACCGAGCAGGTCAGCGTCGTGCACACCGACCCGGCGGGTGCGACCCGGCTGCTCCTCCGGGACGCCGGGGCCGCCGCCGGGCCCGACGCCGGCTCCCCGGGCGGCGGCGCGCGCGGCCGGCGCGACCTGGACCCGGCCCTGCGGTGGCTGCGCCTGGTCACGGTCACCGGCGACCGGCTCTTCCTCGACGAGCAGGAGGCCCTGCAGTCCGGCCTGCGCACCGGAGCCCGGCTGCTCAGCGTGTACGGGCTCACCGAGGCGGCCGGCACCGGCACCTGGTTCGAACTCCCGCAGCTGCCGCGCCCGCTGGACCATGCGGAGCAACTCTGCCTGATCGGCGCCCCCTTCCCCGGCTGCGCCGCCGACACCCGCGCCGGGCAGCTCCACCTCACCCCGCCCGACGGCGGCGACGCCATCCCCACCGGCGACCTCGCGGAGCTCCGCCCGGACGGGCTGCTGGAGTTCCGGGGCCGCAGACGGGACCGGATCGCCATGGCCGACGGCGCGTTGGACCCGCACGCGCTCGAAGCCGTCATCCGGAGCCACCCGGACATAGGCGCCGCGCTGGTGGCCGAGCTCCCGGAGGACGAGAGCGGCGCGCCCCGGCTGGTCGCCCACGTGGCACCGCCCGCCGCAGCCCGGTCCTGGCCCCCGGCCGCCGACCTGCCGGACGCCGGGCAGCTGCGCGAACACCTCGCCGGGAAGGCGGCCCCGGTACGGCTGCCGGACGTCGTGGTCCGGCTGCGCACCCTGCCCCGCAACCGCGGAGGCCAGGAGAACCGGGAGGCCCTGCCCCGGCCGGTGGCGGGGAAGGCGAGCCGGGGCGGCGCGGGGGGCTCCGGAAAGTACACCCCCACGGGCAGCGGCACCCCGACGCCGTTCCCGCTCGTCGGCTGTGGCATTCCGTTCCTGATCGGCACCGGCCTGATCTTCTTCGTCCTCGCGAAGATCCTGTGGCCCGGATCGACCGACCTGGACGGCGTGCCCAACCCCTGGGCGTTCCTCTTCTTCGTGCTCTACCTGTTCGAAGGGGCCTCGTTCGCCGCCGGGCTGGTCTTCCTCCTCGGCGGCCGCACGCTGATGCTGCGCCACAACCCCGGCCAGAGCCCCCGCTTCACCAGGGCCGCGCACCTGGCGGTGGTCTACCTGCTGATCGCATGGTGGCCGCAGGACAACTTCTACCGGCTCGCGGCCAAGCACGACTGGCCCCTCCAGGCCGCCCTGGTCTATTCCTTCAACATCCCGCTGATGCTCGCGGCCGTCGTCCTCGCCTTCTACCTCACCCGGAAACCGCCTTCGCCGTTCGACTTCGAAGAGGCCGACGACCGCGACGGCTCCTGAGCCCCCTGCCCTCCGGCGAACGCCGCCCCCACGGCGAGCGCCTCCGTGCGCACCAGCGCCTCGGCCGCGTCCAGCGCCTCCCTGCTGTACGCGGCCACCAGCACGCCCAGCCAGGGCGCCGGGTCGAAGGCGCCCGTCGGGATCGCGGGCAGGAACACCGCCCCGAGCTCCGCGCAGCCCCGCTCCAGGACCTCGCACAGCTCGTCGAGCGCGGCCTCGGGCAGCCTCGCCCCCAGTTCCACCCGGTCCGCGATCCGTACGAGGTGCCCCGCGCCCCGCAGCTCGTCGAGCCGGGCCGCCACCATGAAGGCGATCGACGGCCCGGTGAGCCGCAGGTTCGCCTCGGTCGGCGCCAGCCGCCCCGCCCCGTCGGCGACGAAGTCCACGTCGAACCAGCCCCGGTAGCCGGCGGCCGACAGCTCCCGGCCCACCGCCCCACCGAAGGCGAGCAGCGGCTCCTGCGCCCAAGCGGGCATGACCCCGGGCCCCACCGTCGCCCCGCGGTACCCGGCGCCCGCGACGTCCATCACCGCGCCGCCCGCCTCGTGCACCAGGCCCGCGCCGTCCACGAACCCGTCGTACGTCAGGTCGCGCGGCTCCCGCGGATCGGCCGGCCCGGCCACGTACTCCTCCACCAGCAGGGGCCCGCGCGGCAGACCCCGCAGCACCGCGCGGGCGCCGCCCGCGGCCCGGACCCGTCCGGCGCTCACCACGGTCGTGCCCGAACCGCCGACGCCGTGCTCCGACTTGAGCACCGTGCTCGCGCCCTGCCGGGCCCGGGCGGCCAGCAGCCTGGCCGCCGCCCGCCGGGTGGGGGCCGACCACTGCCCGGGGAGCAGGATCCGGGGATGACCGCCGGCCGCCAGGATCCGCCCGAACAGGCCGTGCGCCGCCGACTTCGACTCGTACCGCAGCTCGCGGGGCTGCCACGGCCGGCCGGCCAGCCGCGCGAAGCCCGCCGTCAGCCCCCACGGTACGAGGGGCAGCCCGGTCCCGCCCAGCCGCCCGGCCAGCGCCGGCCGGGCCCGTACGGCATCCGACAGACCGGCACCCGCCGACGGTCCGGAACCCGCAGTCGGCCCGCAACCACCTTCCGTCAGGCCGTCGTACACCTCCACCCCCTCCCACTCCAGCAGGCGGCCGACCCGCTCGATCCAGCCCGGCGGTACCGCCGCGGGCAGCACCACCGCCCCCGGCCACGGGCTGTAGAAGGCGGCCAGGCAGGCGTAGTGGTGCGCGGCCCGCTGCTCGCGGTCGAGGGTGGCGTCGGCGAACTGGGCGTTGTACTCGGCGACGTTGCCCACGTGCACGGCCGGTCCGCCGCCCGTCCAGGCCCGCGCCCAGGCGGCGAGCGGTGCGGGGGCGACCTCGAACCGCACCAGCCCGGCGGGTACGTCGCCGTCGCCGGGCCGGGTCGCCGCCGGCGCATGCCGTGCGCCCATCGCCCGGTAGAACCCGGCCGCATGCGGGTCGGAGTCGATCAGCAGCCTGCGGAAGCCGAGTTCGGCGGCCCGGCGCAGCGCGTCACGGTACAGCCGCCGCCCCACGCCGCGCCCGATGGCGTCCGGCTCCACGAACAGCAGTCCCAGCCGGGCCACCGGCGGCGCGCCCTCCAGGGAGGCGAGCCCCAGCACCCGGCCGCCGGACGGGTCTTCGGCCACCACGATCCGGCGGCCCACCACCTCCCCCGCCCGGATGCGCAGTTCCGGAGCGCAGGAGGCCAGAAAGGGCTCGTCGTACCCCCAGTGCGCCTTGGAGCGGAGCACGAGGGCGGTGAGCGCCTCCGCCTCGCCGGCCCCGGCCGCTCTGAGCTTTACCATTCCCTGACCTCCCCATGGTCTGCCGCGAGACCGTGCGATAGATTCGGCCACCCTGTCGGCAGGAGCGCGTCAGGTACGGCAGGTCCTTCCTACCCCCGCGGAGAACGGCTTCTCAATGAGCGACATCGTCAACGGACTCGGCCGCACCAGCGCCTTCGGCGCCCTCGGCCTGGTCCTGCTGATCCTCGGCATCGTCCTGGTGGACGTGCTGACGCCAGGGAAGCTGCCCCAGCAGATCTGGGAGGAGCGCAACCGGAACGCGGCCGTCATGCTGAGCTCAGCACTCCTCGGCGTCGGCGGGATCGTCTTCACCTCGATCTGGACCACGTACGACGACTTCGGCAAGGGGTTGCTGTCGACCGCCGCGTTCGGCGTGCTCGGCCTGATCCTCATGGGCGTGGCCTTCCTGGTGCTGGACTGGGTGACCCCCGGCAAGCTCGGCGCGATCGTCGTCGACCCCCAGCCGCACCCGGCGGTGTGGGTCACGGCCTCCTGCAACCTGGCGGTGGCCGCCATCGTCGCCGCCTCGATCGCCTGACCCACCCGCCCCCTCGCAACGGCCTGGGCCCGATCCGCAAGCCACGAGCTAGTGACCTGAGTCAGAGATTCGGTGGCAGTAGGCAGCGACTTTGTCGAGGATCTCGTCGGCGGTCTTGGTCCAGACGAAGGGGCGGGGTTGGTCGTTCCAGTCGGCGAGCCATGCTCGGATGTCG
>LJCW01000086.1 GCA_001298555.1 Actinobacteria bacterium OV450
GCTCGTCCTGCCCGGCCCCGGTACGGTCCGCCGGCGCCGCGGGCGTCGCCCGGGGCGCCGGAGCCGGTCTGACCCCGGCGGCGTACGCGTCGGCGGCGGCGCGGTCGGGGGCGGCCTGTTCGACCGCCGCGGGTTCGGGCTCCGGCTCGGGCCGGACCGGCGCGTCGGGCCGTGGCGGGGACTGCGGCCACGAGGAGGTGAGCCCGGACCCGGCGCTGCCGCCCGGCGCATCGGGCCACGCGGCCTGCGCGGGAGCGGGCGCCACGGCCGGGGCGGGGGCCTGGGCGGCCGGGGACCGGGCCGACAGGATGCCCACGGCGTCGGCGGAGCTCCGGGCCGCCGCCTGTGCGGGGAACCGCTCCGCGGTCGCCGCGGCGGCGGCCGGCGTACGGGCGAAGGACACCCCCGGCCCGCGCTCCGCCCGGTCCGCCTCGTCCAGCGGCTCCGGGCGCGGCCCGCGGCCCAGCGAGATCCCCGCCGGACGGGCGGGCGCGTGTCCCGCGCCGTCGGGCTCCGGCTGCGGGGGGCTGCCCCAGGAGACGCGGTGGTCGCGGGGGCCGCCGAAGCCGGACTGGTGGAGGGGATCGGCCTGCCAGGCCGGGGCGGATGCGGCCTCAGGTGCGGGTGCGGGTGCGACCGCAGGGGCCGGTGCGACGGGTTCGGAGCGTGGTTCAAGGCGTGATCCGGGCCGGGGTTCGGGCCGGGGTTCGGGCCGGGGTTCGGGATCGGGCAGCGCCTCCGTCACACCGGTCTCGTCCAGGAACACCGGGCCGGTCTCGTCGGACCGGGCGGCGGGGCGGCTCGTACCGGGCACCCAGTTGCGGCCGTTCCAGTACCGGACGAACCCGGGGATGGACGGATCGGGGTAGTAGCCCTCGCGGGCCGCGTGCTCGCCGTCACCAGGGGAGGCCGTCAATGTCCCCAACTCCGATCGTGGCTTGAGGCTTGTGCAAGGGGAGGACCATAGCCAAGAACCGTGCCCCGACAGGTCCGGTAACGGGAGAATCCAAGCCTTTGAGCGAACCTCGCACCCTACGGCCGTTTTCGGCCACCCCACAGGATCCGGCCAATCCGCGGTTCGGTGCGCGAAGTCGCGTCATACCCGGGCACATCGGTGCTCTCTCCGGACGTGGGGCGCGGTCCCGGCCCCACGACACGAAACCGGAGAACCGAAGTGAGGCCGCCATGCACCACCCCGTCGTCGAACGCGAGCTGGAACTCAAGCTGGTCCTGTCCCCCGAGCGCAGCATCGCCGTCCCGGCCCGGCTGGTCTACCTGACGGAGGACCCGTACGCCGTGCACATCACCTTCCACACCGGCTCCAGCACCCCGGTGAACTGGACCTTCGCCCGCGAGCTGCTGGTCGAGGGGGTGTTCCGTCCGTGCGGCCACGGAGACGTCCGGATCTGGCCCACCAAGGTCGACAACAAGGCCGTCCTCTGCATGGCGCTCAGCTCCCCCGACGGTGACGCCCTGCTGGAGGCCCCGGCGGCCGCGGTTTCGGCGTGGCTGGAGCGCACGCTGCACCTGGTGCCGCCCGGCAGCGAGGCCGAGCGGCTGGGCCTGGACGAGGCGCTGGCGGAGCTGCTCGCGCCGACCCCGGCCGACGACCTGTGGCTGCGGGACCCGTGGCCGTCGGACGAGTCGTCGGAGGGCGAGCTGTGATGCGGGGGCGTCTGCGTCTGGTGCACTGCGTGCGTGTCATACCCGGCCGGCCCGGTGCGCCCGGTGTACCGGGCGGGCGGCCGGAAGGGTCGCCGGAACGGTCGCCGGAAGGGTGGCCGGCGGGGTGGCCGGCAGGGTGGTCAGAAGAGCTTGCCGGGGTTGAGCAGGCCGAGCGGGTCGAAGGCGTGCTTGACCGCTCGCTGCATCTCCATTCCCACCGGCCCGAGTTCGCGGGCGAGCCACTCCTTCTTGAGCACCCCGACCCCGTGTTCGCCGGTGATGGTCCCGCCGAGGGACAGCCCCAGCTCCATGATCGCGTCGAAGGACTCGCGGGCCCGGCGCGTCTCGTCCTCGTCCGCCGGGTCGAAGCAGACCACCGGGTGGGTGTTGCCGTCCCCGGCGTGGGCGCAGACCCCGATGAGCAGGTCGTACGTCCGGGCGATGGCGGCCGTCCCGTCCAGCATCTGCGCGAGCCGCGAACGCGGTACGCAGACGTCGTCGATCATCGTCGCGGGGCGCAGGGCGTCCAGGGCGGTCAGCGACATCCGGCGGGCCTTGAGCAGCAGTTCGGACTCCGCCTCGTCCTCGGCGGGTACCACGGCGGTGGCCCCGGCGGCCGTGCACAGGTCGCCGACGGCGGCGAGGTCCTGGGGCGCGTGCGGGGTGTCGAAGGCGGCGAGGAGGAGGGCCTCGGTGGAGTCGGGGAGCCCCATCCTGCCCAGGGCGTTGACGGCGCGCACGGTCGTACGGTCCATCAGTTCCAGCAGCGAGGGGGTCAGTCCGGCCTCCATGACGGCGCAGACGGCGGCGCAGGCGGCCGCGGCCGAGGGGAACTCGGCGGCGAGCGCGAGCTGCCGGGGCGGCGCGGGGCGCAGGGCGAGGACGGCCTGCACGACGACGCCGAGGCTGCCCTCGGAGCCGACGAAGAGCCGGGTGAGGTCGTACCCGGCGACGCCTTTGGCCGTGCGCCGGCCGGTGCGCAGGAGCCGCCCGTCGGCGAGGACCACGTCGAGGCCGAGCACGTACTCGGCGGTGACCCCGTACTTGACGCAGCACAGTCCGCCGGAGGCGGTGCCGATGTTGCCGCCGATCGTGCACTGCTCCCAGCTGGAGGGGTCGGGCGGGTAGAAGAGGCCGCGCTCGGCGACGGCCCGTGAGAGCACCGCGTTCACGACCCCGGGTTCGACGACGGCGGTGCGGTCGACGGTGTTGATCTCCAGGATCCGGTCCATCTTGACGAGGGAGAGCAGGATGCAGCCGTCGGAGGCGTTGGCGGCGCCCGACAGACCGGTGCGGGCGCCCTGCGGGACGACGGGGACCCGCAGGGCGGTGGCGGTGCGCAGGACGTGCTGCACCTGTTCGACGGTGCGGGGCAGGGCCACGACCGCCGGGGTGCCGGCGGCGCAGAAGCTCGCCATGTCGGTGGCGTAGGAGGCGGTCACCTCGGGGTCGGTGAGGAGGGCCTCGGCGGGGAGCCCCTGGAGGAGGCTCGTGCGCAGACGTACGGAGAGATCGTCGTCCATGACATCCATGGGCCCAGCGTGGCATTCGGGGCCATCGGTGTGAACACGGCCGCGACGGGCTTCGGACACCTCGGCGAACTCTTCATATTGACGCACAGTGACCCCATGGACCGTATCGACCGTATCGACGAGGAAGCACAGCGGCCCGCGCCACCCGTGACCTTCACCGGCCGCAAGACGCTCGTGGCGGCCGGGATCGCGGTCGTCCTGATCGCCGGGGCGCTGCTGATCCGGCCGGCCCGCCAGGGTGACGACGCCCGACCGCCCGGGCCCACCGAGCGGGCCGCGTCGGCGGTCGGCATGGGGGCGCCGGCCGCTGCGGTGGACCTGACGGCGCTGGTCGCGGACCGGGAGAAGTGGGTTGCGGGGCACCCGAAGGACGACGCGTCCTGGGCGGTGCTCGGTGCGGCCTATCTGGAGCAGGCGCGCCGGACGGCGGAGCCCGCCTGGTACCCGAAGGCCGAGAAGGCGCTGAAGCGGTCGCTGGAGGTCCGCCCGGCCGAGAAGGGCAACCTCGACGCGATGACGGGCATGGGCACGCTCGCCAACGCCCGGGGTGATTTCGGTACGGGGAAGAAGTGGGGCGAGCTCGTACGGGCGCAGGCGCCGAAGCGGTGGACGGCGTACCCCGTGCTGGTGGACGCGTACACGGGCCTGGGCGACTACAAGGGCGCCGAGCGGTCGATGGAGCAGCTGCTGGACCTGCGGCCGGGGCTGGCGGCGTTCGTCCGCGCCTCGCAGGTCTACCGGGACCGCGGCTGGCGCGAGGACGCGACGATGGCGATGGAGCACGCCGGGGGTGCGGCGAAGTCCCCGGCGGAGAAGGCGTACGTGCTCTTCCGGCTCGGGGAGCTGTCCTGGGAGCGGGGGGACGCGGCGCAGGCCCTGCGCCAGTACGAGGGCGCGCTGCGGGCGGACCCGGCGCAGGTGGAGGCGCTGGGCGGCCGGGCCCGGGCACTGGCCGGGCTGGGCCGGGGCGGGGAGGCGGTGCGGGACTACCGGATGGCGCTGGGCCGGGCGCAGGTGCCGAGGCTGGCGCTGGAGCTGGGCGAGCTGCTGGACGCGCTGGGCCGGGGTGACGAGGCGAAGGTCCCGTACGACATGCTGCGCGCGTCCGCTGCGCGGGGCGCGGCGGACGGGGTGAACGAGGCGGTGGTCCTCGGCCTGTTCGAGGCGGACCACGGGGATCCGGCGGTGGCCGTGCGGCGGCTGACGCAGGAGTGGTCGCGACACAAGGGCATGCAGGTGGCGGACGCGCTGGCGTGGGCGCTGCACAAGGCGGGCGATGACCCGGCGGCGCTGGAGTACGCGAAGAAGTCGACGGACCGGGGGGTGCGCAGTGCGGAGTTCGCGTTCCACCGGGCGATGATCGAGCGGAGCCTCGGCGATGACGCCGGGGCGCGTCGCCACCTGGAGGAGGCGCTGCGGACGAACCCGCGGTTCTCCCCCGTGCGGGTCCCGCAGGCGAAGGAGGCCCTGGCGTCGATCGGCCAGCCGCCGGCGGGCGGCCCGGAGAACATGCAGCCGCGCACCCCGTGGGTGGCGCCGGAGCTCCCGAAGGCGGCGAAACCGAAGCCGGCGGCGGCGAAGCCGAAGCAGCCGGCCCCGAAACCCAAGCCGTCCGGGCATCCGGGCCCGCCGGCCAGGACCTGAGCCGGATCCGGTACCGGCGGCGGGAACGGCCGGGCCCCCGCGCCGATGCCGGCGCGGGGGCCCGGAAGCCGTGACCTACAGGTTGCCCCGCTTGGCCTGCTCCCGCTCGATCGCCTCGAACAGGGCCTTGAAGTTGCCCTTGCCGAAGCCCATCGACCCGTGCCGCTCGATGATCTCGAAGAACACCGTCGGCCGGTCCTGCACCGGCTTGGTGAAGATCTGCAGCAGGTAGCCGTCCTCGTCACGGTCGACGAGGATCTTCAGCTCGCGCAGGGTCTCCACGGGCACGCGGGTCTCGCCCGCCCACTCGCCGAGGGTGTCGTAGTACGAGTCGGGGGTGTCCAGGAAGGCCACGCCCGCCGCCCGCATCGACCGTACGGTCGCGACGATGTCGTTCGAGGCGAGCGCGATGTGCTGGACGCCGGCGCCGCCGTAGAACTCCAGGTACTCGTCGATCTGCGACTTCTTCTTCGCGATCGCCGGCTCGTTGATCGGGAACTTGACCTTGAGGGTGCCGTCCGCGACGACCTTCGACATCAGCGCCGAGTACTCGGTCGCGATGTCGTCGCCCACGAACTCCTTCATGTTCGTGAAGCCCATGACCTTGTTGTAGAACGCGACCCACTCGTTCATCCGGCCGAGCTCGACGTTGCCGACGCAGTGGTCGATGGCCTGGAAGGTGCGCTTGGCCGGCGCCTCGACCAGCGGGTCGACGGCGACGTAGCCCGGCAGGTAGGGG
Organism: Actinobacteria bacterium OV450; assembly: GCA_001298555.1. Taxonomy (GTDB): domain Bacteria; phylum Actinomycetota; class Actinomycetes; order Streptomycetales; family Streptomycetaceae; genus Streptomyces. The sequence continues at coordinate 5,581 of LJCW01000086.1, forward strand.
CCGGTGTAGTCCTTGCGCTCGACCAGCGTGTGGCGGGTCTGGCCGTAGGTGGCGATGGCGGCGAGGACGACCGTGCCGTGCTCGTCCTTCACCTCGTACGGCTCGTCCAGGCCGCGCGCGCCGTGCTCGACGGCGTACGCGTACGCGGCCCGCGCGTCCGGGACCTCGATCGCGAGGTCGACCACGCCGTCGCCGTGCTCGGCGACGTGCTCGGCGAGGAAGCGGCCGTGGTCCGTCGCCGCCTTGATGACCGAGGTCAGCACGAAGCGCGCGGCACCGTTGGTGAGGACGTAGCTGGCCGTCTCGCGGACGCCGTTCTCCGGTCCGGAGTAGGCGACGAGCTTCATGCCGAAGGCGGTGGAGTAGTAGTGCGCCGCCTGCTTGGCGTTGCCCACGGCGAAGACGACCGCGTCCATGCCCTTCACCGGGAAGGGGTCTGCCTCACGCGCGGTGTGGGGGGCGGTTTCCGGGTTCACCAAAGACTCAGTCATGACCGCAGAGTCCCGCCGATCCACAAGCTGCGCAATAGTTTCGATTTCTGCTGTACAGAATGACCAGCCTGGCCGCAGGATGATGAAGAGATCTGTGCAGTATGACCAGGGGATCGAGGGAAGGTTTCCATGGGTATCGACGAACTCGACGGCCGGCTCATCGTGCTGCTCGCCCGCGAGCCCCGGATCGGGGTCCTGGAGGCCTCGCGCCGGCTCGGCGTGGCCCGCGGCACCGTGCAGGCCCGCCTGGACCGGCTCCAGTCGAACGGGGTCATCCGCGGTTTCGGCCCCCAGGTGGATCCGGCGGCCCTCGGGTACCCGGTGACCGCGTTCGCGACGCTGGAGATCAAGCAGGGCCAAGGGGCCGACGTGCGGGCGCACTTGAACGGCGTGCCGGAGGTGCTGGAGCTGCACACGACCACTGGGCACGGGGACATGCTGTGCCGGCTCGTCGCCCGGTCCAACGCCGATCTGCAGCGGGTGATCGACCGGGTCGTCGGCTTCGAGGGGATCGTGCGGGCCTCGACGGCGATCGTGATGGAGAACCCGGTGCCGCTGCGGGTGATCCCTCTGGTGGAACAGGCGGCGCACGAGGACTGAGCCGCCCGGCCTCCGCCGTCCGGGCCGGACTTCCAAAGAAAGCGTTGCAAAGAAACCCTTGCATAGAACTCTTTGCATCTCTACGGTTGTGCCATGCCTGACGAACCCGCAGAACCGCACTTCCCGGAACCACCGCTGCCGCCCGAGCCGCCGCTCCCTCCCGGGCCGCCGGAGCCGCCGCTGCCGCCGGAACCCCAGGTGCGCATGCTCGACGCCCGCTCCCTGCGCGGCCTCGCCCACCCCCTGCGCATGCGCATGCTGGCCACCCTGCGCCACGACGGTCCGGCCACCGCGTCACAGCTGGCGGAACGGCTCGGGGAGTCCAGCGGCGCCACCAGCTACCACCTGCGCCAGCTCGCCGCGCACGGGTTCGTCGAGGACGCACCGGAGCACGGCAAGGGCCGCGAGCGCTGGTGGCGGGCCGTCCACGACGGCACCGGGTTCGACGAGGAGCTGGCGTTCGCCGAGGACCCGGCCACGCGCGGCGCGGCGGACCTGTTCCTGCACGAGATCGCGACGACCCACACGCAGGAGATGGGCACCTGGCTCGGCACCGCCCACAACTGGCCCCGGGAGTGGCGGCGCGCCTCGGACCTCAGCGACTTCACGCTGCGCCTGACCGCCGGCCAGGCGGTCGAACTGAACCGGAAGATCCACGACCTGATCAACAGCTACCGCGACCTTCCGCCCTCGGAGGACAGCGAGACGGTCCGCTTCCACACGCACGCGTTCCCGCGCGTCGCCGAGTAGTCCGGCCCGCCCCCCCCCGCCCGCGCCACCGCCCCGCCCGCGCCACCCGCGCCACCGCCCCGCCCGCGCCGCCCGCCACCGCGCCGCCCGCACTGCCTGCCCCTCGCACCCCCTCGCATCCCGCAGAAGGAGTCCTGCCGTGCACGCCTTCCCGTCCGCCGAGCTACACGCCGAGGCGCACGCCGCCCGTACTGCCGCGCTCGCCGCCGAGGCCGCCGCCTGGCGCCTCGTCCGCGAAGGCGCCCCGGCCTCCCCCGCCCTGCGCAACCGGATCGGCGAGGCACTCGTCTGCGCCGGAATCCGGCTGATGCAGCCCGCGCACCTGCACGCCGGGATCGCCCGCGGACCGCACGCCGCCGCATGAGCCGGCGGCCCTTCGCGGCCGTCCTGGCCGCCAACACCGTTTCCATCGCGGGCAGTTCCCTCACCCTGATCGGCGTCCCGTGGTTCGTGCTCCAGACCACGGGCAGCGCCGGCCGGGCCGGGGTCGTCGCCTTCTGCGCCACCCTGCCCGTCATCGTGGCCGCCCTGGTCGGCGGCCCCGTCATCGACCGGATCGGCCGCCGCCGGGTTTCGGCGGCCTCCGACCTGATCTGCGCCCTGTCCGTCGGTTCGATCCCGTTGCTCCACTACACGGGCGTGCTGGAGTTCTGGATGCTGTGTGCGCTGATGGCCGTCGGCGGTCTCGTCCACACACCCGGCCTGACCGCCCGCGGTGTCCTGCTGCCGAGCCTCGCCGAGCACGCCGGCACCACCGTGGGCCGGGCGGCGAGCCTGTACGACGCCGTCTCCCGCGGGGCCCGGATGATCGGGGCCGCGCTGGCCGGCGTACTGATCGCGGCCTTCGGCGCCGAGTCGGCCCTGCTGGTGGACTCGGCCACCTTCGCGGTCTCCGCGCTGCTGGTCACCGCGTTCCTGCGGGGGGTCCCGGCCGCCGAACCGCAGCCGGCCGCCGGGAAGATGTCCTTCGCCGGCTACCGGGCCGAACTGGCCGAGGGCTGGACCTTCCTGACCCGCGCCCGGCTGCTGGCCGGGATCACCCTGATGGTGATGATGACCAACGGCCTGGACCAGGGCTGGTCCGCCGTCCTGCTGCCCGTGCACGGCCGCGAGGCCCTCGGCGGCGCCACCGCGGTCGGCCTGCTCGTCTCCCTCTTCGGCGGCTTCGCGCTGCTGGGCGCCCTGCTCTACGGGGCGTGGGGCGAGCGGTTCTCCCGCAGGACCGTCTACACGGCCGCCTTCGTGCTGTGCGGTGCGCCGCGCTACCTGGTGGCCGCCTTCACCGACACCCCGCTGCCGCTCGCGGTGACGATGGCCCTGTCCGGGCTCGGTGCGGGCGTGCTCAACCCGATCCTGAGCTCCGTGATCTACGAGCGGGTCCCGGACGGACTGCGCAGCCGCGTCGCGGGCGTGACCACGGCGGGCTGCGAGCTGACCATGCCGCTCGGCGGGCTCGCCGCGGGCCTGCTGGCCGACGGGATCGGCGTGACGGGGGCGCTGCTGCTCTTCGGCGGCACGTACCTGCTGGCCACGCTCGCGCCGCTGGTCTTCCCGGCCTGGCGCACGATGGAGCGCGCACCGGAACCCGCACCCGAACCCGAACCAGCACCGGGAGCCGCACCGGGAGCCGCACCGGAACCCGCGGGCTCCGCCGGCTCCGCCGACGTCAGCAGGACGGAACCTGCTCCCCCCGGGTCAGCGCGCGCAGCGACTGCACCGCGTCCGTCAGCGTCGTGACGGGGACCAGCCGCAGCCCCTCCGGGAGTTCGGACCGGGCGTCGGAGCACTCCGCCTCCGGTACGAGGAACACGCTCGCCCCGTCGCGCCGCGCCGCCTGGGTCTTCAGAGCCACGCCGCCGACGGCGCCGACCTTGCCGTCCGCGCTGATGGTGCCCGTACCGGCGACGGTGTGGCCGCCGGTGAGGTCTCCGCTGCTGCCGTCGCCGTCGATCTTGTCGACGATGCCGAGGGAGAAGAGCAGGCCGGCGCTCGGGCCTCCCACGTCGGCGAGGTTGAGGTCGACCTTCACGTCCTTCGGGTCCTTGTGGAGGAAGCCGAGGGCGGCCTGGGTGGCCGTCGACTGCGACTTGGCCATTTGCTCCAGGTTGTGCGCCTCGATCTCCTTGTCGCTTCCGCCCGTGGGGTAGACCGCCTCCTTGGGCATGACCGCCCGGCTGCTGTCGAACCAGTCGTCGAGCAGCTCGGGCAGTTTCACGGTGGTGGAGGGACCGGTGGCCTGGATGGTGGTCATCCGGAGCTGGCCGGTGGTCTGCCGGCTCGGGGCGCCCGTCACGGAGATGACGGGCTTGCCGTCGCGGGCGCCGAGCACGTCGGCCGTGAGGCCCGGCTGGGCGATCACGAAGGGCAGGGGCGCGAAGGCCGCGACGGCGAACAGCCCGAGCACGGGCACGGCGCAGACGGCCAGGGCGGCGGGACGCGGCAGACGTGTGAGGCGAGAGAGCACCCGGTCAATCTATCGGGCGCGTCCGCCGGACCCGCCCCCGCCGGGCGGCACGCGCCCGCTGCGGCGTCAGCGCAGCGCGTCGGCGACCTCCCGGGCCGCGTCCACGACGCGCGGGCCGACCCGCTCCGGTACGGCGTCGGCCAGCATCACGACGCCCACGCTGCCCTCCAGCCCCGTGATGCCCACGAGGGGCGCCGCCGCGCCGCTGGCGCCGGCTTCGAGCTCCCCGTGGGTCAGGGTGTAACCGGGCTCGATGAGCGTGCCCTGACGGGCGGCCAGAATGGCCCGCCCGGCCGCGCCCCGGTCCAGCGGGTGGCGGAAGCCGGGCCGGTAGGCCACGTGGTAGTCGGTCCAGGTCGGCTCCACGACGGCCACGGCGAGTGCCTCGGTGCCGTCGACGAGCGTCAGGTGCGCGGTGGCGCCTATGTCCTCCGCGAGGGACCGCAGCGCGGGCAGGGCCGCCTCGCGCACGAGCGGGTGCACCTGCCGTCCCAGCCGCAGCACCCCGAGCCCGACGCGGGCCCGGCCGCCGAGGTCGCGGCGGACCAGCGCGTGCTGTTCGAGGGTGGCGAGCAGGCGGTAGACCACGGTGCGGTTCACACCGAGGCGGTTGGAGAGCTCGGTGACGGTCAGACCGTGGTCAGTGTCGGCAAGCAGTTTGAGGACTCTGAGTCCTCGGTCCAGAGTCTGGGAGGTTTCCGCGGTCACGACGCCTCTCCCTCTCTCGGTGAGCGGCGGTGACTCTCTGGGTGGATGCGACGCCGGTCCCACGGCGACGCACGAGAGGCCGCCGGTAGCGGCCATGGCACCGGCTGCGCTCCCGCGGCGGCGCTGCCACGGGGCGTTCGATGCGGGGACATTAGCGAGCGGGTCCGCTCAGCGGAAGGCCTCGTCCAGAATCCGGGCGCCAACTACCCCTTTGTGTCGTTTCACGATCGCCAGCGGGGTCGATTCGTGACCTCGGCGGGCCGGGTGGGCCTGTGCGATCCACCGACGCCACCGACGGCCACCCGCCCCGGCGGTGCCGGACGCGGCTCGCGGGACGGACACGGAACGTGACGGCGTTCCGTACGAAGCTCCGCACGCCCGCGGTGTGCGGGCGGGCGGAGCTTCGTACGAACGGTCGACGGAAACGACCGCCCGGGACGGTCTGCCGGGCACGGGCCGCCAGGCCGCGGGGCGCGGGCCGCGGGCCGCGGAGGCCGGGCCGGGCGGGGTCACCGCATCCGGGTGGCCCACTCCTGCACCTTCTTGATCCGCTCCCGCAGCTGCCCCGCCGTCGCCTCCGCGCTCGGCGGCCCGCCACACACCCGCCGCAGCTCGGTGTGGATCACCCCGTGGGGCTTGCCGCTCTGGTGCACGTACGCACCCACCATCGTGTTCAGCGACTTCCGCAGCTCCAGCAGCTCCTTGTGCGAGACCACCGGCCGCCGGTCGGCGGGCAGCTCCAGCAGGTCCGCCTCGGCGTCCGGCTTGCGGCGGCTGTGCGCGATCTGCCGCGACTGCCGCTTCTGGAGCAGCATCTGCACCTGGTCCGGCTCCAGCAGGCCCGGGATGCCGAGGTAGTCCTGCTCCTCCTCGCTGCCGGGGTGCGCCTGCATGCCGAACTCGGCGCCGTCGTAGAGCACCCGGTCGAAGACGGCGTCGGACTCCAGCGCCTCGAAGGACATCTGCTCGTCCTCGCCGGTGTCCTCGTCCTCCTGCCGGTTCGCCTCGTCCATCTCCTTCTCGGACTCGGCGTAGGGGTCCTCGTCGCCCTTCTTCTTGGGCTTGTCGAGGACGTGGTCGCGCTCGACCTCCATCTCGTTGGCGAAGCCGAGGAGATAGGGGATGGTCGGCAGGAACACGGAAGCCGTCTCGCCGCGCCTGCGCGACCGCACGAAGCGGCCGACGGCCTGCGCGAAGAACAGCGGCGTCGAAATGGTCGTGGCGTAGACGCCGACGGCCAGGCGCGGGACGTCGACGCCCTCGGACACCATGCGGACGGCGACCATCCAGCGGTCGTCGTTCCCGCTGAAGGTGTCGATGTTCTTCGAGGCGCCGGTGTCGTCGGAGAGCACCAGGGTGGCCTTCGTACCGGTGATCTCGCGGATCAGCTTGGCGTACGCGCGCGCCGAGTCCTGGTCGGAGGCGATGACGAGCCCGCCCGCGTCCGGGATGCCCTTGCGGACCTCCGTCAGGCGCTGGTCGGCGGCGCGCAGCACGTTCGGCATCCAGTCGCCGCGCGGGTCCAGCGCCGTGCGCCAGGCCTGCGAGATGGCGTCCTTGGTCATCGGCTCGCCGAGCCGGGCGGCGATCTCGTCGCCCGCCTTGGTGCGCCAGCGCATGTTGCCGCTGTAGGACAGGAAGATCACGGGCCGCACGACGCCGTCGCCGAGGGCGTTGCCGTAGCCGTAGGTGTAGTCGGCGGACGACCGCCGGATCCCGTCGTTCCCCTCCTCGTACGTGACGAAGGGAATGGGGTTGGTATCGGACCGGAAGGGGGTACCGGTCAGCGCGAGCCGCCGGGTCGCCGGGTCGAACGCCTCCTGGCAGGCCTCTCCCCAGGACTTCGAGTCACCGGCGTGGTGGATCTCGTCGAGGATGACGAGCGTCTTGCGCTGCTCGCAGCGGTTGCGGTGCAGCATCGGGCGCACGCCGACGCCGGCGTACGTGACGGCGACACCGTGGTAGTCCTTGCTCAGCGGCCCGGCGGAGTACTCCGGGTCCAGCCGGATGCCTATCCGGGCGGCGGCTTCGGCCCACTGCTTCTTCAGGTGCTCGGTCGGGGCGACGACGGTCACCTGCTGCACCACGTGGTGGTGCAGCAGCCAGGACGCGAGCGTCAGCGCGAAGGTCGTCTTGCCTGCGCCGGGCGTGGCGACCGCGAGGAAGTCCCGCGGCTGGGTCTGGATGTACCGGTCCAGCGCACCCTGCTGCCAGGCGCGCAGCTTGCTGGCGGTACCCCAGGGGGCACGGCCGGGGAAGGCGGGTGAGAGGTGGTGGGAGGCGGTAGTAGTCACGGTCTCCGGTTCGGGCTCTCGGCGGCGGTCGTACGTAGGACAACCGGGCCACCCTACCGGGGCCGGCCGGCCCCTCGGGGAGGGACAGGCCCGTGACCTCGGCGGGTGCGGCGAGCGTCACATCCGGCGCAACCGCTCGGCGATACCCGCGACATCGGCCTCGACGCCGGCCGCAACGTCGATGACCAGCCCGTACGCGGCGTCCTGGTCGACGCCCCCGAGATCGACCCCGTTCACGGCGAGGAAGGTCGCGGCGGCGAGCCAGGCGGTGCGCTTGTTCCCGTCGATGAGGGGATGGTTCACCGCGATGCCGTGGAGCAGCGCGGCGGCCTGCTCGTACAGGTCGGTGTAGGCGGCGGCGCCCAGCATGCGGGCCCGCGGCCGGTGCACGGCCGACTCCAGCAGCCCGGGGTCGCGCAGCTCGGCCCGCTGCCCGTTGGCCAGACAGGCCGGCCCGGCCAGGTCGGCGACCTCGGCGAGGGTGAGATGGCGGACGGTGCTCATGCGCCGAGCCTCTCCAGGAGCGCGGCGTGCCGCTCCGCCAACCGCCGCGCCTGCCCGGCAACGGCCTCGCGCTCGGCACGCAGCCGACCGCGGACGGCCTCGAGGGCGTACGCCTCGGGGCTGTGCCCGGTCGCATCGGCCAGATCGACGAGCTCGGCCCACTCCTCACCGGACATCCCGATGATCACCTCATTCATACCCCGGACCTTAGGGCGCCCGGCCGCCCCGACTCAGCCGATTTTCCGGGCCGGTGGAAGCAGGCGAC
>LJCW01000098.1 GCA_001298555.1 Actinobacteria bacterium OV450
CGGGGGCCGGGGCGGGGGGGGGGGCGGGCTGCCAGCCGGGGCCGCGGAAGACGCGGCCGGCACGCTCGCGCCAGCTGCGGGCGGCGCGGACGTCGCGGGCGATGGCCGCGTACTCGTGGGTGGCCACGCGCAGCGGGTTGAAGGTGTCGATGTTCTTGGTGAGCCCGTAGACGGGCCTGTCGGTCTCCCCGACCCAGGAGCCGAACATCCGGTCCCAGACGATCAGGATCCCGCCGAAGTTGCGGTCCAGGTAGCCGCCCTGGGAGGCGTGGTGGACGCGGTGGTGGGAGGGGGGGTTGAAAACGTACTCGTAGGGGCGCGGCAGCTTCCCGATGCGCTCGGTGTGGACCCAGAACTGGTACAGGAGGTTGAGGCCGTAGCAGAACGGGATCGCGGCCGGGTGCACGCCGAGGGCGACCATCGGCAGGTAGAACCACCAGGTGGTGGCGCTGGTCCAGGGCTGGCGCAGGGCGGTCGTGAGGTTGAACCGCCGGCTGCTGTGGTGGACGACGTGACAGGCCCACAGGATGCGGACGACGTGGTGGAGCCGGTGCTGCCAGTAGTAGAGGAAGTCCTGCGCGAGCAGCATCAGCAGGGCGGTCCACCACAGGAACGGCACGCGCAGTGGGGTCAGTTCGTAGACCGCCGTGAAGACCGCGACGACCGGGATCTTCCAGAGCAGGTCGAAGCCGATGCTGCCGAGACCCATGGCGACGCTCGTGACCGCGTCCTTGGTCTCGTAGCCGGCGGCGTCGTCGTCGGGGTGGAGCCGGTAGCTCACCACCTCGATGACGGTGAGCAGCACGAAGGCAGGTATGGACCACAGCACGACATCGGGCAGGTTCGGCATGCCCGCACCATAGAGCGGGTTCGGGGGCGCCGCCAGGGGTTGTTACCGATCGGTATCCATCGGTGTTACCCCGGGTTCGCGCGATGATGTACGGGCCAAGGGGAGGGCGGGGGATGACGGGCTTCGAGACGGTTGTGCTGAAGGTGGCGGGGACGGCGGCGGGCGCACTGGTGAAGTCCCTGCTGGGACGCGCACCGGGGGCGGGTCTGGCCGCCGACCCGGCACATCCGGCGGCCCGCTGGCAGCGCCCGCAGGAACTGGGCGAGCCGGAGGTCCGCCGGCTCGCCCGCGTACTCGCCGAACGCCTGGGCGAGGCGGCGGACCGCCTGCCGGAGCACGAACGCCTGGCGGTGGTCGACGCGGTGGGCGACGCGTTCGCCGCGCTGGGGACGCTGGACGCGGAGGCGCTCTTCGGGGCGGACCTGGACCCGGCGGCGCTGGCCGCGACGCTGCTGCCGCCGCGCGGCGCGGCCCTGAGCGAGGCGGCCGAGTCCGTCTACCGCGACCTGGTCGCCCTGTGCTGCGCGCACGCCGTGGAGTACACGACGACGCTGCCGGGCTTCGGGGCCCGCGCGGAGGTGGAGCTGATCCGCCGCACCGGCGAGCTGACGCGCGCCGTGGAGCGGCTGGGGCGGCACGAGGACGGCGCGGCCCACGCGTTCGAGGAGCGGTACGCGCGCTACGTCGCCGAGACCCACGGCCGCCTCCAGCTGTTCGGCCTGACCTCCAGCCGGGCCCGCGAGGAGTGGCCACTGGACCTGGCGTACATCAGCCTGGCGGTGAACGGCGAGCAGCTGCTGGAGGAGCCGGGCCGCCACTCGGCGATGAAGACCGAACTGGCGCTGAGTTCCTCCGAGCGCGTCCTGCTGCGCGGCCCGGCGGGTTCGGGCAAGAGCACCCTGGTGCAGTGGCTGGCCCTGAACGCGGCCCGCCGCAGCTTCAAGCCCGGCCTGCGCCACTGGAACACGCTGGTCCCCTTCGTCCTGCGGCTGCGCTCGTTCAACTCGCCGGAGGGCCTGCCGATGCCGCAGGACTGGCTGCGCGCCTCGGGCGTGCCGCTGCGGGCCCCCGACGGCTGGGTCGAGAACCTGCTGGCAGAGGGACGGGCGCTCGTCCTGGTCGACGGCGTCGACGAAGTGCCGTCCAGGCTCCGCAGCCGCACGGAGGACTGGCTCCGGTCCCTGCTCGCGGCCTATCCCCGGGCCCGCTACGTGGTGACCACCCGCCCGTCGGCCGTCCCGGAGGACTGGCTGACCGGGCAGGCGTTCTCCCTCCTCTCCCTGCTGCCGATGGAGCGCGCCGACGTCAGCGCGTTCATCACGCACTGGCACGACTCCGCCCGCGCGGAGTGCGGCTCCGAGGAGGAGCGGGCGGTCCTGGACCGGTACGAGACCTCGCTCGTCGAATCCGTCGGCTCCCGCCGGGACCTCGGATGGCTGGCCTCCAACCCCCTCATGTGCGCCCTGCTGTGCGCGCTGAACCGGGACCGCCGCATGCACCTGCCCCGGGCCCGCAAGGAGCTGTACGACGCCGCCCTGGACATGCTCCTCGTGCGCCGGGACACCGAACGCGACATATCCGGTGTCGAGGGGGTGTACCTCAGCAGGGACGAGCAGACCCTGCTGCTCCAGCGGCTCGCGTACTGGCTCATCCGCAACGGCCAGGTGGAGGCGTCCTGCACGGAGGCGCAGGAGATGGTCGGCGAATGGCTCGCCGCGATGCCCCAGGTACGGGCGCAGGCCGGGGCCGAGCAGGTGTTCCGGCACCTGCTGATCCGCAGCGGGCTGCTCCGGGAGCCGGTGCCGGGGTCGGTCCACTTCGTGCACCGGACCTTCCAGGACTATCTGGGGGCCAAGGCGGCCGTGGAGGCACGGGACTTCGGCGTACTGGTGGGCAACGCCCACGAGGACGCGTGGGAGGACGTCGTCCGCATGGCGGTCGGGCACGCCCGCCCCGACGAGCGCGCGCGCCTGCTGCGGCAGCTGCTGCGGCGGGCCGACAAGGGCAAGCGGGACCACAGCCGCCTCGTCCTGCTGGCCGCGGCCTGCCTGGAGCACGCCCCGGAACTGGACCCCGCGGTCTGGCGCGAGGTGGAGGAGCGCACGGCGCACCTGCTGCCGCCGCACTCGGTGGGGCAGGCCGAGGAGCTGGCCAAGGCGGGCGAGCTGGTCCTGGAGCTGCTGCCCGGCCCGGCGGGTCTGGACGAGCAGCAGGCCGCCGCCGTCATCCGCACGGCAGCGCTGGTCGGCGGGGAGCGGGCGCTCCGGGTCATCGCCGGCTTCCGCCGGGACGACCGCTACGACGTGGTCCACGAACTGTCCGACTCCTGGGGGCGGTTCCCCACCGACGCGTACGCGGACGCGGTCCTCGCTGAGGCCCCCGTCCGCGTCGGCCACCTGCACGTGCGCACGCCGCAGGAGCTGGCCGTGCTCGGCCGGATGCCGCACATCCAGCGGGTCCACCTCACGTGGAACGGCCCCGTCCCGGAGGCGATCTCCGGGCGGCGGGACCTGGAGTGGCTGGTCATCCACCGCAATCCGGGACTGACCGATCTGGCACCGCTGGCCGGGCACCCGTCGCTGCGGCACCTCGGAGTACTGGACTGCCCGGAGGTCTCGGGCATCGAGGCGGTCGCCGAGCTGTCGGCGGACAGCCTCGCCTTCGGCTACCTCCGGGACGGCCTGTCGCTGGCCCCGCTGGCGGCGGTCGACGGGCTCAAGTCCCTGGTCATCGGGTTCGAGCCGCAGCAGCGGCGGATCGGGGACGTCCCGGCCGCCGAGGGGCTGACCTCCCTGGCCCTGTGGCAGGGCGTCCGCAGGATGACCCTCGACGGGATCGACCGGTGGCCGGGGGTGAAGGACCTGACGATCGCGGGCGGCATGCAGTACCGGGAGCTGGTCCGCTCGCTCCCGCTCCCGGGGCTGCACTCCCTGCAGCTGCGCCACGCCGCCCCCGTGTCGGCCGCGGCCCTCGTGCCGTACCAGCAGCTGACCGAACTCGTGCTGCTCAGGTGCGTGTTCGAGGGGACGCTGGAGCCGCTGACCGAGCTGCCCGGGCTGCGGCGGCTCGTCCTGCGCGAATGCCTGGGGACCCTGGACCTCTCACCGTTCGCGGAGACGGACGGGCTCGTGGTCGAGGTGGACCGGCGCACCGGCGTGGTCGGCGCCGAGCGGATCCCGCCGGAGCGGCTCGTGTACCGGAACTGAGCCGCCCGGCGGGGGCGCGGGATCACCACACGCGGACGGAGCCTCCCCGGGCGAAGGCCGGGCTCGTGGCGTCCGGCGGGACCTGCGTCAGCGGCTCGGCGATCTCCGCGACCGTCGGGCCGTGCTTGGCCGCCAGCGCGTCCAGCAGGGCGAGGTCGAAGCCGTAGACGCGGGCCGCGTTGCCGCCGGCCATCGCGGCGACCTCCTCCCGCGGGAGGCCCGCGTACGCGATGCGCAGGCCTTCGCGGGAGAAGGGGGTGGTGCCCTCGTCGTGGGGGTAGTCGCTGCCCCACATGATCTTGTCGAGGCCGATCCGCTCCCGCAGCGGGACCTCGTGGGGGCGCATGAAGCTGGCCCCCACGAAGCAGTTGTCCCGCCAGACCTCGCTCGGGCCCTTGCCCATGGACTCCGCCAGGCCCGCCCCGAACTTGGCCTCCGCGGTGGCCGACGCCGCGACCAGCCGGCCGTGGTAGTAGTCCAGCATGTCGAGCACGCCCGGGATCCAGCCGGAGCCCTGCTCGGTCAGGACCAGCTTCAGGCCGGGGTGGCGGCGGAAGGCCCCGCCGAAGATGAGGTGCCACAGGGCCCGGTGCGAGAACCAGGTGGTCTCCACCATGAACACCGCCCGGGCCGCCGGTTCGTCGCCGAGCGGCGGCGACGCCGAGCCGCCGTGGTGGTTGACCGGGACGCCCAGCTCGTCGCACACCGCCCAGATCGGGTCGTACACCGCCGAGTGGAGCTCCGGGACCGAGGAGCCGGGCGGGACGCCGGGCAGCAGGATGCCGCCGGTGAGGCCCGCCTCCCTCGTGCGGCGGATCTCCTTCACCGCCGCGTCCACGTCGTTCAGCAGGATCTGGACCACGCCCGCCCGGCCGCCCGGCGCGTCCGCGCAGAAGTCAGCCAGCCAGCGGTTGTGTGCCTGGAGCCCGGCCCAGCGCATCGTGTACTCCGCGGCCGTCGGCGGCTGGGCCATCAGGGAGGCCTTGGGGAAGAACGGCGGGATGGTGTTGGGGAAGACGACCTCGGCGACGATGCCGTCCGCCTCCAGTTCGGACAGCCGCCGCGCCGAGTTCCAGTTGCGGTCCGCGGTGTCCGCGAGGAGGTCCTCGTACGGGTTCACGTACGTGGCGGCCCAGGCGTCGAACTCGTCGTGGTACCGCTTCTCCAGGTACGGCCTGTAGTCCAGCAGGTCGGCGCCGGCATGGCAGTCCGCCGAGATGACCGTGTAGCGGTCGTCCGTCACGGCGACACCCCCAGGACCGGGAAGTCGTTGTCCGTGAGCCAGTGGCGGCCCACCTGCCTGGAGCGCGCCCACGAGGCCTCGACGGAGGCCTGGTCGGCGCTCTGGCCCAGCTCGGCCGGCGTCGGGCCGATCCGGCGGGCGATCGGGGCGAGCTCGTCCGTGTCGAAGCCGAAGACGTCCGCCGCGGCCAGGCCCAGCATCCGGCGGGTCTCGCCGACGGGGATGTCGTGGAAGGTGTTCTTCAGCCAGCTCCGGGTGGCGGGCCAGGTCCCCTCGGGGTGGGGGAAGTCCGAGCCCCACAGGATGTTGTCCACGCCGATCTCGTAGCGCTGGGCGAGCTCGCGCCGTTTGGTGTTCGTCGCGCAGATGAACACCTGGCGGTCCAGGTACTCGCTCGGCGGGCGCTTCAGCTCCTCGAACGGCGACAGCTTCTTGCCGCCGTGCGCGCCGAGGTACAGCCGGTCCATGAACCACAGCTGGTTGGGCAGCCACCAGCAGCCCGATTCGGCCACGCCGAACTTCAGGCCCGGGTGCCGTTCGAAGACCCCGGACCAGAGCAGGAACCACAGCGGGCGGGCCGGCCACCACGTGACTTCGGAGACGAAGATGCCCAGGTGGTCGCCGTACTCGTGGCGGGGCGAGGACCCGGAGTGGGTGACGACCGGCATCCGCGTCTCGGCCGCGGCCGCCCAGACGGGGTCGTAGCGGCGGTCGTGGTAGGGCGCCTTGTCCACCCACATCGCGGGGATCATCAGCGCGCCGAGCCCGGACTCCTTGGCCCGGTGGATCTCGGCGACGACCTTCGACGGCTCCCCCGTGACGGGCAGCAGGGCGACCCCGCAGTGCCGCTCGGGGCTCTCGGAGACGAACTCCGCCAGCCAGCGGTTGTGCGCCTGCGCGCCCGCCATGCCGAGCTCGGGATCCTGGTCCCCGGAAAGCCCGAGGCCCACCCCGAAGGGCGCGGCGGTCTGGCTGTCCACGGCGTCGGCGTCGGGGAAGACGACCTCGGCGGCGACCCCGTCGCCGTCGAGCTCCTTCAGGCGCTGCGCGGTGTCCCAGCCGCCCTTGAGGCCTTCCTCGTGATCGTGGAACCACTTCTCGGCGAAGGCCTCGTTGCGGACGCCGAGGCGGGTGGCCTCGGCGCGGCGGGTGTCGCGCTGGCTCAGGAACTCGTCGAACTCGCGGTGGAAGCGGGAGTCGAGGTAGGGGCGGTACCGCTCGGTCGGCAGTCCCGCGTGGCAGTCGGAGGAGATGATCAGGTACGGGTCTTCGTACGGCGTGTCACTCACGGCACGGCTCCTCAGTCGAGGATGAAACTCTCCAGGTAGGCGGGGTTGGCGCGGTCGAGCATCGACTGCGACCGGGCGCGGATCTGCCGGTCGCTGTGCTCGCTCGCCGGAAGCATCCAGAAGCGGTCGGCGCGGATGCCGTCGACGACGTGCTCGGCGACCTCCTCGACCGGGGTGAAGGCCACCTCGTGGCCGGCATCCCGCATCGCGGTCTCGTACTGTTCGAGGCTGCGGTACGGGGTCCTGCGCGGCCGCTGCTTGGCGTACCGCTCGGGCCGGTTGCGGTGCGACTCCCACAGCCCGGTGCGCAGCATGTGCGGTCCGGGGAAGAGGACGGACGCGCCGATGGCGGCGCCCTCCGCCTTGAGGTGGGCGTACAGCGACTCGGTCATGGTGACCACGGCGGCTTTGGTGACGGCGTAGACGGAGGCGGTGGGCAGCGGGGCGATGCCTCCGTCGCCGGAGGAGGTGTTGACGACGTGGCCGGGGCCGCCGCCGGCGATCATGCGGGGGACGAAGGCCTGGATGCCGTGGAAGACGCCCCAGACGTTGACCGCGAAGGCCCATTTCCAGTCGTTGGGCTCGTGCTCCCACATCCGGCCTTCGGCGCCGGAGCCGACGCCCGCGTTGTTGCAGAGCACGTGCACGGCGCCGAAGGTCTCGTAGGCGGCGTCGGCCAGTGCGGTCACGGAGTCGCGGTCGCTGACGTCGACGGCCCGGGCGAGCACCCGGGCGCCGTCGGCGGTCAGCTCGTCGGCGGCCTTGCCCAGGGCGCCCTCCTCCACGTCGGCGAGGACGACCGTCAGTCCCTCGGCCGCGAAACGGCGGGCCATGGCCAGGCCGATGCCACTGGCGGCGCCGGTGACGACGGCCACCTGTCCGGGTTCGAGGCGCACGTCACACGCTCCCCTCGGGCGGGCCGTCGAGGATCTGCATCGGGTCGTCGTAGCGCTGGTGGATGTACGGGAGGAGGGCCTGGGCGCTGATCCGCTCGACGACCCGGCCCTTCTGGTCGGTGGTCTTCTCGCCGATGGTGATCTCCGTGATCCGGCGTACGGGGAGGTCGGCGACGGGGTCGAACATCGACTCGCGCAGGACCACGTCACCGGTGATGTGCTCCAGCTTGCGGACCTTCTCGTTGCGGGTGACGTGCACGAGCACCGGGTCGGCGTCGAAGCCGGATCCGTCCACCGCGGGAAGGAACTTGAAGTAGAAGTCGGTCTTGGGCGCGGGCTCGGGCAGCGGCAGCTCGCGGTCGACCGCCCCGCGCACCTCGACGAAGGCGATCCCGTGCCGGGCCAGGGCGGCCCGTACGACGAGACCCTCGCGCTCGACGGTGACCTCGCCCAGCTTCTTCGGCTCCCCGAAGACCTCGCGCCCGCCGACGAGCGCCCGCTCGTGGGTCATGGGCATGACCAGCGGGTACCAGCCCTCGACCCCGCCGTGCCGGGCGGCGACGGCCACCGAGCCGGCGCCGAGGGGGTATCCGGGCAGATCGACCCTGCTGATGTTGGCCCGCACCAGGGGCCGCTCGGCGGGCTTGAGCGGCGGCGGCAGGACCGCAGCCACCACGTCCGGGTCGCTCTCCCAGACCGCGACCACGCCGGTGGACCAGATGTCGGGGAGCCGGGAACTCTTCTCGCGCGACGCCGCGATCTCGCCCTCGGTGCGCGCTCCGTACCGTACGCGTGCCATGTATCGCACCATCCCTCAGTCTCGGGGGGAGCCGGTTCTGTAACACAGTTACACCGCCACCGATGAAGGTAAAGACCCCTGCACCGACCAGAACTGACGAACCGACAGATTGGTGGAGGACCATGGCCAGAACCGCGCTCACCCGCGCCGAGGTGCTGGAGGCGGCCGCCTCCCTGGTCAAGCGGCACGGCCCGGCCGCCCTCACCATGCGCAGACTCGCCGCGGAGCTGGGCACCGCGGTGACCTCCATCTACTGGCACGTCGGCAACCGCGAATCCCTCCTCGACGCCCTCGTGGAGCGGACGGTCCAGGACATGGGGGCGATCCGGCCGGCCGGCCGCACCCCCGTCGAGCGGATCCTGTCCGTGGCCCGGATCCTGCGCCGCGAGCTGCGCGAACGCCCGCACCTGATCGCGATGGTCCACGAACGCGGCCTCACCGAGCGGATGTTCCTGCCCGCCCAGCAGGCCCTGGTCCACGAGGTGCACGCGGCCGGGCTGCGCGGCGCCCGGGCCGCAGACGCGGTGCGCGCGGTGCAGTTCCAGATCGTCGGCTTCCTGCTCGTGGAACGCAACCGCGAACGCTCCCCCGCGCAGTCCCCCGCCGAGAGCGACCTCTGGGCCCCTCCCGCCGGCTCCGCCGGGGGGACCCCCGCCGCCCCCGACGACCCGGAACTCGCCCGCGCCCTCGCCCGCCCGGCAGACCCGGAACGCCTCTTCCTGCTCTCCGTCCGGGCCCTCGTCCAGGCCCTGCTGGCCGACGGCGCGGCTTCCCGGCCGGCCTCCCGCTGAATCGGTGTGCGGCCGGGGCCGTTGACGGGTGCGGGCTCGAACAGCTCGCCGCGGGCGACCTCGTCGCCGCGTCGGGCCGACCACCCGGCGACGACCGACGGGGCCACGGGTGTCAGTCCGTGCCGATATCCTCTGTGACCATGCTCGACGACCGTACGACCGCAGAGACGACGTGGCCGACCGCGTACCCCGAGGGGTACGCGGTCGTCGACGTGGAGACGACCGGGCTCGCTCGCGACGACCGGATAATCTCCGCCGCCGTCTACCGGCTCGACGCTCAGGGCAACGTGGAGGACCACTGGTACACCCTGGTCAACCCCCAGCGGGATCCCGGCCCGGTCTGGATCCACGGGCTGACCAGCGACATGCTCCAGGACGCCCCGCTCTTCCAGGAGATCGCCGAGGAGTTCGCGGGCCGGCTCGCGGACCGGGTGCTGGTCGCGCACAACGCCATCTTCGACTGGCAGATGATCGCCCGGGAGTACGCGCGGGCCGCGGTGACCGCGCCGGTCCGTCAGCGGCTGTGCACCATCGCCCTGTCGAAGGAGCTGAACCTCCCGCTGCCCAACCACAAGCTGGAGTCGCTCGCAGCGCACTTCGGAGTCGTCCAGCAGCGCGCCCACCACGCCCTCGACGACGCCCGCGTGCTCGCGGAGGCGTTCCGTCCGTCACTGCACGCCGCCGCGCGGGAGGGCGTACGGCTGCCCCTGCTGGAATGCCGCCCGCTGACGGAGTGGTCGGACTCCCCCGTCACCCCGCGGATCGGCCGGCAGGCCTCGTACGGGAGCGGCAGCTGGCGGCCCTCGCGCAAGCGGCCGCCGTGCCCGCATCCGAACCCGGGGCGCTTCGAGGACGGCAAACCACTCAAGCAGGGCATGCGGATCGCCTTCTCGGGTGACACCTCGGTGGAGCGGGAGCTGCTGGAGGACCGGGCCGTCGAGGCGGGCCTGCACATCGCGACGAGTGTGTCGCGGCTCACGAGCCTGCTCGTGACGAACGACCCCGACTCGGCCACCTCGAAGACGGTCAAGGCGAAGTCCTTCGGTACGCCGGTGGTCGACGAGGCGGCCTTCACGCAGCTGCTGCGGGATGTGGCTGCGGCAGACGGGTGAGCGTCGGGCGACTCGCCCGGCACCCGCTTTCCGCCGCGCCCGTCCGGTCCCACCCTGTGGCGCATGGCACGTTGTGAGGTCTGCGGAAACGATTACGGCATGTCCTTCGAGGTGCACGCTCAGGGCAGCGTGCACGTCTTCGACTGCTTCTCCTGCGCCATCCACCGCATGGCGCCGATCTGCGAGCACTGCCGGGTGCAGATCATCGGGCAGGGCGTCGAGGTGGAGGGCCAGTGGTTCTGCGGGGCGCACTGCGCCCGTGCGGAGGGGAAGGTGGGCATCGTCGACCGCGTGTGACGCGCGGGTGGCCTGCACCCGGCCCTCCCCCTGCCCGATCCCCACCCGATCCCCCGCCCGTTCTCTTCCCCGTTCCCCTTCCCCGACCCCGGACGGCCACCCGGCCACCGGGGTCTTCCCGGCTGGGGGTACCGTCGTGGGCGTGTACCGCTTTGTGCTGACCCGGCAATGGGTGTGCCTCACCCTGATCGCCCTCGCCCTCATCCCCACGATGATCAAGCTGGGGTTCTGGCAGTACCACCGCCATGAGCACCGGGTCGCACAGAACGAGCTGATCGCGGCGAACCTGGCCGCGAAGCCGGTCCCGATGACCGAGATCACCTCCCCCGGTCACACCGTCCCGCGCGCCGACTTCTGGCGCGCCGTCACCGCCACCGGTACGTACGACTCCGCGCACGAGGTCGTCGTCCGCATGCGGACCGACAACGACGAGAAGGTCGGCTTCCACGTCCTCACCCCGCTCGTGCTGTCCGACGGCCGGGTGGTCCTGGTCAACCGCGGCTGGGTGGCCGGCGGCGACGACCCGCGCGCGTACCCGCCGGTGCCGGCCGCGCCCTCGGGCGAGGTGACGGTCACCGGCCGGCTCAAGGCGGACGAGACGAGCGGCGGCAGCGGCATCAAGGACCGCAGGGGCCTGCCGGACCGCCAGGTGATGCTCATCAACAGCGAGCAGCAGGCGCAGTACCTGGGCCGGCCCGTGCTCGGCGGCTACCTGGAGCTCACCGCTCCGGCCCCGGCGGGCGGCAGCCCGGAGACGGTCGCCGAACCCGACCACGACTCGATCGGCCCGCACATGGCGTACGCCGTGCAGTGGTGGCTGTTCGCCGCGGCGGTTCCGGTGGGCTGGCTGGTCCTCGTACGGCGGGAGAGGCGCGACCGTGCGGAGGCCGCCGCGGCCGGAGCCACCCCCGAGCGGGAGCCGGCGCCGACGGCGTAGCGTGTCGGGCATGGATCTTGGACTGAAAGACCGTGTCTACGTCGTCACCGGAGCCACCCGGGGCCTGGGCTTCGCCTCGGCGCGCGAACTGGCGGCGGACGGCGCGAAGGTGATCGTGACGGGCCGCGACGCGGCACGGGCCGCCGATGCGGCGGCCTCGCTGGGCCCGGACGTGGTGGGCGTCGCCGCGGACAACGGCGACCCGGAGGCGGCGGCCCGGCTCGTCGCCACCGCGAAGGAACGCTTCGGCCGGCTGGACGGCATCCTCATCAGCGTCGGCGGCCCCGCCCCCGGCCTCGCGTCGACCAACACCGACGAGCAGTGGGCGGCGGCGTTCGAGTCGGTCTTCCTCGGCGCGGTACGGCTGGCCCGCGCGGCGGCGGCCGAGCTGGGCGAGGGCGGGGTCATCGGCTTCGTCCTGTCGGGCTCGGTCCACGAGCCGATCCCGGGCCTGACGATCTCCAACGGCCTGCGGCCGGGGCTGGCGGGCTTCGCCAAGTCCCTGTCGGTGGAGCTCGGACCGCGCGGCATCCGCGTCGTCGGGCTGCTGCCGGCCCGGATCGACACCGACCGCGTCCGCGAGCTCGACGCCCTGTCGGGTGATACGGCGACGGCCCGCGCGGCCAATGAATCCGGCATTCCGCTGCGCCGCTACGGCACCCCGGAGGAGTTCGGCCGCACGGCGGCGTTCCTGCTGTCGCCCGCGGCCTCGTACCTGACGGGCATCATGCTCCCGGTCGACGGCGGCGCCCGGCACGGCTTCTGACGCCCCGCCCTCCCCCGGGCCGGCCGCCTCAGGTGACGCGGCGGGCCCGGTGGGAGGTGGTCCGCAAGCGGGCCTCCGCGGCCAGTTCGGGGAGGCCCGCCGACCGGCGGGCATGGCCGAGGACCGGCCCCGCCAGCCCGGCCGGGGCATCGGCCGGCACCGCGTGCGGCTCCAGCTCCAGCTCCATCCGCAGCTTCGGGGCCCCGCGCCGGCGCGGGCCGCCCTGCCGGCCCCGCAGGGCGACACGGCACCGGGCGACCCCGTCCAGCGCGCCCGCCTCCGCGGCCACCGCCTCCTCCAGGGCCCGCCCGCGCAGCACGGCGTACGCCTCGTCGCCGGTGTCCACCACCAGCGCGGACAGCCGCGTGCGCCGCAGCTGCGCCAGCAGCCACCACAGCGCGAGCACCACGCACACCGCGAGCCCCGCCACGACCGCCCACCACCACCAGCCCTCGGCGTGCCAGTACCGCTCGCGGGTCTGCGCCGACAGCAGCGGCTCGTGACGTCCGCCGAGCGGCCGCAGCGCCACCGCCAGCGCCACACCGGCCGCCAGGAGCACGGCTCCGATGATCCCGAGCAGGATGCGGTTCACGGTTGCGAGCATCCCGTCACCTCTTCCCGACGGGGGCCCGGGTGACCCGTACCCGCGGCTGCGGCGGGTGCGCGAGGCCCAGTTCCCCGATGCCGACGGTGAGGGCCTCCTCCAGGTCGGCCCGTACGTCGTCCAGCTCGCGGAAGTGCGACTGCGCCCGGACCGCGACGCGGGACCGCCGCACCGCGACCCGCGCCGAGTGCACCCCGGACACCTCCATCGCCCGGTCCCGCAGGACCAGCGCGGCGGCCTTGCGTTCCAGTCCGGCGCGGACCCCGGCCTGCGTCTCCGGCGGCCGCATGGGAAGGATCCTGCGCAGCCCCGGCGTCACGGCGAGGAACAGGAGCAGTGCCCCCGCCACGGCGAGGACCCCGGCGGCGACGAGCACCCACGGGTCCGCGGGGGTCTGCCGCGCCAGCTGGTCGGCGAGCTCCCGGCGCCACTGCATGCCGGGCCGGCCGGCCCGCACGGCGGCGAGGTCGTAGAGGAACAGGCCCGCCACGCCGAGCACGGCCAGGGCCGTCAGCGCGGCGGGGATCCGCCGGGCGGACCGGAAGCGGGCGACGCGCACCTGTGCGGGGGCGTGGCCGGGGGCGGGTGCCGGGGCCCGGTCGGCTGCGGGCGCCGTCACCGCAGCTTCCGGTCCCGGACGGCGGCCGTGCGGGTGTGCGCGGAGTGCAGGTGCTCGATGTCGAGGTCCACTTCGGGCACGGACATGGAGGCGCACTCCTCGACGCGGCGGACGACCTGGCTGCGGACCGCCGCGCACTGGGCGGCGAGGTCGGAGGGGTAGTCGAGCTCCAGGCTCACCCGTACCCGGGCGATGTCGTGGTGCACGGTGACCGTGGCGTGCGGGGCGCCCGCCCCGGCGCCGGCGGTCCGGGGCGGTCCGCCCGGGCGGGCGGCGAGGGCCTCCCGGGCGGCCTGCGCCGCGATCTTGGCGACGACCCGGTCGGCGATCCGGGTGGCCCCCCTTTCCGCGGGGGGTACGCGCGGCGGAACCGCCCGTGGCGTGGTCATCGGCGCCTCACCTGTTGCGGTCTCGGGGGCGGAAGAAGTCGCCGGGTTCCAGGTCCCCGTCGAGGAACCTGCCGACGATGAAGCCGATGGCGCCGAGTGCCGCCACCAGCAGGAAGGCCCCGAATCCACCGAAGTATCCGGCGAACGCGAGCGCCATGCCGGCGAAGAGGCCGACGACCGCCATCCTCATGCGTGCTCCTTCACCGGCGTCACTGGAGTCGGGACTCCGGCTCCTCGTCGGGCTCGTCGGGCAGCTTGACGTCGCTGACGGCGATGTTGACTTCGACGACCTCCAGGCCGGTCATCCGCTCGACGGACGAGATGACGTTCTCGCGGACGGCCCGGGCCACCTCGCGGATCGATACGCCGTAGTCGACGACGATCTCCAGGTCGAGGGCGGTCTGCACCTCGCCGACCTCGGCCTTCACCCCACGGGTGACCGAGGACTTCGCCCCGCCGGGCACCCGGTCGCGGACGGCGCCGAAGGTGCGGGAGAGACCGGTGCCGCTGCCCATGGCGTGGACGCCGACCACCTCGCGGGCGGCCAGTCCCGCGATCTTCTCGACCACCCCGTCGGAGATGGTGGTGCGGCCGCGTTCGGCGGGGGCGCGGGAGGCACCCCCGGATCCGGATTCGCTCATCGCGTGTCCCTTCGCGCGGATCGGACTCACTTGGAACCACGGTAAGCGCGCGGCGGCGGCGGCGCTCAGGGACTAGGCCGGTCGGCCGAGACCGGACGGCCGACCGGCGACGGATCGCTGTCGGCCGACCGTGCCCGCGGGCCGCCAACCGGGCCGGGGACGCCGACCTGCCGGGGGCGCGGACCTTCCGGGGCACCGACCTGCCGGGGCACGTGCCGGGGGCGCGGACCTGCCGGGGGCGCGGACCTGCCGGGGCGCGGGAGATCCGGGGCGCGGGAGATCCAGGGCGCGGGAGATCCGAGGACGCGGGAGATCCGGGGACGCCAGCGAACCGGGGCGCGGGCGACCGGGGACGCCGGCGAACCCGGGCGCGGGCGACCGGGGGCGCGGCGATCCGGGGGCGGAGGCCCCCGGAAAGCGACCGCGCTCGCGGGATCAGTCGGAGACGCCGGCCAGGTCGCGCAGGCGGCGGGCCTGGGCGGCGCGCTCCGCGGAGCGCTGGGCGTCGTACGGCCGGGACCCGGCGTCGCGGAGCAGCGCCTTCGTCTCGATGACGGCGTCCCGCGGCGGAGCCAGCAGCGCCGTCGTGAGGTCCTGGACCGCCGCATCGAGTTCGTCGGCCGGTACGACCAGGTTGGCCAGCCCGATCCGCTCCGCCTCCTCGGCATGCACGAAGCGGCCCGTCGCACAGATCTCCAGCGCGCGGGCATAGCCGACCAGCGAGGTCAGCGGCTGGGTGCCGGCCAGGTCCGGCACGAGGCCCAGGCTGGTCTCGCGCATGGCGAACTGCACATCGTCCGCCACCACGCGCAGGTCGCACGCCAGCGCGAGCTGGAAGCCGGCGCCGATCGCATGCCCCTGCACGGCGGCGATGGACACGATGTCGTTACGTCGCCACCAGGTGAAGGCCTCCTGGTACTCGGCGATGGTGGAGTCGAGCAGTTCGTCCGAACCGCGCGCCAGATCGAGGAAGGACGGCTCACCCTCGAAACCCTCGGGGGTGAACGCCTGCCGGTCGAGTCCGGCGGAGAAGGACTGGCCCTCACCGCGCAGCACCACGACCCGGACGGTGCCCGGCAGCGACCTTCCGGCCTCCGTCAACGCCCGCCAGAGCGCGGGGGACTGAGCGTTTCGCTTGGCCGGATTGGTCAGTGTCACCGTGGCGACCGAGTCGTCCACCGTGAGCCGTACGCCGTCCTTGTCGAGCAGAGCCATCTGTGTGCCTCCGGTGTGCAGTCGGCCGCCTCCCGGCCTAAGTGACTGCACAGTAACCACCCAGTCGACCAGACGGCCGACCGGGGGTCACCGAAGGAACCGCGGTGTGGGCAGACGTGCGTGTTGCACCCCGGCCCCGGGCCTGACGGCCTGGGGGTACCCCCCAGCGGTGGCGGGGGAGATCCGGGTCAGGCCGTAGCCGCCTTCTTGCCGCGCGTCGCGCCACCGCGACCACGCAGCACGACTCCGGACTCACTGAGCATCCGGTGGACGAATCCGTAGGACCGGCCGGTTTCCTCGGCCAGCGCACGGATACTCGCACCGGAGTCGTACTTCTTCTTCAGGTCTGCCGCGAGCTTGTCGCGCGCGGCGCCGGTTACCCGGCTGCCCTTCTTCAGAGTCTCGGCCACCCGTGCCTCCTCATGGGAAGTGCGCTCTGGACTTCTCATGATCACCCCTCCCCGGCTTCCTGGCCACCCATTCAGCAAGGTCGGTACGACGGCATTTCTCCGGCGATGGCCGCACGAGCAGAACGGAATCTCCCCTTCCGATACATGACGTCCGTCACACTTCTCCCCCCTCACCGGGAATCTCCAGGTCAGGGGCCGGACGCAGAAGAAAAACGGCCCCGGCGCCGCGCCCGGGCGGGCACGGCCGGGGCCGTCGTACAGAGCGCAGAGGTACGAGACCGTCTCACTCAGATGATGGATCACGCCTGAGCCGAATGATCCATAAGGAACTGGATCAACCTGCCGGGCGGTCGCGGGGCACTCCCGGCGGAGGTCAGGCGAGGGCGACGAGGTCCCGGTAGTCCGGGCCCCACAGGTCCTCGACGCCGTCCGGGAGCAGGATGATCCGCTCGGGTTCCAGCGCCTCGACCGCGCCCTCGTCGTGGGTGACGAGGATGACCGCGCCCTTGTACGTACGCAGCGCACCGAGGATCTCCTCGCGGCTGGCCGGGTCCAGGTTGTTCGTGGGCTCGTCGAGGAGCAGCACGTTCGCCGAGGAGACGACCAGCGTGGCCAGGGCCAGACGGGTCTTCTCGCCGCCGGACAGGACCCCGGCCGGCTTGTCCACGTCGTCACCGGAGAAGAGGAACGAGCCCAGCGTCTTGCGTACGGCGACCAGGTCCAGGTCGGGCGCGGCGGAGCGCATGTTCTCCAGGACCGTCCGCTCGGGGTCGAGCGTCTCGTGCTCCTGGGCGTAGTAGCCGAGCTTGAGGCCGTGGCCCGGGGTGACCTCGCCGGTGTCCGGCTGCTCGGCGCCCGCGAGCAGCCGCAGCAGCGTGGTCTTGCCGGCGCCGTTGAGGCCGAGGATGACGACGCGGGAGCCCTTGTCGATGGCCAGGTCGACGTCGGTGAAGATCTCCAGGGAGCCGTACGACTTCGACAGGCCCTCGGCGGTCAGCGGGGTCTTCCCGCAGGGCGCCGGGTCCGGGAAGCGCAGCTTGGCCACCTTGTCGGAGACGCGGACGGCGTCCAGGCCGGCCAGCAGGCGGTCGGCGCGCTTGGCCATGTTCTGGGCGGCGACGGTCTTGGTCGCCTTGGCCCGCATCTTGTCGGCCTGCGAGTTCAGGGCCGCGGCCTTCTTCTCGGCGTTCTGGCGCTCGCGCTTGCGGCGCTTCTCGTCGGCCTCGCGCTGCTGCTGGTAGAGCTTCCAGCCCATGTTGTAGATGTCGATGACCGAGCGGTTGGCGTCCAGGTAGAAGACCTTGTTGACCACGGTCTCGACCAGGTCGACGTCGTGGGAGATCACGACGAAGCCGCCGCGGTAGTTCTTCAGGTAGTCGCGCAGCCAGACGATCGAGTCGGCGTCGAGGTGGTTCGTCGGCTCGTCGAGGAGCAGGGTGTCGGCGTCCGAGAAGAGGATCCGGGCGAGCTCGACGCGGCGGCGCTGACCGCCGGAGAGCGTGTGCAGCGGCTGGCCGAGGACCCGGTCGGGCAGGCTCAGGGCGGCCGAGATGGTCGCGGCCTCCGACTCGGCGGCGTACCCGCCCTT
Organism: Actinobacteria bacterium OV450; assembly: GCA_001298555.1. GTDB lineage: Bacteria > Actinomycetota > Actinomycetes > Streptomycetales > Streptomycetaceae > Streptomyces. The sequence continues at coordinate 17,653 of LJCW01000098.1, forward strand.
GGTCAGGAACTCGGTCTCCTGGCGCTCGTACTGCTTGAGCGCCTTCTCACGGGTCGCCCCGGAGCCGGTGGCGATGCGCTCCTCGTTCATCCGCATCTTCTTGATCAGGACGTCGAGGCCGCGGGCGGACAGGATCCGGTCGCGGGCGAGCACGTCGAGATCGCCGGTGCGGGGGTCCTGCGGGAGGTAGCCGACCTCACCCGAGCGGGTGATGGAGCCGCCGGCGGGCTGACCCTCGCCGGCCAGGCACTTGGTGAGGGTGGTCTTGCCCGCTCCGTTACGGCCGACCAGGCCGATGCGGTCGCCCTTGGCGATGCGGAAGGAAGCGGACTCGATGAGGACGCGGGCGCCGGCGCGCAGCTCGATGCCGGTGGCGGTGATCACGGAAATACTCCAGGGCGGGGGGACGGCGGAAGGGGGGCAGGACGCGATGCTTCGACGCCGCTAATCCGCGAGGAGATTTGCCATGGGATTCATTCTACCGGGGGTGTGCAACTGGTTATGGGGGCGTTGACCGCCCGGTGGGCCCGGGCCCGTATCAGGATGGACCGGGTGATATGCGCCGCAGGGGCGGCCACCTGGAACCGAGGGCGGTGGGGCATGCAGTTCGACGACGACGCCGATCTGGACACTTCCGAGGTCAGGGACGTGCGCGGCAGCCGCGTCCCTGGCGGGCGGGCGACGATCGGCGGCGGCATCGCGGGCTTCATCGCACTGGTCCTCGGGCTGCTCTTCGGGGTGGGCCCGGACCAGCTGGGGCTGTCCTCCGGGAACCCGGAGCCGGTGGCGACCTCCTCCTCCGTCAGCGAGGTGCAGCAGAGCTGCAGGACCGGGCGGGACGCGAACAGCCGGGAGGACTGCCGGCTGGTCGCGGTCGTCAACAGCACCCAGGACTTCTGGAAGGGCGAGTTCACCCGGCGCGGCGGCCGGTACGCGCCGGCGTCCACGGTCTTCTTCACCGGCCGCGTGAACACCGGCTGCGGGACCGCCACCTCGGCGGTCGGCCCCTTCTACTGCCCCGTCGACCGGCGGGTCTACCTGGACCTGGGGTTCTTCGAAGAGCTGCGGACGAAGTTCGGCGCGAGCGGCGGTCCGTTCGCCCAGGCCTACGTCGTCGCCCACGAGTACGGGCACCACGTCCAGAACCTGACCGGAACCCTGCAGAAGGCCCAGGACGGGCGGCAGGGCGCGAACAGCAACGCGGTCAAGGTCGAGCTCCAGGCCGACTGCTACGCCGGGGTGTGGGCGCACAACGCGACGAGGACCCCGGACGGGTCCACGGGCCGGCCGCTGATCACCAGCCTGACCGACGAGGACATCAGGGACGGCCTGGACGCGGCGGCGGCCATCGGCGACGACCGGATCCAGGAGAGGTTCCAGGGTCGCGTCACCCCGGAGTCCTGGACGCACGGCTCGGCCCGGCAGCGCCAGCAGTGGTTCTACCAGGGCTACCGCACGGGCGACATGGCCCAGTGCAACACCTTCCGCTGACCGCCCTCCGGCGACCGCCCGCCCGCCGCCCTCCGTGGCCGCCTCCGGGGCGCTGTCAGTGCCGCCTGCCATGCTGTGGCGTGGGTCACATCCACGACCACCAGAAGGAGTGATCGTCATGGCAAGCGTTCCGTCCATCTATCCGACCCTGCTCTACGCCGACGCCAAGGCGGCGATCCGGCAGCTGACGGAAGCGTTCGGATTCACCCAGGTCGCGGTGTACGAGGGTGACGACGGGGCGGTGATGCACGCCGAGCTGTCGTACGGGAACGGCGCCGTGATGCTCGGCAGCAAGGGCCGCGGCGGCGTGTTCGACAAGGTGATGGAGGGCGCCGGGCCGGCCGGGGTCTACGTGGTCGTCGACGACGTGGACGCCCACCACCGCCGGGCCGCCGAGCACGGGGCGGAGATCCTGATGGAGCCCACCGACCAGGACTACGGATCGCGCGACTACATGGCCCGTGACGCGGAGGGCAACATCTGGAGCTTCGGGACGTACGCGCCGCAGGTCTGAGCCCGCGGCGCGCCGTCCCGCGGCGGCTACGCCCCGCCGGTGTGCACCTGGAACGCGGCCCGGCGGACCGCCTTGGCCAGGGCCGGGTCGGGGTGCGCGGCGGCCAGGGCGACCAGGACCTGGACGGTGCGCGGGTGGCCGACGGCGCGGACCTCGTCGAGCAGCCGCGGGACGGTGGTCCGGACCGCCGAGTCGAGGTGGCGCGCCAGCAGGTCCGCCTCGCCGTGGTCGGCGATGGCGGCCGCGGTGTCCACCCAGAGCCAGGTCGACTCCTCCGCGGTGAGCACGTCCTGCGCCTCGTCGGGGTCCACCCCGTCGTGCTCGGCGAGCCAGAGCAGGGCGTAGGGCCTCAGGGCGGGATCGCGGACGGCGGCGCGCACCTCGGGTTCGGCCGGGGCGCCGACCACGCGCAGGGCTTCGAAGGCCAGGCCGCGCAGCAGGGCGTCCTCGCCGCGGGCCGCGTGCAGGAGCTCGCTGACGGCGTGGCCGACGGGCCGGGCGGCGAGCCAGGCCTGGTACTCCGCGCGGGCCGGGCCCGGGGTGAGCCGGGCGCAGCCGTGCAGCATCGCCGCGGCGGACTGCTCGATGTTCCCGGCCGGGCTCTGCGCGGCGACGCAGATCTGTTCGAGCTTGACCCAGACGGCCCAGCTGCCGAGCGGGGTGAGGGCGGCCTGCGCGGGGCCGAGGGTGACGGCGTCGACGGCGGCGAGTCCGCCGAGCGCCCAGCGCAGCAGCCGGGCGAGCGGGACGGGCGCCGCGTGGCCGGCCGCCCCGGGATCGGCCGCCGCTGCGGTGGCCGTCCGGGCGGGGGCGGTCTGGGCGGGGGCGGTCTGGGCGGTGGCCGCCTGAGCCACGGCCGACGGTGCGGTGGCCGACGTTCCGTCAGCGGGCGAAGTCTCGCGCGCCGGGGCGTCGTAGGGGACCTCGCACCGCTCGTCGCGCAGTTCGGTGACCCGCTGGCCGAGCAGGTCCAGCAGGTCCGGAACGGTCACGGGACCGGCGGACAGCTGGAGCAGGGAGAGCAGTTGGGGCATCGCCTCGACCACCTCGGCGACGACCGAGGGGGTGATGTCGGCGGGCGCCGGGTGGACCAGCGACCAGGCGTCGAACAGCGCCACCCAGCCGCGCAGCACGGCGGTGTCGTCGCGGTCCCAGGCCCGCAGCCGCCAGCCGGGCCGGGCTTGGCCGCCGTGCACCTCGACGAGGCCGGCGAGCCGGGCGCGGTCCCAGCCGACCCGGATCTGTCCGTGGGTCAGGTTCAGTGCGCCGGCGGCGCGTTCGACGTCGGCGGCGGGCAGTGCTCCCGCCGGGGCGGGGCGGCCTCCGTCGCCGGCGCCGAGGTTGAGTTCGGCCCAGCGGGCCAGCCGTACGGCGTCGGCCAGCGAGGCCCGGGCCCGGGTGGCGAGTTCGGCCGTGGCCGGGGTTCCTGCCGGGGGCCGGGCAGCGGGACGCGCGCGTCGGTCCGTCACCGCCTTGCGGGCCGCGGCGACGGAACGCGGGGAGACGAGTCGGAGTCTGGAGTCGCGAGCCAACTGCTCATCAGGCTTTCGGGACGTCACGGAAGCAGTCTCGCCCGTCACCGGCCGAAAGCCCAAACGGAACCAGCCATTATCAGCACTCGCCGGGGGGACATACAGGGAGAATGCCTCCTCCCCGTCCCGTCCGGCACACGGCCTTCACATAAGAGGGGTCAGGAACCGCCGCAGGGCTTCCTCGTATCCGGCCGGATCCGCGTTCCACATCGCCCCGTGCGGCGCCTCGCGGACGGTCCGCAGGGTGACCAGGTCGGGGCGTGCGGCGGCGAGCCGGCGCGAGGGCTCCCACGGGGCCAGCGTGTCGTCCGGCCCGTGGTAGATCAGCACGGGGATGCGCAGCGCGCCCGGGTCCGCGCCCGGGGGCCGGTGGTCGGCGCCCAGTCCGGCGCCGGCGTCGGCGGCCCGCACCGCGAACGGCACCAGGGGGGCGGGGGTGCGGCGGGCGGCGACGAGTGCGCGCAGGGTGGTGTGCCAGTCGAGCACCGGCGAGTCCAGCACGAGTCCGGAGATCCGGTCGGCGAGGGCCGAGCGCTCGGCGGCGTGCAGGGCCATGGCGGCACCGGTGGACCAGCCGTGCAGGACGACCCGGCGGGCACCGTAGCGCAGGGCGTAGCGGATGGCGGCGTCCACGTCCCGCCATTCCGATTCGCCGAGGTGGCCGAGACCGTCCGGTGACACCGGGGCGCCGAGGTCGCCCCGGTAGGCGAGGTCGAGGACGGGCATCCGCTGCCCGTGCAGGAAGGGCATGACCACCATCGGGTGCTCGCGGGTGGCGCCGAGCCCGTGCACGGTGATCACCCAGGTGTCGCGGGCGCCGGGCACGAACCAGGCGGGCAGCGCCCCGAGCTCGCCGGGGACGTCGACGTCGGCGTGGTCGAGCCCGAGGGCGGTGCGCGGGTTGCCCGCGTGGACCTGGGGGGTGAGGGTGACGCGCGCGCCGGGACCGAGGCTCCCGTGGGTGACGGCGAGCAGCCGGCGCACGACGGTGTCCGGGTGCTGGGCGGCGCCGTCGAGGACGGGCCCGACGGCGGCGTGCACCCCGGGGGCGGTGAGCCCGTACGTTCCCGGGCGCAGGGAGGCCAGCGAGCGGGTCAGCGTGACGCGGCCGGAGCCGGCGGCGTGGACCGTGAGCCGGGGGCCGCCGGGCAGGGGGCTGCCGGGCTCGTGCCGCAGGGCGGCGTCGGCCGCGTACCGGCCGGCCGCGACCGCGGCCGCACCGGCCCCGACGAGGGTGGTCGCGAGGGCCGCGGCCGTCGCTGTGGCGGTACGCACCGCTCCAGTGTCGGGGCGGAAGCGCGAACGGGCCACTGGAGCGGAATACTCCGGTTGATGCCGGGCGGCATCAGGAAGAGATCGCGGAGAGCCCCTCGCAGGTCGTCCGGTGAGGTGATCTGGATCACTTCCAGGGCACCTCGGGGGCGGGACCGCGGGCTTCCACCCCCCTGTGGAGCCGTTCGTTCACCCCGCTTTGACGTGCATTAATCGGTATATCAGCCAAAAAAACCGGACGAAGGTCCCGATGGCACGACGGGCCAGTACACCGCTCCGCCCGAGCCAGTTCATCTTCCGTTCACTCAGATTGCCTACGGTCGCCGAGCCACTGACGCCAAACAGAAGCCTGGGTAAATGGAGCACATAACGCTTCTCCTCGGGATCGTGATCATCACCGCTCTCGTGTTCGACTTCACGAACGGTTTCCACGACACAGCCAACGCGATGGCCACCACCATCTCGACCGGCGCCCTCAAGCCCAAGACGGCGGTGGCCATGTCCGCCGTGCTCAACCTCGTCGGCGCGTTCATGTCCGTGGAGGTCGCCAAGACGATCTCCAAGGGCCTGATCAACGAGGAGGGCATCCAGCCAGAAGTGATCTTCGCCGCGCTGGTCGGAGCGATCCTCTGGAACCTCGTCACCTGGCTGGTCGGGCTCCCCTCCAGCTCCTCCCACGCACTGATGGGCGGCCTGATCGGCGCCGCGGTCGCCTCCGCCGGCATCGGCGCGGTCAACGGCAGCGTCGTCGTCACGAAGGTGCTGATCCCCGCGGTCGCCGCCCCGATCGTGGCCGGTGCGGCCGCGATGCTGGCCGCGAAGGTCACGTACAAGCTCGGTGGCAAGGTCGGCGGCAGGACCGCCACCAAGGGTTACCGCGCCGGGCAGATCGCCTCGGCCGGTCTCGTCTCCCTCGCGCACGGCACCAACGACGCGCAGAAGACGATGGGCATCATCACCCTGGCCCTCGTCGCGGGCGGCGCCCTGGACTCCGGCGCGAACCCGCCGGTCTGGGTCATCGTCTCCGCGGGTCTGGCCATCGCACTGGGCACCTCCCTGGGCGGCTGGCGCATCATCCGCACCCTGGGCAGCGGCCTGACCGACCTCCAGCCGCAGCAGGGCTTCGCCGCCCAGACCTCGGCCGCGAGCGTCATCCTGGCCTCCTCCTCCCTGGGCTTCTCCCTCTCCACCACCCACGCGTGCTCCGGCGCCGTCATGGGTGCGGGCCTGGGCCGCAAGGGCGGTGTGGTCCGCTGGTCCACCGCCACCCGCATGTTCATCGCCTGGGGCCTGACCCTGCCGGCCGCCGCCGTCGTCGCCTCCGGCGCCGAGCTGGTCATGCGCACCGGTGACGTCGGCGTCGCCGCCGTCGCGCTCTTCCTGGTCGCCTCCTGCGTCGCCATCTGGCTCATCTCGCGCCGCCAGGTCGTCGACCACAGCAACGTCAACGGCGCGCAGGCCGCCGCGGCCGAGGAGCCGGGTGTCGTCACCACGGCCATGGCCGCCGTGACCGTCCCGCCGACCATGGCCGCCGAAGCCGCCGCCGGTACGACCGCCGCGGTCACCGACGAGGACCTGAAGGCCACCATCCCGGCCGCCGCCTCCGCGGCTCCGGCGGCCCCCGCCGCCGCGGTCTGACCCCGAGAACGACAGAGGATTCCGCAGTATGAAGATCGACTGGGCAGCACTCGGCTCCGTCTTCGGGGTCAGCCTCTCCGCCACCGTCGCGCTCGTGGCCCTGTTCACGATGGGCCTGGTGGGCCTCTCCAAGCACGAGGCCGCCACCGAGCAGGGCGGCACCGCCACCCTGGCCCGCAGCGGTGCGTACGTCTGCTTCGCGCTCGTCGCGGCGGCCGTGGTGTACGGCTTCTACCTGATCGTCGCCTGACCGGTTCGGACACGGCGTACGAAAGCTCCCTCCGGGTTTCCCGGGGGGAGCTTTCCCGTGCCCGGGAGCCGTTGCCGCGGCCTGCCCCGCCGCAGGTCAACGGCGAGTTGACGGGCCTTCGCGGTGCGTGGTGGACTGCGCGAGCCAATACGGCGGCATGGAGAGGAAGTCCGGTGCGAATCCGGCGCGGTCCCGCCACTGTCACCGGGGAGCACGCGGCACGTGCGCCCCGGGAGCCAGGAACTCCCACCGCCGGACACGTCGAACCAGGGCGCGGACCCTGAGTGAGGACATACCTGCCACCATGCGTGCCGACCGCGTCTTCGCGTACGGCGCCACGGCGGGCCTGATCGGCGACCGGATCCTCGGTGATCCGCGCCGAGGGCACCCCGTGGCCGCCTTCGGACGAGCAGCCGCCGCCGTCGAACGCGCCCTGTGGCGCGACGACCGCGCCCGGGGCCTCGTCCACACCCTCGTGTGCGCCGGGGGCGCGGCCGCCGTCGGCGCGCTGGGCGCCCGCGCCGTGCGCTCCCGGCCCGCGGCCGCCCGTATCGCCCTGACCGCGGCGGCCACCTGGGCCGTCGTCGGCGGAACCTCGCTGGGCCGGGAGGCCCGCGCCATCGGCGGCGCGCTCGCCGCCGGGGATGCCGAGGTGGCCCGGGAGCGGCTGCCGCACCTGTGCGGGCGCGATCCGCAGGCCCTGGACGAGCAGCAGATGGCCCGCGCCGTCGTGGAGTCGGTCGCCGAGAACACCTCCGACGCCGTCGTCGGGGCCCTGGTGTGGGGCGCCGTCGCCGGGGTACCCGGACTGCTGGCGTTCCGCGCCGTGAACACCCTCGACGCAATGGTGGGCCACAGGTCGCCGCGCTACCTGCGCTACGGCTGGGCCTCCGCACGGCTCGACGACCTCGCGGGCTGGCCGGGCGCCCGGCTGACGGCCCTGGCCGCCGTACTGGCCGGACCCGACCGGCGGGGAGCCGTACGGGCCTGGCGTGCGGACGCCGCGAAGCACCCGAGCCCGAACGCCGGGCCCGTGGAGGCCTCGTTCGCCGGGGCGCTCGGCGTACGGCTGGGGGGCAGCCTGGCGTACGGGGGCCGGGTCGAGCACCGGGCCGTGCTGAACGGCGACGCGGGGCGGCCGGTGGAGGTGGCGGACATCGAACGGGCGGTACGGCTGTCACGGCAGGTGACGTGGCTGGCCCTGGGGGCGTGTGTGGCACTGCGCTGTGCGGTGACCCGTGGAACTGGGAGGGGACGCCGGTGAGCGGCGGAAAGCTGGGCGGGGGACTCCTCGTCGCCGGCACGACCTCGGACGCCGGCAAGAGCGTGGTCACGGCGGGCATCTGCCGCTGGCTGGCCCGGCAGGGCGTGAAGGTGGCGCCGTTCAAGGCGCAGAACATGTCGCTGAACTCGTTCGTGACGCGCGAGGGCGCCGAGATCGGACGGGCGCAGGCGATGCAGGCCCAGGCGGCGTGCGTGGAGCCGACGGCGCTGATGAACCCCGTGCTGCTCAAGCCCGGCGGCGACCGCAGCAGCCAGGTGGTGCTGCTGGGCAGGCCGGTGGGCGAGATGAGTGCGCGCGGCTACCACGGGGGCAGGCAGGAACAGCTCCTCGGGGTCGTCACGGACTGCCTGGAGCAGCTGCGGGGCACGTATGACGCCGTGATCTGCGAGGGGGCCGGCAGTCCGGCCGAGATCAACCTGCGCCGGACCGACATCGTGAACATGGGCATCGCGCGGGCCGCGCGGTTCCCGGTCGTCGTGGTCGGGGACATCGACCGGGGCGGGGTGTTCGCGTCCTTCTTCGGGACGACGGCGCTGCTGTCCCCCGAGGACCAGTCCCTGATCGCCGGCTACATGGTGAACAAGTTCCGCGGCGACGTGTCGCTGCTGGAGCCGGGGATGGAGATGCTGCGTTCCCTCACCGGGCGGGCGACGTACGGCGTGCTCCCCTTCCGGCACGGACTGGGCATCGACGAGGAGGACGGGCTCCGGGTCTCCCTGCGGGGCGCGGTGCGCGAGTCGGTCGTGGCACCGCCGGTCGGCGAGGACGTGCTGCGGGTCGCGGTCTGCGCGGTGCCGCTGATGTCGAACTTCACGGACGTCGACGCGCTGGCCGCGGAGCCGGGCGTGGTGGTGCGCTTCGTGGACCGGGCCGACGAACTGGCCGACGCGGACCTGGTCGTCGTACCGGGTACGCGCGGCACGGTGAAGGCACTGGAGTGGCTGCGGGAGCGCGGGCTGGCCGATGCGCTGCTGCGGCGGGCCGCGGAGGGCCGCCCGGTGCTGGGCATCTGCGGCGGCTTCCAGGCGCTGGGCGAGCACATCGAGGACGAGGTCGAGTCGAAGGCCGGCTCGGTGGCGGGGCTCGGGCTGCTGCCGGTGCGCGTGCGGTTCGCGGTGGAGAAGACCCTGGCGCGGCCGGAGGGCACGGCGCTGGGCGAGCCGGTGACCGGCTACGAGATCCACCACGGGGTGGCCGAGGTCCTGGGCGGCGAGCCGTTCCTGGACGGCTGCCGGGTCGGGTCGGTGTGGGGCACCCACTGGCACGGCTCGCTGGAGTCGGACGGCTTCCGCCGGGCGTTCCTGCGGGAGGTCGCGGCTGCCGCCGGGCGCCGCTTCGTCCCGGCGCCCGACACGTCGTTCTCGGCGCTGCGGGAGCAACAGCTGGACCTGCTCGGCGACCTGATCGAGGAGCACGCCGACACGCGCGCACTGCTGGGTCTGATCGAGGGCGGCGCCCCCGCGGGCCTGCCCTTCCTCCCCCCGGGCGCGCCGTGACGGGCCGGGCCCGCCTCCGCGCGGCGGCCGCCCCCGGCCGTACCGCACGCACGCCGGGCCGCAGTGCCCGCAGCCGTGCCCGTACCCGTATCCGTACCCGTGCACACGAAGGAGGGGCCACCGCATGAGCACGCCCTACCCGTTCACCGCCGTGGTCGGCCAGGCCGACCTGCGCCTGGCGCTGCTGCTCAACGCCGTGAGTCCCGCGGTCGGCGGCGTGCTCGTGCGCGGCGAGAAGGGGACCGCCAAGTCCACCGCCGTGCGTGCCCTGTCGGCGCTGCTGCCGCAGGTGGACGTCGTACCCGGCTGCCGGTTCTCCTGCGCGCCCGGCGCCCCGGATCCGGCCTGCCCCGACGGCCCGCACGAGCCCGGCCCCGGATCCGCACGGCCCGCGCGCATGGTGGAGCTGCCCGTCGGCGCGTCCGAGGACCGCCTCGTCGGTGCCCTCGACATCGAACGGGCCCTTGCGGAGGGCGTGAAGGCCTTCGAGCCCGGCCTGCTGGCCGACGCCCACCGCGGGATCCTGTACGTCGACGAGGTCAACCTGCTCCACGACCACCTCATCGACCTGCTGCTCGACGCCGCCGCCATGGGCGCCTCCTACGTGGAGCGCGAGGGCGTCTCCGTCCGGCACGCGGCCCGGTTCCTGCTCGTCGGCACCATGAACCCCGAAGAGGGCGAACTGCGGCCGCAGCTGCTCGACCGGTTCGGGCTGACCGTGGAGGTCGCCGCCTCCCGGGAGCCCGCGCAGCGCGTCGAGGTGGTGCGCCGCAGGCTCGCGTACGAGGACGACCCCGCGGGCTTCGCGGGCCGCTGGGCCGGGGACGAGCAGGAGGTGCGCGCCCGGGTCGTGGCCGCCCGCGCCCTGCTCCCCCAGGTGGTGCTGGGTGACACCGCCCTGCTGCAGATCGCCGCCGCCTGCGCCGGGTTCGAGGTCGACGGCATGCGCGCCGACATCGTGATGGCCCGGACCGCGACCGCGCTCGCGGCCTGGGCTGGGCGCACCTCCGTACGCAAGGAGGACGTCCGCCAGGCCGCCCTGCTGGCGCTCCCCCACCGGCGCCGGCGCAACCCCTTCGACGCGCCCGGCCTCGACGAGGACAAGCTCGACGAGATCCTGGACCGCTTCCCCGACGAGGAGCCGGACGACGAGCCCGACCCCGGGCCCGGGGGTCCCGAAGACGGCGGCCCCGAAGACGACGGCCCCGACGGCGGGGGCGGTGGGGTCCCGCCGCAGAGCGGACCCGAGGCACCCGGAGCGCCGCGGTCCCCTGAGGCCCCCGGAGCGCAGGACGACCCGGCCCCCTCGGCCCCGGACGCACCGGAGGCCCCCGAGCGGCAGCCCGCGTCCCAGGACGGGGCGGCGCCCGAGCAGGCCGCCGTACGGGCCGCCGAGCCGTTCCGGACCAAGGTGCTCAGCGTGCCGGGCCTCGGCGAGGGCGCGTCCGGGCGGCGTTCACGCGCCCGGACCGCGCACGGCCGGACCACCGGCTCCCAGCGCCCCCGCGGCCAGCTGACGAAACTGCACCTCGCGGCGACCGTCCAGGCCGCCGCCCCGCACCAGAGGGCGCGCGGGCGGGCCGGGCGCGGTCTGGTGATCCGCAAGGACGACCTGCGCCAGGCCACCCGGGAGGGCCGCGAGGGCAACCTGGTCCTGTTCGTGGTCGACGCGTCCGGCTCGATGGCCGCCCGGCAGCGCATGAGCGCGGTCAAGGGCGCGGTGCTCTCGCTGCTGCTGGACGCCTACCAGCGCCGTGACAAGGTCGGCCTGATCACCTTCCGCGGCGCGGCCGCCGAGCTGGCGCTGCCGCCCACCTCCTCGGTGGACGCGGCCGCGGCCCGGCTCGAGCAGCTGCCGACGGGCGGGCGCACCCCGCTCGCCGCCGGCCTGCTCAAGGCCCACGAGGTGCTGCGGATCGAGCGGCTGCGCGATCCCAGCCGCCGTCCGCTGCTCGTGGTCGTCACCGACGGGCGGGCGACCTCCGCGGGTTCCGCCGGTTCGGCCTCCGCGGCCGGTTCCGCCGGCGGCCGGGCGGCCGGCTCGCCGCGCGAGCTGGCCGGGCGCAGCGCCCGGCTGCTCCAGGCGCAGGGCGTCGCGTCCGTGGTCGTGGACTGCGAGTCGGGGCCGGTCCGGCTGGGGCTGGCCGGCGTACTGGCCGCCGACCTCGGCGGGCCCGCCGTCACGCTGGACGGGCTGCGGGCCGACTCGCTGGCCGGGCTCGTGAAGAACGTACGTACCGCAGGAACTTCCCCGTCTCACCACACCGCCAGGAGGGCCGCGTAATGCCGCAGGGACAGCCGACCGTCGTTCCGGACGACGGACTCACGACGCGCCAGCGCCGCAACCGCCCGCTCGTCTTCGTCCACACCGGCCCGGGCAAGGGCAAGTCGACGGCGGCCTTCGGGCTGGCGCTGCGCGCCTGGAACCAGGGCTGGCCGATCGGGGTGTTCCAGTTCGTCAAGTCGGCGAAGTGGAAGGTCGGCGAGGAGAACGCGCTCAAGGTGCTCGGCGCCTCCGGCGAGGGCGGCTCCGTCGTCTGGCACAAGATGGGCGAGGGCTGGTCCTGGGTCCAGCGGGACGCGCAGCTCGACAACGAGCAGGCGGCCAAGGAGGGCTGGGAGCAGGTCAAGCGCGACCTGGCCGCCGAGACGCACAAGCTGTACGTCCTCGACGAGTTCGCGTACCCGATGCACTGGGGCTGGATCGACGTCGACGAGGTCATCGAGGTGCTCCGCAACCGTCCCGGTACCCAGCACGTGGTGATCACCGGACGCAACGCCCCCGAGAAGCTGGTGGAGTTCGCGGACCTGGTGACCGAGATGACCAAGGTCAAGCATCCGATGGACGCCGGCCAGAAGGGCCAGAAGGGCATCGAGTGGTGAGATCGCAGCACGTTCCGCGCCTGGTCGTCGCCGCGCCGTCCTCCGGCAGCGGCAAGACCACGGTCGCGACGGGCCTGATGGCGGCCTTCTCGGAGCGCGGCCTCGCCGTGTCCCCGCACAAGGCCGGGCCCGACTACATCGACCCCGGCTACCACGCGCTGGCCACGGGCCGGCCGGGGCGCAACCTGGACGCCTTCATGTGCGGGCCGGAGCTGGTGGCGCCGCTGTTCGCGCACGGGGCCGCCGGGTGCGACCTGGCGGTCGTCGAGGGCGTGATGGGCCTCTACGACGGGGCCGCGGGGCGGGGTGAGCTGGCGTCGACGGCGCAGGTCGCGAAGTTGCTGCGGGCGCCGGTGGTGCTGGTGGTCGACGCCTCCTCGCAGTCGCGGTCGGTGGCGGCGCTGGTGCACGGCTTCGCGTCGTTCGACCCGCAGGTGCGCCTGGGCGGCGTGATCCTGAACAAGGTGGGCTCCGACCGGCACGAGGCGATGCTGCGGGAGGCGCTGGAGGAGGCCGGGATGCCGGTCCTCGGTGTGCTCCGGCGGGCTCCGCAGGTGGCTGCACCCTCGCGGCACCTGGGACTGGTCCCGGTGGCCGAGCGGCGGTCGGACGCGCTGTCCTCCGTCGCCGCGCTGGCGGAGCAGGTCCGGGCGGGCTGCGATCTGGACGCCCTGATGGCCCTGGCCCGCACGGCACCGCCGCTGGACTGCGAGGCGTGGTCTCCGGAGGGTCCCGGGACGCCGGACGGGCCCGGGCAGGGCACCGGCGCCGGCGCCCCCGCGGTCGTGGGCCCAGCCACCGGCGGAGGGCCGGTGGTCGCGGTCGCGGGCGGGGCCGCGTTCACGTTCTCCTACGCCGAGCACTCGGAGTTGCTCACCGCGGCCGGGGCGGAGGTCGTCACCTTCGACCCCCTGCGGGACGAGGCGCTGCCCGACGGCACCGCCGGCCTGGTGATCGGCGGCGGCTTCCCGGAGGTCTACGCGCCCGAACTGTCCGCCAACGAACCGCTGCGGGCGGCCGTGGCCGCCTTCGCCGCGGCCGGCGGCCCGGTCGCCGCCGAGTGCGCCGGGCTGCTGTACCTCGCGCGGTCGCTGGACGGGAAGCCCATGTGCGGGGTCCTGGACGCCGACGCGCGGATGTCGGAGCGCCTGACCCTGGGCTACCGCGAGGCCGTCGCGGTGTCCGACAGCGCCCTCGCCGCCACCGGTACCCGGCTGCGCGGCCACGAGTTCCACCGCACGGTGATCGAACCCGGCGCCAGCGCCGCCCCGGCCTGGGGGTTCACGCACCCCGAACGCCGCGTCGAGGGCTTCGTACAGCGGGGTGTGCACGCCAGCTACCTGCACACGCACTGGGCGGCGGAGCCCTCCGTGGCCCGGCGTTTCGCGCAAGCGGCGGCAGCGCACCGGTGACATCAGTCCGCGAGGCCCACCACCAGCCAGATCCCGGCCACCCCGCCCACCGTGCACATCAGCGTGGACAGGGCGGGGTGCTTGTGGTGCGCCTCGGGCAGGATCTCGGCGGCCGCGAGGTACAGCAGGGCGCCGCCGAAGAAGCCGAGGTACGCCCCGAGAGGTTCCTCCGGAAGGGTGAACAGCGCGGTGGACGCCGCGCCCAGTACGGGGGCCACCGCGTCCGCGAAGAGCATCATCAACGCCTTGCGGCGGGCGTTGCCGTACAGCCGGGTGAGCGTGTAGGTGTTGAACCCGTCGGCGAAGTCGTGCGTGATGACGGCCAGCGACACGGCCACGCCCATCCCGCCGCCGACCTGGAAGGCCGCGCCCAGGGCGACGCCGTCGGCGAAACTGTGGCCGACCATCGCCGCAGCCGCCGTCAGCCCGACCTCGGGGACGCGGCCGCCGTTCTCGGCGCCGTGCGCGGCCTGCCGTACCGCCAGCAGGCGTTCCACGACGTGCGCGACGAGGAACCCGGCCACGAAGAGCAGCAGGGCGAGCGGAACACCGAACACCTCGCGGCCGGCCGCGCGCAGCGACTCCGGCAGCAGGTCGAGGCCCACGACGCCGAGCATCATCCCGCCGGCCAGGCCCAGCACGAGGTGGCGGCGGTCGGTGACGCGCTGCGCCGTCCATCCGCCCGCCAGGGTCATCAGGAACGCGCCCAACGCCACGATCACGGCCATGTGCCCCTGAATACCGACTCCTCGCCCCGTGTGCACGTGCGCGCGCGGGCGGCGGGTCACGAACCATTGACGACAACGGAGGGGGCATGAACCCGGTGGGCGAGTACGCGACGCAGCTGGTGGTCGGGGTCGGCGGACGCGCGGGGGTGTCCGTGGCGGAGGTCTGCGCCCTGGTCGAGGAGACGCTGCGGGGGGCCGGGCTGGCCGCGGGGGCGGTGAAGGCGCTGGCCACGGTGGAGTCGAAAGCCCGCGGGGGGGGGATCGCGGGTGCGGCGGAACGTTTCGGCGTGCCGCTGCTGAGCTATCCCGCCGAGGAGCTGGCGGGCGTCCTCGTTCCGCACCCCTCCGATGCGGTGCGCGAGGCCACCGGGACCTCCTCGGTGGCGGAGGCCGCGGCGCTCGCGGGCGGCGGGGAGCTGCTCGTCCCGAAGCGCCGCTCGGTGGCGGCGACCTGTGCCGTGGCCACCGCGCAGGCGCACGACCTGCGCCACCACGGGGACGCGGAGGTGCGCGGCGACGGCGGCGCGCTGGTCGACCTCGCGGTGAACGTACGGGCGCACACCCCGCCCGAGTGGCTCAGGCAGCGCATCGCGGCTTCGCTCGACGGTCTTTCCGCATATCCCGACGGGCGGGCCGCCCGCGCGGCGGTGGCGGCTCGGCACGGGCTGCCGGCCGAGCGGGTGCTGTTGACGTCCGGGGCCGCCGAGGCGTTCGTGCTGATCGCGCGGGCCCTGGGCGCGCAGCACCCGGTGGTCGTGCACCCGCAGTTCACGGAGCCGGAGGCCGCCCTGCGCGACGCGGGGCGCACGGTGGAGCGGGTGGTGCTGCGGGCGGCGGACGGGTTCCGGCTGGATCCGGCGGCGGTGCCGGAGGAAGCAGACCTGGTGGTGGTGGGCAACCCGACCAACCCGACGTCCGTCCTGCACCCGGCGCAGGCGCTGGCCGCGCTGGCCCGGCCGGGCCGCATCCTCGTCGTGGACGAGGCGTTCATGGACGCGGTGCCGGGCGAGCGGGAGGCGCTGGCCGGGCGGACGGACCTGCCGGGTCTGGTGGTGCTGCGCAGCCTGACCAAGACGTGGGGCCTGGCGGGGCTGCGGATCGGTTACGTGCTGGCCGAGCCCGAGGTGATCGCGAAGCTGGCGGCGGCGCAGCCGCTGTGGCCGGTGTCGACGCCGGCGCTGGTGGCGGCGGAGGCCTGTGTGACCCCGGCGGCGCTGGCGGCCGCGGAGGCCGCGGCCCGCCAGATCGCGGTGGACCGGGAGCACCTGCTCGCGGGACTCGCGGAGTTCGAGGAGATCTCGGTGTCGGGGGTGGCGGCGGGGCCGTTCGTCCTGATCCGGGTGGAGGGCGCCGCGGAGGTCCGCACGCGGCTGCGCGCGCTCGGTTTCGCGGTCCGCCGCGGGGACACCTTCCCGGGCCTGGACGACTCCTGGCTCCGCCTGGCGGTCCGGGACCGGGCGACGACGGGGCGTCTGCTCCAGGCCCTCGACCACGCGCTGGCGCTGACCGCACGCTGACCTCCTGCGGCCCGCGACGTCGGGGGAGATCCGGAAGCCCAGGCTCCGTTGGCGGGGCGGGCCGGGGTAGGCGATGATCACGGCAACAGCGGGGAACCGGGGGGTCGGGAGTGAACACGAAGGTGAAGACGGGCCTGGCGGCGGTCGCGGTGGCGGCCGTCGCCGGCGGGATCCTGGCCCTGCCGAGCCTGCTCGACCACGGCAAGGACGCCGGCGAGCAGCGGCTCGGGACCGAGTCCGGCCGGGGCAGGGCGAGCGCGGGCCGGGCGAGTCCGACGACGCCCGCCGGCGCCAAGCCGTTCACGCTGGTGGCGACCGGCGACATCATCCCGTACCCGTCGATCGTCCAGCGGGCGGCGGACGACGCGCAGGGCAGCGGCCAGAGCCACGACTTCCGCAAGATATTCGCGGGGGTCAAGCCCCTGGTGGCCGCCGCCGACCTGGCGATATGCCACCACGAGATACCGTACGGCCGGCCCGGCGGCCCCTACACCGGATATCCCGCGTTCAAGGCCCCGCACCAGCTGGCCGACGCCCTGAAGGACGCCGGGTACGACAGCTGCTCGACGGGATCGAACCACACCCTGGACGACGGCTACGACGGCCTCGTCCGCACCCTGGAGCACCTGGACCGGGTCGGCATCAAGCACGTCGGCTCGGCCCGCAGCGCCGAGGAGGCCAAGGCCCCGGCGGTGCTCTCGGCCGGCGGGGCCAAGGTCGCCCAGCTGGACTACACGTACGGGACGAACGGCATCCCGGTCCCGGCCGGCAAGCCCTGGTCCGTGAACCTGCTGGACCAGAACCGGATCATCGCCGACGCCCGCGCGGCCCGGGCGGCAGGAGCGAACGTCGTCGTCCTCAGCGTCCACTGGGGCACCGAGTGGCAGACGGCCCCGGACAAGCAGCAGCTCGAACTGGCACAGGCGCTCACGGCCTCGCGCGGCCCGGACGGGCTCCCCGACATCGACCTGATCCTGGGCACCCACAACCACGTGCCGCAGCCCTACGAGAAGATCAACGGGACCTGGGTCGTGTTCGGCATGGGCGACCAGGTCGCCAGCTTCTACGAGGCCGACAAGGCGCGCGGCAACATGTCCTCGATCCCGCGCTTCACGTTCGCCCCGGCGGCCGCCCACCCCGGCCGCTGGGAGGTGACCAAGGCCGAGTACCTCACGCAGTACTCGGACATGGACCCGCCGTTCCGCGTCGTCTGCACCTCCTGCGCCCCCTCCGACGCGGGGCTCGGCGCCGCCAGGCAGTCCGCGTACTCCGCCGTCGACAAGCAGGTCAGCGCCGCGGTGCTGTCGCGCGGGGCCGACAAGCAGGGGCTGGTGCACGCCACCCGCTGACCCGCGGGCCCGTCAGGAAGCGCGGCCGCGCCGGGTCACGACGAGCGCGGTCACGCCGATGCCGAGCAGGACCAGCGCACCTCCGGCGACGTACGGGGCGAGCGAACCGCCGCCGGTCTCGGCCAGGTTGGCGTCGGTGGTGATCCCGGCCCCGGTCCCCGAGGCCGCGCTCTGCGGCTTGACGTCGGGCCGGTCCGACGGCTGCGGGGCCGGCCCGGCCGGGGCTTCGCAGTGCGCCTCCGCGAGCACGACCTCGCCGTCGACCTGCGCCACGTTCAGGTCCAGCGGGTTCACGGACACCTTCAGCCGCAGTGCGGCCGCGGCGGCCGTGGTGGAGGTGGTGGAGGTGCCGGAGAGCTCCAGGCCGACCGAGCCGACCTTGGGGACCTCGATCCTGGTCGGGCCGCCGGCCGAGAGGGTGACCTTCTTGCCGAGGACGGTCACCGCGCCCAGCACGTTCGCGTTGGCCACGGGCTTCCTGCCGGCCTCGCAGAGGGCCTTGGACGTGACCTTCTCCACCTGGATCAGGGAGAGCAGCGGCAGCCCCGGCACGTGCACCTCGGCGTTGGCCAGGTTGGCCTCCGCCTCGGCGCGGTTCTTGTCCGCGGTGGCCTTGGAGGTGGCCACGTCGGCGCGCAGCACGCTCACCGGCTGGCCGCCCTCGACCCCGTCGAGGGTCACGGAGAGGGCGGTCTTCTGGGCCGTCGCGGGCGCGCTGACCTCGTTGAGGGTGGTCTTCAGCGGCACGTCGACGGTCTTGTTGAGCAGGCCCACGTCCAGTCCGGCGCGCAGGACGACCGCGCCGGCCGTGCCCTCGCCGCCGGCCGAGCCGGTGCCCGTGGTGGCGACGGCGGGCGGGGCGGTGAGCAGGGCGACCGCTCCCGTGGCGAGCAGGACGGCTGCGGGCATGCGGAAGGTGTTGCTGTTCAAGGTGGTGGAACCCCCGGGGAGATGGGAGCCGCCGCGCCGCCCATGGGGGACATCGCGCGCCGACGGCCTCTGACCCTGGGAATTTTTACCCACGGAGAGTGAACGGGCGACGACCCGCGGTGAGTTCACCCCAATGGGTGGTTTCCGTGCACGTATTCGATGCACTGCGCATCACGGGGAACGGGAGTTCTTTTGCGCCACAGAGCGGAGGGGCATACGCCGACGCCGGTGGCCCGGGCGGCCGTTCACAACGACCGTCGGGGCACCGGCGTCACGCGGGGTGTCAACAGTGCGCCAACCCGGCGCTCAGGCGCGGACCTTGCCGTCCACGACCACGCGCCCCGGCTGCGCCAGCGCCCGGACGTCGGCCCGCGGGTCGGCGTCGTAGACCACCAGGTCCGCCGGCGCCCCCTCGGTCAGGCCCGGCCTGCCGAGCCACTCGCGTGCCGCCCACGTCGTCGCCGAGAGGGCCTCCAGGGCCGGGATCCCGGCGCGCACCAGCTCCGCGACCTCTGCCGCGACCAGGCCGTGCGGCAGCGAACCCCCGGCGTCGGTGCCGACGTACACTCCGATGCCCGCGTCGTAGGCGGCCCGCACGGTGTCGTACCGGCGCTCGTGCAACCGCCTCATGTGCGCCGACCAGCGCGGGAACTTCGCCTCGCCGCCCGCCGCCATCTTCGGGAACGTCGCGATGTTCACGAGCGTCGGGACGATCGCCACCCCGCGCTCCGCGAACAGCGGGATGGTGTCCTCCGTGAGGCCGGTGGCGTGCTCGATGCAGTCGATGCCCGCCTCGACCAGGTCGCGCAGCGAGTCCTCCGCGAAGCAGTGCGCGGTGACCCGGGCGCCGAGCCGGTGCGCCTCGGCGATGGCCGCCTCGACCTCCGCCCGCGGCCAGCAGGGAGCCAGGTCCCCAACCTCGCGGTCGATCCAGTCCCCCACCAGCTTCACCCAGCCGTCGCCGCGCCGCGCCTCGCGGCCCACGTACGCGACGAGGTCGGACGGCTCGATCTCGTGGGCGAAGTTGCGGATGTAGCGGCGGGGCCGGGCGATGTGCCGGCCGGCCCGGATGATCTTCGGAAGGTCCTCGCGGTCGTCGATCCAGCGGGTGTCGGAGGGGGATCCGGCATCGCGGATGAGCAGGGTGCCGGCGTCCCGGTCGGTCAGGGCCTGGCGTTCCGCGGTCTCCGCGTCGACCGGGCCGTGGGCGTCCAGGCCCACGTGGCAGTGCGCGTCGACCAGCCCGGGCAGCACCCAGCCGGCCACGGTGGTGATCTCGTGGGCCCCGCGCGGGCGTTCGTACGAGATCCGGCCGCCGACCACCCAGAGTTCGTCGCGCGCGTCGTCGGGTCCGACGAGCACACGCCCCTTCACATGCAGCACGTCATCGGTCATGTCCCGCACTGTACGTGCGGCCTCGGTACGCTCGTACGGGTAGACCCCGGGACGACCCCGGACGCAGCGGACGAAGAGAGAGCACCACCGTGACCCACCCCCTCCTGGACCTTCCGCCGCTGACCGCGGAACGCTTCGCGTCGATCGAGCAGGCGGTCGCGGACCTCCTCTCCACCCGCCAGGACGTGGTGATCACCCAGGGCGAGGCGCTGCTGCCCCTGGAGGGCTGCATCCGCTCGGGTGCGCGCCCCGGTTCGACGGCACTGAACGTCGTGACCGGCCCGTACGGGACCACCTTCGGCAACTGGCTGCGCGACGCCGGGGCCCGGGTGGTGGACCTGGCGGTGCCGTTCGACACGGCGGTGACCGCTGAGCAGGTGGCCGAGGCCCTGTCCGCGCATCCGGAGATCGACTTCGTCTCGCTGGTGCACGCGGAGGCGGCGACCGGAAACACCAACCCGGTCGCGGAGATCGGCGAGGCCGTACGGGCTCACGGCGCGCTGTTCATGCTGGACGCGGTGGCGTCCGTGGGCGCGGAGTCGCTGCTGCCGGACGCGTGGGGCGTGGACCTGTGCGTGATCGGCGCCCAGAAGGCGATGGGCGGCCCGGCGGGGGTCTCGGCGGTGTCGGTCTCGGAGCGGGCGTGGGCCCGGTTCGCGGACAATCCGGCCGCGCCGCGCCGCTCGTACCTCTCGCTCCTGGACTGGAAGGAACGCTGGATCGACGCGGGCCGCACGGCGCTCCCGCACGCCCCGGCACAGCTGGAGATGCTGGCGCTGGAGGCCTGCATGGACCGGATCGCGGCCGAGGGCCTGACCGCGGTGACGGCCCGTCACGCGGCCGCCGCGGCGGCGACCCGGGCGGGCGCAGTGGCCCTGGGCATCGCCCCGTACGTCGGCCGGGATGCCGAGGCGGCCCCGGTGGCCACCACGCTGCGGGTGCCGGAGGCCTCGCTGGTCGTGGCCAAGGCCCTGGCCGCCGCCCCGCCGGCGCCGCTCGCGGCGGGCGGCGGCGCGCTGGCCCGGGAGATGGTCCGGGTCAACCACTACGGCCAGGCCGCGACGCTGCAGTCGGTCCTGGGCTCGCTGACGGCCCTGTCGGCCGCCCTCCCGTCTGCCCCGGACCCGGCGCCGGCCCTGTCGGCGGCCGAATCCGCCTGGACGGAAGCCCTCCACTAGCCCGCTCCCGAGCCCGGGGCCGGCGGAGCCCGGGCCCCGGGGGGCCTGCCCGACGGAGCCTCGCCCCCGAGGGACGGGGCCTGCGGGATCCCGGGGGCGGGGCCTGGGCATCCGGCCGACGGGGCTCCAGACCCCGGGCCCGGCGGAGCCCCCTGAGCCCGGTGGCGGGGCAACCCGACGGGGCCGACGCAGCCGGTCGGCCCCGGACCCGGCGGCAGCCGAAGCCGCCCGGCCGCAAGATTTCCACTAGCTCGCTTCCGGGCATGGGCCGGCCGACAGGGAGCCCCAGAACCCGGGAGCGGGTCAGGCCCGGGGGGGCCGCCCGGCGGGGTCGGCGGAGCCCCGGCTCCCGGGGCGGGGCCTGCCGACGGAGCCCGGCCGCGGGGGACGGGGCCTGGGGATCCGGTCGGCGGAGCCCCGGAGCCCGGTGGCGGGGCCTGCGGGTCCGGGGGCGGGGCTGGCAGGGTCCCGGGGCCGGGTCAGGCCTGGGGGGCCGGGCAGGCGCCGGCGGGGTCGCAGGCGTCGGCCGCCGCGGGCTCCGCGACCTCGCGGCCCTGCCACGCCTGCTCCAGCGCCCGGGTGAACACCCCGGCGGGCTGCCCGCCGGAGATCCCGTAGCGGCGGTCCAGCACGAAGAACGGCACGGCGTTGGCGCCGAGCTCCGCCGCCTCGCGCTCGTCCGCCCGCACCTCGGCGGCGTACGCCGAGTCGTCCGCGAGGACGGCGCGCACCTCCGCCTCGTCCAGCCCGGCCTCCACCGCGAGCGCGACGAGGACCTCGGCGTCGAAGACGGACCGCTCCTCGGCGAAGTTCGCCCGGTAGGCGAGGTCGAGCAGCTCCTCCTGGCGGCCGCGGGCGGCCGCCAGGTGCAGCAGGCGGTGGATGTCGAAGGTGTTCCCGTGGTCACGGCCGTCGGTGCGGTAGGTCAGCCCCTCGGCGCGGGCGCTCGCGGCGACGTGCTCCTCCATGCCGCGCGCCTCGTCCAGGGTCCGGCCGTACTTCTCGGCCAGCATCTCCAGGACCGGCGCCGTCGTGCCCTTGGGGCTGCTCGGGTCGAGCTCGAAGGACCGGAAGACGACCTCCACCTCGTCGCGGTGCGCGAACTCGGCCAGCCCCTTCGTGAAACGGGCCTTGCCGATGTAGCACCAGGGGCAGGCGATGTCGCTCCAGATCTCGACGCGCATGATCCTTCTTCTCTCCTTGTTTCCGGGACGTGTTTCCGGGACGTGTTTCCCGGACGGGACGGTTTCGCCTTCAACCACCCGCCGGAGCGTCTCATTCCCCGAGGCTGAGCCACAGCGTGAGGTGGGAGCCCGAGCGGAGGGGGCCCGAGGGGGCCGGGCGCCAGCCCTGGCGGGCGTAGAAGGCCTGGGCCCGCAGGTTGTGTTCGTAGACCTCCAGGCGGACCCTGCCCACACCGGCGCGCCGCCAGGCGTCGACGCAGGCGGCGTGCAGGGCTGCGCCGGTGCCGCGGCGCCAGTGGACCGGGTCGACGTGCAGCTGGGTGAGGGTGGTCTCGCCGTCCACCGTGCGGAAGGCCGCCACGCCCGTCAGCTCCCCGTCCTGCTCCGCACACAGCACGCCGCCGTCGGTCGTGGCCCGGGCGACGGCCCGGGACCAGCCCTCACGGGCGGCATGGGCCTGTCCGGGGACGCGGCCGCGGTAGTACGTGGACCGGGCCCGGGCGTGGAGGGCCGCTATGGCGTCGAGGTCTGCGGGTTGCGCGGGCCTGATCATGGACAGGGAAACGCGCCGGGAACCCTGTGGGTTCCCGGCGCGTCATGCCGCGATCGGCACGGCTACTTCTTCAGCCACGCCGCCATCATCTTCTGGGCGATGGGTGCGGCCAGCTTGCCGCCGCCGATCTCGGAGCGGTCGGTGTCCGAGTTCTCGATCACCACGGCGACCGCGATCTGCTTGCCGCCCGCCTTGCCGTACGAGGTGAACCAGGCCAGCGGCGGCAGGCTGTTGTTCACGCCGCGCTGTGCGGTACCGGTCTTGCCGCCCACCTCGGCGCCCGCCACCTGCGCGGGCTTGCCGCCGCCCTCGGTCGCGACCGTCCGCATGGCGTCCTGGAGCATCGAGGCGGTCTTGGCCTCCATGACCTGCTCGGACTTCGGGTTCTTGAAGCTCTCCAGCACGTTGCCGTTCGCGTCGGTGACCTCGGACACCGAGTGGGGGGCGACGAGCTTGCCGCCGTTCTCGATCGCGGCGGTCACCATCGCCATCTGGAGCGGGGTGGCCTGCACGTCGAACTGGCCGATACCCGTCTGTGCGACCTGGTCGACCGACATCTTCTTCGTCGGGTACTTGCTCGCGGGGCGGGCGGTGACGGGCGTCGCCGTCTCCGTGTTGAAGCCGAGCTTCTCGGCCATCGCCCGCATCTTGTCCTGGCCGAGCTTGTGCGCGAGCTCCGCGAACACGTTGTTGCAGGACAGCCGCAGGGCGGTACGCGGCGAGGCGTTGTTGCAGGCCGCGGACCCCGCCTCACTGGGCAGCAGGGTCCGGGTGCCGGGGATGGTGTACGGGTCCGGGGTGCCGGTCGGCGTGTCCAGGTTGGTGACCAGGCCGTTCTCGATGGCCGCCGCCAGGGTGACCAGCTTGAAGGTGGAGCCGGGCGCCTGCGGCTTGCGCAGGGCCACGTTCTCCATGGCCTTCCCGTTGTCCTGGATCAGCTTCGCCCAGGCGTCCTTGTCGTTGGCACCCGTGATCGTGCCCGGGTCGAAGGAGGGGTTGTTCACGATGGCGAGGATCTCGCCGGTCGCCGGGTCGATGGCGACGGCGGAGCCCTGCTTGCCCTGGAGCGCGTCGTACGCGGCCTTCTGCACGCCCTTGTCGATGGTCGTCAACACGTCACCCGGCGAGGCCCGCTTGTTGGTGAGCATGTCCATCACGGTCTTGAGCCGGTCGTCGGACCCGTTGAGGATCTTCTTGTAGACGCCTTCCAGCATGCTCGTGCCGAAGGCCTGGGAGCTGTAGCCGGTGACCGGCGCGTAGAGCGGACCGTCGACGTACGTGCGCTTGTAGCCGAAGTCCTTTCCGTCCGTCTTCTGCGAGCCGGTGATCGCCTCCCCGCCCACGATGATGTTGCCCAGCGGGTTCTCGTACTGCCCGATGAGGTTCCGGCGGTTGTTCTCGTTGTCTGCGAGCGCCTGGCCTTGGTAGGCCTGCACCCAGGTGACCCGCACCAGAAGGGCAAGCACCAGGAGCAGACAGAAGACCGACGCACGCCTGATCGTCTTGTTCATCCCCCACAAGGACGTACCAGGGCTCCCGTACGTTCCGCTCTGCCCCGATTGTGGCGGGGTTCTCAGCCTTTCTTCATGAAGCCGCCCTCGTACGCCGCGATCACCGCCTGGGTGCGGTCGCGCGAGCCGGTCTTGGACAGGACCGCGGCGACGTGCGATTTGACCGTCTGGGGACCGACGCCGAGGCGCTCGCTTATCTCGTGGTTGGACAGTCCGGTGGCCATCAGGCGCAGTACGTCGGCCTCCCGGTCGGTGAGCCGTGCCACCCAGGCGGCGGGACCCGTGGCACCGGGCGCGTGGGACGCGGCGAGGGAGCGGACGGCCGCCGGGAAGAGGAGGCAGTCGCCGCGGGCGACGAGGCGGACCGCGCCGATCAGCTCGTCGGGGTCGGCGCGCTTCAGGAGGAACCCGGCAGCGCCCGCGCGCAGCGCGTCGTAGACGTACGCGTCGTTCTCGAAGGTGGTCACGACCACGATCCGGGGCGGCTCGGCCATGCCGGCGATGATCTGCTCGGTGGCCCGGATGCCGTCGATCTCGGGCATCCTGACGTCCATCAGCACGACGTCGGGGGCCAGGGATCGGACCAGCGGGACGGCCTCGGAGCCGGAGGCCGCCTCACCGACGACCTCCAGGTCGGGTTCGGCTTCGAGGATGACCCGCAGGGCGGTGCGGACCATGCGCTCGTCGTCGGCGAGCACGATGCGCAGCGGCGGCCGTCCCGCGGCGGTCATCGGGACCCTCCGCCGAGCGGGAGGACGGCCCGCAGCCGCCACAGCCCCCGGTGCGGGCCGGCTTCGACGTGCCCGCCGAGCAGGGTGGCCCGCTCGGCGGCGCCCTGCAGCCCGCGGCCCCCGGTGGTGCGGGGCCCGTGCCCGTCGGCGGGGCCCGGTGGACGGGTCGGTGGATTGGTCATGGTGATCTCCAGTTCGCGGTCGGTAATGCCGGTGCCGTCCCTCTCGTCCCGAACGGCGATCCTCAGCTCGACGGGGCCCGTTCCGTGGCGCAGGGCGTTGCTCAGGCCCTCCTGGACGATCCGGTACGCCTCGCGGGAGGCGATCGCCGGGAGCCGGGCCCAGTTCCCGGCCGGTCCGGGTTCCTGGTGGGCGGTGACGGCGGTCCCGGCGGCCCGGGTGCGGGACAGCAGTCCGTCGAGGTCGGCGGCGAGGGTCGGGGCCGGCGCCGCGTCGGGACGGGCCGGGTCGCCGTCCCGCAGCAGGCCCAGGACGACGTCGAGCTCGCCCACCGTCCTGCGGGTGGTGTCCTCGATCGCCGCGAGCGCCTCCCGTACGAACGCGGGGTCGCTGTCGAGCACCCGCCGGGCGGCGACCGCCTGGAGGGTGACGGCGCTCAGGGCGTGCCCGACCGCGTCGTGCAGCTCCCGGGCCAGCCGGTTGCGCACGGCCAGGTCGGCGGCCCGCTCCTCGGCCGCGGCCAGCCGGTCCGCCCCGGTCGGCCCGAGCAGGACGGGTGCCGTCCGGGCCAGCAGTGACCCGGCCCCGGCGGCGCACAGGACGAGCCCTCCCAGCAGCCCGGTCCCGAGCAGCGGGGCGAGGTACGGCGCGGCGCCGGTGCTGAACCAGCCCAGCCCCAGGGGCGTCTCCCGCAGCCTGCTCACGAACGGCAGCACGATCAGCACCACCGCCATGGGCGGGACCGCGAGGCTCATCCCGCTGATCGCCGCGCCGACCCCGAGATGCAGGGTCCACCAGGCCGAGGTCCGCCGCCGGGCCGCCCCGGCGCGGGCCGGGCCCTCGGCCAGCCGCTCTCCCGCTACCCCGCACAGGGCCCGTACGGCGCCCGCCGACATCGGCCGGACCAGCCCGAACACGCCCGTCACGGCGGCCAATGGCAGCGACAGCCCGTACGCGGCGAGGGTCAGCGGGGTGGAGCCGAAGACGTTGCCCCGGCCGGACCAGACGCCGACCACCACCTCGGCGAGGAGGAAGTACGGCATCAGCAGGGCCCCGCCGAGGATCAGGTGCACCCAGCGCAGCCCGGCCCGCGCCCACGGCACCCTGCCCGCCCGGGCCCCCGTACCCGTACGCGTCGCCATGCCCCCGCCCCCCCGGCATCCCGCGGCCCTTCACCGTGACCGCCGCCCCCGCTGTGTCCCCGCCCCTGCCGCCCGCCGCGCTCCGCGTCACCCGGTGCGGCGGCGTGCCGCGAGGAACCGGGTCAGCACGGCTGCGGCGAGCAGGCCGGTGATCGTTTGCCCAGCGTAGGTCAGGACCATCGCGGTGGTGACCTCGTTCGCGGTGACGACGGGGCCCGTCGTGGAGATCAGCAGCCACAGGCCCCAACTCGCCGCCGCCGCAGCCCCCGTCCAACCGAGGGCCAGCGCCCACCGGGCCGGCCGGGCCCCGCCCCGGGCCAGGTTCACGGCGCCCGCCCCCGCGACCAGCGTGCACATCGCGTACGTGGCAGACACCACGCCCCTCTCCGGGCTGAACTGCGCGATCTGCGACGCGCTGAGCCCGGCCGTGCCCCCGAAGGCCCAGCTGAGCTCCACCGCCGCCACGGCCGCGGCCAGTACCGCCGCGGCTCCCGCCACCACCCCCGTGGGTGACGGGAGCCGCTCCCCCTGGACGCCCCGCCACAGTCCGCCCCACCGCTCTCGCGCATAAGGGACGAACAGCGCGGCCAGGGCCAGGGCCTGCAGGATGAACCCGCCGTAGACGACGTTGAACACCCACGGGTCGAGGAAGGGCTCCTTCGCCGCCTGCGCGGCCGCGTCCGGCCCCAGCCCGACGGCCCTCACGAGGAGTTGGCCGGGGAAGGCCACGACGATCGGGACGAGGAGCCCGGTGGCGACGAACACCGGAAGCGTCAGGAGCAGGGACGGCACCCGTCTGCCCCAGGGCCGGGTGAACGCCAGCACGAGGACGATGACGGCCGCGTCCATGACCATCGTGGCGGCGTTCGCCACTTTGAAGAACAGCCCGGGCCCCAACAGCACGCTGCCGTCCGGTATCCCGATGCGGCTCCCCGCCACCCAGGCACCCTTGAGGCACAGGTACGGCACGGTGGCGGCCAGGGCCACCGCCCCCGAGGCCCTGCGCCGGGCCCGGGCACGGGCACCGGCCCGGACCCGCGCCCCGCCCGCCGTCCCCGCCGTCCCGGCCGTCCCGGCCGTCCCCGCCGTCGTCTCGTTCGCGTTCACCGCTCGTGTGGTCATGACTCAACGGTCGCGTCCGCGCCGCCCCGCCACCTCCCCCACGAAGGTGAACCGTCTCCCCCGCGCGGGGGAGGACCCTCCCCCTCCACCGCCTCACATGCGGCGGGTCGCCACCGACAGCCGGTCCCGCGCCTCGAACAGCGCCGCCTTGATCCGCTGCTCGTGCCCCGCCGTCAGCCGGGCCACCGGCACCGAGCAGCTCACCGCGTCCCGGGCGGGCGTCCGGTACGGCACCGCCACCCCGAAGCAGCGCAAGCCGAGCGTGTTCTCCTCCCGGTCCACCGCGTAACCCTGCTCCCGCACCAGCGCCAGCTCGTCCACGAGCCGCTCCCGGTCGGTGATCGTGTGCTCGGTGACCGCCTCCAACCGCCGCGGCAGGAGCGCCCGTACCTCCTCGTCGGAGTGGGTCGCCAGCAGCGCCTTGCCCAGCGCGGTCGAGTGCACGGGCAGCCGCCGCCCGACGCGCGTGAACGGCCGCAGGTAGTGCTGCGACTGGCGCGTGGCGAGGTAGACCACGCTCGTGCCGTCCATCCGGGCCAGGTGGATGGTCTCCGTGGTGTCGTCGGAGAGCCGGTCCAGGGTGGGCCGGGCCGCGGCGACGACCTCGTCCCCGTCGATGTACGAGCTGCCGACGAGCAGGGCCCGTACGCCGATCCCGTACCGCGTGCCCGTCGCGTCCGTCTCCACCCAGCCCAGGTTCACCAGCGTGCGCAGCAGCATGTAGAGGCTGGACTTGGGCAACGACAGGTCGTGCTGGATGTCGGCCAGGCTGTGCAGTCCGGGGCGCGCCGCGAAGTGCTCCAGCAACAGCACCGTACGGACGGCCGATTTGACGGCCGCCGGCGCTCCCGGGCCCCCGCCCGCCACCTCCGCCATGCCCGCCACGCCTGCCGCACTCTCCGCGACCTCCGGGCTCTGCGGGCTCACCGGCTCGGCTGTGGTCATTCGCCTTTTGCCCCTCTTGTCTCTTGTCAATGCGGAAGACCCGGAAATAGAGTCCGGAACGGATGTGATCATTCATCCATCGGAACGGCGTTCAGAATACTGAACGCCACCGTGCGGGTCAGGGCAGATCCAGGAGGCAGTGCGCCATGGCAGCAACACCAGTCTGGAGTGTGGACCCCCGCACCGGGAAGCAGCGCGAACAGGTTGCGGTGGAAGCCACACCGGCCGAGGTGGACGAGGCCGTGCGCGCCGCCCACGCGGCCCGCGGCGCGCTCGCCGACCGCACCGCCCGCGCGGCCTTCCTGCGCGCGGCCGCCGAACTGCTCGACGAGGCCGCGGCCCACGTGATCGAGGCCGCCGACGCCGAGACCGCCCTCGGGCCGGGCCGGCTCACCGGCGAACTCGCCCGCACCACCGGCCAGCTGCGGGCCTTCGCGGACGCCGTGGACGAGGGCTCGTACCTCGACATCCGCATCGACCACCCTGTTCCCGGTGCCGTCCCGCCGCGCCCCGGGCTGCGCCGCTACAAGGTGCCGCTGGGCGTGGTCGCCGTCTACGCCGCCTCGAACTTCCCGCTCGCCTTCTCCGTCCCCGGCGGGGACACCGCGAGCGCGCTCGCCGCCGGCTGCCCGGTGGTCGTCAAGGCGCACCCCGACCACCCGGCCACCTCCGAGCTGTGCGCCTCGCTGCTGCGCCGCGCCGCCGTGGCGGCCGGGCTGCCGGCCGAAGTGGTGGCCGTCGTCCACGGGTTCGACGCGGGGCTGGAGCTGATCCGCCACCCGCTCGTCCGCGCCGCCGGGTTCACCGGTTCCATCCGGGGCGGGCGGGCACTGTTCGACGCGGCCGCCGCCCGGCCCGTGCCCATCCCGTTCCACGGTGAGCTCGGCTCCCTCAACCCCGTCGTGGTCACGCCCGCGGCCGCCGCCGAGCGCGCCGAGGAGATCGCCGCCGGGCTCGCGGGCTCGGTCACCCTCGGGGTCGGCCAGTTCTGCGTCAAGCCGGGCCTGGTCCTCGTACCCGAGGGCGCGGACGGCGACCGGCTGACCGAGGAGCTGACGAAGGCGCTCGGCGAGACCGATCCGGGCGTCCTGCTCGACCACCGGATGCGCGACAACTTCGTCTCCGGCGTGGGCGAGCGGGCCGCGCTGCCCGGCGTGACCGCGCCCGTCACCCCGGGCTCCGGCGGCGACCACACCGTCGGCGCGGGCTACCTGAGCGTCCCGGCCCGGCTGCTCCTGGAGGGCGGCTCGTACGAGGTGCTGCTGGAGGAGTGCTTCGGCCCGGTGACCGTGGTCGTCCGCTACGCGGACCAGCACGAGGCGGAGTCGGTGCTCGGCCTGCTCCCCGGGAACCTGAGCGCCACGCTCCAGTTGTCCGCGGCCGAGGCCGACGGCGGTCCGGGCCCGGCAGCAGAACTGATCGCGCAGGTCACGGCACTGGCCGGGCGGATCGTGGTGAACGGCTGGCCGACCGGTGTCGCGGTGGCCCCGGCCCAGCACCACGGCGGCCCGTACCCGGCGGCGACCTCGCACTCCACCTCGGTCGGCGGGACCGCCGTCGAGCGCTGGCTGCGGCCGGTGGTCTACCAGTCGGTGCCGGACCCCCTGCTCCCGGAGGAGCTGCGCGAGGCGAACCCGCTGGGGCTGCCGCGCCGTGTCACCGGCGGCTGAGGCCCCTCGCACCCGCACCCGCGCCGGGGCCGGGGCCGGGGCCGAACCGGAGCGCCCCGCACCCGAACCCCCGCGCCCCGGAACCGCGCCCCGGACCCCGACCCGGATCCCCCGCCCCCGCTCCGCGGCCCCCGCCCCGTAAATCCGTTGCCCACCCGGCCCCCGCCGGGCAGGCTGCCGGTCATGCCGAGACCTCACGGATTCACGTACGAACAGCGCGGCGACCAGAGCGTGGTCATCACCCACCAGGGCCGGACCGCGGGCACCCTGCGCGGCGGCCGGGCCGAGAAGTTCCTCGCCGAGGTGGAGTCCGGCGACGCACAGCTGGTGATGGCCCGCTGGACCGGCGCGTACAAGTTCGGCAACGAGCGGACGGCGAAGAACCACGCCCGCAACCGGCGCTGAAATATCCCGCGAGGGTAAGGGAACGGCAAAGCGCCTCCGGTCGTTCTCCGGGCATGACCGCTATGACCCCTGGTTCCAACCTGCCGCTCAACACCGTCCGTGTGACGGTGGACGTGGCTGCCCCGGTGCGGCTCGACGTATCGGGACTCCTCCTCGCCTCGGACGGCAAGGTGCGTTCCGACGCCGACTTCATCTTCTACAACCAGCCGTCCGGGCCCGGTGTCAGCTACCGGTCGGGCGGCGGGGCGGCGCCGGACTCGATCACCGTGGACACGGGGGCGCTGCCGCCCGGCATCGAGCGGATCGTGGTCACGGCCAGTCCCGACGCCGCCGGTCAGACGTTCCAGGGCATCGAGCCCACCGCCACCGTGCGCCATGCGGAGAGCGGTGCGGTGATCGCCACCTTCACCCCGCCGCAGCTGGGCACCGAGACCGCGCTCGTCGTCGTCGAGGTCTACCGGCGCGGCGGCGTGTGGAAGGTCCGCGCGGTCGGCCAGGGGTACGCGAACGGCCTCGCCGGGATCGCGACCGACTTCGGGGTCTCCGTGGACGAGGAGCCCACTCCCCCGCCCGCGGCCGCCCCGCAGGCCGCTGCGCCGCCGTCCGCCCCCTCCGCCTCCTCCTGGCCGGGCGCCCCGGCGGCTCAGGCCGGCCCCGCCCCGGCGTTCCCCGTGACGCCGTCGGCACCCCCGCCGGCCGCGGTCCCGCCCGTCGCGGCCCCGGCCGCCGGCACCGGGAAGATCAACCTCGACAAGGGCCGCGTCAGCCTCCAGAAGAACCAGACGGTGTCCCTCGTCAAGAACGGCAGCCCGCTGCTCTCACAGGTGAAGATGGGCCTGGGCTGGGAGCCCTCGTTCCGCGGCCGGGACATCGACCTCGACGCCTCGGTGATCGCGTACGGGCCGGACCGCAACCACATCGACAGCTGCTACTTCGGCAAGCTGTCCATCCTGGGCGGCGCGATCAAGCACTCGGGCGACAACCTCACCGGTGAGGGCGCCGGGGACGACGAGGTGATCGTCGTGGACCTCGGGCGGCTGCCCGCCGAAGCCACCGGTCTGGTCTTCACGGTGAACTCGTTCTCCGGCCAGAAGTTCACGGAGGTGGCCAAGGCCTACTGCCGCCTGATCGACGCGGCGAGCGGGGAGGAGCTGGTGCGCTTCGACCTGACCGGCGCCGAACCCCAGACCGGGGTCATGATGGCCAAGCTGATTCGCCAGTTCTCGGGCGAATGGGAGATGACGGCCATCGGGGAGTTTGTGAAGTCCCGCACAGTGCGCGGGATGGTCAAGCCCGGCTCCCAGACACTCTGAGCAGGTGGGCGGGCACATGGAGCCACCATGACGGGGGTGGCGCCGGTGCGAGGTGATGGATTCCACCCTTAATCCGGGGGTGACTGTCAGTGCCCGCCCGTAGCCTTGAAAGCATGTACAGCACACTCCGGCCCGTGGGTCCCGCCCGCCCGTCCGCCGCAGAGGCGAACGAGGCGATACGGCACCTCGTCGAGACCCGGGTGGCAGACGAGTGGCCCTCCGAGGCGTATGAGTTCCTGCTAGAGGAATGGGCCGCCGCCAGTCGCGCCGAGATCGCCGAGGTCGCCGCCGCCCCGTGAACGGGCGGCGGCGCAGCCGTCGATCGTGATGCCGGCCGCCGGTCGCGCCGCCGGCCGGCCTTCGGGCGTCAGTGTGTGCGCCGCCACGGTCCGGTGATGGCCAGCATGATGCCGGGCTCCTGGATGTTGGCGTACAGGGTGCGCCCGTCCGGGGAGAAACAGACCCCCGTGAACTCGGAGTACTCGGGCTCCTGCGCCGTCCCGAGGTTCAGCTCGTTGCGCGCCAGCGGGTAGGTGCGCCCGGACTCGGTGGCGCCGAACAGGTGCTGCAGACCGCTGCCGTCCTCGGCGATGACCAGACCGCCGTACGGGGAGACGGTGATGTTGTCGGGACCGTCGAAGGAGCCGTCCTTCGCCGGGTCTGCGTTCACCCCGAGCACGACCGTCAGCCGGATCGTGCGCCGCTTCGGGTCGTAGAACCACACCTGGCCGTCGTGGGCGGTGCCGGGGCTCTCCTCACGCGCGTACGAGGAGACGAAGTACGCGCCGCCGTCGGCCCACCACATGCCCTCCAGCTTGCGGGCGCGGGTCACCGTGCCGTCCGCGAACTGCTTGCGCACCGACACCGTCCGCGCGTCGCGGTCCGGCACGCTCACCC
Source organism: Actinobacteria bacterium OV450 (assembly GCA_001298555.1). Taxonomy (GTDB): domain Bacteria; phylum Actinomycetota; class Actinomycetes; order Streptomycetales; family Streptomycetaceae; genus Streptomyces. Next base: position 50,176 of record LJCW01000098.1, read on the forward strand.
AGTCGACGCCGTAGACCGTGCCGATCCTCGTCGCGCGCGAGAGGTCGTCCACGAAGCGGCCCGCGCTGTCGAAGCACTTGGCCGCGGCCAGCACGCCGGCGTCGGCCGCGAGGGTGCGGAGCTTGCCGCGCCCGTGGCGGAAGCCGCTCGGCGGGGTCCAGCGGTAGAACAGCCCGTTGGGGCCGGAGGCGTCCTCGGTCAGGTAGGCGTGGCCCTGGCGCGGGTCGATGACGACCGCCTCGTGGGCGTAACGGCCGAAGGCCTTGACCGGCTGCGGATCGAGGTTGGCGCGCCGGTCGTGCGGGTCGACCTCGAACACGTACCCGTGGTCCTTGGTCATCCCGTTCTTGCCGGCCAGGTCTTCGGTCTCCTCGCAGGTCAGCCAGGTGTCCCAGGGGGTGGCGCCGCCCGCGCAGTTGGTGGACGTACCGGCGACGCCCACCCATTCGGCGACCTCGCCGCCGCGGCGGACCTCGACGACCGTGCAGCCACCGGCCGCGGCCGGATCGTAGACGAGGCCCTCCGTCAGCGGGACGGGGTGGGCCCAGTTGGCCCGCCTGCCCTTGAGCTCGTGGTTGTTGACGAGGAGGGTGACCCCGCGGTGGCCCTCGAAGGCGGCCGTGCCGTCGTGGTTGGAGGGGGTGGACTCGCCGGAGTCGAGGCGGGTGACACCGCTGTGGGTGATCACGCGGTAGCTGAACCCGGCGGGGAGGGCAAGCAGTCCGGCCGGGTCCGGGACGAGCGGCCCGTATCCGGGCTCGCAGGGCCGGCCGTGCTCGTCGCGCAGGGTGCTGTCGTCGGCCGCCAGTGCTCCCGGGGCGGTGGCGAGGGCGCCGACCGTCCCGGTGAGCGCCACTCCCGCGCCGGCGATGACGGTGCGGGCGGTGAAGTCTCTACGGCTGAGCGGCATCGGGTCTCCAGGGGTGGGGAGGTGGTGCGCCTGTCGTGCGGTCGTCGGCGCACACGCTCCCGCCCGCACGTGAACGGCGGCTGAACTACCCGGGACGGGAAGCGGACCCCTTGCCGGTGGCCGGAATGGCCAACTCCGGCTCAGGAACGGCGCGTTCCGGGCTCCGCTCCGCCCAGGCCTCCTCGCCGATCGCCGCCCCGGTCCCCGCCGCCGCTCCGGTCCCCGCCGCCGCACCGGCACCGTGCGGCGCCCCGACCACCGGCACCGTGCGGCGCCCCGACCACCGGCACCGCGGGGTCTCCCCCCGGCGTCAGGCCTGTCGCGAACGCGCCTTGAAGGCGGCCTTGCGGGCCTCCTTGGCCGCCTTCCTGTCCGGGTGCATCCGGCCCATGGCCTCCAGCACGGCCACCGTCGCCGGGTGCTCCACCCGCCAGACCTGGTCGAAGAACCCCGCGTGGTGGGCGGTCAGCGACTGCATCAGCAGCGGAAGTTCCTCCGTCTCCCCGTCCGCGGCGAGCTGCGCCGCGATCGTGTCGACGGTCAGCCAGAACACCATGGCCCCGTCCGGCGCCGGTACGTCGGCCACCCCGCGCTCGGCGAGCCACACCCGGGCGAGCCCGCCCAGCTCCGGGTCGTCCAGCACCGCCCGGACCGCGGGCTCGGCCTCCGGGCCGGCCGGTGCGAGGGCCTGCTGGCAGCGCAGCCGGCGCAACGGGCCGCCCTCGTCGGCGCCCCGGGCGGCGGCCAGCAGCTCGGCGACCGCGACCGGCACTTCGCGGCCCGCGAGCCACTGCTCGATCTCGGCCTGGGCCGCGCCCTCGGGGTAGCCGGAGACGGCGTCGAGCAGGGCGTCCGCGCCCTTGTCGGCCAGTTCGCCCACGGCGGGGGCGGCGATCCCGGCCTCCAGCATGCGGGCGCGGATCCCGTACAGGCCGAGCGGGGTCAGCCGCACCATCCCGTACCGGGAGACGTCCTCGTCGTCGACGGCGCTGGCCACCGAACCGGCCGCGAGCTCCTCGTCGTCGGCCTCCGCCATGAGCGCCTCGTCGACGGGCCGGAACTCGACGAGCCCGATGGGCTCCAGCTGCCGGAACTGGTCGTCGAGGCGCATCATCGCGTCCGAGACCTGCTCCAGCACGGCGTCGGTCGGATCGCGCATGTCGTCGGGGACGACCATCGAGGCGGCGAGCACGGGCAGCGGGACCGGCCCGTCCGATGCGCCGTGTTCGGAGACGGAGAGCAGGTAGAGGTTGGCGAGGACCCCGTCGAGGAAGTCCGCCTCGCGGCCGGGATTCCAGTCGAGCCGGTCGAAGTCGATCTCACCGCCCGCGTCCAACGCGTCGACGAGGTCGTCCAGATCGGGCACGGCCGCGTCGGCGAGCACGGTGTCGAGGGCCGCCAGCCACAGGTCGAGCACGTCACCGGGCGCGCCGCCGGTCACCAGCGCCAGGTCCTCGCCGGGGACGGCGGTGCCGGACTCCCCCTCGGCGCCCCCACCGCCATCACCGCCGTCACTCCGGTCACCCCCGTCACCCCCCTCATCGGGTTCGGTCACGTCGACGAGGCCGGTGTCCACGGCGACCCGCCAGGCCTGGCTCGCGAGCACCGGCCCCTCCTCGTCGGCGGGGTCGAGCCCGAGCACGGCGGCGGCCTCGGGCAGCTGGACGGCGACGAGTTCGCCGCCGACGCCGACGCGGGTGTCCGGTCCGGCCCAGCGGGCCAGCCGTACGGCGCGGGCGAACAGGGGGGCGGCAAGGGCGTCGCGGGCCAGTTCCGCATCGGAGGGCAGCCGTACCGGCGGCAGCGTGGGGTGCGGCTCTGCGGACATGGGGCGGTCTCCTCGCGGACGCGGTGGGGCGGCGGGCACGGCCCCCGTCGGGCGGCCGTCCGGCGAACCAGAGTAGACGCATTTCGGGCGCGCCCGGTGGGCCATCTCCTTTGGTTCATCCCACAGTCAGCCGCCGTATGCCCTGGAGACCTTGACAACTTCCCTGGTCACACAGGAAATTGACGCGCGTAGATCTATGGGGAACCGGCGGGATTCCTGCGGATCTCCTGCGGCTCAGCCGTGGAACCCCCGTACGAATCCGGCCAAAACCACGCATCACCCTTCGTTTTCCTTCCTCCACACACCGGAGTTCCTGACCATGCGCTCCTCGCATCCCCGTTCCGCCGCCGTCTCGGCACTCGTCGCCACCGCCCTGGCCACCGGTCTGCTGGCGGGCACCGCCGACGCGGCCGAAGGCGCCGCGTCCGCCGATCCGATACGCATCCACGACATCCAGGGCACCACCCGGATATCGCCGCTCAACGGCAAGCAGGTGGCCGATGTCGCGGGCATCGTGACGGGTGTGCGCACCTACGGCTCGCGCGGCTTCTGGATGCAGGACCCGGACGCCGACGACAACGACGCGACCAGTGAGGGCATCTTCGTCTTCACCAGCTCCGTCCCGACCGTGGCCGTCGGCGACGCCGTCAAGGTCTCCGGTCTGGTCGGCGAGTACACCCCCGGGGGCGTCTCCTCCGGCAACCAGTCGGTCACCCAGATCTCCAAGCCCGCCGTGACCGTGCTCTCCTCGGGCAACGCGCTGCCCGAGGCCACCGCGATCAACGAGTACAACGTGCCCGCCGCGTACGCCCCGGCGGGCGACCCGGCCGCCGCGAACAGCATCAACGGCCTGACGCTGGAGCCCTCGCGCTACGCCCTGGACTTCTACGAGTCCCTCGAGGGCATGAACGTGAAGATCGGCACCTCGCGGGTGGTCGGCGCCACGGACCCGCACGCGGAGCTGTGGGTCACGGTGAAGGGCTGGGAGAACACCGCCAAGCGCGGCGGCACCCTCTACGGTTCGTACGAGTCCCAGAACACCGGCCGGCTCCAGGTCCAGCAGCTCGCGCCGCTCGCGCAGCAGCCCTTCCCGGTGGCGAACGTCGGCGACAAGCTGACCGGCACCACCGAGGGCCCGCTGGACTTCAACCAGTTCGGCGGCTACACGCTGGTGGCCCGCACCCTCGGCACGGTCACGGCGGGCACCCTCGCCCCCGAGAAGACCAAGGCCCAGGCTCCCGGCGAGCTCGCGGTGGCCACGTACAACGTGGAGAACCTCGACCCGACCGACCCCCAGGAGAAGTTCGACAACCTGGCTAAGGCGGTCGTCGAGAACCTCGCCTCGCCCGACATCGTGGCCCTGGAGGAGATCCAGGACAACAACGGCGCCAAGAACGACGGCACCGTCTCGGCCGAGGAGACCATCAAGAAGTTCACCGCGGCCATCGCGGCGGCGGGCGGCCCGGCCTACGAGTGGCGGACCATCAACCCCGAGAACAACAAGGACGGCGGCGAGCCCGGCGGCAACATCCGCCAGGTGTTCCTCTTCAACCCCGCCCGCGTCTCCTTCACCGACCGCGCCGCGGGCGACTCGCTGACCGCGACCGGCGTGACCAAGGAGAACGGCAAGGCCGCCCTGACCCACTCCCCCGGCCGGATCGACCCGGCCAACCCGGCGTGGGCCGACAGCCGCAAGCCGCTGGCCGGCGAGTTCGTCTTCCGTGGCCGCACGGTCTTCGTCATCGCCAACCACTTCGGCTCCAAGGGCGGCGACGAGGGCCTGACCTCGGTCCACCAGCCCCCGGTCCGCTCCTCGGAGGCCAAGCGGCTGCTCCAGGCGCAGGCGGTGAACTCCTTCGTCAAGGACATCCTCGCGGCCGACAAGAACGCGGACGTCCTCGCCGTCGGCGACATCAACGACTTCGAGTTCTCGGGCACCGCGAAGGCGCTGGAGGACGGCGGGGCGCTGTACTCGGCGATCAAGTCGCTGCCGAAGGCGGAGCGCTACTCGTACGTGTACCAGGGCAACGCACAGGTGCTGGACCAGATCCTGACCAGCCCGGCGATCAAGAACTTCACGTACGACAGCGTGCACATCAACGCGGAGTTCTCGGCGCAGAACAGCGACCACGACCCGCAGGTGCTGCGCTTCCGCCCGTGACCCCGGCACGGACCTGAGTCACAGGGGGCCCGGGCGCGTCTGCTCCGGGCCCCCTGCCACACTTCCGGTCATGATCTTCCGTATCGCCACCCGTGAGGACCTGCCCGTCGTACTGGGCCTGCTGGCGGACGCCGGCGAGGAGCGGGCCGAGGTCACCGAGGCGCACGAACGGGCCTTCGCCGCCATCGAGGCGGACCCGCGCAACGAGATGCTGGTCCTCGCCGAGGCCGGGACGGGGACGGTGCTGGGCTGCCTGCAGCTGACGTACGTCCCCGGCCTCGGCCAGGGCGGACGCGAACGGGCGCTGGTCGAGGCGGTACGGGTGCGCGCCGACCGGCGGGGCGGCGGGCTCGGCGCGGAGCTGATGCGGCTCGCGGTGGCGCGGGCGCGCGGGCGCGGCTGCGGGCTGGTGCAGCTGACCAGCAACAAGCAGCGGGCGGACGCCCACCGCTTCTACGAGCGGCTGGGCTTCGCGCGCAGTCACGAGGGGTTCAAGCTGCGCCTGGAGCAGTGAGCGAGTGGGCGCCGGCGCCGCACTGGGGCCTCTGCGGGGAAGTCGGGGACTTTCGGCCCTGGCGTGACGCTCGCCACATCGTGACCCATTCGACCCGGGTTGTGGTGTTGAGTGTCCCCACGCTCCACCATGTCCCCCCGCACCCCCGGAGGACCGCGTGTTCGCCTCGCTCTCCCTCGCCCAGGAAATCGGCCTCGCCGTCCTGCTCGTGGCCGCCGCCGTGTGGGTGCTCGGCTTCGGCCACATGCTGTGGGACTCCCGCTTCCACCACGCGGAGCCCGGTGCGCACGAGGGCATCGCGGTGATCCCGGCCCAGCGCAGCGCGGCCACGCACCCGATGGAGTCGGTCGAGCTGACCGAGGCCGAGGAAGAGGCCTTCGCGGGCCTGATCCGCAGCCTCCCCCTCCACTGACCCGCCCGCCTCCGGCGGCGCCCTCCCCCGCTCGGGGCGGGAGGACGTCCCGGGACGCGGCACGGGAGAGGCACGACGCCCTCACCGCCCCCTGTCGGGGCCGGTGAGGGCGTCGTGGCGTGCCGGGCCGCCGGGTCCGGTCACGGCGGTCAGTTGTGGCTGTGCAGGACCTCGTTCAGGCCGCCCCAGACCGCGTTGTTCGGGCGGGCCTCGACCGTGCCGGTGACCGAGTTGCGGCGGAAGAGGATGTTGCTCGCGCCGGAGAGCTCCAGGGCCTTGACGATCTGGCCGTCCGGGAGGGTGACGCGGGTGCCCGCGGTCACGTACAGGCCGGCCTCGACGATGCACTCGTCGCCCAGGGCGATGCCCACGCCCGCCTCGGCGCCGATCAGGCAGCGCTCGCCGATCGAGATGATCTGCTTGCCGCCGCCCGAGAGGGTGCCCATCGTGGAGGCGCCGCCGCCGATGTCGGAGCCGTTGCCGATCACGACGCCCGCCGAGATGCGGCCCTCGATCATGGAGGTGCCGAGGGTGCCGGCGTTGAAGTTGACGAAGCCCTCGTGCATGACGGTGGTGCCCTCGGCGAGGTGCGCGCCCAGGCGGACCCGGTCCGCGTCGGCGATGCGCACGCCCTTGGGGGCGACGTAGTCCGTCATCCGCGGGAACTTGTCGATCGAGGTGACCTGGAGGTACAGGCCCTCGGCGCGCGCGTTCAGCCGTACGGTCTCCACCTGGTCGACGGCGACCGGGCCCAGCGAGGTCCAGGCGACGTTGGCCAGCAGCCCGAAGACGCCGTCCAGGCTCTGGCCGTGCGGCTTGACCAGGCGGTGGCTGAGCAGGTGCAGGCGCAGGTACGCGTCGTGCGCGTCCAGCGGCTTGTCCTCCAGGGAGGAGATCACGGTGCGGACGGCTACGACCTCGACGTCGCGGACCGCGTCCAGGCGGATCGCCTTGGCCGCGGCGGCACCCAGGAGCTGCACGGCCTGGTCGGCGGTGAGGCGCTCGGTGCCGGCCGGGCCGGGCTCGGCGACCAGCTCGGGGGCGGGGAACCAGGTGTCGAGGACGGTGCCGTCGGCGGCGATGGTGGCAAGTCCGGCGGCGACGGCGCCGGTGGTACGCGTAGCAGTCATGCCCGAAACCTAACCGGCGACGGCCCGAGGGTGCGAACCGGTCTCATGTGCCGGTCGCGCCGCGTGTCGCGCCGCGCGGCCTGCCTCGCGCCGCGCCTCACGCCGCGCCGCGTACAGCACGGCCGCGCCCGCGCCCGCCGCCAGCGCGGCGCACAGCGGCCACAGCAGCCCCGGCACGGCCGTGTACAGGGCTCCGCCGAGCGGCGGCCCCAGGACGACGCCGCTGACCGAGACGCCGGCGTACAGGCTCTGGAACCGTCCCATGGCGTGCTCGGGCGCCTGGTCGGCGACGTACGCGGTGGCGGTGGTCTTGTACAGGATCTCGCCGAGGCTGAGCAGCACCATCATGGCGGCGGCGCTCGCGATCCCGACCCCGGCCAGCAGGGCCGCGTACCCGGCGCCGACCAGGAGGAGGCCGGCCCCGACGACGGGGAGCGGAGGCCGGGCGCGCAGCGCGACGGCCGCCGGGAGCTCCAGCAGCAGGATGACGGCGCCGTTGAGGGCGATGACGAATCCGAAGGAGCGGGTGTCGAACCCGTGGTCGGCGAGGAAGACGGGGAACGTGCCGTACTGCTGGCGGTAGACGAGGTCGGTCACCAGGATCGCGCCGAGCAGGACGAGAACGGCCGGGCGGGCCCGGAGCTCCTCCCACACGCCGCGACCCAGACCCCCGTCCGGGGCCGCGGCGGTGCGTGAGGTGCCGCGGGCCGGGACGACCCGCGCGGTCCAGAGGGCGAAGAAGAGGGTGCCGAGGCCGTCGCCGACGAAGAGCCAGTCGTACGAGAGCCCGGTCGCGATCAGCGCCCCGAGGGGCGGGCCGAGGGTGAAGCCGCCGTTGGAGACGCAGCGGACCACCGCGAAGGCCTGCCGGCGGGCCCCCTCGGGAACGGTGACGGCGACCAGCGCCGAGTTGGCGGCCCGGACCACGCCGGAGGCGTACTGGGCCAGCGGCAGGGCCGCGTAGAGCGCGGCGGTGGGCAGCAGCGGGAACGACATCAGGGCGAGGCCGCCTGCGGTGGACGCGGCGAGCAGCACCCGGCGGTGGCCGAAGCGGTCGCCGTACCAGCCGCCGGTGAGGTTGCCGGCGACGAGGCCGACGCCGCCGATGCCGGTGACCAGGCCCGCCTGGGCGGTGCCGAGGCCGCGCGGGCCGGTCAGGTACAGGAAGACGAAGACGAACGTGAAGCTGACGACGGCGTTGACGAACACCCCGGCCGCCAGCAGCCACACCACTCTGGGCACGTCCTTGAGGCCCTGCACCACGCCACCCACTCCCCTGCGGTTCCCCGGAAAACCAGTAAGTTCCTTTTGGGAACGGACTATGTCAGCATGACAGCCTTGGGTCAACGGACAAAGGAGCCCCCATGGCCCAGCGCACACCCCTCGACGACGCGGACTGCGCCATCGCCCAGGCCCTCGACGTGGTCGGCGACTGGTGGACGCTGCTGATCGTGCGCGACGCGGCGCGCGGCGTGCACCGCTTCGACGCGTTCCAGCGCGAGCTGGGCCTGTCCCGCAAGGTGCTGGCCGAGCGGCTGAAGCTGCTGGTCGAAGCCGGGGTGCTGACCCGAGAGCCGTACCAGGAGCGTCCGGTACGGCACGAGTACCGGCTGACCCCGCGCGGGCGGGGGCTGCTGCCGGTCCTGGTGGCCCTCCAGGACTGGGGAGACACCTGGGTCCTGGGAGAGGGAGAGATGACGGCGACGACGCAGGAGTCCTCGCGGGAGGCGGAGCGGGTGCACGCACTACGCGGGACGCGACTGCCGGAGCTGGTGCTGCCGGACCGGTTCGGGGAGGTCCGGGACCCCGTGGCGGACACGCCGTTCACGGTCCTGTACTGCTTCCCCGGTGCGTACGCCCGGGCCGCGTCCTACCCGCCGGGGTGGGCCGGGATCCCGGGGGCGAAGGGCTGCACGTTCGAGTCGTGCACGTACCGGGACCAGCTGGCGGAGTTCACCGCGGCGGGGGCGACGGTGCACGGGGTGTCGACCCAGCGGCCCGACGAGCAGCGGGAGTTCGCCGAGGCGGAGCGGCTGAGGTTCCCGCTCCTGTCGGACGCGGACCTCGCGCTGACCTCGGCGCTGCGGCTGCCGACGTTCCGGGCGGCGGGGGTGAGCCGGCTGAAGCGGTTGACGCTGGTGGTGGACCGCGAGCGCACCGTGCGCGAGGTGATCTACCCGATCCAGGACATCGAGGCGAGCGTCACGGCGGCCCTGACCGCGGTCCGCGCGGACGCCTGACCCCGGCCGTCGGGGCGGCGCCCGACGGGCCCGGGGCCGCCGCCCCCGTCGGGCATCGGCGGGATCGCCGGGCCCGGCGGGGCAGGCCCGGCAGCCTGGACCGTGAACAGCATGCCGATCGCTGCTCGGGGGCGGCTGTGCCGGCCCCGGCCCGCCCGTACGCAACTGCCGTGCGGCCCCGTCGCGGGGCGCAACTGCCGTGCGGCTCCGTCGCGGGGCCGGGGCCCGGGTCAGTTCAGCGTGAACCAGGCCGTCCGCGCCTTCTTCCACTCGGGGTGCGTGAGGTCCTTGGCGTCGACCCCGTCGCCGTACAGGTCCGCGGACCCGCTGTCCGTGATCAGCTGGACCCGCGCCCCCGCCACCGACAGGTCCGGCACGTCCACGACGGCCTCCCAGCCGCCCGGGTCCGCCGTCGGCAGGTCGGCCCGCTTGACCGGGGCGTGCCCCGCGACGCCGTCCCACTGGTAGAGCGCGTACGGGTCCGAGTTGTCGTCCGCCGCCCAGGAGCCGGCCAGGATCAGGTACTGGTTCGCCGCGTTCTTGCGGATGTCACGGATCGCCAGGCCGCCCAGGTCGAGCTCGATGCCCGCCCCGAAGGTGGCCTTGGTCCCGCTGGAGAGGACCTTGTCGAAGTTGGTCACGGGCACGATCAGCGCCTTGCCGCCCGGCACCGCCGGGGCCAGCGGGGCACGGAAGCCCAGGTAGGCGGTGGTGGTCGAGCCCGGGGCGAACTCCAGGCCCTCCACGTTGAAGCCGTCGATCTGCTTGGGGGCCTCGCCCGCGGCCGTGCCCGCCGCGAAGCCGTAGCGGTTGCCGTTCGCCGTGTCCCAGGCCACCAGGTCGTCGCGGAGCCTCTTGTACGAGCGCCCGTACGCGAGCTGCGTGGCGGATCCGGAGCCGCTGACCGTGGTGGTGAAGACCGTGTTCCGGGGCGCCTTGTACTCGCCGTCCTTGTTGTTGCCGAGCGAGCCCGTCCAGTAGATGGTGTTGCCGATCAGGGTCGCCCCCTCGATGTCCACCTCCTTGGTGACACCGAGCTGCGAGCTGAAGTCCCAGGTGCGGACCGGGGCGGCCGAGTGCGTGCGGTCGTACAGGCGCAGCACGTTGTTCTCGTCGTCGGCGACGACGGTGTAGCCGCCGCCGACGTCCACGGCGGCCGAGGAGTCCGAGGCTCCGGAGAAGTAGCGGGCGTCGGCCGGGTTCTGCACGGCGGCCGAGGCGGCGTAGGAGAGGGTCTTGGTGGCGCTCTTGCCGCCCAGCCCGGTCACCTTGACGGTGAGGTCGGTGTAGCCGCGGCCGCGCGCGGTGACGGCCAGCTGCCGCACCGCCCCGGTCCCGGTCACGCTCACGTCTGCGGTCCCGGCGACCGAGGCCCTGCTCGATGCGGACGCGCTGACGGTCAGCGCGGACGCGTCGGCGCCGCTCTGCCCCACGGTCACGTTCACCACGGGGTCCCCGACCGCGCCGACGGCGCCGGACAGGTACGACGCGGACAGGCCGATGGTCGGCGTCCCGTACGTCACCGCCTGGGCGGGTGCGACGGTGACCGTCCCGGCGACGACGAGCGCCGCGAGCCCTGCGATGCCAAGCTGCTTCTTCATCGGTGTCCCCACGAGTCGGGCCGAGCGCGATCCACGCGTCACGCCGTGACGGCCGTCGAGCAGGTTCGGCCACCGTGGCCAACTTCCGGTGCACTCCAATCGTCCACCGGACGAACACGCAGGGCCTCCCGGAAGCCGCAGGGCCGCGCCCCGCGGAAGCGGCGCAGGCCCGCCGGGGCACGCGAAGGGCCCCCGGCGCAGTGCCGGGGGCCCTTCGCGAAGCGATACGGCTCAGACGTTGAAGCCGAGTGCGCGCAGCTGCTCGCGGCCGTCGTCCGTGATCTTGTCCGGGCCCCACGGGGGCATCCAGACCCAGTTGATGCGGAGTTCGTTGACGATGCCGTCCGTCGCCGACTTCGCCTGGTCCTCGATGACGTCGGTCAGCGGGCAGGCCGCCGAGGTCAGCGTCATGTCGAGGGTGGCGATGTTCGCGTCGTCGATGTGGATGCCGTAGATCAGGCCCAGGTTGACGACGTCGATCCCCAGCTCGGGGTCGACCACGTCGTAGAGGGCCTCGCGGACCTCCTCCTCGGTGGCCGGCTTGGTCGACGCCTCGGCGGGCGTCGCGTTCTCGGTCATGCCGTCTTCCTCTCCGCGGCGTCACCCAGTGCCTGGGCCGTCGCGTCCTTCCAGGCCATCCAGCTCAGCAGAGCACACTTCACGCGAGCCGGGTACTTGGAGACGCCGACGAACGCGACCGCGTCCTCCAGCACCTCCTCCATGGCCTCGTCGGGCTCGATCTTGCCCTTCGACTGCATCATCTCCAGGAACACGCCCTGGATCTTCTGCGCCTCGGCCAGCTCCTTGCCGACGAGCAGCTCGTTCAGCACGGACGCGCTGGCCTGGCTGATGGAGCAGCCCTGGCCCTCGTACGAGACGTCGGTGAGCGTCTCGCCGTCGTACTTCACGCGCAGCGTGATCTCGTCGCCGCACGTCGGGTTGACGTGGTGCACCTCGGCGTCGCCGTCGCGCAGGCCACGCCCGTGCGGGTGCTTGTAGTGGTCCAGGATCAGTTCCTGGTACATCGAATCCAGCTTCACTGCGTCGTCCTCGTCGCCCTCGTCAGCCGAAGAAGTTCCGTACGTGCTCCAGCCCGTCGATCAGCGCGTCGACGTCGGCCGGAGAGGAGTACAGGTAGAAAGACGCTCGCGTGGTCGCGGGAATTCCGTAGCGCAGGCAGACCGGGCGCGCGCAGTGGTGTCCCACGCGGACCGCGATGCCCTGCTCGTCCAGGACCTGGCCCACGTCGTGGGGGTGGATGTCACCGAGCGTGAAGGAGATCGCGGCGCCGCGGTCCTCGGCCGTCATCGGGCCGATGATCCGCAGGTCGGGGATCTCCAGCAGGCGCTTGACCGCGTACTCGGTGATCGCGTGCTCGTGCGCGGCGATCTTGTCCATGCCGATGGCGCTGAGGTAGTCCACGGCCGCGCCGAGGCCGACGGCCTGGGCGATCGGGGGCGTACCGGCCTCGAACTTGTGGGGCGCCGGGGCGTACGTCGAGGCGTGCATCGACACGGTCTCGATCATCTCGCCGCCGCCGAGGAACGGGGGCAGGTCCTCCAGGAGCTCCTGGCGGCCCCAGAGCACGCCGATGCCGGTCGGGCCGCACATCTTGTGGCCGGTGAAGGCCACGAAGTCGGCGCCGAGCGCCTGCACGTCGAGCGGCATGTGCGGAGCGGCCTGCGAGGCGTCGATCAGCACCAGCGCGCCGACCTCCTGCGCACGCCGGACGATCGCCTCGACCGGGTTGATCGTGCCCATGATGTTGGAGACCAGCGTGAAGGAGACGATCTTCGTCTTCTCCGTGATGACCTCTTCGATGTCGGACAGGTCGAGCCGGCCGTCGTCGGTCAGGCCGAACCACTTCAGCTTCGCGCCGGTGCGCTGCGAGAGCAGCTGCCACGGGACGATGTTGGAGTGGTGCTCCATCTCCGTGATGGCGATCTCGGTCTCGCGGTCGACCCGGTAGGGCTCGTCCGCCCAGCCGAGCATGTTCGCCACGAGGTTGAGCGATTCCGAGGCGTTCTTGGTGAAGATCACCTCGTCGCGGCTCGGCGCGTTGATGAAGGCGGCGACCTTGTCGCGGGCGCCCTCGTACAGCGCCGTGGCCTCCTCGGCGAGCACGTGCACGCCGCGGTGGACGTTGGCGTTGTGCTGCTCGTAGTACTCGTTCAGCGCGTCGAGCACCTGGCGCGGCTTCTGCGAAGTCGCCGCGTTGTCCAGGTAAACGATCTTCTTCCCGTCGTGGACCACGCGATCCAGAAGGGGGAAGTCCTTGCGGATCGCCTCGATGTCGAGGAGGCCAGGCAGCTGTGTCACGCGGTTGCGCCACCCTTCACGTACTTGTCGTAGCCCTCGGCCTCCAGCTGGTCCGCCAGCTCGGCGCCACCGGACTCGGCGATGCGGCCGTTCGCGAACACGTGCACGAAGTCGGGCTTGATGTAGCGCAGGATGCGCGTGTAGTGGGTGATCAGCAGCGTGCCGACCTCACCGGTCTCACGGACGCGGTTGACGCCCTCGGAGACGATGCGCAGGGCGTCGACGTCCAGGCCGGAGTCGGTCTCGTCGAGGATCGCGATCTTCGGCTTGAGGAGCTCCAGCTGGAGGATCTCGTGGCGCTTCTTCTCACCGCCGGAGAAGCCCTCGTTGACGTTGCGCTCGGCGAAGGCCGGGTCCATCTGGAGCTGCTCCATCGCGGACTTGACCTCCTTCACCCAGGTGCGCAGCTTCGGGGCCTCGCCGCGGATGGCGGTGGCCGACGTACGCAGGAAGTTGGAGACCGAGACGCCGGGGACCTCGACCGGGTACTGCATGGCGAGGAAGACGCCGGCACGGGCGCGCTCGTCGACGGACATCTCCAGGACGTCCTCGCCGTCGAGGGTCACGGTGCCACCGGTGACGGTGTACTTCGGGTGACCGGCGAGCGAGTACGCCAGGGTGGACTTGCCGGAGCCGTTGGGGCCCATGATGGCGTGCGTCTCACCCTGCTTGACGGTGAGGTCGACACCCTTGAGGATCTCGCGGGCGCCGTTCTCGGCCTCGACGGAGACGTGCAGGTCGTGGATTTCAAGCGTTGCCATGGATGCCTCAGGACTCCTGGGTGAGGGAGACGAGCACGTCGTCCCCTTCGATCTTTACGGGGTATACGGGGACGGGGCGGGTCGCGGGCAGACCGGAGGGCTTGCCGGTGCGCAGGTCGAACGAGGACCCGTGCAGCCAGCACTCGATCATGCAGTCCTCGACCTCGCCCTCCGAGAGCGAGACGTTCGCGTGCGAGCAGATGTCGTTGATCGCGAACACCTCCCCCTCGGTGGAGACGATGGACACCGGCGTGCCGTCGAGTTCCACCCGCTTGGGGGTGTTCTCCTCCAGCTCACTCAGCGCACAGGCCTTGACGTAGGTCATCAGACGGACGCCTCGAGCTCGGTCTCGATCTTGGCGAGCAGGCGCTCCTCGATGTCGTCGACACCGATCTGCTGGACGAGCTCGGCGAAGAAGCCGCGCACGACCAGACGGCGGGCCTCGTCGGCCGGAATGCCACGGGCCTGCAGGTAGAAGAGCTGCTCGTCGTCGAAGCGGCCGGTCGCGGAGGCGTGGCCGGCGCCGACGATCTCGCCGGTCTCGATCTCCAGGTTCGGCACCGAGTCGACCCGCGCGCCGTCCGTGAGGACGAGGTTGCGGTTCATCTCGTAGGTGTCGGTGCCCTCGGCGCTCTTCTCGATGAGGACGTCGCCGATCCACACGGCGTGGGCGCCTTCGCCCTGCAGCGCACCCTTGTAGACCACGTGGGACTTGCAGTGCGGGGCGTCGTGCGTGACCAGGAGGCGGTGCTCCTGGTGCTGGTCGGCGTCCGTGAAGTACAGGCCGAGGAGCTCGGCCTCGCCACCGGGGCCCGCGTAGCTGACCCGCGGGTGCAGGCGTACGACGTCACCGCCGAAGGTGACCACGATCGACTTGTAGGTCGCGTCGCGGCCGACCAGGGCGTTGTGCTGGGAGCAGTGGACGGCGGTGTCGTCCCAGTCCTGCACGGACACGACGGTGAGCTTGGCGCCGTCGCCGACGAGGAAGTCGACGTTGGCGGCGCGCACGCCGTCACCGGTGTGGTCGATGACGATGACGGCCTCGGCGAAGGCCTGGACGTCGAAGACGGTGTGGCCGAAGGTCGTGCCGCCCTCGCCGTGCAGCGAGACGCGCACCGGCTCGGTCAGGACGGTCTCCTTGGGCACGGTGACGACCGTGGCCTTGGCGAAGGACGAGAACGCCTGGGCGGCGATCCGGTCCACCGGGGTGCCGGCCTTGCCGATGCGCGCGTCGTCGCGCTCCACCGACTCGACGGTGACGCCCTCGGGCGCGTCGATCTGGGCCTTCATGGTGCCGTTGGCGACCGCGGTGCCGTCGTGCAGACCACGCAGGCGCGCCAGCGGGGTGAACCGCCACTCCTCCTCGCGGCCGTGGGGGACGGGGAAGTCCGCCACGTCGAAGGACGGGGGTGCGCTCATCCGGGTGGCGACGGTGGACTCGGCGGCCACCGCGATCGCGCCGGCGGTGGTCGAACCCGCCGGAATGTTCTGAGCCTCAGCCATGGCTGTCGTGTTGCTCGCTCTCTTAAAAAGCAGTGCCTGCGTCGAAGAATGTGCTGCGTGAGCCGTGGGGCCGGCCGGGACTAGCCGACCGAGCCCTCCATCTGCAGCTCGATCAGCCGGTTGAGCTCCAGGGCGTACTCCATGGGCAGCTCGCGCGCGATGGGCTCGACGAAGCCGCGCACGATCATGGCCATGGCCTCGAACTCGGTCAGACCGCGGCTCATCAGGTAGAAGAGCTGGTCGTCGGAGACCTTGGAGACCGTGGCCTCGTGGCCCATGGAGACGTCGTCCTCGCGGACGTCCACGTACGGGTACGTGTCCGAACGGGAGATCGTGTCGACCAGCAGCGCGTCGCAGAGCACGTTCGACTTGGAGCCGTGGGCACCCTCGCCGATCTCGACCAGGCCGCGGTACGAGGTGCGGCCGCCGCCCCGCGCCACCGACTTGGAGACGATGTTGGAGGAGGTGTTCGGCGCCATGTGGACCATCTTGGAGCCGGCGTCCTGGTGCTGGCCCTCGCCCGCGAAGGCGATGGACAGGGTCTCGCCCTTGGCGTGCTCGCCCATCAGGTAGACGGCCGGGTACTTCATGGTGACCTTGGAACCGATGTTGCCGTCGATCCACTCCATGGTCGCGCCCTCGTACGCCACGGCGCGCTTGGTGACCAGGTTGTAGACGTTGTTCGACCAGTTCTGGATCGTCGTGTAGCGGCAGCGGCCGCCCTTCTTCACGATGATCTCGACCACGGCGCTGTGCAGCGAGTCCGAGGAGTAGATCGGGGCGGTGCAGCCCTCGACGTAGTGGACGTACGCGTCCTCGTCGACGATGATCAGCGTCCGCTCGAACTGGCCCATGTTCTCCGTGTTGATGCGGAAGTAGGCCTGGAGCGGGATGTCGACCTTGACGCCCTTGGGCACGTAGATGAACGAGCCACCCGACCACACGGCGGTGTTCAGCGACGCGAACTTGTTGTCGCCGACGGGGATGACCGTGCCGAAGTACTCCTGGAAGAGCTTCGGGTGCTCCTTGAGTGCGGTGTCCGTGTCGAGGAAGATGACGCCCTGCTCCTCCAGGTCCTCGCGGATCTGGTGGTAGACGACCTCGGACTCGTACTGGGCGGCGACACCGGCGACGAGGCGCTGCTTCTCCGCCTCCGGGATGCCGAGCTTGTCGTACGTGTTCTTGATGTCCTGCGGCAGGTCCTCCCACGAAGCGGCCTGCTTCTCGGTGGAACGCACGAAGTACTTGATGTTGTCGAAGTCGATGCCGGAGAGGTCCGAGCCCCAGGTCGGCATGGGCTTCTTGCCGAAGAGCTTCAGGCCCTTGAGGCGGAGCTTCAGCATCCACTCGGGCTCGTTCTTCTTGGCCGAGATGTCGCGGACCACGTCCTCGGACAGGCCTCGCTTGGCAACCGCGCCGGCCTCGTCGGAGTCGGCCCAGCCGTACTCGTAATTGCCCAGACCCTCGAGCTCAGGGTGAGCAGTCTCCGTGGTCATGCGGGGTTCCTCCCGGCCGTGCGTGCAGATGCTGATGTGTCGGTCTGTGTGGTGCCCGCGCCTCGCGGGATGAACGTGGTGCACACCCCGTCGCCGTGGGCGATCGTGGCGAGGCGCTGCACATGCGTCCCGAGCAGGCGGGAGAAGACCTCGGTCTCCGCCTCGCAGAGCTGCGGGAACTGCTCGGCGACATGGGCGACCGGGCAGTGGTGCTGGCAGAGCTGTTCACCGCTGTGCGGACCGGGAGCGCTCTTCGCCGTAGCAGCGTACCCGTCCGCGCTCAACGCCCTGGCGAGGGCCTCGGTGCGCTCCTCGGGGGCGGCGGCGTCCAGGCTTTCCCGGTAGGTCTCGGCCTGTGCGTCCATCCGCGCCCTGGCGAAGGCGGCGACGGCCGCCTCCCCCTGCTCTCCTCCGCCGGCGGCCTGCGCGATCCAGCGCAGTGCGTCCGCGGCGAGGGAGTCGTAGGACTGGTCGAACGCGTCGCGGCCGCAGTCGGTGAGCGCGAAGACCTTGGCGGGCCGCCCCCGGGTGCGCGTGCCGTACACGCGCTGCTCACGCGGCTCGACCACGTCGTCGGCGACGAGCGTGTCGAGGTGGCGGCGGACGGCGGCCTGGGTGAGGCCGAGACGCGCGGCGAGGTCGGCGACGGTGGACGGACCGTGGTCCAGGATGGAACGCGCGACCCGGTTGCGGGTTGACCGCTCCCCGGTAGCGAGTTCCCCCTGGGGGGCCTCGATCATCCGTTCGCCGTATTTCACAACGCCATTGTTGCGTAATTAGTCGAGCCCCGACAAGCCGTGACGGAGGCCACGCCTGGTGTCCTCCATCACTAAGGGTTACCTAACCTATCTACGGAGAGTGAGGGCGGGCCCGGGCGCACCGGCCTGGCCAGCGGTGATGCACGGGCGGGGGAACCTCGCCCCGGCACCCCTGAGTGGCCCTACCGCTCCGTAGACTCACCCGCATGAGCAATGACCCCGCCGTGGCGATCCGCGGACTGGTGAAGCGGTACGGCCCCAAAACCGCCGTGGACGGACTGGACCTCACCGTCCGCAAGGCCTCGGTCACCGCCGTCCTCGGTCCCAACGGCGCGGGCAAGACGACCACCGTGGAAACCTGCGAGGGCTACCGCCGCCCCGACGCCGGCACCGTCCGCGTCCTCGGGCTCGACCCGGTCACCCAGGCCGAGGCGCTGCGCCCGCGGATAGGCGTCATGCTCCAGTCCGGCGGGGTCTACTCCGGCGCCCGCGCCGTCGAGATGCTGCGCCACATGGCCAGGCTGTACTCCGACCCCCTCGACGTGGACGCCCTGGTGGAACGGCTCGGACTGGGCGGCTGCGGCCGCACCCCCTACCGTCGCCTCTCCGGCGGCCAGCAGCAGCGCCTGGCCCTGGCCATGGCCGTGGTCGGCCGCCCCGAGCTGGTCTTCCTGGACGAGCCGACCGCGGGGCTGGACCCGCAGGCCCGCCGGGCGACCTGGGACCTCGTACGGGAACTGCGCGCCGACGGGGTCTCCGTCGTCCTCACCACCCACCACATGGACGAGGCCGAGCAGCTCGCGGACGAGGTCGCCATCGTGGACACGGGCCGGGTCATCGCCCACGGCAGCCCCGAGCAGCTGTGCCGCGGCGGCGCCGAGAACACCCTGCGCTTCACCGGCCGGCCCGCCCTCGACCTCGGCTCGCTGCTCAAGGCGCTGCCCGACGGCACCGAGGCCGCCGAGCTCAGCGCCGGCGTGTACCGGGTCACCGGTTCCGTCGACCCGCAGCTGCTGGCCACCGTCGCCTCCTGGTGCGCGCAGAACGGGGTGATGCCGAGCAGCCTCTCGGTGGAGCGGCACACCCTCGAAGACGTCTTTCTGGAGCTGACGGGCAAGGAGCTGCGCTCATGACACCGATCACCACGAGGCCCTGGCGGGGGTCCGGGGGTTGCCCCCCGGGAAGACACGGTCTGGAGCTGACGGGCAAGGAGCTGCGCGCATGAGTGCCGGTACGTTCACCCCCAACCCGGGGGCCGCCCCCGTGTCCCGCATGATCCTGGCGCAGGCCGGGCTGGAGACCCGGATGCTGCTGCGCAACGGGGAACAGCTGCTGCTGACCGTGATCATCCCGGCGCTGCTGCTGGTGCTGTTCTCCGCCGTCGACATCGTGGACACGGGAGCGGGCAGGTCCGTCGACTTCCTCGCGCCCGGCGTCCTGGCGCTCGCGGTGATGTCCACCGCCTTCACCGGGCAGGCCATCGCCACCGGCTTCGACCGCCGCTACGGGGTGCTCAAGCGGCTCGGCGCCTCGCCGCTGCCGCGCTGGGCGCTGATGGCCGCCAAGACGCTGTCCGTGCTGGTCACCGAGTTGCTCCAGATCGCGCTGCTGACGGCGATCGCCTTCGCGCTGGGCTGGTCCCCGCAGGGGAACCCGCTGTCGGTCGCCGCCCTGGTCCTGCTCGGCACCGCCGCGTTCTCCGGGCTCGGGCTGCTGATGGCGGGCACCCTGCGGGCCGAGGCCACGCTGGCCGCCGCCAACCTGGTGTTCCTGCTGCTGCTGGTCGGCGGCGGGGTGATCGTGCCGATGGAGAAGTTCCCCGGAGCCGTGCAGTTCGCGCTCGGGCTGCTGCCGATCTCGGCGCTGTCCGACGGGCTGCGCGAGGTGCTCCAGCACGGCGCCGCGCTGCCGTGGGGGGACGTGGCGGTGCTCGCCGCGTGGGCCGTCCTCGGACTGGGCGCGGCCGCGAGGCTCTTCCGCTGGGAGTGAATCCCCTCCCCCGGACGTTGGTCCGGCAGGAGGATGGGCGCCGCCCCGCGGGGGCGGGCACACCACGACTGCCGGGGGGCGGACATGGCGCAGCGGGAAGACGTTCTACGGCTGGACGGGCAATGGGCGAGGATCCGGTCGGGGGCCGATCGGGCAGCGCCCGCAGAGGCCGAGGCGCTGCTCACGGAGCTGATCGGCGCGCTGCGCGAACCGGCGCGGACCGATCCGGAGTGTGCGGCGCGGCTCGGCCTGCGCCTGGGGGACCTGGCGGCCCGCCGGTTCGCCGGCGGTGACCGGGCGGGCGCGCTGGCGGCCGTCGAGGAGGGGCTGCGGCATGCGCGGCAGGCGGCCGGGCACGCGCCCGAGTACGCCCGCTGGTACGCCCGGGGCCTGATCAACCAGGGGGTCTGGCTGTCCTGGCCGCTCAGCGACGGGGACCGGCTGCCCCGCCACCCGCTCGGCCCCGCGGCCGAGAGCGGCCCGAGCGCCATGGAGCGGGCGGCGGGCGAGCGCGCCCGTGACCTGACTCGGGCGGCCGTCGAGGTGTGGGCGGCCCTGGACCAGCGCGATCCGGTCAACCGGCGCGGTCTCGCCCAGGCGAAGGTGTTCCTCGGCGACCGCCTCGCGGAGCTGGGCGCCGGCGAGGAGGCGGTGGCGTGGGCGGTGGACGCGGAGGGCGGGTTCCGCCAGTTGCTGCTCGCGGCCCCCGGCCCCGAGGAGGCCCAGGAGGCGGAGGAGGCCCTCGACCACATCGGCCGCCAGCTCGAACTGCGGCTGCGCCACCTGTCCTTCGACTCCCTGGTGAGCCTGCGCGGGCGGGGGCTGCTGCCCGAATCCCTGCTGCCCCGGGCGGTGGTGGCGGCCCGGATCCAGGCAGTGGCCGAGCCCGAGATCGCGGCGCGGCTGCACCTCGACGCCGAACAGGTGCGCACGATGCTGGAGGTCACGCCCTGGCGTGCGGTGTGGCGCTTCGAGGTGCGCGGTCCTGACGGACTGTGGAACGTACAGGGACATCCTTGGCACCGCGCGGCAGATGTGAGGAACAGGACAGCGCAGGACGTTGGGGAAGAATTGCTCCGCGGGTTCGCGGCGTCCCCGGACTACCCGGGCGACGGCGTTCCTTGGCGGGTCCGTGTGTGGTGGCACGAGGAAGGGGACCCGGCCGGGGCCCGGTTCAGCCGGGTCGTCGGGCCCGACACCTCGGCGGGCCGCGCGGCGGGCGGTTCCACGGGTACCCCCTCGTGAAAGTTTGCACAAGGCTCCGCGTACGATAAGGGCCGTGTTGACCCCTCTCGCTTACCTCGCCAGCCGCTGGACCCCGTCACCCCGGATCGTCCGGCGGGCCGCGTTCGCCGCGCTCGTCATGAGCGTGGTCATCGTCGTCACGGGCGGTGCGGTGCGGCTGACCGGATCCGGTCTCGGCTGCGACACCTGGCCCAAGTGCACGGACGACAGCCTGATCGTGACCCCGGAGCAGGGCTTCCACGGGGCGGTCGAGTTCGGCAACCGGATGCTGACGTACGTGCTCTGCGCGGCCGTCGGCTGGGGCATCGTCGCGGCCCGTTCGGCCAAGCCCTGGCGCCGCTCGCTGACGAAGCTCGGCTGGCTCCAGTTCTTCATCGTGATGGGCAACGCGGTCCTCGGCGGCATCACCGTCCTGACAGGGCTCAACCCTTACAGCGTCGCCGGGCACTTCCTCCTCGCCACCTCCCTGATCACCGTCACCACGGTCACCTGGCAGCGCACCCGTGAGGGTGACACCGCTCCGCGGCCCCGCGTCCCCGGTCCCGTGCGCAAGCTCTCGTGGGCCCTGCTCGCGACCACCCTGGTGCTGATCGCGGCGGGCACGGTGGTCACCGGTTCGGGTCCGCACGCCGGCGACCGCAGCGAGATCAAGCGCATGCCGTTCGACTGGTCGGCCACCGCCCACGTCCACGCCGTCTCCGCCTGGGTGGTGTGCGCGCTCGCCGTCGCCATGTGGCTGGTGCTGCGCGTGGTCGACGCCCCGGCCGACGCCCGGTCCCGCGCGCGTGACCTGCTGATCGTGCTGCTCGCCCAGGGCGGCATCGGCTACGTGCAGTACTTCACCCACGTGCCCGAGGCCCTGGTCGCCGCCCACATGCTCGGCTCCTGCCTGGTGTGGATCGCCGTGCTCCGCGTGGCACTGAGCCTGCGGGAGCGGCCCGCCGCGCAGGCGGAGATCCCGGCGCAGGGCGACCCGCAGCTCTCGTCCGTCTGATCCGACCGACCCGTCTGATCCGACCGACCCGCCGGGGCCCCCGGCCCCGGCGCGGCCGGCCCGCTCCCGCTCAGCCGCGCCCGTCCAGCCGGTAGACCCGGCGGGCGTTGCCCGACGCGATCATGGCCGCCACCCGTTCGGCGTCCCGCCAGGACCAGGCGCCCTCGCCGACCCAGCCGCCCAGCACCCGGCCCAGCGCCTCCCGGAACGCCAGGGCGCCGACCGCATGCAGCTCGGGCAGCCGGCGCCCGCCGCTGGAGAACAGCAGTTTGCCGAAGGGGGCGACCTCCAGCACCTCGGCCAGCACCCCCGCCGCCCGCGCGCCGCTCTGCCCGAGCGCCGCGCCCAGATCGGCGTGGACGTGCGGGAAGGCCGCCGCCAGCTGGGCGGCGTGCCGGTGGTACGGGTAGCCGCCCAGCAGCACCAGCCTGGTCCCCAGCCCCGCGGTGGCCCGTACGAACTCCGTCAGCAGCGCCGGGTCGCCCTGCTCCGGCCGCTGCCCCGGCTCCCCCGCGCCCGCCCCGGTGTGCAGCTGGAGCGGCAGCCTCGTCGCCACGGCGCTCCACAGCAGGTGCCGCAGGAGTACGGGGTCCCGTACGGCCCCGCCCTTGGGGCGCTGGGCCAGCCACCGTCCGGCAGCCCCGCGCACCTCGCCCGGGCCCGGCGGCTCGGGGGCCCGCCCGAGCACGGCGGGGTATCCGGCGTCCGCCCCGCAGGTGAAGGCCACGGCCCCGACGGCGGCGTGGTGGACGGCCTCGGCGAGATTGGCGAGGAAGGCGGCGACGGTGCCGGAGGTGTCGGCGACCTGCTCGGCCAGCAGTTCCAGCCGGACCACCTCGAAGGCGTCGGCGTCCCCCGCGAGCGCCAGCTCCTTGGGGAGGGTGAGGTCGCCGGGCACGCCCGTGTCGACCAGGTAGACGGCGACCCCGGAGCCGCGCAGCAGCCGGCGCCCGGCCTCGACGACACCCAGCTCGCGCCGCCGGGCCAGGTAGCGGGCGGGGGCGCAGTGGGGCTCCAGTCCGAGGAGCGGCGGGCACCAGCGGCGCACCGCGAACCCGGTCTGGGTGTCGAAGAAGGTGGTTCCTGCGGCGGGCGGGCCCGCCGAGCTGATCAGCTGGGCCTCGAAGGTGCCGAGGCCCAGCTCCGTGCGGAGCACTCCGTGGCAGTACTGGTCCACCAGGGGCGGCGTTTCGATCATCCGGGCATCCCGTTGCGGACGTGAGGAAGGGGCTTCCACACGTCCTAACGGGTGAGCGGGGTGTGAGGTGTTGCTCGCGCTGTTGACCGAGAGGCCACCTGGGGAACGTCGGGGGTGTCTCCGGGCGGCGGCCGGTGGAGGCCACAGCCCCCCGCCGGGCTCAGGCGGCCGGGTTCGACGCCCCGCCGAGCTGGATGCCGGCCATGCGCGACCACTCGTAGGGGCCGGTCTTCACGCGCGCGGCGAACTCGCCGTCGAACTCCTCGTGGAGGGTCAGACCGGCCTTCTCCGCGGCCAGCTGGGCCACCGCGTGGGTCGGGGCCACCAGGTCGCCCCAGCCGCCGTCGGTGCCGACGAGGACGATCCGGGTGCCCGCCTGGCCGATGTGCGCGATCTGGCCCTCGGCGCCGCCGTGCTCCTTGGCGAACGCGCCGATCTGCTTGGCCAGCTTCGCGGCCTTCCGGTCCTGCTTCTTGTCTGCGGTGTCCGCGGTGGTGTCTGCCATGGACAGCATGCTACCGGCGGGTAATGAGCGGAGGAAGTATCAGCGGAGGAAGGGATCCACGGCCACCGCGACGAACAGCAGCGACACGTAGGTGATGGACCAGTGGAACAGGCGCATCTCCTTGAGCTTCGCGCCCGTCACGCCCGCCTTGGCCCGCGCGTGGAGCGCGTGCGCCTCCCACAGCCACCAGCCGCCCGCCGCCAGCGCGACCGCCGTGTAGAACCAGCCGGTGTACCCCAGCGGGGTGAGCAGCAGCGAGACGGCCACCATCACCCAGCTGTAGAGGACGATCTGGCGCGCCACGGCCTTGTTGCCGGCCACGACCGGCAGCATCGGCACGCCGACGCGCGCGTAGTCCTCCTTCACCTTCATGGACAGCGGCCAGTAGTGCGGCGGCGTCCAGAAGAAGATGACCAGGAAGAGGATGACGGCGGCCCAGGAGACCTCGTTCTTGACGGCGGACCAGCCGATGAGCACCGGCATGCAGCCGGCGATGCCGCCCCAGACGATGTTCTGCGCGGTGCGCCGCTTCAGCAGCATCGTGTAGACGACGACATAGAAGAGGAGCGCGCCGAGCGCGAGGGCGGCCGACAGCCAGTTGACGAGCAGGCCGAAGAACAGCGTGGAGACCACCGCGAGGGTGATTCCGAAGGCCAGGCACTCGCGCGGGCTGACCATGCCGGTCACCAGCGGTCGCTGCGAGGTCCGGTCCATCAACGCGTCGATGTCGCGGTCGATGTACATGTTCAGCGCGTTGGCACCGCCTGCTGACAAGTACCCGCCGAAGCAGGTCGCGAGGACCAGCCACAGCGACGGCACGCCCTGCTCCGCGAGGAACATCACCGGCACTGTGGTGATCAGCAGAAGTTCGATGATCCGCGGCTTGGTCAAAGCCACGAAAGCCATGACCCGGGCCCCGAACGGCCGGTGACCGGGGCTCGTCCCGAGCACCCCCGCTGGACGGGATTCGACGGCCGTCACGCACACCCCTGACAGAGAAACCAGCAAGCTCCGGACATAAAGGTCCGCTGAAGGCTCGCACGTACCACGCCACTCTAGACGTTGCACTTACGTCGCCCCGCGCGGGGGTCGCCTCGTGTTGGTCCGATCGGACCGCTCGACGTTGTGACGGACTGCAGGCACTCGAATAGCTGCATGCCGTCACGGGGGTAGGCTCGGAATCGCGCCGGTGCACCGTTCGTCACCGGGTAACAGACATGTGGAGAGGAGCCCTGACCCACGGTGAGCACCAAGCCGACGACCACAGAGCTCGACTGGACCGACCTCGACCAGCGGGCCGTCGACACCGCCCGCATCCTGGCCGCCGACGCGGTCCAGAAGGTCGGTAACGGCCACCCCGGTACGGCGATGAGCCTGGCCCCCGCCGCGTACACCCTCTTCCAGAAGGTGATGCGGCACGACCCCGCGGATCCCGAGTGGGTGGGCCGCGACCGTTTCGTGCTTTCCGCGGGGCACTCGTCCCTCACGCTCTACACCCAGCTCTACCTCGGCGGCTTCGGCCTGGAGCTGGCCGACCTGGAGGCCTTCCGCACCTGGGGTTCCAAGACCCCCGGCCACCCGGAGTACGGCCACACGGCCGGCGTCGAGACCACCACCGGCCCGCTGGGCCAGGGCATCGCCAACGCGGTGGGCATGGCCATGGCCGCCCGCTACGAGCGCGGCCTGTTCGACCCGGAGGCCGCCCCGGGCACCTCCCCGTTCGACCACATGGTCTACGCGATCGCGGGTGACGGCTGCCTCCAGGAGGGCATCTCCCACGAGGCGTCCGCCCTGGCCGGCCACCAGAAGCTCGGCAACCTGGTGCTGCTGTGGGACGACAACCACATCTCCATCGAGGGTGACACCGAGACGGCCGTCTCCGAGGACACCCTCAAGCGTTACGAGGCGTACGGCTGGCACGTCCAGCGCGTGGCGCAGCAGCCGAACGGCGACCTGGACCCGAAGGCGCTGTTCCAGGCCCTCGCCGCGGCCAAGGCCGAGACCGGGCGCCCCTCCTTCATCGCGATGCGCTCGATCATCGCCTGGCCGGCCCCGCACGCCCAGGGCACCGAGGCCGCGCACGGCTCGGCCCTCGGTGACGACGAGGTCGCCGCCACCAAGCGCGTCCTCGGCTTCGACCCGGAGAAGAGCTTCGACGTCTCCGCCGAGGTCCTTGCGCACACCCGCAAGGCGCTGGACCGCGGCCGCGAGGCCAAGGCCGCGTGGGAGAAGGACTTCTCCGCCTGGCGCACCGCCAACCCGGAGCGCGCCGCCGAGTTCGACCGCATCAACGCCAACGAGCTGCCCGCGGGCTGGGAGGACAAGCTCCCCGTCTTCGAGACCGGCAAGGGCGTCGCCACCCGCGCGGCCTCCGGCAAGGTGCTCGAGGCGCTCGGCTCGGTCATCCCGGAGCTGTGGGGCGGCTCGGCCGACCTGGCCGGCTCCAACAACACCACGATCGACAAGCACTCGTCCTTCCTCCCGAAGGGCAACCCGCTGCCGGAGGCCGACCCGTACGGCCGCACCGTCCACTTCGGCATCCGCGAGCACGCCATGGCCGCGACCATGAACGGCATCGCGCTGCACGGCCACACCCGCATCTACGGCGGCACCTTCCTGGTGTTCTCCGACTACATGCGCAACGCCGTCCGCCTGTCCGCGCTCATGCACGTGCCGGTGACGTACGTGTGGACGCACGACTCCATCGGTCTGGGCGAGGACGGCCCGACCCACCAGCCGGTCGAGCACCTCGCCTCGCTGCGCGCCATCCCGGGCCTGAACGTGGTCCGCCCGGCCGACGCGAACGAGACCGTCATCGCCTGGCGCGAGATCCTGCGCCGCCACACCAAGGTGTTCGGCAAGGGTGCCCCGCACGGTCTGGCGCTGACCCGCCAAGGCGTGCCGACGTACGACCGCAACGAGGACGCCGCCAAGGGCGGGTACGTGCTGTTCGAGGCGGAGGGCGGCCAGCCGCAGGTCGTCCTCATCGGCACCGGCTCCGAGGTCCAGCTCGCCGTCGCCGCACGCGAGGCGCTGCAGGCCGAGGGCATCCCGGCCCGCGTGGTCTCGATGCCGTCCGTCGAGTGGTTCGAGGAGCAGGACCAGGCGTACAAGGACAGCGTCCTGCCGCCGTCCGTCAAGGCGCGGGTCGCGGTCGAGGCCGGTGTCGGCCTGACCTGGCACCGCTACGTCGGGGACGCCGGCCGGATCGTCTCGCTGGAGCACTTCGGTGCCTCGGCCGACGCCAAGGTGCTGTTCCGCGAGTTCGGGTTCACCCCCGAGGCCGTGGCGGCCGCCGCCAAGGAATCGATCACCGCCGCCGCGCGCTGACACCGGTACACGAACCAGTAGGAGATGCAATTCCCATGACAGACGCACTCAAGCGCCTCTCCGACGAGGGCGTGGCGATCTGGCTGGACGACCTGTCCCGCAAGCGCATCACGTCCGGCAACCTGGCCGAGCTCATCGACCAGTCGCACGTGGTCGGTGTCACCACCAACCCGTCGATCTTCCAGAAGGCGATCAGCAGCGGTGACGGCTACGAGCAGCAGCTCGCCGACCTCGCGGCCCGCAAGGTCACCGTCGAGGAGGCCATCCGCATGATCACGACGGCGGACGTCCGCGACGCCGCCGACATCCTGCGCCCGGTCTTCGACCGCACCGACGGCCAGGACGGCCGCGTGTCGATCGAGGTCGACCCCCGGCTGGCCCACAACACCGCGGCGACCGTCGCCGAGGCCAAGCAGCTCGCCTGGCTGGTGGACCGCCCGAACACGCTGATCAAGATCCCGGCGACCAAGGCCGGCCTGCCGGCGATCACCGAGGTCATCGGCAGGGGCATCAGCGTCAACGTCACGCTGATCTTCTCGCTGGAGCGCTACCGCGAGGTCATGGACGCCTACCTGGCGGGCCTGGAGAAGGCGAAGGCCTCGGGCCTGGACCTGTCCGAGATCCACTCGGTCGCCTCCTTCTTCGTGTCCCGCGTCGACTCCGAGATCGACAAGCGCCTGGACGCCATCGGCTCCGACGAGGCGAAGGCCCTCAAGGGCAAGGCGGCCCTCGCCAACGCCCGTCTGGCCTACGAGGCCTACGAAGAGGTGTTCTCCTCCGACCGGTGGAACGCCCTGGAGCGGGTCGGCGCCAACAAGCAGCGTCCGCTGTGGGCCTCGACGGGCGTCAAGGACCCGGCGTACAAGGACACCCTCTACGTGGTCGACCTGGTCGCCCCGAACACGGTGAACACCATGCCGGAGGCCACCCTGGAGGCCACCGCCGACCACGGCGAGGTCACCGGTGACACCGTCCGCGGCACCTACGAGCAGGCGCGCGCCGAGCTCGACGCGGTCGCGAAGCTCGGCGTCTCGTACGACGATGTGGTGCAGCTGCTCGAGGACGAGGGCGTCGAGAAGTTCGAGGCGGCGTGGAACGACCTGCTGAAGTCCACCGAGGCGGAGCTCGAGCGCCTCGCCCCTACGGAGGCCTGAGCACTTTGTCTGTAGACGGAGCGAACCCGCTTCGTGACGCACAGGACCGGCGGCTCCCGCGCATCGCGGGGCCGTCCGGCCTGGTCATTTTCGGCGTTACGGGTGACCTGTCGCGCAAGAAGCTGATGCCCGCCATCTACGACCTGGCGAACCGGGGGCTGCTGCCGCCGGGCTTCTCGCTGATCGGCTTCGCCCGCCGTGAATGGGAGCACGAGGACTTCGCACAGGAGGTGTACGAGGCCGTCAAGCAGCACTCGCGCACCCCCTTCCGGGAGGAGGTCTGGCAGCAGCTGGTGCAGGGCTGCCGGTTCGTGCAGGGCGACTTCGACGACGACGCCGCGTTCGAGACGCTGAAGTCGACGATCGACGAGCTCGACAAGGCGCAGGGGACGGGCGGCAACTTCGCCTTCTACCTGTCCGTGCCGCCGAAGTTCTTCCCCAAGGTGGTCCAGCAGCTCAAGAACCACGGGCTGGCCCAGAAGGAGGGCTCCTGGCGGCGTGCCGTCATCGAGAAGCCCTTCGGGCACGACCTGAAGAGCGCCGAGGAGCTCAACAAGGTCGTCCACGAGGTGTTCCCGCGTGACGAGGTCTTCCGGATCGACCACTACCTCGGCAAGGAGACCGTCCAGAACATCCTGGCGCTCCGCTTCGCCAACACCATGTTCGAGCCGATCTGGAACCGGTCGTACGTCGACCACGTGCAGATCACCATGGCCGAGGACATCGGCATCGGCGGCCGGGCCGGGTACTACGACGGCATCGGCGCCGCCCGTGACGTCATCCAGAACCACCTGCTCCAGCTGCTCGCGCTGACCGCGATGGAGGAGCCCGGCTCCTTCCACCCCAAGGCGCTGGTGGCGGAGAAGCTCAAGGTCCTCACGGCCGTCGAGCTCCCCGAGGACCTGGGCAAGCACACCGTGCGCGGCCAGTACTCGGCGGCGTGGCAGGGCGGCGAGAAGGTCGTCGGGTACCTCGAAGAGGAGGGCATCGACCCCAAGTCGAAGACCGACACCTACGCGGCGATCCGCCTGGAGATCAACAACCGTCGCTGGGCGGGCGTCCCGTTCTACCTGCGGACGGGCAAGCGCCTGGGCCGCCGCGTCACCGAGATCGCGGTGGTCTTCAAGCGGGCCCCGTACCTGCCGTTCGAGTCGGGCGCGACCGAGGAGCTGGGGCAGAACGCCCTGGTCATCCGGGTCCAGCCGGACGAGGGCATCACGGTGCGTTTCGGCTCCAAGGTTCCCGGCACCTCCATGGAGGTCCGGGACGTGACGATGGACTTCGCGTACGGCGAGTCCTTCACGGAGTCGAGCCCCGAGGCGTACGAGCGGCTGATCCTCGATGTCCTGCTGGGTGACGCGAACCTCTTCCCGCGCCACCAGGAGGTCGAGCTGTCCTGGAACATCCTCGACCCGATCGAGGAGTACTGGGACAAGCACGGCAAGCCCGCGCAGTACCCGGCGGGCACCTGGGGGCCGGTCGAGGCGGACGAGATGCTCGCACGAGACGGACGGAGCTGGCGCCGGCCATGAAGATCGACCTCACGGAGACCACCTCCAGCAAGATCAACGCCGCGTTGGTGCAGGCGCGCCGGGACATCGGCACGCCGGCCATCGGCATGGTCCTCACGCTGGTGATCGTGACCGACGAGGAGAACGCGTACGACGCGCTCAAGTCGGCGAACGACGCGTCCCACGAACACCCTTCGCGGATCGTCGTCGTCATCAAGCGGGCCAGCCGCTCGCCGCGCAGCCGCCGCGACGCCCGTCTCGACGCGGAAGTCCGCGTCGGGGCGGACGCCGGCACCGGCGAGACGGTGGTGCTCCGCCTTCACGGTGAACTGGTCAACCACGCCCAGTCGGTGGTTCTCCCGCTCCTCCTGCCGGACGCGCCCGTCGTGGTCTGGTGGCCGGACGGCGCCCCGTCGAACCTGGCGGGCGACCCGCTGGGTGCGCTCGGACAGCGCCGGATCTCGGACACGTACGCCAGCGAGAGCCCGCAGCAGGCGCTCGGGGAGCGGGCCGCGGCCTACGCCCCGGGTGACACGGACCTGTCCTGGACCCGGATCACGCCGTGGCGGTCGATGCTGGCCGCCGCGCTGGACCAGCAGGCCGTGAAGGTGACCTCGGCGGTCGTCGAGGGCGAGGACGAGAACCCGAGCTGCGAGCTGCTGGCCATGTGGCTGGCGGACCGGCTCCAGGTGCCCGTCCGGCGGACCGGCTCGCAGGGCCCCGGCCTGACCTCGGTCCGGCTGGAGACCAAGGACGGCGACATCGTCCTGGACCGGGCCGACGGCTCGCTGGCCACGCTGTGCATGCCGGGTCAGCCCGACCGTGCGGTGGCGCTCAAGCGCCGCGACACGGCCGAGCTGCTCGCGGAGGAGCTGCGCCGGCTCGACCCGGACAACACGTTCGAGGCGGCCCTGAAGTTCGGCGTGTCGCGCCTGGAGGCCGCTGCGGCCGCCGACGCGGCCGCCGCTCCGGCGAAGGCGGCGCCGGGCGAGGTCACGGCCACGGACTCCCCCGAGACCGTGACCGGCCCCAAGGCCGACGCCGGGGCCGCGAAGCCCGCGGCCAGGTCCGGCAAGCCCGCCAAGCCGGCCGGGAAGTCCTCGGCCAAGTAGCCGACAGCCGCTGCGCGGAGCCGTCCCCGGCAGGGGATCCGGCTCCGCGCAGCGGTACCCGTACCCACCGCACTATCAAGAAGGCGGCACCACCATGGGTATGACGACTCCCCAGGTCGTCGTCCACCGGGACAAGGAGCTGATGGCTCAGGCCGCGGCGGCCCGGCTCATCACGAAGATCGTGGACGCGCAGGCGGCCCGGGGCAGCGCCGGGGTGGTCCTCACCGGCGGCCGCAACGGCAACGGGTTGCTGGCCGCGCTGGCGGCGGCCCCGGCGCGCGACGCCGTCGACTGGTCCCGGCTGGACCTGTGGTGGGGCGACGAGCGGTACGTCCCGGCCGACGACCCCGAGCGCAACCACGTACAGGCCCGGGAAGCCCTCCTGGACGCGGTGGCGGTGGACCCGGCCCGCGTCCACGCCATGCCGGCCTCGGACGGCCCGTACGGGGCGGACGTGGACGCCGCGGCCGCGGCCTACGCGGCCGAACTGGCGGAGGCGGCGGGGCCCGAGGACCACGGCCCGGTCCCCACCTTCGACGTGCTGATGCTGGGCGTCGGCCCGGACACGCACGTCGCGTCGCTCTTCCCCGAGCACCCGGCCTCCCGCGAGACCGAGCGCACGGTGGTCGGCGTGCACGGCGCGCCCAAGCCCCCTCCGACGCGGGTCTCGCTGACCCTCCCGGCGATCCGGGCGGCCCGGGAGGTCTGGCTGCTGGCGGCGGGCGAGGACAAGGCGGGCGCGGTCGCCATCGCGCTGGGCGGCGCGGGAGCCGTGCAGGCGCCCGCCGCGCAGGCGTACGGCCGCTCGCGCACCCTGTGGCTGCTGGACCGCACGGCCGCCGCAAAGCTCCCGGCGGGCCTGTACCCGCCGGCCGCGTCCTGACGGCACGGCGCCCCGGACACCGAAGGGCCCGCTCCCCCCGGGGAGAGCGGGCCCTTCGTCATGACCGGGCGGCGACGGTCAGCTGCGGCCGCGCAGCCCGCGGTAGGCGGCCACGAGCGCCTTCGTCGAGGGGTCCAGGCCCGGCACCTCCGCGCCCTCCGCCAGGGCCGGCTCGACCCGCTTGGCGAGGACCTTGCCGAGCTCGACGCCCCACTGGTCGAAGGAGTCGATGTTCCACACCGCGCCCTGGACGAACACCTTGTGCTCGTACAGCGCGATCAGCTGGCCCAGCACCGCCGGGGTGAGGTCCTGCGCCAGGATCGTCGTGGTCGGGTGGTTGCCCCTGAAGGTCTTGTGCGGGACCAGCGGCTCCGGCACGCCCTCCGCGCGCACCTCCTCCGGCGTCTTGCCGAAGGCCAGCGCCTGCGTCTGCGCGAAGAAGTTCGCCATCAGCAGGTCGTGCTGGTCCGCCAGCTTCGGCTCCAGTTCGCCGACCGGCCGCGCGAAGCCGATGAAGTCCGCCGGGATCATCTTCGTGCCCTGGTGGAGCAACTGGTAGTACGCGTGCTGCCCGTTGGTGCCGGGGGTGCCCCAGACCACGGGACCGGTCTGCCAGTCCACCGGCTTGCCGTCGCGGTCCACGGACTTGCCGTTGGACTCCATGTCCAGCTGCTGGAGGTACGCGGTGAACCGGGAGAGGTAGTGGCTGTACGGCAGGACCGCGTGGGACTGCGCGTCGAAGAACTCGCCGTACCAGATCCCCAACAGGCCCATCAGGAACGGCGCGTTCTGCTCCGGCGGGGCGGTGCGGAAGTGCTCGTCCATCGTGCGGAAGCCGCCCAGCAGCTCCCGGAAGGCGTCCGGGCCGATCGCGATCATCAGGGAGAGCCCGATCGCGGAGTCGAAGGAGTAGCGCCCGCCGACCCAGTCCCAGAACCCGAACATGTTGGCCGGGTCGATGCCGAAGGCGGTGACCTTCTCCTCGTTGGTCGACAGCGCCACGAAGTGCCGCGCCACGGCTGCGGTCTCACCGCCGAGGCCGGCCAGCAGCCACGCGCGCGCCGACTCGGCGTTGGTGATGGTCTCGATGGTGGTGAAGGTCTTGGAGGCGATGATGAACAGCGTCTCGGCGGGGTCCAGGTCCCGTACCGCCTCGTGCAGGTCGGCGCCGTCCACGTTGGACACGAACCGTACGGTCAGCGCGCGGTCGGTGAACGCGCGCAGCGCCTCGTACGCCATCGCCGGCCCCAGGTCGGAGCCGCCGATGCCGATGTTGACCACGTTCGTGATGCGCCGGCCGGTGAAGCCGGTCCACTGCCCCGACCGGACCTGGTCGGAGAACGCCGCCATCTTGTCGAGGACCGCGTGAACCCCGGGGACGACGTTCTCGCCGTCCACCTCGACCACCGCGTCCCGCGGCGCGCGCAGGGCGGTGTGCAGGACCGCCCGGTCCTCCGTCGTGTTGATCTTCTCGCCGCGGAACATCGCCTCGCGCAGCTCGGCCACGCCGGTCGCCGCCGCCAGTTCCTGCAGCAGCTCCAGCGTCTCGTCGGTCACGAGGTGCTTCGAGTAGTCGATGTACAGGTCCCCGACCCGCAGGGTGTAGCCCGTACCCCGGTTCGGATCCGCCTCGAACAGCTCTCGCAGATGCGTCTGCCCCAGCTCTTCGCGGTGCTTGCCGAGTGCCAGCCACTCGGGCGTCCGGTTGAGCCTCGTCCTGTGCTCTGCGTTCATCTCGGACATCAACCCGTTTCTTCCGTCCTGTCGTGCCCCGCCGATCACCAACTTAAAGGATCGGAAGCGGCCCAACGCACGCAAAGGGCCCGGCCCGCTGGAGAACAACTCCTGCGGGCCGGGCCCGATGTCACACCTTTACCGTCGCGTCGTCAGATCTCGCCGCGGAGTTTGGCCAGCGCCTCGGCGAGGATCGCCTCGCCGTCGGCGTCCGTGCGCCGCTCCCGTACGTACGCCAGGTGCGTCTTGTAGGGCTCGGTGCGCGGCGGCGCCGGGGGGTTGTCCCGGTCCTGGCCGGCCGGGAACCCGCAGCGCGGGCAGTCCCAGGTGTCCGGCACCTGCGCGTCGCTGGCGAAGCTCGGCTGCGTCTCGTGCCCGTTCGAGCACCAGAAGGAGATGCGCAGGCGGGGCGCGGATTCGCCGCGCTCGGCCTCACCCATCGGCCCCGCTCCGACCCGACTGCCACGGATCGCGTTGCCACTTGCCACGGTCGTAACTCCCTGCGTGATGGTGCCGCGGAGCGTGAGTGGATTCCGCTGCGGGCGCCCCAGTCTACGTAAGGCCCAACGCACGTCCATCACATGGAGTTACTCACTCCGCGCCGCGGACGCCGTCCTCATGATAGGCGGGGTGGAGCCGACCGGACCGGCGGAATGGCCAGAACCGTCGGCTTCCCTACTTCATCAGGATGCCGAGCGCCATGATGCAGGCGAACCAGAGGAGACCGACCACGACGGTGATGCGGTCCAGGTTGCGCTCGGCCACCGAGGAGCCGCCGACCGACGACTGCATGCCGCCGCCGAACATGTCGGAAAGGCCGCCGCCCTTGCCCTTGTGCATCAGCACGAGCAGCATCAGCAGGGCGCTGAAGACGATCAGGGCGATCGAGAACCCCATAATCACGGCTGATTCCTACTTTCTGGCTTTTCTGGCTTTCCGGCTCTGCTGGATGTGCGCGGGGGCCAGTGGCTGGTGGTTCAGCCTCCTGGCCCCCGCAAGGGTACGACGGATCCGTCCTACCGCCTACTCGCTGCGACGATCACGCAGGTCACTGGTCGCGGAACCGGACGATCTTCACGAACTCGTCCGCGTCCAGCGCCGCGCCGCCGATCAGCGCGCCGTCGACGTCGGGCTGGGCCATGATCGCCGCGATGTTGCCGGACTTCACGGAGCCGCCGTACTGGATGCGGACCTTGTCGGCCAGCTCCTGCGAGTACAGCTCGGCGAGGCGGGTGCGGATCGCCCCGCAGACCTCCTGCGCGTCCTCGGGGGTGGCGACCTCGCCGGTCCCGATCGCCCAGACGGGCTCGTACGCGATCACGATGGACTCGACCTGCTCGGCCGGGACGTCCTTGAGGCCGCCGTCCACCTGGGCGAGGGTGTGGGGAACCTGCTGGCCGGCCTTGCGGACGTCCAGGCCCTCGCCGACGCACAGGATCGGGGTGAGCCCGTGCCGGTAGGCGGCCTTGACCTTGGCGTTGCAGAGCTCGTCGGTCTCGCCGTGGTACTGGCGGCGCTCGCTGTGGCCGACGGCCACGTACGTGCACTTCAGCTTGGCGAGCATCGAGCCGGAGATCTCGCCGGTGTAGGCGCCGGAGTCGTGCGCCGAGACGTCCTGCGCGCCGTACTTGATCTTCAGCTTGTCGCCGTCGATCAGGGTCTGGACCGAGCGCAGGTCGACGAAGGGCGGCAGGACCGCGACCTCGACGGCGTCGTAGTCCTTGTCGGCGAGTGCGAAGGCGAGCTTCTGGACGTGCGCGATGGCCTCGAGGTGGTTGAGGTTCATCTTCCAGTTGCCCGCCATCAGCGGGGTACGCGTGGTCATACGGGTTCAGACCTCCAGTGCGGCGAGGCCGGGGAGCGTCTTGCCCTCGAGGTATTCGAGGGAGGCGCCACCACCGGTCGAGATGTGACCGAAAGCGTTCTCGTCGAAGCCGAGCGTGCGCACGGCCGCGGCGGAGTCGCCGCCGCCCACCACGGTGAACGCGCTGCTGTCGACGAGGGCCTGCGCGACGGCGCGGGTGCCTCCGGCGTAGTCGGGGTGCTCGAAGACGCCCACGGGACCGTTCCAGAAGACGGTCTCCGCGTCGGCGATCTTCGACGCGTACAGCTCACGGGTCTTGGGACCGATGTCCAGACCCTCCTTGTCGGCGGGGATCTTGTCCGCGTCGACGGTCTCGAAGTCGGCCGGGGCCTTGGTCTTCAGGTCCGGGAAGTCCGCGGAGACCAGGACGTCCACCGGCAGGACCAGCTCGACGCCGTTCTTCTCGGCGCGCGCCATGTACTCCTTGACGACGTCCACCTGGTCCTTCTGGAGCAGGGAGATGCCGACCTCGTAGCCCTTGGCGTAGAGGAAGGTGTACGCCATGCCGCCGCCGATGAGGATGCGGTCGGCCTTGCCGAGCAGCTGGTCGATGACGGCCAGCTTGTCGGAGACCTTCGCGCCGCCGAGGACGACCACGTACGGGCGCTTGACGTCGGCGGTCAGCTTCTTCAGCACGCCGACCTCGGTGGCGATCAGGTAGCCGGCCGCGTTCGGGAGGCGGGCGGGCAGGTCGAAGACCGAGGCGTGCTTGCGGTGCACGGCGCCGAAGCCGTCGCCGACGTAGACGTCGGCCAGCTCGGCGAGCTGGTCCGCGAAGGCGCCGCGCTCGGCGTCGTCCTTCGAGGTCTCACCGGCGTTGAAGCGCAGGTTCTCGATGACGGCGACCTGGCCGTCGGCGAGGGCCGCGACGGTCTCCTTGGCGGAGGATCCGACGGTGTCGGTGGCGAACGCGACGTCCGCACCGAGCAGTTCACCGAGTCGCTTGGCGGCCGGAGCGAGCGAGAAGGCCGGGTCCGGGGCGCCCTTGGGGCGGCCCAGGTGCGAGGCGACGACCACGCGGGCGCCGGCTTCGGCGAGCTTCGCGATGGTCGGCTGCACGGCGCGGATGCGACCGTCGTCGGTGATCGTGTCGCCCGAGAGCGGCACGTTGAGGTCGGCGCGGACGAAGACCCGCTTGCCGGCGACGCCTTCGGCGAGCAGTTCGTCGATCGTCTTCATGTGTTTCTACTCCTTATCCCCATACACGGGTTCTGCCGGTGCGGGGCCGATCGGTCGAGGCAAACGACAGGGCCCGTGCAGCGCTCCATCGCGCTGACCGGACCCTGCGTTCACGTCGTGGTGCCTAGCCCTGCTACCTGAGACTTAGAGCTGACCGCCGACGAAGACGGTCAGGTCGACGAGGCGGTTGGAGTAGCCCCACTCGTTGTCGTACCAGCCGACGACCTTGACCTGCGTCCCGTCCTGAACCATGGTCAGGGAGGAGTCGAAGGTGCAGGAAGCCGGCCAGTTCACGATGTCGGAGGAGACGATCGCGTCCTCGGTGTAGTCGAGGATGCCCTTGAGCTGACCCTCGGCCGCCTTCTGGAAGGCGGCGTTGATCTCTTCCTTGGTGGTCTCGCGGGAGAGCTCCAGGACGAGGTCGGTGACCGAGCCGGTCGGGACCGGGACGCGCATGGCGATGCCGTCCAGCTTGCCCTTCAGCTGCGGGAGGACCAGCGCGGTCGCCTTCGCGGCACCCGTCGAGGTCGGGATGATGTTCTCGGCGGCGGCGCGGGCGCGGCGCAGGTCCGAGTGCGGGAAGTCCAGGATGCGCTGGTCGTTCGTGTACGCGTGGACCGTCGTCATCATGCCCTTGACGATGCCGAAGTTCTCGTCGAGGACCTTGGCCATCGGCGCCACGCAGTTGGTGGTGCAGGAGGCGTTGGAGATGACGTGGTGGTTGGCGGCGTCGTACTTGTCCTGGTTGACGCCCATCACGATGGTGATGTCCTCGTCCTTGGCCGGAGCCGAGATGAGGACCTTCTTCGCGCCCGCGGCGATGTGCTTGGCGGCATCGGCCTTCTTCGTGAAGATGCCGGTCGACTCGATGACGATGTCGGCGCCGAGCTCGCCCCAGGGCAGGTTCGCGGGGTCGCGCTCGGCAAAGGTCTTGAAGGTCTTGCCGTCGACGGTGATGCTGTCGTCGGTGTGGGAGACCTCGGCCTTGAGGCGTCCCAGGATGGTGTCGTACTTGAGAAGGTGCACCAGGGTCGCGTTGTCAGTCAGGTCGTTGACACCGACGATCTCGATGTCCGCTCCCTGCTCAAGGAGCGCCCGGAAGTAGTTGCGGCCAATTCGGCCAAAACCGTTGATGCCTACGCGGATCGTCACGAACCGATCTCCTCGTTGGTGCGCCGGCCTGTCCCGCCGGCGAGCTGTATGGGATGTCCCCGACCGCTTACGACCCTACCTCTCCGTGAGCTTTTGAGTGACATCGGCCGGGACCTGAGATTCCCCCTGTCACAGGGGGTACGCCGCCGGGGCCCCGTACCGTGCGCTCCGGTACGGGGCCCGGGGGCCTCGGCCCCCGTCACTCAGGGTGAGCGTCGGGGGCGTCGTCGATCAGCGGTGCAGCGAGCGGAGCGCCTTACCGACGAGTACGGCTCGGTCCGCCGCCGCCGGCAGGTGTTCCAGGCCGAAACCGAGGAGCACCGTGTTACGCGTAGTGACCGACGCATAGGACTTGAACAGCTCCCCGGACCGGGTCCAGTCGCCCGGGACCACCGGACTTCCGGCAGGGGCGCCCTGGGCCGTCCAGACCCCCAGCGAGGTCTCGAACCCCTCGACGGCCTGGTCGGCCCCGCCGACGGAGACGCGCGCGTCGTCCGCGAACAGGCCGCGGCCGCCGGAGCCGCCGTCCGAGACGTACGAGAGGGAGACCTCGACGGTCTTGCCCGCGTACGCGCTCAGGTCGAAGGTGACCTGCTTCCAGCCGTCGGAGGAACCGGTGAAGCTGTTCCACCGGCCGCTGGTGCCGCTCGCGGTGCAGCCGGCGCTGTCGAGGGTGAGGTAGTGCTTCAGGAACGGGTGGCCGTTGACGTAGAACCCGGCCTCGCACTCCGTCGGCACGGTGGTGCCGGTCAGGCCGCTCGCCTCGGGCAGCGTGGTCCAGTCCTCCGCGCCGGTGGTGTGGGCCTCCAGGATCGCGTGGTCGTAGCCCGGCTCGGTGTTCCAGTTGAGGGCCATCTTGAGCTGCGGCCCGTCGGCGGCGGTGACCTTGGTCAGGTCGACCGTGCGGGTCAGCCGCTTCCACTCGTCGTCCGCATGGGTGGCCGCGGCCATCCCCGCCCCGGTGTAGGGGGCGTACGGGTTCACGACCCCGGCGTACTGGCCCGCCTGCGCGCTCTTGAACTGCGGGAACTGCGCCGCCGGCAGGGAGTCGGAGGTGACCGCGTAGGACCCGGGGGCGTTGAACGGGTTGCCCGCCGCGTCCGCCAGGCCGCCCTTGGCCCCGGCGAGGGCACCCGTACCGGTGAAGCCGGTGGCGCCGCGGGCACTCGTACGGCTGTAGGCGCCGAGGTAGTACTGGCTGAAGTCGTCCGTGACGGCGCGGCCGACCTGGGCGTTGCCACCCGCGAGCTCACCGGCCTCGATCAGCCTGCCGCCCTCGTTGAGGAAGTCGCGCAGGGCGAGCTGGGTGTCGCCGCCGGGGGTCTTGGCGCCGGTGTAGTGGACGGCCGTGCGGAAGTGGGAGAGCACGCCGAGGTGGTGCGGGGCGCCCTGTGCGGCCACGTCCCAGACCGCCGCGGACCTGCCGTTGGCGCGCAGGGCGTCGACGTACTCCTGCGCGTGCTGTGCCGGGGCGCCCTCCTCCGCGATCACCAGCACGTCGGCGCGGGGCCGCTGGGCCACCGTGTACGTGAAGTGCTCGCTGGAGACCTGCTTGCCGGAGTGGTCGCGGCCGGTGAACCAGACCTCGACCTTGTCGCCCGGCTTGGTGCCGTCCACCTTTGCCCGGTACTCGTCGAACCAGTTGTTGTCGCCGCCGCCGTAGACGTCTCCGCCCTTCCAGGGCTTGAGTCCGTCGTCGTGCGTGCGGCCGCCGTTGATGCGGAACTTGAGCTGCTTGTCCTTCAGCGCCTTGCGGGCCGTGACGGAGACCGTCTGGTCCTCGCCCTTGGCCGCGTAGGAGGTGGTGAAGGGGTCCGGAGTGAAGTCCGCGGCGCTCAGGCCCACGGAGGACTTCGGCTGGTCGGGGTGGGCGGCGCTCTCGCCGACGGCGAGCGCGAACGGGATGTTCTTGGCGAACTCCGCCTGGATGAGCTTCTCGTCGTCCGGGAAGTTGAAGCCGGACTGGCAGTCCTCGGGCTTCCACCGGTCGTTCGGGTCGCTCGCCGAGGCCGTCTGGCAGGTGGTCATCTCCGGCGTGAACATCATGACGCCGTTGACGTTGGCGGCGTGGCCGTCGGCCTCGCCGTTCGTCGTGTAGAGCTCGGAGGAGACCTGCGGGTGGTAGCCCGGGATCGCCGAGTTCTCCGGGGTACCGGCGAGCGCCCTGTACGCGACGTCGTCCGGGGTCGGGGTGGCCACCTGCCAGCCCACGCCGTAGAGCAGCAGCTCGGCCGCGGAGTGGTAGTTGACGGCGTACCTGAAGCCGATGCGCTTCTCGAACCTGTCGAGGGCGACGGTCTCCGGCTCGGAGGAGGCCTTGGGGCCGCGGTAGGTCTCGCTCGACTGGTTGGGCGAGGAACCCTCGTTGTCGTAACCCCACTTGTAGGCGAAGTTCCGGTTGAGGTCGACCCCGTCGCCGGGGGTGATCTTGCCGTCGCCGTTGTTGTCGCGCATGTTCTTGCGCCACAGCCGGTCGCCGTCCGGGGAGTGCGTGTAGTCGTACCCGTCCGGGTTGGCGGACAGCAGGAACCACAGCTCGGTGGAGTCCACGAGCTTGGTGATCCGCTGATCCTTGCCGTAGTTGTCGAGGGTGTGGTGCATCAGCCGCCGGGTCATCTCCGGGGTGATCCACTCGCGGGCGTGCTGGTTGGACATGTAGAGCACGGAGGGCTTGTCGCCGTCCTTGGTGGTGCGGGCGTTCTTGGTGACCTTCAGGGCGAGGATGTCCTTGCCCTGGACGGTCTTGCCGATGGAGACCACCTTGGCGAGGCCGGGGTTGGCCTGGGCGGTCTTGAGGATCTCCTCCTGGAGGCCGCCCTTGCCGCTGTAGGGGCGGAACACCCCGTCGCCGACGGCCTGGGAGCGGGCCGCGCTCGCGGGGACCTTGTGCTCGGCGAGCTTGACGCCCTGGCCTGCGAGCTCCTTCGCCTGCCCGCCGGTGAGGAACAGCTCGACCTTGGCGGTCCCGCTCTCGGGGGCGCGTTCGGTGAGCTCCTGGGCGTCCTGGCCCGCGGCGAGGAGGAGCGGGATCTGCTCCTTGGTGACGTCCGCGTCGTAGACCCGTACCTCGTCGGCGCCGGGTGCGGCGTCCGCTGCGGGCTGGGCGTGGGCCGCCGGGAGGGCGGCCAGTGTGGTTCCGAAGACGAGTGCGCTTGCGGCGAGGATCGATCTCGCGCGGTGCCTCATGTGCCCCCCTGGGCGTCGTCTGCCACGAAAGCGTTCGGACGACAGGCTCACGATCAGGCGATGCTCATGTCAATGGGGCGTGTCTCAAAGGGGCCCGCACGGGTGAGGTGCGGGCCCCTTTGAGAGTACGGCCGGGCGTTCGGGGGGTACGGGCGCGAGCCGGCCGGCCGTCGCGAGTCAGCCGGCCATGTTGTCGGCCAGGTCCTCGCTGAGGTTCGACTCGGTGCCCGGGATGCCGAGGTCCTGCGCCCGCTTGTCGGCCATCGCCAGCAGACGGCGGATGCGGCCCGCGACCGCGTCCTTCGTCAGCGGCGGATCGGCGAGCGCGCCCAGCTCCTCCAGGGAGGCCTGCTTGTGCTCCATGCGCAGCCGGCCGGCCGCGGCGAGGTGCTCGGGCACCTCCTCGCCCAGGATCTCCAGAGCGCGCTGGACCCGGGCGCCGGCGGCCACCGGGGCCCGCGCCGAGCGGCGCAGGTTGGCGTCGTCGAAATTGGCGAGGCGGTTGGCGGTGGCGCGCACCTCGCGCCGCATCCGCCGCTCCTCCCAGGCCAGTACCGACTCGTGGGCGCCGAGCCGGGTCAGCAGGGCACCGATCGCGTCGCCGTCGCGGACCACGACGCGGTCCACCCCGCGGACCTCGCGCGCCTTGGCGGCGATGGACAGCCGGCGGGCGGCGCCCACCAGGGCCAGGGCGGCCTCCGGACCGGGGCAGGTCACCTCCAGGGACGAGGACCGGCCGGGCTCGGTGAGCGAACCGTGGGCCAGGAAGGCGCCGCGCCAGGCCGCCTCCGCATCGCAGGTGGCCCCGGAGACCACCTGCGGGGGAAGACCCCGGATGGGGCGGCCGCGGCCGTCCACGAGGCCCGTCTGGCGCGCCAGCTGGTCACCACCGGCCACGACGCGGACGACGTACCGGCTGCCGCGGCGCAGCCCGCCGGGAGCCATCACGACGAGGTCCGAGGAATGGCCGAAGATCTCCAGGATGTCCTTGCGCAGGCGCCGGGCAGCGATCCCGGTGTCCAGCTCCGCCTCGATGACGATCCGCCCGCTCACCAGGTGCAGCCCGCCCGCGAACCGAAGAATCGCCGAGACCTCCGCCTTCCTGCAGCAGGTCCGGGTGACGGGGAGCCGGGAGATCTCATCCTTCACCGCTGGCGTCATCGCCATGGGCCGATCCTTCCATGCATCCGAAAAATACGGTCGTACGCGGCGGCGAGCAGCTCCGGGTCGTGCTTCGGAGAGCCGTCTTCCCTGGCCACCGGCGCCAGCTCGACCGCGGCACCGAACCGTTTTGCGGCATCGGCGAGGGACTCGCGGTCGGGCACGGCGGCCTCGTCGGCCAGCACCACGTCCAGGGCGAGTTTAGGGGCGTGTCGGGCCAAAACCTCCAAATGACGCTGCGGAGAGAAGCCCTCTGTTTCGCCGGGCTGCGGCGCGAGGTTCAGCGAGAGGACCCGCCGGGCCTTGGTCTCGATCAGCGCGTCGAGCAGTTCCGGCACCAGCAGGTGCGGGATGACGGAGGAGAACCACGATCCCGGGCCGAGCACCACCCAGTCGGCGTCCAGGACCGCGGCGACGGCCTCCGGCACGGCCGGCGGATCACCGGGCACCACCTGTACGGAGAGCACCTCGCCGGGGGTGGTGGCCACCGTGGCCTGGCCCCGGACGGTGTCGACCTCGCCCGGGCGCGTCTGGTCGTGGCCGCGGACCAGCGCCTGGAGCTCCAGCGGGACCGCCGACATCGGCAGCACCCTGCCCTGCGCACCCAGCAGCTTGCCGACCAGGTCGAGGGCCTGGACGGGGTCGCCGAGCTGTTCCCACAGGGCCACGATCAGCAGGTTGCCGACCGCGTGCCCGTGCAGGTCGCCCTCGGACTGGAAGCGGTGCTGGATCACGCGGGCCCAGGTCTGGCCCCAGTCGTCGTCACCGCACAGCGCGGCCAGCGCCTTGCGCAGGTCGCCGGGCGGCAGCACGCCGAGCTCCTCGCGGAGCCGGCCGCTGGAGCCGCCGTCGTCGGCGACGGTGACCACGGCCGTGAGCTCGCCGGTGATCCGGCGCAGTGCCGCCAGGGAGGCCGACAGGCCCATGCCGCCGCCGAGGGCGACGACCTTGGGTGCGACCACCTTGGGGGCTGCGCCGCGGCGCAGCCCGGTGCGGCCGGCGCCGTCCTCGCCCCGCCCCGAGGTGAGACGGCGCAGGCGGCGCAGCCGCAGGGTGCGTCCGGTCACTCGCGCCCCATGTCCCGGTGGACTACGACGGTCTCGACTCCCTCGGAGGCGAGGCGGGCAGCGAGCTTCTCGGACATGGCGACGCTGCGGTGCTTGCCGCCGGTGCAGCCGACCGCGATGGTCACGTACCGCTTGCCCTCGCGGCGGTAGCCGGTGGCGATGAGCTGGAGCAGCTCGGTGTAGCGGTCGAGGAACTCCTTGGCGCCGGGCTGGCTGAAGACGTAGCCCGACACCTCCGGGTTGAGGCCCGTGAAGGGGCGCAGCTCGGGGACCCAGTGCGGGTTCGGGATGAAGCGGCAGTCGACGACGAGGTCGGCGTCGACGGGCAGGCCGTACTTGTAGCCGAAGGACATGACGGTCGCCCGCAGCTCGGGCTCCTCGTCGCCCGCGAACTGGGCGTCCATCTTCGCGCGCAGCTCGTGCACGTTCAGGCTGGAGGTGTCGATGACCAGGTCGGCGTCGCCGCGCAGCTCGCGCAGCAGGTCGCGCTCGGCGGCGATGCCGTCGGTGATGCGCCCGTCGCCCTGGAGGGGGTGCGGGCGGCGGACCGACTCGAAGCGGCGGACCAGCGCGTCGTCGGAGGACTCCAGGAAGACGATGCGCCGGGTGACGCCCTTGCTGTCGAGGTCGGCCAGGGACTCGCGCAGGGCGTCGAAGAACTGGCGGCCGCGGACGTCGACGACGACGGCGATGCGCGCCACGTTGCCCTGCGAGCGGGCGCCGAGCTCCACCATGGTGGGGATCAGTGCCGGCGGGAGGTTGTCGACGACGAACCAGCCGAGGTCCTCCAGACACTTGGCCGCCGTGCTGCGGCCGGCCCCGGACATGCCGGAGATGATCACCAGCTCGGGGATGGCCGCCTCCGCGGCGTCCCCGGGCTCCGCTGTCGTGCCGGTACTCACCTGTGCTCCGTCTCGGTCGTGCTCGGTCGTGTGCTCGGGCGTCTGGTCGCTCGTCTGGTCGGTCGTCTGGTCGGTCTCGCGCTCGGTCATTGCTCGGGCCCCCGTTCGGACGATGTCCCCCGGCCTGCGCCGGGAGGTGCCCCCACCGGTGGGGCGGGGTGCTCATCCTCAATGATCTCTCCTGTCGCCGTATTGACGGCAGGACCAGCGGGAACCGACCGGGCGAGGGCCGCGGCCACGGCCTCGGCCGTCTTGCGGCCTATGCCCGGGACCTCGCAGATCTGCTCGATTGTCGCCTGTCTCAGCTTCTTCACCGAACCGAAGTGCTTGACCAGGGCCTGCCTGCGGCTTTCCCCCAGGCCGGGCACG
Source organism: Actinobacteria bacterium OV450 (assembly GCA_001298555.1). Classification (GTDB taxonomy): domain Bacteria; phylum Actinomycetota; class Actinomycetes; order Streptomycetales; family Streptomycetaceae; genus Streptomyces. The sequence continues at coordinate 94,344 of LJCW01000098.1, forward strand.
TCGTCGAGCGGGCTGGCCTTGAGCCGCTTTCCGCGCTTGTTCCGCTGGTACTGGATGGCGAACCGGTGGGCTTCGTCACGGACCCGCTGGAGCAGGTACAGCCCCTCGCTGGTGCGGGGCAGCACGACCGGGTCGTCCTCGCCGGGCAGCCAGACCTCCTCCAGTCGCTTGGCCAGCCCGCACACGGCCACGTCGTCGATGCCGAGCTCCGCCAGCGCCCGCTGCGCGGCGGCCACCTGCGGCTGACCGCCGTCGACCACCACGAGCTGCGGCGGGTACGCGAACCGCTTCGGCCGCCCGTCGTCCTCCGCGAGGGGGTGTTCGCCGTCCTCCGCGTCCCCCGCGTCCTCCGGGGACCACTCCCCCGTCTTCAGCTTCTCCTGGAGGTAGCGGCGGAAGCGCCTCGACACCACCTCGTGCATGGACCGGACGTCGTCCTGCCCCTCGAACGATTTGATCGCGAAGCGCCTGTACTCGCTCTTCCGGGCCAGCCCGTCCTCGAAGACGACCATCGAGGCCACCACGTCGTCGCCCTGGAGGTGCGAGATGTCGAAGCACTCGATGCGCAGCGGCGCACCGTCCAGGTCGAGGGCCTCGGCGATCTCCTCCAGGGCCCGGGAGCGGGTGGTGAGGTCGCTGGCGCGCTTGGTCTTGTGCAGGGCCAGGGACTGCTGCGCGTTGCGGTGGACGGTCTCCATCAGGGCCTTCTTGTCCCCGCGCTGCGGGATGCGCAGGCTCACGAGGGAGCCGCGCCGCTCGGCCAACCACTGGCTCAGCGCGGGCGTGTCCTCGGGGAGGGCCGGGACCAGCACCTCCTTGGGAACGGCCTCGCCCTTCTCCTCCCCGTACAGCTGCTGGAGGGCGTGCTCGACCAGTCCTGCGGTATCGACGGCCTCCACCTTGTCGGTGACCCAGCCGCGCTGGCCGCGCACGCGCCCGCCGCGGACGTGGAAGATCTGCACGGCGGCCTCGAGCTCGTCCTCGGCGACCGCGATCAGGTCGGCGTCGGTGGCGTCGGCGAGGACGACGGCGTTCTTCTCCATGGCCCGGCGCAGGGCCCCCATGTCGTCACGCAGCCGGGCGGCCTTCTCGTACTCCATCTCCTCGGCGGCCTCGTGCATCTGCTTCTCCAGCCGGGAGAGGTACGTCCCCGTCCGCCCGGCCATGAAGTCGCAGAAGTCCTCGGCCAGTTCGCGGTGCTCCTCGGGGGTGACCCGGCCGACGCAGGGGGCGGAGCACTTGCCGATGTAGCCGAGCAGACAGGGCCGGCCGATCTGCGCGGACCGCTTGAACACCCCGGCGGAGCAGGTGCGCACGGGGAACACCCGCAGCATGAGGTCGACGGTCTCGCGGATCGCCCAGGCGTGCCCGTAGGGCCCGAAGTACCGCACGCCCTTCTTCTTGGGCCCCCGCATGACCTGGACCCTCGGGTACTCCTCGTTCATCGTCACCGCGAGGGAGGGGTAGCTCTTGTCGTCCCGGTACTTGACGTTGAACCGGGGGTCGTACTCCTTGATCCAGGAGTATTCGAGCTGGAGCGCCTCGACCTCGGTGGAGACGACGGTCCACTCGACGGAGGCGGCCGTGGTGACCATGGTGGCGGTACGGGGGTGCAGCCCGGCGACATCCTGGAAGTAGCTGGCCAGGCGTTGGCGCAGGCTCTTGGCCTTCCCGACGTAGATCACCCGGCGGTGCTCGTCGCGGAATCGGTACACCCCCGGGGAGTCCGGGATCTGCCCCGGCGCGGGACGGTAACTGGAAGGGTCGGCCATGCCAACACCCTACTGGCGGGGGCCGACAACGAACCCCGGCCATCCCCCCTCCCCGGAGGTGTCCCGGCGCGGAGGTGCGCCGCGGGCCGCGGAGCCGGGGACGGGGACGGCGCGACGGGCGTGCTGCGCATCGCGGCGTTCCGCAGCGCGGCCCTGCACCTGCTGCCCCCGGCCCTGGAGCGGCTCACGGCCCGCCACTCCTGGATCCGGCCCGAGGTGCGGGTGGTGCGGGCGAGGTGGCGGCCGGCCGCGCGGACCCGGCCCCCCCCCCGCCGGGCCCCGGCCGGCCGGCGTTCCCCGGACTGCTGACCGGGCCCCGCCCCCGACCGGAGACCGCCGACGTGCCGGGGCAGGACCCGCCCCGCCCCCCCCCCCCGGGGCGCGCTCGCCGCCCCCAGCCGGCATTTCGAAGCCGGCATGGGCGGTGGCACGGACCCGGCCCGCCGCCGGCAACCCCGGGGCAGGACCGTCCCCTCCCCGCCGGGCCACTCCTGCGCCGCCGGTGCTTGAGGCGCAGGGACCGGGGCCCGCCGACGTGTCGAGGCGGGGGCCCCCTCCCGTCCCGCCGCGGCCACTGCGTCGCCGTCGGCGTTCGAAGTGCGGGGTACGCGGGGGCCGCCCCGGCACCCCGGCCCGGGCTCGAACCTTCTCCCTGGCTGCCCACCCTCCGAACCCGGCCATGCCGGCGTCCGAAGCCGCGAGCTGTTCCCGTCCCGCCTGCGCGTGCGGCACGGGCCCCCGGAGCCGGGCGCGAGGGCGAGTGCCGGGCGGAGCCTGGTGAACAACGTGGAAGGGCGGGGCCGGAGACGGCACAGCCGGGCCCGGACGGCCGGTCGGCCGCCCGGGCCCGGCCCGTCAGGCGGGGGCGCGGGTCCGGCGGGACCTGCGCACCGCGATCACGCCGAGCGCGGAGACCGCCAGCGCGCCGGCCGCGACCCCGGCGGCCGGCGCCACCGGGGGACCGGCGGGGGCAGCGGCCGCGGCCGCGTAGCCGCCCCCCCCCCCCCCCCTCCCGGACGCGGACCCCCGCCGCTTGTCCCCCCCCCCCCCCCCCCCCCCCGCCCCGGGCGCGGCGAGGCGGGGGCCCCCCCCCCCCCCGGCCCCCC
>LJCW01000088.1 GCA_001298555.1 Actinobacteria bacterium OV450
GGGGGCGGGCCCCCGGCCCTGGGGGGGGGGGGGGGGGGGGGCGGGCGCGGGGGGTGGTGGGGGGGGGGGGGGGGGGGGGGGTGGGGGGGCTTGGGGGGGGGGGGGGGCGGTCGGCGGGCTCACCACGAGGGCGGGGTCGAGCCCGCGCAGCCTGACCTCGACGGCCTGCGGGGCGAGGTCGCGGGAGACCTCGTCCGCCGCCGCGGACAGCACACCGAGGAGGGTCAGTCGTACGGAGGCGTCCAGCGCGGAAGCGAGGCGTTCCGCGACGGTGAGGGTCTCCTCCCCGGCCGCCTCCGCGGCGACGAGGAACTCGCCGCGGACGTTTTCGACGAAGGGCGTCAGCTTCATAGCGCCATAGTGGCACACTCATGGCGCCATCCACACCCTATCGCGGCGCCAGTGTTGGGCGATCTGCTGGCGCCACTGTGGCGCCGACCGTTGACATGGCTGTGGCGGCGGCCCCCAGGGGGCCGCCGCCGTTGGCCGTGCCGCGCCGCGCGTCGGTGCTACGAGGTGCGCACCGGCAGGGTCGCGACGCCGGTGGTGTCGAAGCCGGGCATGAACGTCGGCGGGTTGTCGGGGTCGGTCAGGAGCTTCGGGAAACGGTCGAAGAGCAGGTTCATGGCGACCCGGCCCTCCATCCGGGCCAGCGGCCCGCCGAGGCAGAAGTGGATGCCGCGGCCGAAGCCGAGGTGCGCGTTGGGCCCTCGGGCCACGTCGAAGACGTCCGGATCGGCGAACTGGCGCGGGTCCCTGTTCGCGGCCCCGAACCACACCATGACCATCTGGTCCGCGTCCAGCCGGCGCCCGGCGATCTCCACCTCCGCCGTGGTGGCCCGGTACGTGGCGGCCACCGGGCTCATGAAGCGCATGGACTCCTCCAGCAGACCGGGCACCAGCGACCGGTCGCGCCGCACCCTGGCGGCCTGCTCGGGGTAGCTGTCCAGGCACAGCACCGTGTTGCCGATCAGCATGGTGGTCGTCAGGTATCCGGCGATCAGCAACATCTTGGCGAAGTTGACGATGTGGTTGTCGCTCAGCCTGCGTCCGCCCAGCTCCGCGGAGGCGAGCCGACCCAGCAGGTCGTCGCGCTCGCCCCGGCGCCGGCACTCGGCCGTGTGCTCGCGCAGGTACTCCAGCATCTTGCGCATCGGGACCATGCCCGCTTCGAAGATGCGTTCCTGGTCCTCGGCATCGTCCTCCATGGAGACGTCGCCGAGGCTGAGCACCATCTGTGTCATCCAGCCCTCGAACAGGTGCCGGTCGGCGGCCGGAATGCTGAGCAGTTCCGCGACGACGGTCACCGGCAGCGGGTAGGCCAGGCTCGTCATCAGGTCGAACCGGTCCCGGCCGGCCACCGCGTCGAGGAGCTCGTGGGTGAGCGCGGTGATCCGCGGCTCCAGGTCGGCCACCACCTTCGGGGTGAAGGCGTGGCCGACCAGCTTGCGCAGCTCGCGGTGGTCCGGAGGGTCGGTCTGGAGCAGGTCGCCCTCGGTGAACGACTCGTCGGCGCCCATCGGCAGCAGTCTCGCCATGTGCGACGAGAAGACCTGCGGGGTGCTGAGGACCTCGACGGCCTCGCGGTAGCCGTAGACGTTCCAGGCGTTGGTCTTCTCGTCGAACTCGACCGGATGCCCCGGGGCCCGGCCGTGGAGCCAGAAGTGCTCGGGGTGGATGCCCCAGCGCTCGGCCGGGCTGGTCATGAGGTTCCCCTTCACCGTGGTCTTCACCGTGTCCTTCAGCCGTTCGCCATGGCCTCGCGCAGGCTCCTGGGCCGCATGTCCGCCCAGTTCGCCTCCACGTACTCCTCGCAGGCCTGCCGGCTCTCCTCGCCGAACACGATCCGCCAGCCGTCCGGAACGGTGGCGAAGGAAGGCCACAGCGAGTGCTGCTCCTCGTCGTTGACCAGGACGTGGAAGCGGCCGGTCTCGTCGTCGAACGGGTTGCTGCTCATGCGTCGGTTCCCTTCGTGGCGGCGCCGGACAGCAGCCGGGCCGTGATCGATCGCGCGATGTCACCGCTGCGGACGGCGATGTTCGACAGCAGTGAGGACGCGAGTCCGTGGGTGTGCTCGGTGCCGCCCTGGAGGTAGAGCCCAGCGTCCAGGCCCTCCCCCGTGACGAGGCGGTAGTCGCGGGTGACCCGGTGCCGGCCGGCCTCGTCGCGCAGGCAGTGCGCGTCGAGGTCGCCGAGCACCGCCGCGGGGTCCATCGGGGCGTAGCCGGTCGCGCAGACGAGTACGTCGACGTCCAGGCCGTACGTCTCGTCGTCGGCCAGCGAGTGGACGGTGATCCGGGTCCCGCCGCCGGCGGCGGGCCGGGCTTCGGTGACCCGGGCCAGGTTGCGGAAGTCCAGCCGGCCGGCGCCGCTGAACTCGTCCGCGTAGGCGCGCTCGTACAGGCCCCGGATGACCTCGTCGTCGACCACCGAGTAGTTGGTGTTCCGGTGGTAGTCCCAGATGGCGTCCTTGGAGCGCTGCGAGCCGTCGAAGTAGCGGTCCACGGCCTCCGGGTCGAACACCTGGTTGGCGAACGGCGTGTCGTCGGCGATGGCGTAGCCGTACGAAGGCACGATCGCCGTCACCCGGACCTCGGGCAGGTGGTCGTGGAGGTAGCGGACGATCTCGGCGGCGCTCTGCCCGGCGCCGACGACCGCCACCCGGCGCAGCGGCCGGCCCTCCCGCTCCCGCAGCCGGTGGAGGAACCCGGAGCTGTGCCAGACGTGTTCGCCCGCCTCCAGCCCGGCGGGCATCCGGGGCACCAGGCCGGTGGAGACGACGACGTTCAGCGCCTCGACGGTCCGGGTGCCGCCGGCGCCGTCCCGCATGCGGACGCGGATGCGGCGGGCGGGCCCGCCGTCGGCGGCGGGCACCGCCGACATGCCGGTGACCTCGCAGGAGTAGTCGGCCTTCACGGTCAGCTTCGACTCGGCCCATTCGAGGTAGTCGTGGAACTCCCGCCGGGTGGAGAAGAAGTCCTGGTTGTTGACGAAGCGGGTGAGGCGGCCCACGTCGTGCAGGTAGGAGACGAAGCCGAACCGCGTCGCCGGGTTGCGGAAGGTCGCCAAGTCCTTCAGGAAGGACACCTGCATCTTCGCCGAGGGCAGCAGCATGCCCCGGTGCCAGCCCAGCGACGGCTGCCGCTCGAAGAAGGCGGAGGTGACCTGATGCGGCCCCTCCTCTAGTGCGACAGCCAGCGACAGGTTGGAGGGCCCGAAGCCGATGCCCACGACGTCGTAGGCCTCCAGTGCACTGGTATCCATGCGAATTCCCCTCGTGTCGGAAGATCGGGACCGGCGGCTCAGCGGCCGGCGAGTTCGCGGGTGATGACGGCGCAGATCTCCGCCGCCGGTCCCGGCAGGTACAGGTCCTCGTGGGCGGCGTAGACGGGGTGGCGTCGCACCGTGCCGCCGACGTGCGGCGCCCACAGCGGCGCGTACGTGCCCTCCGGTTTGGGCACGGCGTCGAACAGCAGCACGTCGCTGTCGAAGGCGGGCACCGGGAAGCCGGGCATCAGGGCCGTGTAGTTGAGCCCGATCCGCACGGCGGTCTCGACCAGGCTCTCGTAGTCGCCGGCGCCGACGGCGCCGGTGAGGTGCTGGGCGAAGTAGTCGCGGAACTCGGCCTCGGTGGGCAGGGGCCGGCCGGCGAGACTGCTGCTCGGCACGCTGTCCAGCAGCGCCACGAGTCCCACCTCGTGGCCGCGGCGGCGCAGTTCCGCGGCCATGGCGTGGGCCAGGGTGCCGCCGCTGGACAGGCCCATCAGGTGGAAGGGCCCTTCGGGCTGGACCGCCAGGACCTCCGCCACGTAGTCGTCGACCATGTCGGCCACCGAGCCGGGCAGCGGGGTCGACCCGTCGAAGCCCTTCGCCTGGAGCCCGTACACCGGGCGGTCCTTGGGGAGCAGCCCGGCGAAGCCCAGGTAGGGCCAGCTCAGGCCGCCGCCGGGGTGCACCCACCACAGGGGTTCGCGGTCCCCGTCGCCCTTGACGGTCAGGACGGGCGCGAACGGGTCGGCGTCGGAGGCGGCGCCGGCGCCGCCGTCCCCGCCGTCGCGGGCGGCGAGTCCGGCGGCGGTCGGCGACTGGAAGACCACGCGCAGCGGCACCTCGACGCCCAGGACGGCCCGGATGCGGGTCACCAGCCGGTTGACGAGCAGGGAGTGGCCGCCCAGGTCGAAGAAGTCGTCGGTGGGAGCGACCGGGCCGGCGCCCAGCACTTCGGCGAACAGGCCGCACAGGATGGCCTCCCGGGTGCTCTGCGGGGCCCGGCCGGCCGTGGTGCGGGCCGTTTCGGGCGCGGGCAGGGCGCGGCGGTCGAGCTTGCGGCTCGCCGTGAGCGGCACCTCGTCGATGACGAGGATCGACGGCGGGACCATGTGCCCGGGCAGCCGGTCGCGCAGGTGGCGGGCGAGGTCGGCCGGGTCGGGCCGGGCCTCCCCGGCGGGCACGACGTACCCGGCGAGGCGGCGGTCGCCGGTGCGGGTGTCGACGACGACGACCGCCTCCCGGACGTCGGGGAGTTCGCGCAGGGCGGCCTCGATCTCGCCGAGTTCGATGCGGAACCCGCGGATCTTGACCTGTTCGTCGGTCCGGCCGCGGAAGAGCAGGTCGCCGTCGCCGGTCCACTCGACGACGTCACCGGTGCGGTACATCCGCTCGCCGGGTGCGCCGAAGGGGGAGGCGACGAACCGGCCGGCGGTCAGGGCTGCCCGGCCCGTGTAGCCGCGGGCCAGCCCGGGGCCGGCGATGTAGAGCTCGCCGGGGACGCCGGGCGGGACCGGGCGCAGAGCGCCGTCGAGCACGTACAGGCGGGTGCCGGCGACCGGCCGGCCGATGGGGCGGGCGCCGCCGTCGCCGGTGAGGGGCAGGCTCATGGTGGCGCAGACGGTGGCCTCGGTCGGGCCGTAGACGTTGACCACGCGCCGGCCGGGCGTCCAGCGGGCGACGAGGTCGGGGGCGGCCGCCTCGCCGCCGAGGACCAGGCAGGACAGGCCCCGCATGGATCCGTCGGGCATGGCGGCGAGCATGGTCGGGGTGAGCATCAGGTGGGTCACGCCGTGCCGGTCGACGGTGTCGGCCAGGGGCGTGCCCGGTACGAGTTCGGCGGCGTCGGCCATCACCAGCGAGGCGCCGGAGAGCAGGGCGGTGAACACCTCGCACAGGGAGACGTCGAAGCTGGGCGAGACCAGTTGGAGCATGCGGTCGGCGGGGGTGAACGCCAGTCGTTCCACGTGGGACAGGACCAGGCCGGCCAGGCCCCGGTGGGTGACGGCCACGCCCTTGGGGAGGCCGGTGGAGCCGGAGGTGTAGATGACGTACGCGGTGTTGTCGACGGTGGCGCGGACGCCGGGTCCAGCTTCGGTTTCGGCTTCGGAGGGGGTCGGCGGGGGCGCGTCGACCCGCAGGGCGGGTATCGCCGACGCGGACAGGGCGTCGGCGGTCGTGGCGTCGACGAGCGCGAGCCGGGCACCGGAGTCCTGCGCCATGAACGCGATCCGGCCGGCGGGCAGGGCGGGGTCGACGGGCAGGTAGGCGCCGCCGGCCTTCAGTACCGCGAGCAGGGCGGTGACCAGGAGGGGCGAGCGGCGTACGGACATCGCCACCACCGTCTCGGGGCCCACTCCGTGCCGGACGAGTTCGCGGGCCAGGGCCTCGGAGCGGGCGTCGATCTCCCGGTAGGTCAGCTGCCGGCCCTCGAAGTGGACGGCGACGGCGTCGGGGGTGGCGGCCGCCTGGCGGGCGAACTGCTCGGCGACGGTGCCGGAGGCCGTCCCGCGGGCCGTTTCGCGGGTGGTGTCGTTGAAGCCGGCCAGCACCTCGTCCCGGTCGGGGCCGGTGAGGGTGTCGAGGACGCCGAGCGGGGTGCCGGGGTCGGCGGCGATGAGCTCCAGGACCCGGGCGAAGCGTCCGGCGACGTCCTCGGCGGTACGGACGCCGACGAGGGGCCGGCGGTACTGCATGGCGATCCGCAGGTGCGGGTCGGCGGTGGCGGCGATGCCGAACGGGTAGTGGGTGCCGCCGTCGGAGCCGATCCGGGCCACTCGGACTCCGGCGTCGCCGCCGGCCTCGGCGATGGCCGTGCGGTCGACGGGGAAGGACTCGAAGACGACGACGGTGTCGAAGAGGGCGGGCAGCCCGGTGGAGCGCTGGACGTCGGCGAGCGAGACGTGGTGGTGGTCCAGCAGGGCGGCCTGCCGGCCCTGGAGCGCGGTCAGCATTCCGCCGAGGGTGTCCCACGGGGAGAGCCGGACCCGGACCGGCAGGGTGTTGATGAACAGCCCGACCATGGCGTCGGCGTCCGGGCGGGCGGGCGGGCGGCCGGAGACGGTGGTGCCGAAGACGATGTCCCGGCGGCCGGTCAGACCGCCGAGCACCAGCGCCCAGGCGCCTTGGACGAGGGTGTTGAGGGTGACGCCGAGTTCGGCGGCGCGCCGGGTCAGGTCGCGGGCCGTGGCGGGGTCGAGCGGGACGTCGAGCCGGCCGGTGTCGCCTGCGTCCGCGCCGTAGCCCGCGTCGGTGCCCGCATCGGTGTCCGCGTCTGCGGCGGGGTAGGGGCTGCCGCTGCCGACGGCGAGCAGGGTCGGCTCGTCGGTGCCGTCGAGTTCCTCGGCCCAGGCGCGTGCGGAGGCCTCGTGGTCCTGGTCGGCGAGCCAGGCGAGGAAGTCGCGGTAGCCGCGGACCCGGGGCAGGGCGGTGGCGTCGCCTTCGGAGGCGTAGAGCGCCATCAGGTCGCGGGTCAGCAGGGGCAGGGACCAGCCGTCGAAGAGGACGTGGTGCGCGGTCAGTACGAGCCGGGCGTCCGTGTCGGAGGTCCGCAGCAGTGCCATGCGCAGCAGGGGCGGGACGGCGGGGTCGAAGTGGTCCTGCCGGTCGGCGTCGAGGAAGCGCCGCAGGGCTTCGGCGCGGGCCTCGTCGTCAAGGTCGCGCAGGTCCTCCTGCTGCCAGGGCAGCCGGACGCCGTCGACGACGAGCTGGACCCGGTCGCCGGACAGGCCGGGCACGAAGGCGGTGCGCAGGGCGGGGTGGCGGTCCAGGAGGGCCTGGCCGGCGCGGCGCATCCGGTCGGGGTCCACTGGTCCGTCGAGGTGGTGGACCATCTGGACGTGGTAGGCGTCGTGTCCGGACTCGGCGAGCCGGGACTGGAACAGCAGGCCTTCCTGGAGGCCGGTGAGGGGCCACACGTCGGCGAGTCCCGGGTACTGCTTCTCCCAGGTCTCCAGTTCGCCCTGGCGGACGGTGACGAGCGGTACGTCGGAGGGGGTCAGGCCGCCGGCGCCGGGCTGCACGGCGTGCCGGGCCAGGGCTTCCAGCGCGGTGTGCCACAGGTCGGCCAGCTCCTGGACGTCCTCGCGGGAGAGCAGCCCGGTGGGGAAGTCGAAGCGGGCCTGGAGGGCGGGGCCGCCGTCGGTGTCGGAGACGTACGCGTTGACGTCGACGGCCGCCATCGCCAGCATGGCGGGGTCGAGGGCCGCGGTCAGGCCGGTGCCCGCTTCGGTGAATCCCTCTCCCCTGAGGTGGGCGGGCATGTCGGTGGCGGCGAACCGGCCGAGGTAGTTGAAGGCGATCTGGCCGGTGGAGTACGGGGCCAGGACGGCGGCGGTCTCCTCGTCGAGGTGCCGCAGCAGCCCGTACCCGAGCCCCTTGCCCGGAACGGCCAGCAGCTGCTCCTTCACGGACTTCAGGACCGTGCCTGCGGCCGGGCCGGCGCCGAACACCTCGTCGAGGTCGACGTCACCCACGTCCAGCCGGACCGGGAAGACCGTGGTGAACCAGCCGACCGTCCGCGACAGGTCGGCGCCGGGCACGGCCTCCTCCTCCCGGCCGTGTCCTTCCAGCCGGATCAGAGTGGAGCTTTCGTCCACGCCCCGGGCCCGCCGCCAGGCGGTCACCGCGAGCGCGAGAGCGGCGAGGAGCCCGTCGTTGACGCCACCGCGGAACGCCGCCGGGAGGGCGGCGAGCAGGGCCTCGGTGGCCGGGGAGGAGAGGTGGACGGAGAGGTGGTCGACGGTGGCCTGGGTGTCGCGGGCGGGGTCCAAGGCCCGCGAACCCAGCAACGGATCCGGACCCTCCACCACCGACGACCACCATGCCAGCTCGGCAACCCGCTCAGGCCGTACGGCATCCTCCACCAACGCGTGCGACCACCGCCGCACCGACGTCACCGGAGCCTCCAACTCCGCCACACCACCCGACCGCACACCCGCCCACGCCTGCGCCAGATCCGGCAACAAGATCCGCCACGACACACCATCAACCACCAGGTGATGCACCACCACCAACAACCGGCCCGCATCCGCGAACCACACGAACCGCACCATCACACCCGCCGACGGATCGAGCAGACCCGCAGCCCGGTCCAACCCCTCCTGCACATCCGCACCGGCAGCCGCCACGGACAACAGCCCGGCCACATCCACCGAACCCCGCCCGCCCACCACCAGACCATCCGCAACCAACCGCGCACGCAACACCTCGTGCCGGTCCACCACCGCACCCAGCACCGCCACCACACCCGCACGGTCGATCCCCGCCGGCAGCTCCACCACCGCCGACATCGCGAACCGGCCGATGCCACCGCCCTGTTCCAGCAGGTGGGCGGCGATCGGGGAGTGCGGCATCCAGCCTTCGCCGCCGCCGTCGAGTTCGGCCAGGGCGCCGGGACGGGCCGCGTCGCGCTCGCCGGCCGCGGAGGCGAGTTCGGCGACCGTGCGGAGCTGGAAGATTTCGCGGGGGGTGACTTCGACCCCGCGGGCGCGGGCCCGGGAGACGACCTGGATGGAGCGGATGCTGTCGCCGCCGACGGCGAAGAAGTCGTCGTCGACGCCGACCCGGTCCAGGCCCAGCACCTCGGCGTACACCTCGGCCAGGATCCGTTCGCGGTCCGAGGCGGGGGCGCGGTAGCGCTCGCCGGTGAACTCCGGTGCGGGCAGAGCGGCCCGGTCGAGCTTGCCGTTGGGGGCGAGCGGGAGCCGGTCGAGCATCACGAAGGCGGCGGGCACCATGAACTCGGGCAGCCGCTCGGAGACGAACGTGCGCAGTTCCGCGGCGGAGACGCCGGCGGTCAGGTCGACCTCCAGCCGGCCGAGGCTGTCGACGGCCTCCTCGGAGCCGACTACGGCGCCGGTGGACACGACGTGGGCGACGAGCTGCTTGCCGCCGGGCCGGTCGTGGGCGCTGACGACGGCCTGGACGACGCCGGGGTGGGCGGTGAGCGCGGCCTCGACCTCGCCCGCCTCGATCCGGAAGCCGCGGATCTTCAGCTGGGCGTCGTCGCGTCCGGCGAACTCCAGTTCGCCGTCGGCGTTCCAGCGGGCCAGGTCGCCGGTGCGGTACATGCGGTCGCCGGGGGCGCCGAAGGGGTCGGCGACGAACCGGCCGGCCGTCAGCGCGGGCCGGTCCCGGTAGCCGCGCCCGATCTCGCCGGCGACGTACAGCTCGCCGACGACGCCCGGCGGCACGGGGGTGAGGCCGGGGCCCAGTACGTAGGTCCGCATGTTGCCCAGTGGTGCGCCGACGGGGGCGCTGCCGGGGCCGTCGTGGTCGGGGCCGTCGTGCTCGGGGACGGCGGAGACGGTGGCGTAGAAGCTCTCGCTCTGGCCGTAGGCGTTGACGACGCGGACCCCGGGGAAGGCCTGCCGGGTGCGGCGTACGAGCGAGGCGGGCAGGGCCTCGCCCGCGAAGACGACGGTGTCGACGGAGGTGGTGAGGGCGAGGTCGTCGACGAGTTCGGCGAAGACCGAGGGGACGGTGCTGATCACGCTGCCCGTCCAGCCTTCGCGTTCGCCGAGGACGAGTACGTCGCGGACGATCTCGACGGTGCCGCCAGCGGTGAGGGTGGTGACGATCTCGAAGACGGACACGTCGAAGTTGATTGAGGTTCCGGCCAGCGTCCTGGATCCGGGGCCGAGTCCCACGGCCGGGGCCAGGCCGGTCACTCCGTTGACCACGCCGCGGTGGGTGATGGACACGCCCTTGGGCACGCCGGTGGAGCCGGAGGTGTACATCACGTAGGCGAGGTTGTCGGGGGACGGGGTGGCGGTGGTGGAGCCGGTGGCGGCGTGCGGCTCGTGGCCGGTGGCCTCCAGGTCGAGCGCGTCGAGGTGCAGGCGCGGGCCGCCGCCCTCGGGGAGGACCGGGGCGGTCCGGGAGTCGGTGAGCAGCAGGCCGGGGCGGGCTTCGGTGAGGATGCGGCCGAGCCGGGCGCTGGGGTAGCGGGGGTCGACCGGCAGGTAGGCGGCGCCCGACTTCCAGATCCCGAGGAGGGCGGTGACCAGGTCGGCTGAGCGCGGCAGGGCGAGCCCGACCAGGGTTTCCGGTGCGGCGCCGTGCTCGGCGAGGAGGTGGGCGAGCCGGTCGGAGCGGGCGTCGAGCTCGCGGTAGGTCAGCTCCCGGCCGTCGCAGACCACGGCCACGGCGTCGGGGGTGCGGGCGGCCTGCCGGGCGAAGAGGGCGGGCACGGTGGCCCCGGCCGGGACGGGCGCGGCGGTGTCGTTGCGGGCGGCCAGCGTCGCGTGTTCGGCGGGGGTCAGGGCGTCGGCCAGCGCGACGGGCGCCGAGGGGTCGGCGACGAGTCGGGTGAGGAGGCGTACGAAGCGGTCGCCGAGGGCGGCGGCGGTGTCGCGGTCGAACAGGTCGGTGGCGTACTCCAGGGTGCAGCGCAGGCCGCCGTCGGCGGTCTCGGTGAAGTTGAACTCCAGGTCGAACTTGGCGGTCGGGGTGGGGACCGCCTCCAGGGTGGCGGTCAGGCCCGGCAGGTCGAGGGTGATCTCGGCCTCGCTCTGCCAGCTGAACATCACCTGGAAGAAGGGGTGGTAGGCGGTGGAGCGCTCCGGGTTCAGGGCCTCGACGAGACGCTCGAAGGGGACCGCCTGGTGGTCGTAGGCGGAGAGCGCCTTGTCCAGGACCCGGTCGAGGAGCTGCTCGGTGGTGGGGGTGCCGGACAGGTCGACGCGCAGCACCCAGGTGTTGACGAAGAACCCGACGAGGTCGGCGAGTGCCTCCTCGGTGCGGCCGGCGATGGTCGAGCCGATGGTGAGGTCCTGCCCGGCGCCGCTGTGCTGGAGCAGGACCGCCAGCGCGGCCTGCATGGCCATCGACTGGGTCAGGCCGCGGGAGCGCGCCAGTTCCGCGGCCGCGCGGGCCAGGGCGGGGGTGACGGTGAACTCGACGGCGTCGCCGCGGTGGCTGGCCTGCGGGGGGCGGGGGCGGTCGGCGGGCAGGGTCAGCTGCTGCGGGGCTCCGGCCAGCTCCCGGCGCCAGTAGGCGAGCTGGGTGGAGAGCACGCTGTCCGGGTCGGCGGAGTCGCCGAGCAGTTCGCGCTGCCAGAGGGTGTAGTCGCCGTACTGCACGTCGAGTTCGGGCCACTGCGGGGCCGTGGCGTTCAGGCGGGCGGTGTAGGCGGCGGCCAGGTCGCGGCCGAGCGGGCCCATCGACTCGCCGTCGGCGGCGGCGTGGTGGACGGTCAGCACCAGGACGTGCTCGGTCGGTGCGCTGCGGACGAGCAGGGCGCGGACCGGGATCTCGGTGGCGAGGTCGAAGCGGTGGGCGGCGGCGCCGGCGACAGTCTCCGCGACGCCGTCGGGGTCCGTTTCGACGACGGGCACCGGGAGCCGTGCCTCGGCGGCGGGCAGCACCAGTTGGACCGGCAGGCCGGCCTCGTCCTCGACGAACAGCGTCCGCAGGCTCTCGTGGCGGCCGACGACGTCGCGCAGCGCCCCGGTGAGGGCGGCGGTGTCCAGGGTGCCGCTCAGGCGCAGCAGGAAGGGGATGTTGTACGTGGCCGAAGGCCCCTCGAAGCGGTCGATGAACCACAGGCGGCGCTGGGCGAAGGACAGAGGGATCATTTCGCGTCTACTCCTCGATCGGTCTTCTGCGCAGACGAGGCCTGTCCGGGCACGGCCCTGGGCGTCGGTCGCGGGGCGGTTCGACGTTCACGGGAATCCGGAGAATCGGTGGGGGCGATCCGGATCGGAATTTCACATCGCGGATACGGGCGCATTTCGTGGGCGCCGCCGCGGATTTCCACGTCGCATACTTCCCGCCGCCGCACGGCGGGGTCAAGGAATCGCGGACGGGAGGGGGCCGTCACGCGTGGTGGCCCTGTCCCGGCGACGGGACAGGGCCACCACGGCGGGCGCCGGTCAGGCCGCGGGCCGGCGGCCGATCTCCTCGGCCATCGCCGCGAGGGTGGGGTGCTCGTACAGCTCCTGCGTGCCGACGCGGACCCCGAAGACGTCCTCCACCAGGGCCAGCAGCCGGGTGGCGCGGATGGAGTTGCCGCCCAGGTCGAAGAACGAGCTGTCGCGGCCCACGCGGGAGCCGCCCAGGGCCTGTGCCCACAGCGCGGCCAGCTTCTCCTCGCGTTCGCCCACCGGCGCGGTGAAGGGCCGGCTGGTCCGTCCGGGTGCGGTGTCGCGCAGCAGGGCGGCGGTGTCCACGGTGCCGTCGGCCCCCTTGGGGACGGCCGTGACCTCGACGAGCCGGACGGGGACCGGGCAGCGGCGCAGGCCGGCCGCGGCGGCGGCCCGGACCGTCTCGGGGGCCACCCCGTCCGCCGTGTACGCGACGACGGCCTCGCCCGCCCGCAGCCGGTCCGGGTCCAGTTCCTCCATGACGGCGGGGTTCGACGGGTCCGGGCCCACGGCGAGGCGGTGGTGCGGTGTGGCGACCGCGTCGAGGAACAGCTGGAGCCCGTCCGCCGGGTCGATGACACGGAACCCCCGGCTGACGGCAGCGGCGGCGGACCGTCCTCGGTTCATTCCCGTTCCGGTCCACATGCTCCAGGAAAGGCAGTGCACCGGGCGGTGGCGCTCGTGGTGCCAGTGGTCGGCGAATCCGGCGAGGAACGCGTTGGCCGCGGAATACGCGCCGAAGGAATGGCCGCCGAATTCCCCGTTGACGGAACCGAAGAGCACCAGGTGCGCGTCGGGCCGGGTTTCCAGGACGTCGGCGACGGCGAGGGTGCCGGCGACTTTGGCCCGGTAGTGGGCGGCGAAACCCTCGGGGGTCTCGCGGGCGACGGTGTGCCGTTCCAGGTGCTCCCACTGGGCGGTCGGGTCCGCCCCGGCCAGGTGCAGCACGCCGTCCAGCCCGCCGCCCCAGCGGGCTTCGGCCGCGGTGACGGCCTCGGTGAGCGCGGTGGTGTCGGCGACGTCGAGCTGCCGGTACTCCACGTCCCCGAGCGCGCGCAGTCCGGCGAGCCGGTCGGCGCGTTCGCCGTCGGCCGGGGAGCGGCCGACGAGGAGCAGGCGGGCGCCGTGCGCGGCCGCCAGGTATCCGGCGACGTCGTGGGCGATCCCGCCGAGTCCGCCGGTGACGAGGTAGCGGCCGCCGGTCGAGGGGAGGCCCTGGGCCTGCCGGTCGGCGGCGGGCCCGGCGGTGACCGGGGCGAGCAGCGGCCGCAGCCGGGTGCCGCCGCGGACGGCGACGACGCCGCGGCGGTCGCGGTCGGCGAGTTCGGCGCGGACGGCGGCCGGCCAGGCGCCGGGGTCGGTGGCGGGCAGGTCCGCCAGCCGGACCGGTCGGCCCGGGTCCTCGTCGGCGGCGGTCCGTACGAGGGCGGGCAGCGCGCACGTGCCGAGGTCGACGGTGTCGCCGTCCCGCGCATGGACGGAGCCGGAGGTGAGGACGAGCAGCCCGGCGCCGTCCGCGGCTCCGTCCGCCAGCGCCCCGGCCAGCGCCGCGAACTCGGCGGTGGCCCGCGTGAGGCGGTCGTGCGGGTCGCCGTCCGGCTCGGGGGGCAGGGTAAGGATCACCGTGCCGATCGGGCCGTGGTCGGCGGCGACCATCGCCAGGAGCCGGCGCAGGGCGTCGCGGTCGTCGAGGGCGGCGGCGTACCGGGCCGGTGCCTCGCGGACCGGGCCGGTGCCGGTGCCGGTGCCGGTGCCGGTGCCGGTGCCGGTGGCCCGGCGGACCGTGACGACGGGCCCGTCGACGGCGAGCCGGGGCAGGTCGATGTCCTCTGCCAGGACGACGCGAACGCCGTCGACGCCGGGGCCGGCGCCGACCGCCGCGGCGACGAGGCGGGACAGTTCGTCCC
>LJCW01000089.1 GCA_001298555.1 Actinobacteria bacterium OV450
GTGCCGATGCCCGAGATGCCGGCGGCCATGTCGGGCGGCGCGGCGGGGGAGCGGGCGCGCAGCGGGCCCAGCGCGGCGGGCAGCCCGGCGGCGGTCAGGGCCCGGCCGAACACCCGGGCGGCGCCGGTGCGCACCGCGGCGGGCAGGACGCTCCGCGGGTTCTCCTCGATGCTGGTGTCGACCAGGACCAGGGCGGCGGTGCGCCCCGGGTACAGGCGGGCGAAGGCCTCGGCGTGGAACCCGGCGATCGAGTGCCCTGCGACGGTGACGGGCCCGGTCAGACCGAGCGCGTCGAGGAGCCCGGCGATCCGGCGGGCCTCCCCGGTGGCGGTCGGCGGGGCGGTGGCCGGGGCGCTCAGGCCGTGCCCGGGGCGGTCGAAGCGGACCACGGTGCGGCCCTGCGCGACGAGCAGCGCGGCGACGGGGTCCCAGTCGAACCATGCCATGGCGAGCCCGGCGCTCAGCACCACGGGAGGCCCGCCGCCGTCCACGACGACGTGCAGCGGGACGCCGTCCACCCGGACGAAACGGCCGGTCGTCACGTGCGGCGCTCCTTGTGGACGGAGTGGGCGAGCAGGCCCAGCCAGAGCGCGACGAACAGCACCTGGAGCCGCTGCCCGGCGCCCAGTGCCCAGGTCCCGCGCCCGGCGGTGAACAGGGCTATGGCGGACAGGGTCCAGACGGTGGCCAGCAGTTCCAGGACGACCAGGGCGGGTCCGCGGCGGGCGAGCGGGGCGTGCCGGCCGTACCGGCGGGCGGCGAAGGTGAGGGCGACGATCCCGACGAGGGCACCGGTCATGGCGAGGCTGCTGCTGATGGCATGGGCCTGATGGGTGGCCGGGACGAGGCCGGCGGTCTCCCGGGCGGCGCAGACGGGGTCCACGGTGGGGGTGCAGCTCAGCGGGAGCCAGGCGTCGGCGGCGGTGGCGGCCCCGAAGAGGGTGACGCCGGCCCAGCCGGCGACCGACCACGGGCGCGGCCCGGGGCGCCGGCCCCCGGCGCGGCGCAGCAGCCCGGCCAGGGCGAGCAGGCCGCCGGCGAAGGCGAGCACGCCGGCCGTGAAATCGGTGGCCCGGAACAGCCCGCCGAGCGGCTGGTCCTGGGCCGCGAGCTCGCTGACGTACGTCTCGATGGGGTTCAGGCCCGTCGAGAGGACGACTTCGAGCACCCACGCGGTGTACGCGGCGGCGCCCAGGCCGATGAGGAGGGCGACGGGCCCTGCGCTCCTCGCGGAGAACCCCTTCACGGGCTCGGTGGACATACTGCGCATCATCCTCAACACGGCGGACCCGGTCCTACGATCAGATACCCACCCGGGGTAAGGTTCCGCGCATGACGCGCTCTGCCCCGCGCACCGATCGGCGAGCAGCCCGGTGGCCCCGGCTGCTGCTGCTCGCCGCGCTGCTCCTGGGCATCGTCACCATGCACACCCTGGGCCATCCGAGTCGGTCCCACGTCATGGAGGACGCGACGACGGCCGCCGCCGTTGCCCCGGCCATGCGTGCCCCCGACCACACGTCGGCCGCGCCGGAGGACCACCCCGCGCCCCTCCCCGCCGACCACACCGCAGGTGGCCCCCCGGGCTCCGCCGCGGACCGGGCGCCCGGGTACGCCGCAGGCGGCGCACCGGGGCCCGTCGCGGACCACGCGCCGGGATACACCGCGGGCGGCGCCCCGGCGCCCGGCGCGGACCGGGCGCCGCAGGGCCACGTCGGGGCCGGCGGGCGGGGGCCCGCCGTCCAGGCTCCGCCGCACGGCACCGGCATGGACCCCATGTCGGTGTGCCTGGCCGTGCTCGGCGGATTCACCCTGCTGGTCCTGGGGGCCGGACCGGCCGTCCGCCGCGACGCCGCGCCGCTCGGGGGCGCGGCCCGCGCGCCGGGCCGGTCCGGTGGACCGGACCCGCCCTCGCCCCGCGAACTCCTCACCCGGCTGGCGGTACTGCGCGTATAGGGACGGGCCCGCTGCCGCCCCCGCATGCCCGTGACCGCGCGCGCAGACCGGCGGCGGCAGCAGACGGCGCCCTTCCACTCGTTCGACCACACCACACGAGGTGCTTCCATGCGCTCTCTTCCCACCCGCCGCGCCGTTCTCGGCGCCACCGCCGCCCTCGCCGGTTCGGGGCTGCTCGCCGCCTGCTCCGACGGCTCCGGCGGTTCCGGCACGTCCGGTACGGATCACGCCGCCATGGGTCACGGCTCCATGAACCACGACGGCTCCTCCCCCGCCGCGACGCCGGGCGGCTACGTCGACCCCGCCGGGCCCGAAGTGCAGGCCGCCGAAGCCGCCCGCAAGGCCACCGGACCGGTTTCCGAGGTCAGGCTGACCGCCACCGCCACCCCGCTCGACCTCGGCGGCGGGCTCACCGTCCGCTCCTGGGCGTACGGGGACAAGCTGCCCGGCCAGGAGGTCCGGGTCACCGCGGGCGGCACCCTCGCCCTGACCCTGGCCAACAACCTTCCGCAGGCCACCTCGCTGCACTGGCACGGCCTCGCCCTGCGCAACGACATGGACGGGGTGCCGGGCCTGACCCAGCGGGACATCGCGCCGGGCGCGTCCTTCACGTACCGGTTCGCCGTCCCGCACCCGGGCACGTACTGGTTCCACCCGCACTCGGGGGTCCAGCAGGACCGGGGCCTGTACGCGCCGCTCATCGTCGAGGACCCGAAGGAGCCCCTGTCCTACGACAGGGAGTGGGTGGTGGTACTGGACGACTGGCTCGACGGAGTGGACGGCTCCACCCCGGACGCCGTCCTCGCCGAACTCCGCAAGGGCATGGACGCGGGACCGGGCAACGGCACCGGCTCGGCCCCGGCAGCGGGCGGGCACGCCGGCCACCACGGCGCCGCCGCCTCCCCGGCCCCCGCGGCGGGCGCGCCCGCGCGGATGCTCATGGGCGGGGAGAGCGACGTCCTCGGCAAGGACCCGGGCGATATCGCGTACCCGCACTACCTGGTCAACGGCCGGACGGCGCAGGACCCGTCGGTGTTCACCGCCAAGCCGGGCGACCGGATCCGGCTGCGGATCGTTAACGCGGGCGGGGACACCGCCTTCCGCATCGCCCTCGGCGGCCACGAGCTGACGGTCACCCACACCGACGGCTACCCGGTCGAGCAGGCGAAGGCGGCCTCCCTGCTGCTCGGGATGGGCGAGCGGTACGACGTCCTGGTCACCGCGCAGGACGGGGTGTTCCCGCTGACCGCGCTCGCCGAGGGCAAGGGCGCGTCGGCCTCGGCACTCGCCCTGCTGCGCACCGGACAGGGGACGGCGCCCACCGCGGAGACCCGGCCCGCCGAGCTGTCCGGCAGGCCGCTGACGGCGGCGGGGTTGCGTGCGGCGCCGTCGGCCGCTCTGGCGCCCCGTACGCCGGACCGCACGATCGGGCTCAAGCTGACCGGGGGGATGGCGAAGTACGACTGGGCCTTCGACGGCAAGCCGTACACCCCTGACCAGCGGCACCCGGTGAAGGCGGGCGAGCGGGTCCGGCTGGTGTTCGACAACTCGACGACGATGTTCCACCCGCTGCACCTGCACGGGCACACCTTCGCCCTCGCCGGTGACGCGGGCGGCGCCCGCAAGGACACCGCCCTGGTCCTGCCGGGCGAGAAGCTGACGGTGGACTTCGACGCCGACAACCCCGGGCTGTGGATGACGCACTGCCACAACGTGTACCACTCGGAGGCCGGGATGATGACGGTGCTCGGCTACCTGCGGTAGCCCCCGGAGCGGGTGCGGCTCCCGGTCCACGGGCCGGGAGCCAATCCCCTTGGAGCCGTCCCGGGCGCATGGCAGGCTTGGTGATCACCGAGCACACCACCCCCGTGAGGACTTCCACCAGGTATGAGCACGCCCCCGAACCCGCCCAGCAGCCCGTCCGGCCCGCCGACGGACCCCGAGGGCGCGCCCATACCGGAGCCGGCTTCCGGGCCGGCCCAGCCACTGTCGCTCCACAAGTCCCCGCAGCCCGCGCCCGCGCCGACGCCGGGGTCCGAAGCCCGGCCCGAGCCGGAGCCCGAGCCCGAGCCGACCCCCACGCCCGCACCCGAGCCGGCGGCCACCCCCGAACCCGCCGCGGCCCCCGAGCCGGTCACGGCCCCGGCGCCCGGCCCCGCACCGGCCCCCGCCGCCCCGACGCAGCCCGCGCCCGCCCCGGCCCCGGGGCCCGCCGACGCCTTCGCGCCGCCCGTGCCCGGGTCGGTTCCCGCCGGCTCCTTCGCGCCGCCGACCGCACCCATGCCCGCGGCCCCGGCCTTCGGCGGGCCCGTGCCGCCCCCGAACCCGTGGGGCGCCCACGCCGCGCCCGGTCACCCGTGGGGCGTCGCGCCCGCCAAGCCCACCAACGGCCTGGCCGTCGCCGCCCTGGTCCTCGGCATCGCGGGCATCGTCATCGGCATCCTGCCGATCCTCTTCTGGGCCGGCGGCCTCATGGCGCTCGTCGCCATCGGCCTGGGCATCGGCGGCATCGTCCGCGCCGGGAACGGAGCCCCGCGCAAGACGATGGCGATCGTCGGCGCGGTCCTCGGCCTCCTCGGCCTCGGCGCCTCCGCCGGCGGCCTCGTCCTGACCGCCACCGTCATGGACAAGGTGGCGGAGCAACGCCGCGACGAGGGCCGGGACCTGCCGGCCGACCTCGGCCCGACCAGGCCGCCGTTCGCCAGGCCCACGCCCTCCCCCTCGCCCTCGCAGGTCCCCGGCATGACGACGCCACTGCCGTTCGGCGAGACGTTCACGTACCCGAACGGCATCAAGGTGACCCTCTCGACGCCGAAGAAGTACGTCACGAAGAACAAGTACTCCGACGTGGGCAACGCCGTGGAGATGACGCTCACCATCACCAACGGCTCGTCCGCCGCGCACAACGTCATCTACGCGATGCCCAACGTCCGTGACGAGAAGGGCATGACCGCCAAGCTCGTCTTCGACGGCGAGGTCCCGAAGATGATCAGGGGCGACATCCTGCCGGGCGAGTCGGCGAGCGGGGTCGTGGCCTTCGAGGTCCCCGAGGGCACCGAGCGCATCAGCGCCGACATCTCGCCCGGAGTCCTGATGCCCAACGCGAAGTTCAGCGGCTCCATCGGCTGATCCGGCCACGATCGGAGCACGGCGGGAGCCCGGCGGGAGCAGAAGGGACCAGGCGGGAGCCCGGCGGAAGTACGGCCGGAGCACCGCGGGAGCACACCGGAAGCACGGGATCCAGGACATCGCGTCAGAAAGACGATTAGACTGGGTCCCGTGCCTCAACTTCGCCTCGCTCTGAATCAGATCGACTCGCAGGTCGGCAACATCGCCGCCAACGCCGACTCGGTCGTCCACTGGACCCGGCACTCCGCCGAGCAGGGCGCCCACCTGGTGGCGTTCCCGGAGATGGTGCTGACCGGGTACCCCGTCGAGGACCTCGCCCTGCGCGGCTCGTTCGTCGAGGCCTCCCGCTCCGCGCTGCGCGAGCTCGCGCAGCGGCTGGCGGCCGAGGGCCTCGGCGAGCTGCCGGTCGTCGTCGGCTACCTCGACCGTACGGAGAAGGCCGCCCCGCGCCTCGGCCGCCCGGCCGGCTCCCCGGAGAACGCGGCCGCCGTCCTCCACGGCGGGCAGGTCGTCCTCCGGTTCGCCAAGCACCACCTGCCCAACTACGGCGTTTTCGACGAGTTCCGGTACTTCGTGCCGGGCGGCACCCAGCCGGTCATCCGGGTGCGCGGTGTCGACGTGGCGCTGGCGATCTGCGAGGACCTCTGGCAGGAGGGCGGCCGCGTCCCGGCCACCCGATCCGCCGGGGCCGGCCTGCTGATCTCCGTCAACGCCTCCCCGTACGAGCGCAACAAGGACGACCTGCGCCTCGAACTGGTCCGCAAGCGCGCCCAGGAGGCCGGCTGCACCCTCGCCTACCTGGCGATGATCGGCGGCCAGGACGAGCTGGTCTTCGACGGTGACTCCATCGTCGTCGACGCCTCCGGCGAAGTCGTCGTGCGCGCCCCGCAGTTCTCCGAGGGCTGCGTCCTGGTGGACCTCGACCTGCCGGCCGCGCGCCCCGACGCCCCGGAGGGCGTCGTCGACGACGGGCTGCGGATCGACCGCGTGATCCTCTCCGAGGAGCCGGTGGAACCGTACGAGCCGGTGGTCACCGGCGGGTACGCCGACCGCCTGGACGACGACGAGGAGGTCTACGACGCGCTGGTCGTGGGCCTGCGCGCGTACGTCAGGAAGAACGGGTTCCGCTCCGTCCTGATCGGGCTGTCCGGCGGCATCGACTCCGCGCTCGTCGCCGCCATCGCGTGCGACGCGATCGGCGCGCAGAACGTGTACGGCATCTCCATGCCCTCCAAGTACTCCTCGGACCACTCGAAGGGCGATGCGGCCGACCTGGCCGAGCGAACCGGCCTGAACTTCCGGACCGTGTCGATCGAGCCGATGTTCGACGCGTACATGGGCTCCCTCGGCCTGACCGGCCTGGCGGAGGAGAACCTCCAGTCCCGGCTGCGCGGCACGATGCTGATGGCCGTGTCCAACCAGGAGGGCCACATCGTTCTGGCCCCGGGCAACAAGTCGGAGCTGGCCGTCGGCTACTCCACCCTGTACGGCGACTCGGTGGGCGCGTACGGCCCGATCAAGGACGTCTACAAGACGGACGTGTTCCGGCTCGCGCAGTACCGCAACCGGGCCGCGGCCGAGCGCGGCGAGACCCCGCCCATCCCGGAGAACTCCATCGTCAAGCCGCCGAGCGCCGAGCTGCGCCCGGACCAGGTGGACACGGACTCGCTGCCGGACTACCCGGTGCTCGACGCGATCCTGGAGCTGTACGTGGACCGCGACCAGGGCCTGGACGAGATCGTCGCGGCCGGTTTCGACGCGGAGCTCGTCGCGAAGACCCTGCGGATGGTCGACACGGCGGAGTACAAGCGCCGCCAGTACCCGCCGGGCACGAAGATCTCCGCGAAGGGCTTCGGCAAGGACCGCCGCCTGCCCATCACGAACGGCTGGCGCGAACAGGCCTAGCCGCCGGGCCCGGCCCGGACGGGGAAGGGCCGCGCCGCTCCGGCGGCTCGGCCCTTCCGTCCGTTCCGCGGGCCTACGCGCGTACGGTCAGGCGGGCCGCGACCGGGAGGTGGTCGCTGCCCGTGCGCGGGAGGGTCCAGGAGGCCTCGGGCGTGATTCCGCGGACCATGATCTGGTCGATCCGGGCCATCGGGAACTGGGCCGGCCAGCTGAATCCGAAGCCGTCGCCCGCCGCGCCCTGCGTGGAGCGCATCTGCGAGGTGACCTCGGACAGCGAGCGGTCGTTCATCGTGCCGTTGAGGTCGCCGAGCAGGATGACCTTCTTCAGCGGTTCGGCGGCGAGCGCGGCGCCCAGGGCCCCGGCGCTGTTGTCGCGCTGGTTGGCGGTGAAGCCCGCGTTGAGCTTGACCCGTACGGAGGGCAGGTGGGCCGCGAAGACCGCGATGGGCCCGTGCGGGCTGTCCACGGTGGTGCGCATGGCGCGGGTCCAGCCCATCTTGATGTCGACGGGCGAGCTGGAGCTCAGCGGGTACTTGCTCCACACGCCGACCGTGCCCTCGACGGCGTGGTACTTGTACGTGCCGGACAGGGCCCGCTCGTAGACGGGGACGACACCGCCCTTGAGCTCGGTCAGGGCCAGGACGTCGGCCCCGGACTTCGCGACCTGGGCGGCAGTGCCGCGCGGGTCGGGGTTGTCCGCGTCGACGTTGTGGGTGGCGACCATCAGGTTGCCGCCGGAGCCGGACTTGCCGAGGACGAGCCCGCCGAACAGGTTCACCCAGACGACGGCCGTCAGCAGTATCGCGATCAGCGCGGTCGCCGACTTGCGGACGACGGCCGCGGCGAGCAGGAGCGGCACGGCCAGGCCCAGCCAGGGCAGGAAGGTCTCGGTGAGGCTGCCGAGGTTGCCGACGTCGTTCGGCAGCTCGGCGTGGAAGATCATGATCAGCGAGACCAGGGCGGCCAGGGCCGCCGTCACGATCCCGCGCCGCCAGACGCCCCGGTCATGGCGCAGCCCGGCCAGTCGGCGCCGGAGGCGGGATCCGGAGGGCTCGGGCTCCGAGCCGCCGTTCCCCGTCTCCGTCATGTACGCCTGTGCCATGCCACTGCCCTCGCTGCCGTGCTTGCGCTCCGTCCCCGCATGTTGACCCTAGGCGATCGACGAAGCCTTCCGTGCCGTGTTCCGGCCGTACGTCCGCAAGGACGAACGGCCGTGTGGCCGAGGTTCCGCTTGTCACGAAACGCGCACATTCGCTCTCGCGCGCGCTGAACGCCCCGGGAAGGGACCATGAGGGGCCATGAGTGGGCCATGAGGGGACCATGAGCGGGCCTCGCGTGGGCCGGGAGTGTGACGCACCGGTCCCCGCACCACTTTCGCCACGGCCCGGGCAGGTGCCACCATGGTGGGTGAGTCCGGGGACGCCGTGAGGGCGCCTCGAGATGACACAAGGAGCAGTTGCAATGACGCATGCCGTTTCGCCTGCCCGCGAAGCCGCCTCCCCCACCCTGTACGGAGGCTCGGGCACCCGGCGGATCACCGTCCGCGACCTCACCCTCGCCAAGGAGCGCGGCGAGAAGTGGCCCATGCTCACCGCCTACGACGCGATGACCGCGTCCGTCTTCGACGAGGCCGGCATCCCGGTCATCCTCGTCGGTGACTCCATGGGCAACTGTCACCTGGGCTACGAGACCACCGTCCCCGTGACGATGGAGGAGATGACGCTGCTGTCGGCGGCCGTCGTACGGGGCACCGGCCGGGCCCTGGTCGTCGGCGACCTGCCGTTCGGCTCGTACCAGGAAGGCGCCGTGCAGGCGCTGCGCAGCGCCACCCGCCTCGTGAAGGAGGCCGGTGTCGGGGCCGTGAAGCTGGAGGGCGGCGAGCGCTCGCTGCACCAGACCGAGCTGATCGTGCAGTCCGGCATCCCCGTCATGTCCCACCTGGGCCTGACCCCGCAGTCCGTGAACGCCATGGGCTACCGGGTGCAGGGCCGCGGCGACGAGGCCGCGCACCAGCTGCTGCGCGACGCCAAGGCGGCGCAGGACGCGGGCGCCTTCGCGGTGGTGCTGGAGCTGGTCCCCGCCGAGCTGGCCGCCGAGGTCACCCGGTCCCTGCACATCCCGACGGTCGGCATCGGCGCCGGCGCGGAGTGCGACGCGCAGGTGCTGGTGTGGACCGACATGATGGGTCTGACCGGCGGGAAGATGCCGAAGTTCGTGAAGCAGTACGCGAACCTCCGCGCGAACATGACCGACGCGGCGAAGGCCTTCGCGGAGGACGTCGTCGGCGGAGCGTTCCCGCAGGCCGAGCACAGCTTCCACTGATCGGACGGGCAGCCGCCCGACAGCCCGCCGACGTGTCGTCGGCGGGCTGTCGGAGCCCTGTCGGTCGCCTGTCGGTGCGTTGTCGGTGGCGGATGGTCCCATGAGGGACATGACGCGAAACGACAAGAATCCCCTGAACGGCTCGCATGCCGTCGAGGTGCGGGGACTGGTCAAGCACTACGGCGAGACCAAAGCCCTGGACGGTGTCGACCTGGACGTGCGCGAGGGCACGGTCCTCGGGGTCCTCGGGCCCAACGGCGCCGGCAAGACGACCCTCGTACGCTGCCTGTCCACCCTGATCGTCCCGGACGCCGGGACCGCGACCGTCGCCGGCTACGACGTGGTCCGCCAGCCGCGGCAGCTGCGCCGCACCATAGGCCTGACCGGCCAGTACGCCTCGGTCGACGAGAAGCTCTCCGGCTGGGAGAACCTCTACATGATCGGCCGGCTGCTGGACCTGTCCCGCAAGGAGGCCCGTTCCCGCGCCGACGAGCTGCTGGAGCGGTTCTCGCTCACCGAGGCCGCGAAGAAGGCCGCGATGAACTACTCCGGCGGCATGCGCCGCCGGCTCGACCTGGCCGCCTCGATGATCGGCCGGCCGGCCGTGCTGTACCTGGACGAGCCGACCACCGGCCTCGACCCCCGTACCCGCAACGAGGTGTGGGACGAGGTGCAGCGGATGGTCGCCGAGGGGGCCACCGTCCTGCTCACCACCCAGTACATGGAGGAGGCCGAGCAGCTCGCGAGCGAGCTGACGGTCATCGACCGGGGCAAGGTCATCGCCAACGGCAAGGTCGACGAGCTGAAGGCCCGCGTCGGCGGCCGGACCCTGAAGATCCGCCCCGCCGACGCCTCCGACCTGCCGGGCATGGCCCGTGCGCTGGCGGAGGCCGGGCTCGACGGCGTCGCCGGTTCGCAGGCCGTCCCGGACGAGGGCGTACTGCTGGTCCCGATCCTGAGCGACGAGCAGCTGACCGCCGTGGTCGGCCTGCTGGCCGCCCGCGGGTACGGGATCGCCGATCTCGGCACCTACCTGCCCAGCCTCGACGAGGTGTTCCTGGCCATCACCGGCCAGCGGCCCACCCTGGCCGAGGAGTCCCTTCCCACCGAGCAGACCGAGGAGGTCGCGGCATGAGCACCGTCACCACCACCAAGCCCGCGACCGCCCCGGCGGCCGCGGCGTCCGCCCCGGCCGAGGACGGCCGGATCGGACTGCGCGCCAACCTGCGCCACATCGGCGCCCTGGTGCGGCGCAACGCCCTCCAGATCAAGCAGGACCCGGAGTCGATGTTCGACGTCCTGTTCATGCCGATCATCTTCACGCTGCTGTTCGTGTTCGTCTTCGGCGGCGCGATCTCCGGCAAGGGCCAGCAGGAGGCGTACGTCAACTACGTCGTCCCGGGCCTGATGGCCATGATGGGCATGAACATCGCCATGGGCGTCGGCACCGGCGTCAACGACGACTTCAAGAAGGGTGTGATGGACCGCTTCCGGTCCATGCCGATCGCCCGGTCGTCCGTACTGATCGCCAAGATCGTCGTCGAACTCGGCCGCATGATGGTGGCCATCGCGATCCTGCTCACCGTGGGCTTCCTGCTCGGCCTCTCGATCAAGACCTCGGTGTTCGACCTGTTCCTGTCCATCGGCCTGTCGGCGGTCTTCGGCGCCTCGCTGATGTGGATCTTCATCCTGCTCGGTCTCACCATGAAGACCGCGCAGGCCGTCCAGGGCATGGCGATGCTCGTCCTGATGCCGCTGCAGTTCGGCAGCTCGATCTTCGCACCGCCGTCGACGATGCCCGGCTGGCTGCAGACCTTCACGGACTACAACCCGCTGTCCAACCTGGCCGACGCGGCCCGTGGCCTGATCAACGGCGGGGCGGTCGCCCACCCCGTGACGGTGACCCTGATCTGGTCGGTGGCCATCACGGCGGTCACGATGCCGCTGGCGGTCCGGAAGTTCCGCCAGAAGACCTGATCCGGGACGTCGGTCCGTTCCGGATCGCGTCCCGGACGGGCCCCGCACGGGGGGCCGGGTCAGATGAGGGCGGTGGCCTCCTCCAGGGTGAGGCCGCCGCCTTCGGCGTACGCCGCCTCGTAGGCGGCGTCGCCGAGCGCGGCGCGTGTCAGCTCCTCGGCGCGGGCCGCGTCCTCGCGTTCCGTTCTGACCGGGAAGTGCTGGGCCGGCAGGAGCGCCCGGTACGCGCCGAGCAGCCGCGCGGCGGCGTACGAGCGCCGCCCGCCGCCGAGGCCGGCGTGCGAGCGGGCCGCCGTCAGCAGGTACACGGCGGGCATCTGCGGGGCGACCATGATGGCGAGGGGGTCCTGGGCGACCCCCGCGGCCTTCCGGAGGTGGTCGAGGGCGTCCGCGTACGCGCCGTCCTCGTTGTCCAGCCAGGCCATCATGCCGAGCAGGAACCCGTCGAAGACGGCGAAGGCGCCGAACGCGAACTCCTCGCGCAGCGTCCGGAGTTGCAGGCGCGCCTCCGGGATGCGCCCGGTGCGGCCGTAGACGCTCGCGAGGAACATCCGGGCGGCCGGCAGCGCTTCGTTGCCGTAGGTGAGGGGGGTGCCCAGGATCCCGGTGAGGATCTCCTCCGCCTCGGCGATCGCGCCGTCCTCGACGAGGGTGCCGGCCATCCGCACGCGCAGGACCGTGACCTGGGACAGGGCGCCGAGCCGCTCGGCGTGCTCGATCGCGGCCCGGAAGTCCTCGGCGGCCGCCGCGTACTCGCCCCGCTTCTCGCGGGATTCGGCGCGGGCGGACAGGGCCTCGGCGCAGCCCCAGTCGTCGCCCAGCGACTCGAAGAGGGCGTGGCTCTCGTCCGCGTCGCGGGCCGCGTCCCCGGACCAGGCGGCGCGGTTGGCGAGCCAGTTGGCCCGCACCTGGAGGGCGGCGGCCAGTTCCCAGCGGTAGTCCAGCTTCCGGGCGGTGTCCACGGAGGCGTCGAGGACCTGCTGGAGCAGTTCAGACTCCCCGGCGATGATCACCGCGAAGACCCACAGGCCTGCGGGGTTCCGGCAGGTCTGCGGCAGGCCCGGCCGGTAGGCGGAGACGATCCCCTCGATCTGTTCCCGGACCTCCGGATCGGCCCAGTGCGCGTTGGTCTGGTCGCGGGAGGCGAGCTGGATCAGCCGGATGCCGCGCCAGGCCTCGGCGAGCAGTTCCCCGCTGTACGGCGGGGGCGTGTCCACGATCTGTGCGTACACCGGCTCGGCGGGGACGACGGGCGCGCGGAAGGGGTCGGGGCCGAGCGCGGCGGCGGCGGTGGACCAGTGCCGGGACTCGGTGCGCAGGTCGTGCATCGTCCAGTACCAGGCGAGGGAGTGGACGAGGCAGAGCACCTCGTCGGTGTCGCGGGCGGCGATGGCGCGGCGCAGCGCGGTACGGAGGTTCTCGTACTCGGCGGCGAACCGCCGCGTGGCCTCCCGCTGGCTCCGGCCGCGCAGCAGCGGCTCGGTGGTGCGGGCGAGTTCGCGGTAGTACGTGAGGTGGCGGCGCTCGGCGGCGGCGCGGTCCCCGTCGGCCTCGGCGAGGCGCTCGGCGGCGTACTCGGCGACGGTCTCCAGGAGCCGGTAGCGCATGCCGGTGCCGTCGGGGCCGGGGGCCGCCACGACGACGAGGGACTTGTCGACGAGGGAGCCGAGGACGCCGAGGGTGTCGGGGTCGTCGCACACGGCTTCGGCGGCGGGGAGGTCGCAGCCGCCGGCGAACACGGACAGGCGGCGCAGCACGGTGCGTTCGCCGTCGTCGAGGAGCTCCCAGGACCAGTCGACGACGGCGCGCAGGGTCTGCTGGCGGGGCAGTACGGTACGGGCGCCGCCGGTCAGGAGCCGGAAGCGGTCGTCGAGGCGGTCGGGGGGCCGG
>LJCW01000090.1 GCA_001298555.1 Actinobacteria bacterium OV450
GAAGGGCTCGAGGCTAGCCTGGCTCACACCGGCGAAGGCGTCCTCATGCACCGCTGGGCCGAACGCGACGGCACCTACGACGACCTCGTCGCACAGCGCTCCCAGGCCCTGGCCATGCTCCCCAGCCGCGAAGGCTGACGCCCTTCCCGGTCACAGCACTGGGCGACCTAGCCCGAACCGACCGCGGTTTCGATGTGGGCGAGTTGGGCCGCGAGGAGGTCCTCGAACGCGGTGCGGCGGTCCGCCCCGAGGGGACGGACGTCGCGGGCGAAGTGAGCCAGGGCCGGGAAGCGGTCGGGGTCGGCACCCAGTACCGCCACGCGGAACAGTTCCATGCCCTGCTCGCGCTCTTCCGCGGTGACCGTGCTGACGCCGGCCTCGGAGGCGATCAGTGCAGCGATGAGGACCGCGAGCCGGTGGTAGCGCGCCGGGATCTCCTCGTCGGGCAGCCCCGACGCGCGCAGCGCCTGCAGCACCTCTTCCATGACCAGCCGGGAACCGGTGCCGCCTGACGCGTACCGTCCCCAGACCGCGGCGAGCTGAGGCTGCCCGCCGAAGGCTTCCCTCAGGCGAAGGGCCAGGGCGGTGATGCGGTGCTTCCAGTCGCCCTCGGGTCGATGACTCTCCATGGCGGCCAGGAGGATCCGGTCGGCGACCGCGCGCAGCAGTTCGGTCTTGCTGCGGAAGTGCCGGTAAAGGCTGGAGGAATCGGTCCCCAGGGCTGCGGCCAACTTGCGCACGCTGAACGACTCCGTGTCGCTCGTGCGTAGCAGCTCCGCCGCCGCGTCCAGGATCTCATCGGTCGCCCAACGCCTTCGGCCCGCCATCTTGCTCCTCTCGCCACCTCTCACTCTAGCTTATGCACTCGGCGTTGCACGCACCGCGTGCATAATGAGGGCATCGCTCCCTCCGTGAACGCGAAAGGACGCATGACGTGAAGAACTCCTTGGATTCCGCAGCGCTGGACGCCGCCCTCGAGAACGTCCACCGTGCTGGAATGCCGGGCCTGTTCGCCGAGGTGCGCGACGGCGACCGGGTCTGGCGCGGCGTCGCCGGCGTCGCCGACGTCGACACCGGCCGCCCCGTCGCCGCCGACATGCGCCACCGCGTCGGCAGCATCACCAAGACCTTCACCGCCGCGGCGGTGCTGCAGCAGGTCGAGAGCGGTCGGATCGGGCTCGACACGCCGATCGGCCGGTACCTTCCCCATCTGGTTCCGGGAGAGCGCGGGGACGCGATCACGGTCCGGATGCTGATCAACCACACCAGCGGCCTCGCCGAGTACCTCCCCTACGCCTACCCCTCCCTCAAGGCGTACCCCGACCTCGCGCACACCGGGCCCCAGAGCCTGGAGGAACACAGGTTCACGCGCTTCGACCCCCTCGAACTGATCGGGATGGGGGTCGGTGCACCTGCCGTGGGCGCCCCGGGCGGCACTCCGGGGGTGTACTCCAACACCAACTACCTGCTCCTCGTCCAGCTCCTGGAACAGGCGACCGGCACCACGGCCGAGCGGTACATCACCCGCAACGTCATCGAGCACGCGGGGCTCCGGGAAACCGAGTTCCCCTCCGGGCCGCACGTCGACGGGCCGCACTCGCAGCTCTACGAGGCGTGGTTCGGCATGATCGACCCGCCGCGCGACTACAGCGTCTTCGACATGTCGTGGGTGGGGCCGTCGGCTTCGCTGATATCGACCGTCTCGGACCTCAACCGCTTCTACGGCATGCTCCTGGCCGGGAAGATCGTCAGCCCGTGGTCACTGGAGCAGATGCAGCGCACCGTCCCGGTCATCTCCCAAGAGCTGAAGACGATCGACTACGGCCTCGGCCTGCACCACGTGGAGGCTCCCGGCCAGGACGCCTTCTGGGGCCATGGCGGCACGGTCTGGGGCGGTGGAGCGCTGGCCATGACCCGCGCCGACGGCGGCCGGCAGATGGCGGTCGCGGTGAACATGCAGAGGTGGAACGGGCTCGACTCCTCCGGCAGGCCCCAGCCCCACCCCGTCGATGACGCACTCGCGCGTCTGTACCAGGTGGCGATGTACGGCTGACCCGGAAAAGGCTCA
Organism: Actinobacteria bacterium OV450; assembly: GCA_001298555.1. Lineage (GTDB taxonomy): Bacteria > Actinomycetota > Actinomycetes > Streptomycetales > Streptomycetaceae > Streptomyces. Next base: position 2,069 of record LJCW01000090.1, read on the forward strand.
GGGCCGTCGGACCCGCGTGGTCCGACGGCCCTGTTCGGGGCGTTCATGCTCAGGCCTTGTCGAAGATGTTCTTGGCCCAGAGGTAGGAGACGGCGGCGATACCGACGCACCAGGCGGTGGCGATGGCTGCGCTGTTGCCGATGGGGGTACCGAGGAGGAGACCGCGGACGGTTTCCATGACCGGGGTGAAGGGCTGGTACTCGGCGAACCAGCGGAGCGCGGTCGGCATGGAGTCGGTCGGGACGAAGCCGCTGCCGAGGAAGGGCAGCAGGATCAGCGGCATCGGGGCGTTGCTGGCGGCCTCGGGGGTCGGGGACTTTAGGCCGAGGCCGACCCCTTGTCCAGGTTCGGTTCCACCGCGTGTCCAGCTTCGGCTGACCCCATGACCGGGGTCGGCTCCACCCCTTGACCAGGTTCTCCAGTGGCACGTTCTCGTCCAGTGCGCAAGCAGATGGCCCGGGCCGGTGCAACGCCCCGGGCGACTGCTCGCGCAGGACAGCGAATGCCGAGATCCCTCTGGCCGTCAAGGCCTCCTCAAAGAGCGGCATCGCTGTCCGTTGCGGGGCTCGCGGTGATGACGCGGGCGCCGGGCTACTCCCAGTCGGCGAAGAGCACGACGACACAGACGGCTTGCACTGAACTGAGCGCACACACGAAACGCCCCGGCAAGCCGCGGCGTTTCGCCGTCGCAGAGATCGTGTCAGGTCAGGGGTCAGTCAAGAGGCGGCCGAGCTGAACTCTGCGCTCCTTGGAAAGTTCCGGCCAGCTCGCGACGAGTTCCACAGCTGCTCGGCGCGGGCGGTGCCGCCGACCTGCGAACAGGGCCAGCTCCCTCTGGAACAGGGCCGGCAGCCCCTCCAGGTATTCGATGGGAGCGACGGTTCCGGATACCTCACGACCTACGGCGCTTTCGGCCCCGCGACCAACCTGCCGAGTTCCTGGAACGACAAGATCAGCTCTGTGTACGCCCCGTGCTAGAAGCCAGAACGACAGCTGAGAGCACTCGTTGAGGCGGGTTCCGAAGGCTGAGCAATCCTGAGAGTCTGGGCATGCCTAAGCGCGGGCTGGGCAAGCCTCCCGCGTGAGGGGCTTGCCCAGCACCGGCGGCCGGCTCGGTCCCTGGATTGGACTGTTGTCGACGTCGGAGAGTGGGGCTTCGTCGGCAGGCGTTCTGGAGTTCCGTTGCGGCGCGACAGCGGCGACGCGGTTGATCGTCAGACTCCTGGGCGGCCTGCTGGCCGACGGCGTGCTGCAAGCCACCGACGCCCCGTGGCATGGCGACTGGCTCACCGCCGGCGACCCGACTGGGGCCTGTACGCTCCCACCCACCGCGACCCGGCGGCCACCGACATTGTGCTGGCAGGCGCAGGTGACCATCCCGCGCCGCAGGTAGCCAGCTCCCGGGCGTCCGCTGCAACACCCGAACCGTGTAGCGCCCCTGAGCTGCGGTGATAGGAATGGGTGCCCGTCCATGATCGCTGTTGCATCACCGTGTTGCCTGAAACACGAGACCCCGAGGCCATCGAGGTTCCGGGGTCTCGTGCTATCCGGCTTAAGAGCGCGGTCGAGAGCGGCGCGCAGTACCTCGCCCGTCGTCGTCACCTGGGCGGCGCTGCGCTCCCGTTCGGCGAGTGCCTGAGGCTGCGCCGCGCAGCCGCCAGCGGCGGGCCCGGGGCCCCACCGGTCGGTCCAGGCCTGGAAGGCCTGGAGATGAGGCTGGTGGTAACACGTCGGCCGCGGACCGCATCAGCATCTAGGGTCCCGGATACCGAACCGCTTGGTGATGACCGTGGAGGCGTTCGTATCGGCAGCCTCTGCGGTCACGTGCTTTCACTCACACGAGGGAGGCGTGGGGATCCCTGCCTGTCTGCCCAGTGGCGGCCGACAGACTCCTCCGTGGACGTCCGGTGCTGTGTCGGCCGTCCCAGCCGCAGCGCAGTTGCCTGCGGCGTCAGCACCTGAGGGGAGAACGACCGTGTCGAAGTTCGCTCGCCTGGCCGCTGTCACCGCCATCACCGCTCTGCTGACCGGAGGGGCCCTCGCGCCCTCCGCGTCGGCGGACAACGCCTACACCTGCAACAACCAGGGCGTCGGCGTCGGCCACACCGTGAGCTGCCTGGGCGTGATCACCGTCAACAACGTGCTCGACAACACGACCGTGACCGTCCACGACGTGAACGTCCTCAACGGCACACAGCTCAACAACCTCCAGGTCGCCCTGGTCAACGTCTCCAACAACAACATCAACGTGCCCGTGAACATCCAGCTGGTGAACCTGCAGAACACGGTCGTCAGCACCTACCTCACGCAGTTCGGTATCACCGTCCCGGTGACCGCCGTCAACGTCTGCGCGGGCAGCATCTGTATCTGACACACACGAAGCCGACCGCGGTCCGCCACCGGAGAAGCAGAGCTCCGGTGGTGGACTGCCCCACGTTCGCTCGACCTGCCAGCCGAGCTTGCGATTGGCCCCGTCCGGCTCCAGCGGCTCCTGGACCGCGATGGGTTGAGGATCGCCTCGACCGCTGGGACGCGTCCGCGATCCCCGCCAATATCTCGTGAACCGTGAAGGACACTCCGCTCTGCCGGCCCTCCTTCGGCCACCGCGACGCGGTCCACCTCGCGCGCCTGATCAGCGAGTAGGTCAGCCGAATGTCGTCTGCCGCCCTGGTCTGGACGCCTTGACGGTGAACAGCTCCTTCGCCGGCTCCGAGCCGCCCGGCTCGCGCATCGGCTCGATCTCCAGCGCGCAGGCGCCGAGCGAGGACTGGCACAAGGACGGTCACGGCTAGCAAACCCACGGCTCCAAGGGGTCTCTGACCGTCTGACCTGCGGATTCGACCAGGTGGGGTGCACGTCTTCCAGGCCGTGAGCGAGGTCCGGCCGAAGCCGCTTACTCGTCGCTGGTGGGCGGGGTCCAGACGGCCGGCCCGCCGCCGCGCCACTCGATGAGCAGTTGGTCGTCCAGGTCGACGTCGTCGGGGTCGAGGCCGGCTCGCCGCAGGAACTTGTGAATGGGCGCGCTCGTGGCGTCGGACGGGCGTCAGCAACGATGTGAGGGCACTCCCGGGTCACGGTGTCCGGCGGTAGTGATCACGGCTGTCATGAGATGACCAAGCTGCTGTCGCGTGATGCCCGTCGCGAGGACGGCCGGCTGCCAGTGGTGTGCCTGTTCACACAGACCGCCAGATCTCCGTCAGCAGCTCGGGGTAGTGCTCTCCGTGGGTGTGCAGCGCATGCCACACCGCGTCCAGAGCCGCTTTGAGCGGATTGGGCTCAGCGGCAGCGAGCACGGCGGGGAGAGCGAAGTACGGCTGTGAGATCGGTCCGCGGACGTCCGGTGTGCCGGGGTACACCAGCAAGGAGGCGGACGTCATCGGCGCGCAGCTGCCCGGTAGCCGGCCAAGTTCGTAGCGCGTCGCCCCATCGTCTCTCTGCTCAGCGGACGGGACCCATGCCCACCCTGCCGGCGGCGGGGGGAAGTACGGCGGTCGCTCGGGGGGCGTCGCCCCGAGCACCGTCGGACCCGGTACGAGGGGAGTGGATCGTAGGGTCTCCCACATCCGGTCGTCGTCGTCGAAGGGCGCCGGTAGCGGATGCCCCTGCGTCAACGCGGTGAGCGCCGGGGCGACCCACCCCACTTCGGTCAGGCCCGCCGCCTCGCACGCCCGCCGTGCGGAGAGACATGCCACTGAACGCTGGACCTCGGGATCCACGGCATCGAGGGCGTGCACCAGGTCACTGTCGAAGGCAAGCAGACCCAGGACGTTGCTCCCCCGGACACCGCGCAGTCTCTCGCTCGGCAGCCTCCCGCCCCACTGCCACCTCTCATAGTGCAGCTGCGGATCCTCCGTGACCCCTACCTCGTCCGCGACCAGCTTGTGCACGATGCCCCCTGTTGAAGACGGCCTCGGAAGTCCCTAATCGGATACACCGTCACACCCAGCATCATGCCGCAGGCCACTGACACACCCGCCACCCCGGCGTGTACTGCTTCACAGCGGGTTCGGGTCTGGTTCCGGCGGCGGACGTCGGCCCGGGGCAGTGGTCGCGGGCGATGGTCGAGGTGTCGTCGATCCGGAGGCGGTGCGTGCCGCGGCGAATGCGTTGCCCATCCTCACAGTCGCGGCCCCAGGCCAGGCGCTGCGGGGATGGTGCTCAGGCCGCCGGTGGAGACGATGCCGGCGCAGTCCCGGTCCTCGGCGTCGGCCATGCCTGCCCGGTAGAGGAACTCTCGGACGTCGCGGCCGAGTTCCTCCGCGCGCCGCACTCAGGCCGTGTCCGGTCGGGTCCATCTGCTCATTCGTGGTCGGCGCGTCGTCCGGTATGTAATCTCCGCCCAGCGTGCGTTGGGAAGGAGTAGCGGCGCTACGCCGCCTGTGCTCCGCGTCGTCTGATGGGGCGGCGTGCCTCTTCAGCTGCATGCGGGCGGCCACTACTTCCTCACGGGTAACGGTCGCCCAGTGCGAGTGGTCCACAACGGCGCTCGACAGCTCCAGGATCTCCGCCCGCATCTCGTTTGACCTTCTGCTTCTGCTCGTCGCTCCAACCAGGGCCGTCGGGTACGTCACGGTGATGGGAGTAACGCTCGCCCCGCGTCCAGCCCGGCCATGGGCTTCACGCTCCAGGGCGGCCCTCGACCTGACCGACGATGCTCTTTTCGACTGGCTGTAGGTTCTCGCGTTCGACGGCATGAGGCAGCCCGCTGACCTGGTGCTCTGCAGCGTTCTCATCGTGTGAGCTGGTACATCCGTCTCAAGAGGTTGGCCATTCCCTCAGCGCAGGCAGCAGGCAGCAGGCAGCAGGCAGCAGGCAGGAGGCAGCAGACTGTGGCGGTGGCTTCGACTGGAACCGGCTGACCGTCCACCGGTCGGGTGTCGGGCAGCTCCCATGGCCGTCGGGGGCGGCCTTCTGGTGCAGCGGGCGCGTTTCACTTCGCGGGGTGCCCGCGGACCGTGTCGCGGAAGGTGATCGGGGTCTGGCCTGTGCGGTGGTGGAAGTACTTGCTGAAGTGGGTCGCGCTGGAGAAGCCGAGGCGGTCGGCGATGCGGGCGGCGGTCTGGTCGCTGTGGGCCAGGAGGCGCTTGGCCTCCAGGACGACGCGGCGGTCGATGAATTCCTTGGCGCCGAGGCCGGCGGCGGCGAGCGTGGCGCGGGAGAGGGTGCGGGCCGAGTAGCCGAGCGTTTCGGCGTAGTCCTCGACCCGGCGGGTGTGCGCGAAGTCCCTTTCCACGGCGTCGCGGAATCGCAGGTAGGTGGTGTCGGGTTCGGGGGCGGGGCTGCCGGCGGGTGCGGTGAGGTGGGCCAGCCGCAGGACGAGGACTGCGAGCAGGTGGCGCAGGGCCGCGGTGTGGATCTCCAGGGGCAGGCGTCCGAGGGCGTGGAACTCGGCGGTGAGGTGGTCGGCGGCCAGCCGCAGGGCCGCTTCGTCGTCGGGTAGGGGGCGGCGCTGGATCGGGGCGTGCGCGTCTTCTATGCGGGCGCCGTGCGTGGTGGCCGGGTCGAGGAAGTCCTGGCGGAACAGGATCAGGGTGCCGTCGGCGTTGGTGAGGTCGCCCCACTGCTGGACCTGCCCGGGGCGTACCCAGAGCCAGGAGCCGGGGTCGAGGGCGTAGGCGGTGAAGTCGACCGTGTGCCACAGGGTCCCGCCGGTGAGGGTGATCAGGTGGTGGAAGTCCGGGCGCTGGGGGGCCGCGAGCCGCTCTGCGGGGACCCGGTGGCGTAGTTCGGCGAGGGACAGCACTTCTACGCCGGCGGGGGTGCCGATGGGTGCGGCGAAGGAGATCTCCGGGATGCCGCGATCGGCATCGTGTCGCTTTTTGGCCATCGTGAGTCGCCAGCGTATCCGATTCGACATGGTTATCGGCCCTAGCTTGGAGGTGTCGGCTCGTCCGGAGTCGATCTGATGTCGGAAAGCAGTAAGAGAGGAGGAGTGTGGTGCCTTCGGTGGAGCGCCTTGGAGTGTGCCTGGCTGACGTACGCCTTCGACGCGTACTGCCCCTGGTGCTACGGCTTCGGCCCGGCGCTGCGGGCATTCGCCGAGGACAACGCGCACCGTATCCGGCTCAGCGTCGTCTCAGCCGGCCTCTACACCGGTGCCCGGGTGCTGCCGGTGGCGGCCTATCCGCACCTGCTGGCCGACCGGAGCCGGATAGCGCGGCTGACCGGTGTCGCCTTCGGTGCGGGCTACGAGCGTGCGCTGGCGCGGGGCACGACCGTGCTCGACTCCGTCGCCGCTGCGGCGGGGCTGGCTGCGCTGGGCGACCAGCCTGGCATCAGCGAACTGGACGCGCCCGAGGCCGTGCAGCGCGCGTGATTCGTCGATGGCCGCAGCCTGTCCGACGCCGAGGTCTACCGGGACATAGCCGACGAGCTGGGTCTGGACGCGGACGCCGTGACCGCGGCGTACGTGTCCCCGGCCAGCCGGGTGAAGGCTCAGGGCGACTTCCGTACGCTGCGCCGCCTGCCCGTCACCTCGTACCCGACGCTGCTGCTGCACTCCGCATACGGCGTCGATCAGATGGGCGGCGCGGTCTCCACGGCCGCCTCCCTGGCCGCCGCACTCGACCAGCGCCTGACCACAACTATCCAAGCCACCACCCGTGACCTGACCTCGCAAGGAGAACCGTCATGAGCAACGCCAAGAACACCGTCTTGACCGCAGCTGGCGAGCTGTTCGGAGAGAAGGACCCGAGCGCGGTGGACCGCTGGGTCGCCCCCGGCTACCGCCAGCACAGCGCCCTGGCCGCCGACGGCCCCGAGGCTCTGCGCCGGCTGGTCGCCGGCCTGCCGGAGGGCTTCCGCTACGAGGGCGCCCGGGTGCTCGCCGACGGCGACCTGGTCGCCCTGCACGGCACCTACCACGGCTTCGGCCCCGACCCGCTGGTCGCCTTCGACCTCTTCCGCGTCGACGCCGACGGCAAGCTCGCCGAGCACTGGGACGCCCTGACCCCGCTGGTCGAGGACACCGCCTCCGGCCGTTCCCAGACCGACGGCCCCACCGAGCCGGTCGACCTGGACGAGACCGAGGCCAACCGCGCCCTGGTCCTGGAGTTCGCCGAGAAGGTCCTCAAGGGCGCCGACTACTCGGTACTGACCGACTACATCTCGACCGAGACCTACCACCAGCACAATCCGGAAGCGGCCGACGGCCTCGACGGCTTCGGCGCCGCAGCCGCGAAGTGGGCGGAGCAGGGCAAGAACCTCGTCTACAAGACCGTCCACAAGGTCATCGCCGACGGAGACTTCGTCCTGCTCCAGTCCGAGGGGGAGTTCGGCGTCCCCGTCGCCTACTACGACCTCTTTCGCGTCCAGAGCGGCAAGATCGTCGAGCACTGGGACATCATCGCCCCCGTGCCCGCCGAGCTCCCGCACTCCAACGGCCTGTTCTGACACCGGACCGGCACCGGGAAGGGAAAGCGCGATGAGTGAGCTCACCTACGCCGGGAAGGCCTTCGTCTTCCGTGTCGACAACGGGGTCGTCTTCCGCAACACCTACGCGGCCGACGGCGCCACCCTGCACCACGAGACCCTGGAGGGCCCCACCAAGGGCGCCGAGGAGACCGTCACCCTCCACAGCGCCGAGGTGGACCCCGGCCTGTTCATGCACGGCTGGGTCGAGACGTCCGGCATGACGATCACCCACCTCATGAACCTCAACAGCCACACCGTCCACGCCTTCTGTACCTACGAGGCAGGCGACGGCCGCGTCGCCGAACTGCACACGGGAACCCTCGAACCCGCCTGAAGGAACTGACCACGCCGCCGTGCCCCACCAGTGAACGGGTGAGGGAACGACGGCGTGCCGTGCGGCAGACGCACCCCCCTACGACCCGTCATGTGCCCCACTGCCCGGAGGACAACCGTGTACGCGACCGCACTGCCGCTCGCCGCCTACCGCGCCGACGTCGCCTTGGACGAGCTGTTCCGGCCTGCCACCAGCCAGGGCGCACACGCCGGGCTCGCCGGCCTGGCCCGCGAGGCACTCGACCTGCTGAGCGACGACCCAGTGGCGGTGCGGGCCAGGCTGCGCCCCGGCGCAGCGGACCGGCTCGACGATGCCGCCGCCCGGCGACTCCTGCGCACTGTGCTGACCGTCCGGGCTCCGGAACCCCTGCCCACCGCGACCGACCGCGTGCTGGACGCGCTCTTGTCCGGCGAACGCCTGGCGCGTGAGACCACCGACGCCGCCTCGCTGCCCACCATCCGCGACACGCTTCCCCACACCACCTACCGGGCCGCCGACCGTACGGCGCTCTGGCAGGGCGACATCACCACCCTCGGCGCCGACCCCGTCGTGAACGCCGCCAACAGTGCCCTGCTCGGCTGCTTCGCCCCGATGCACCCGTGTATCGACAACGCCATCCACACCGCGGCCGGCCCCCGCCTGCGCGCCGACTGCCACACGATCATGACCATGCAGGGCCACCCGGAACCCACCGGCACCGCCAAGATCACCCGCGGATACCACCTGCCCGCCCGCTATGTCCTCCACACCGTCGGCCCCATCGTCGACGGCCCCCTGCGCCCGGCACACGAGGGGGCGCTGGCGGCCTCGTACCGGGCCTGTCTCGACCTCGCGACCGAGGTCGACGGCCTGCGCACCGTCGCTTTCTGCGGCATCAGCACCGGCGTCTTCGGCTGCCCCAAGAAGCCCGCCGCCCGCACTGCCCTGGACACCGTGGCCGACTGGCTCGAGACGCATCCCGGACGCCTCGACCGCGTGATCTTCAACGTGTACGCGGACGACGACCACGCCGCCTACACCCACGCACTGACCGAAGGAACCCCGTCCCGATGAACCACCCCGCCTTCGACCTGGCAGCCGCCGCCGGCACGATACGCACCTGGCTCACGGAGGCCGACCGCGTCCTGATCACCGCCGGGGCCGGCCTGAGCGCCGCCGCCGGATACGACTACGGCGACGAAGAGCGCTTCCGGGAGCTCTTCCCCGCCCTGCACCGCCACGGCCTGCGCTCCCGCTACATGGTCGGCGTGCCCCTGCCCCCCTCCCTGCTGTGGGGCTACTGGGCCGTCCACATCGATGACATTCGCTTCTCCACCGCCCCCAACCCCCTTTACCAGCGGCTGCGCGCACTGGTCGGCGACAAGGACCACTGGGTGATGACGTCCAACGTGGATGGTCTCTTCGCCCGAGGCGGTTTCGCCCCCGACCGGATCTTCACCCCGCAGGGCGACTACGGCCGCTACCAGTGCGCCACCCCCTGCACCCCCACCACCTGGGACAGCCGCCCTCTCGTCGGACAGCTCCTCGCCGCCTACGACCCGGCCACCGGCGCCGTCACCGACCCTGATGCCCTGCCCCGATGCCCGAACTGCGGAGACGAGGTCGAGATCAACGTCCGCATCGGCCCCCAGTTCGTCGACACCCCCTACCTCCCCGCCGGCCACCGCCTCCAGGACTGGCTGGGCACGGCCCCCGCCGACACCCGCCTGCTGATCCTGGAGTTCGGCGCCGGATTCAACACCCCCGGCGTGATCCGATGGCCTGGCGAACACCTCACCCGCCACTTCCCCGCCGCACGCCTCGTCCGTGTCAACCCCGACCGTCCCGAAACCCCCGCCGACCTCGCCGGACGGGCCCTGCCCGTCCCCGCCGGCGCCGATCACCTGCTCGACGTACTCATCGCGCCACGCCCGGCGCCCGACTCTACGGTGGCATCATGAGCGACCCGGAGAAGAACAAGGCCGCGGCCAAAGCGTTCTACGACCTCATGTTCAACCAGTGCCGTCCCGCCGAGGCCGTCGACCAGTACGTCGGCGAAACCTACATCCAGCACAACCCGCACGTCGCCGACGGCAAGCAGGCTTTCATCGACTACTTCGAACGCATGGCCGCCGAGTATCCCGGCAAGCGCGTCGAATTCAAGCGCGCCTTCGCCGAAGGCGACCACGTCATCCTGCACTGCCACCAGAGCTGGCCCGACGAGGAGTACGCGGGCATCGACATCTTCCGCTTCGAAGCAGGCGGCAAGATCGTCGAGCACTGGGACGTCCTCCAGGTCATCCCGCCCACCTCCAAGAACGACAACACCATGTTCTAAGCGATGCCTTGGACTCACCTGACCCGGGACAGGAGGTCGTGGTCAGGTGCCTAGTCGGCCAGCCTGGTCCCCGGGCCCAACCATGTGCCTGTGGGGAAGATCGTTCGGCTGAAGCCCCGCAGCCCCCTCCGTCGCGAGGCGACCACCCTTTCCGCCCGCCCACACTCCTGAACGCCCGGCCCGCCCTCCCCCCGTTATGTTTTTCGCGGTCCTGCAATGGGGCCGCTGGCCTCCGGGCCCGGTATGACTGTGTCCCCTCTGTCGA
>LJCW01000091.1 GCA_001298555.1 Actinobacteria bacterium OV450
GGTCTGCTCGGCCGCAGCGGAAGGGTGCTCTCCGGGCGCGCCCGGTCCGGCGTACGGCGGCAGGTACGCGGTCTGCTCGGCGGCGGAACCGGCGGCCGGAGCCGCGGCGGGGGGCGGGAGGTAGGCCGTCTGCTCGGCGGCGGAGGTCGCACCCGGCGACCAGTCGCCCGCGGAGGCCTGCGCCACCGGCGCCTGCGCGGCAGGCGCCTCGTCCCGGAACCAGCCCTCGGGAGCGAAGGGCTGCCCCTGCCCCTGCCCCTGCGGCTGCGGCTGCGGCTCGGCGGCCTCCGGGCCCGGGTAGGGCGGCAGGTACGCGGTCTCGGCGGCCGCAGCGGAAGGCTGCGGTCCGGACGCGCCCGGTCCGGGGTACGGCGGCAGGTACGCGGTCTGCTCGGCCGCGGAACCGGCGGCCGGAGCCGCGGCCTGGGGCGGGAGGTAGGCCGTCTGCTCGGCGGCGGAGGCCGCACCCGGCGACCAGGCGCCCGCGGAGGACTGCGCCACCGGCGCCTGCGCGGCGGGCGCCTCGTCCCGGAACCAGCCCTCGGGAGCGAAGGGCTGCGGTTCGGCCGCCGCCTGGCCCTGGTCCTGGCCCGGGTAGGCCGGTGGGTACGCGGACCGTTCGGCGGCGGCTGCGGAGTCCTGCGGCCAGGCCGCGCCGGACGCGGCGACCCCGGACCAGTCCTGGGCTGCGGCCGGGGCCTGCGGGGCCTGCGCCTCGTCCCTGAACCAGCCGTCGGGGGCCACCGGCCGGCCGGGCAGTGCACCCGGCTGCGGCTGCGGCTGCGGCTGCGGCTGCACCGGCTGGTAGCCGGTGTCCCAGGTGTCGGACTGCCAGGTCTGGGTCCCGTACGGGTCCTGCTGCGCGGCCTGCGCGGCCTGCTGGTGCTGTTGTTCCTCGGGGGTACTCATCGGTTTCCGCTCACCCGCCCGCGAACGGCGGGAGCACCTCGACGGTGCCCCCCTCGGTCAGCGGAACGGCATCGTGCGGGCGCTTGCCCACGGGCTCGTCGTTCACGAGGAAGGAGCAGCGCTGCAGGACCCGGGTCAGCTCTCCGGGGTGGCGTTCCCGCACGGCGTCGAGCGCCTCGGCCAGCGTCTGCGCCGAGTACGGCTCCTCCGCCGTCTTGGCCGCGGCCTTGGCCGCCGCCCAGTAGCGGATGGTTCCGGTTGCCACTGCAGCTCCTATCGTCGGCTCTCTACCGTCGGCCTCCATGATGACCCCTCCCGTCCTCTGGTCCGGTGTGCCTCCGCGCGCCCCGTGTGCACCCGGGCGGCCCGCCGTACGTCCATCGATCCGGTGAAACCGGGGCATAAGCTGGGCGTAAGGGTGGCAGGAACCACAGAAGAGGTGGAGGCGGAACCTCTGCCCCGCACCGGCGGGTGGGCTATTCTGCTGGCGAGAGGATCCGGGCAACGTTGCCCCCGGGTCCTTTTGTGCTTTCAGAACGTTGAACGGACCGAGAACAGTGGTGTCCGCCGGGCCTCAGGGCGCGGGGACCGGCAGGCCGCCACGACCGCAGCACGCACCACGCACCACGCACCACGTACGAAGCAGTACCGCGAAAGTCCTCGACGGGACCGAGGAGGAACCGACGTGATGGACCAGCGAACCGTGCAAGACCGCTCGACCTGGGCAGGTGGACGGGCATGAGCTCCCTCCTGCTGCTGACCAATGCCCTGCAGCCGTCCACCGAGGTGCTGCCCGCGCTCGGCCTGCTGCTGCACAACGTCCGGGTGGCACCCGCCGAGGGCCCGGCCCTCGTCGATACCCCCGGCGCCGACGTCATCCTCGTCGACGGCCGCCGCGATCTGCCGCAGGTGCGGTCGCTCTGCCAGCTGCTCCGCTCCACCGGCCCCGGCTGTCCGCTGATCCTCGTCGTCACGGAGGGCGGCCTCGCGGCCGTCACCGCCGACTGGGGCATCGACGACGTCCTCCTCGACACCGCGGGCCCGGCCGAGGTCGAGGCACGGCTGCGGCTGGCCACCGGCCGCCAGCAGCTGGGCTCCGACGACTCCCCCATGGAGATCCGCAACGGCGACCTGTCGGTCGACGAGGCGACGTACTCGGCGAAGCTGAAGGGCCGGGTCCTCGACCTCACCTTCAAGGAGTTCGAACTGCTGAAGTACCTCGCCCAGCACCCGGGCCGGGTGTTCACCCGCGCCCAGCTGCTCCAGGAGGTCTGGGGGTACGACTACTTCGGCGGCACCCGGACGGTCGACGTCCACGTACGGCGGCTGCGCGCGAAGCTCGGCCCCGAGCACGAGTCGCTGATCGGCACGGTCCGCAACGTCGGCTACCGCTTCGTCACCCCGGAGAAGGTCGAGCGGGCGGCTGCGGAGGCCGCGGCCCAGGCCGCTGCCAAGGCGTCGGCGGACGTCCCCCGTATGGAGGAACCTCCTGTGATCGTCCAGTCGGCAGGACGGCCTGCCCAGAGGTAGGTCACCCCGCGTAGACTCCCGAGCGTGGCCAAGGTGACGCGGGACGACGTGGCGCGACTTGCGGGAACTTCTACCGCCGTCGTGAGCTACGTCATCAACAACGGACCCCGGCCGGTCGCCCCGGCCACGCGCGAGCGTGTACTCGCCGCGATCAAGGAGCTGGGCTACCGCCCGGACCGGGTCGCCCAGGCGATGGCGTCGCGGCGCACCGACCTCATAGGCATGATCGTCCCGGATGCCCGGCAGCCGTTCTTCGCCGAGATGGCACACGCCGTCGAACAGGCAGCCGCCGAGCGCGGAAAGATGGTCCTCGTCGGGAACTCCGACTACCGGGACGAGCGCGAGGTGCACTACCTGCGGGCCTTCCTCGGGATGCGGGTCTCGGGCCTGATCCTGGTCAGCCAGGGCATGAGCGAGCGGGCCGCCTCGGAGATCGAGGCCTGGGACGCGCGGGTGGTGCTGCTGCACGAGCGGCCCGAGGCGATCGACGACGTCGCGGTCGTCACCGACGACATCGGCGGTGCGCAGCTCGCCACCCGCCACCTGCTGGAGCACGGGCACGAGTACGTCGCCTGCATCGGCGGGGTGGAGAACACCCCGTCGGTCGGCGACCCGGTCGCCGACCACGTCGAGGGCTGGCGCCGGGCCATGCAGGAGTCGGGCCGCTCGACGGAAGGCCGCCTCTTCGAGGCCCCGTACAACCGCTACGACGCGTACCGGGTGGCGCTGGAGGTCCTCTCCGGCCCGGACCGGCCGCCGGCCATCTTCTGCGCCACCGACGACCAGGCGATCGGCGTCCTGCGCGCGGCGCGGGAGCTGCGCATCGACGTGCCCGGGGAGCTGGCGGTGGCCGGCTTCGACGACGTCAAGGAGGCGGCCCTGACGGACCCGCCGCTGACGACGATCGCCTCGGACCGTCCGGCGATGGCGCGGGCCGCGGTGGACCTCGTCCTGGACGACGGCCTGCGCGTGGCGGGCTCCCGCCGCGAACGCCTGAAGCAGTTCCCCTCGGCCCTGGTGATCCGCCGCTCCTGCGGCTGCCACTGACCCTCCCCCACGCCCCTCGCGCCCCCGCAGCGCCAGGGGCGCCACCTCCACGCGCCCCTCGCACCCCACAGCGCCGGGGGCTGGGGCGGCAGCCCCGGTCTTCGGGCGGGTGCACGGGGGTGGAAGCTTCGGGAGCTGCGCGCGGGAGGGGCGGGTTCATATCGGGCATACGACGTTCTGTCGGGCTTCTCAGCGGGGACTCAGGAAGCTCTCATGATCCGCGGACACAGTCATAGGCATGACCGAGAACTTCCGCCGCGAAGGCGAGTACCCGCAGGAGAACGGCCCGGCCCAGAGCGCGCCCCTCGGCGGGGCCTACCCGCCGCCGCCCGCCTACCCGCCCCCGGCGGGCCCGGCGGCCCCGGCCCCGGCCCCGGCAGCGGCAGCGGCACCCGGATGGTTCGAAGCACACCAGCCCCCGCCGGCCCCGGCCGGCCCCGCCCACGCGGTCCGCGCCAAGCGGCCCGTCGCGCTGCTCGCCGCCGTGGCGCTGGCCGCCGCCGTCGTCGGGGGCGGCACCGCCGTCGGGGTGGAGCAGCTGCTCGCCTCCCAGGGCCGCGGCGGCGGCGGCATCAGCGGCACCAACGTCTCGCAGTCCAGCACCGGCACGGTCGCCGGCGTGGCCGAGCAGGTCAGCCCCTCCGTCGTCCGGATCGACACCCGCACCGGCTCCGGCCAGGGCACCGGCTCCGGGATCGTGGTCACCGCCGACGGCGAGATCGTCACCAACAACCACGTGGTGGACGGCGCCACCGCGATCCAGGTGACGATGAGCGACGGCAAGAAGTACACCGCCAAGACCGTCGGCACCGACCCCGACAAGGACCTCGCCCTGATCAAGCTCCAGGGCGCGAGCGGCCTCAAGGCGGCCAGGCTCGGTGACTCCGACGGCCTGAGGGTCGGCGACCAGGTCGTGGCCATCGGTTCGCCCGACCGCCTCACCGGCACGGTCACCAGCGGCATCGTCTCGGCGCTGAACCGCGACGTGAACGTCCCCAAGTCCGAGCAGCAGGCGCCGCAGCGCCAGCGTGGCAACGGCGGCTGGCCGTTCTCGTACGACGGTCAGCAGTTCAACGGGAACACCGGCTCGAACACCACCTCGTACAAGGCCATCCAGACGGACGCCTCCCTCAACCCGGGCAACTCCGGCGGCGCCCTCGTCAACATGAACGGCGAGATCGTGGGCATGCCCTCCGCGATCTACTCCCCCTCCAGTGACAGCTCCAGCGCCGGCAGCGTCGGCCTCGGCTTCGCCATCCCGGTGAACACGGTCAAGTCCGATCTGGCCTCCCTCCGCAAGGGCGGCTCCGGCGGCGCCGGCGACACCAAGGGCGACGGCGGCGACAACGGCGGCGCCGCCTACGGCTTCGGGACCTCCTTCTAGGCGGGCCGTGCGAGCCTGGTACGACCGACCACGACCCCTGGGGGACCGCAGATGAATCCGGCCGAAGGCGACCCGCACCGCATCCTCGTCGTCGATGACGAGCCGGCCGTTCGGGAGGCCCTGCGCCGCAGCCTCGCCTTCGAGGGATACGCCGTGGAGACCGCGGTCGACGGTCTCGACGCCCTCGACAAGGCGGCCGCGTACGACCCCGGCCTGATCGTCCTGGACATCCAGATGCCCCGGATGGACGGCCTGACGGCGGCCCGCCGGCTGCGCGCCTCCGGCAGCACCACCCCGATCCTGATGCTCACCGCCCGCGACACCGTCGGCGACCGCGTCACCGGCCTCGACGCTGGCGCCGACGACTACCTCGTCAAGCCGTTCGAGCTCGACGAGCTGTTCGCCCGCGTCCGCGCCCTGCTGCGCCGCAGTGCGTACGCCGCCCCGCGGCCCGGCGGCGGGGACGCGCCGGACGCGGAGACCCTGGCCTTCGCCGACCTGCGCATGGACCTCGCGACGCGCGAGGTCACCCGGTCCGGGCGGCCGGTGGAACTGACCCGCACCGAGTTCACCCTGCTGGAGATGTTCCTGGCGCACCCGCGCCAGGTGCTGACCCGCGAGCAGATCCTCAAGACCGTCTGGGGCTTCGACTTCGAGCCGAGTTCCAACTCCCTGGACGTGTACGTCATGTACCTGCGCCGCAAGACGGAGGCCGGGGGCGAGCCCCGCCTGGTGCACACCGTGCGCGGGGTGGGGTACGTACTGCGCGTGGCGGGGGCCGGCGATTCCGGGGGGCCCGAGTGAGCCCGGTCGCCAGATTCCGCGCCCTGCCGCTGCGCTCGCGGCTCGCGCTGCTGGTCACGGTGGCGGTGGCGGTGGCCGTCGCCGCCGTCGCCGCCGTGTCGTGGGTGATGGTCCGCACGCAGCTGAGCGAGCAGCTGGACCGCTCCCTGATGGCGACCAACCCGGACGCCCAGGTGGTGCGGGTGCTGCGGGAGGGCTGTGTCACCGCGCCCGCCCGGCCGACGCAGGAGATCGCCGGGAACCTGAACGCGACCGTCCAGATCGTCACCGCGGACGGCGGCCACTGCTGGGTGGGCGGGATGACCACGCTGCCCGTCACCCCGATCGACCGGCAGGTCGCCGCGGGCAAGCGGCTGCCCACCCTGCACGACGTGACGACCACCGACGGCACCACGATGCGGGTCTACACCCTGGCCGCGCAGACGAACGGGCAGCTGTTCGCGATCTCCATCGCCAAGCCGCTGGCCGACGTCGACAAGCCGCTGTCCACCCTGGCCTGGGTCCTGCTCCTGGTGAGCGGCATCGGTGCGGTCGGCGCGGGTGCGGCCGGACTGTGGGTGGCCCGGACGGGGCTGCGCCCGGTCGACGAACTCACCGACGCCGTGGAGCACATCGCCCGTACCGAGGACCTCACCGTACGGATCCCGGTGGAGGGCGAGGACGAGATCGCCCGCCTGTCCCGGTCCTTCAACGCGATGACGGCCGCGCTGGCGTCCTCCCAGGAGCGCCAGGCCCAGCTGATCGCCGACGCCGGTCACGAGCTGCGCACCCCGCTGACCTCGCTGCGGACCAACGTCGAACTGCTGGCGCGCAGCGAGTCCACCGGACGGGCCATCCCGCCCGAGGACCGCAGGGAGCTGCTGGCCTCGGTCAAGGCGCAGATGACGGAGCTGGCCTCGCTCATCGGGGACCTCCAGGAGCTGTCCCGGCCGGACGCGGCACCACCCGCCCGGCTGGAGGTGGTGGCCCTGCACGAGATCGCGCAGAGTGCGCTGTCCCGCGCCCGGCTGCGCGGCCCGGAGCTGGCCTTCGCCTCCGACCTGCAGCCCTGGTACGTGCGGGGCGAGGCGGCGGCGCTGGAGCGGGCGGTGGTCAACGTCCTCGACAACGCGGTGAAGTTCAGCCCGCCGGGCGGCGCGGTGGAGGTGTCGCTGCGGGCGGGCGAGCTGACCGTACGCGATCACGGTCCCGGTGTTCCGGCCGATGACCTCCCGCACGTGTTCGAGCGGTTCTGGCGGTCGCCGTCGGCGCGGGCCCTGCCGGGCAGCGGGCTCGGCCTGTCGATCGTGGCCCGTACGGTGCAGCGCGCGGGCGGCACGGCCGCGTTGCGCGCCCCGCTGGACGGCGGTCCGGGTACGGAGGCGGTGCTGCGCATCCCGGGCGCTCCGACGCCGCCGCCCGCGGGCCGGCCGGAGTCCCCGGCCGGCCCGCAGGGGCCGTCAGTTGTGCCGGATGAGTGATTCGACCAGTCCGGAGCGGGTGTTGGGGAAGTCCATGGGGACGATCCCGAGCCCGGTCCGGCCGGCCAGCTCCCCGCCGTCGACGAAGGCGTGGACCTGCGGGTTCAGCCGGTCGGAGTTCCAGCGCGGCGGCATGTAGGCGGCTGTGCTGACGTAGTTCACGAAGAGCTTGCCGGGCTGCTGGACGGCCTTGCGGAACTGGTCCTCGATCCGGCCGCGCTTGGCGAAGGGCTCGGTGTTGTAGTCGTCCTGGATGTCGAAGACGTTGCCGTCGCCGTAGCGCAGTCCGGGCAGGCCCCCGTTGTCGGCGAGGAGGACGACCTTGCCGCGGGCCTGGCCCAGGGTGGGCAGGGTGTCGGCGATCCGGAAGAGCGGGCGCCATCCGCGGTGGTCGAGGTAGTCGTCGAAGATCGCACGGAAGGTGGCGTCGCTGTCGCCGGAGTACTCCTGTTTGACGCGCATCAGCAGGGTCTCGGAGGGGTGCGCGGCGAGGAAGTTCGAGCAGGCGACGAGGACGTCACCGAACATCAGGTCCTGGAAGAAGGCCGCGTGGTGGATGGCGAAGGAGCCGCCCGTGACCCGGCAGCGGACGTCGAGGAAGCGGATTCCGGAGGCGAGCTGCTGGGCGATCGAGGTGTTCTGGCAGGCGACGTAGAGGCCGCCCTTGGTGGCGCCGGAGTCGTGCGTTCCGGGGATGGTCATGCGCTGCAGGGCCGTGGAGTCGCCGAGTCCGGCCATCCAGTCCTGTGTGCCGAGGGTGCGGGCGGAGGCCGGTCCCGCGCCGGCTCCGAGTGCCAGGGCGGCGCCCGCCGCCAGCGCGCCGCCGAGGAACCGCCGCCGGTCCAGGCGCAGCGCCGGGCGGGCGCGCCCGCCCGGGCCCGAGGCCGTGTGCGCCGCCTCGTCCGTGTCCCTGTCCACGCCTGTGTCCACGCCCATGCCCGCCCCTTTGCCGACCCGGTGATGGGACGGGATTATGGCGTGCGGAACCCGCCTTTACTACCCGTCGGTAGTGCTCAGCTTTCGAGCAACTCGACCATGGCGCGCAGCCCTTGGACGAGTTCGCGTCCCGTCGGCGCCCGTTCGGGGTCGGTCAGCGCCTGCACCATCACCCCGCTCAGCAGCGCGATGTGCACCGACCCGAGGGCCCGTACGTCCTCCTCGGCGACCGCGTCCTCGGGGACCCCGCGCAGTTGGGCGGCCACCATGCGCCGGGACCGGCGCTGGCCCTCGGCGAGGGTGGCGAGCAGCTCGGGCGAGGACTGGGCGTGGACGAAGGCCTCGACGGAGGCGATCCAGAGCCAGCGCATGTCGCCGAAGTCCCGGATCTTGCGGTCCCAGGTGTCGGCGTAGCGCTCCTCGTGGGTGTCGCCCTGGCCGGCGAGGCGGCCGGAGCCGGCGGCCCACTCGTCCATGGCGGCGAAGAGGGCGAGGTTGAGCAGGGCCTCGCGTGAGCCGAAGTGGTAGCCGATCGCGGCCATGCTCACGTTCGACGCCGAGGCGATGTCGCGCACGGTCGTGCGCAGGTACCCCTTCTCCTCCAGGCAGCGGCGCGCTCCGGCCAGCAGGTCCTCGCGATTTCCCATGCCGGGATCGTATCCGCGGCCTCTTTTGGGCAACCGCCCAATACGAATGTATTGCGCGGTTGCCCAAATCCTGACAGGCTCGATACGGCACGTCACCGCAGGACACACAGGGGAGAGCTGAACCATGCGCCACACGCTGACGATCGACGGCCGCGCACTGTCGTACCTGGACTTCGGCGGCCCGGGCCGTCCGCTGCTCGCCCTGCACGGGGGCATGTCCGAAGCCATGGCCTTCGCGGGCCTCGCCGACGCCCTCGGCGACGCGTGGCGGGTCATCGCCCCCGACCAGCGCGGCCACGGCGATTCCGACCGGGCCGCCGACTACAGCCGCGCGGGATACGTCAGCGACGCCGTCGCCCTGCTCGACCACCTCGGCCTCGACGCCCCCGTCGCGCTCCTCGGCTACTCCCTCGGCGGGCTCAACGCCGTCCATCTGGCCGCCGCGCACCCCCACCGCATCTCGGCGCTCATCGACGCGGACGCCGCCGTGGAGATCAACCCCGGGGCCGGCGACTGGATGGGCTTCCTCCGGGCCATGCGGTACACCGCACCCACCCGCGGGGAACTCCTCGCCGCGGCCGGGCCGGTGGGCGCACAGTTCGTCGAACAGGCGCTGCGGCCACTGCCCGACGGGAGCTGGCGGCTGCCGTTCCACCCGCAGGACATGCTCGACTCCGTCGAGGCCTGCCGCGGCGACCACTGGGACGCCTGGCTGGCGAGCGACTGCCCCGCGCTGCTGATCCACGGCACCCGCAGCGCGTCGCTCCCGCAGGGCCAGGCCGACGCGATGGTCACCCGGCGGCCGGGGACCTCGTACACGCCCCTGGACGGGGACCACTTCGTACCGTTCACGGATCCGGAGGGGTTCCACAAGGCCGTCGGCGCGTTCCTGGCCGGCCTCTGAGCAGCCGGGGCGGCCCGGGGAACGCCGGAGGGGCGGCGGGCCGGCCGGCCCACCGCCCCTCCGGGCGTGCTCCACGCAGGTGTTGCGGGTACTACGGGTCCTACGAGTGCTACGTGCTGCGGGGACTGCGGGTCCTACGGGTTACTTGACGACGGTGATGCGGTCCGCCGCCGGCGGGGCGATCGGGGCGGCCGCCGTCGACTTCCCCAGGTAGGCGTTGAAGGCCTCCAGGTCGGGCACGCCGACCAGCTTGTTCTTGTGGTCCTTCAGGACGGTGAAGCCGTCACCGCCACCTGCGAGGAACTCGTTCATCGCGACCCGGTAGGTCTTGGCGGGGTCGATCGCCGCGCCGTTCAGCTTCACCGAGTCCACGACGATGCGGTCCACGCCCGTCTTCGTCATGTCCAGGGTGTAGGTGAAGCCCTTCGACACCTGGAGGATCTTCGGGTTCGGACCGTTGACCGGGCCGCTGACCTGCTGCTGGAGCGCGGTGATCAGCTGCGCGCCGGTCAGGTCCACCACGTTCATCAGGTTGTTGAACGGCTGCACCGTGTAGGACTCGCCGTACGTCACGACGCCGTCGCCCTCGCCACCCGCGGCCTTGTAGGCCAGGTCGGCACGGATGCCGCCCGGGTTCATGATGGCCAGCTGCGCGCCGCCCCTGGCCGCCGGGGCCGTGGCCTCCAGCTGCGCGTCGGCGATCAGATCGCCGAGCGGCTTCTCGGGCGCCTCGGAGCCGCGGCCCGCGATGTCCGCCGAGATGTATCCCATCGGACGGCCGGCGACCGGGGCGGCCAGCGCGTTCCAGCGGGTGATCAGCTCGGTCATGTCCGGGGCCTTGGGCACGTCCCGGGTGACGGCCTTGGTGACCGGCTTGGGCGCGGAGACCGGGGTGCGGACGATGTCCTTGGTCTGGCGGTCGTACGTCAGCGTGGTGTCCGTGAACGCGCGGCCGTAGGAGGCGGCCGAGGTCACCATGCGCGGGTTGCCCGCCGGGTCCGGGATGTTGCAGGCGTACGCCTGGTGCGTGTGGCCGGTCACCAGCGCGTCGACCTTCGGGTCGATGTTCTTCGCGATGTCCACGATGGCGCCCGAGACGCCGGCGCCGGCACCCGGGACGTTGCAGTCGTAGTTGTACGCGCCGCTGGCGGGCAGGCCGCCCTCGTGGATCAGTGCGACGATCGACTTCACGCCCTGCTTGTCCAGCTCGGCGGCGTACTTGTTGATCGTCTCGACCTCGTCACCGAACTTGAGGCCCTTGACCCCGTCGGCGGTCACGACGTCCGGAGTGCCCTCCAGGGTGACGCCGATGAAGCCGATCTTCACGTCCCCCTTCTTCCAGATGAAGGTGGGCGACATCAGCGGACGCTTGGTCTTCTCGTCGGTGACGTTCGCGGCGAGGTACCTGAACTCGGTGCCCGTGTACTCCTTGCCGTACTCGAAGCAGCCGTCGACCGGGTGGCAGCCGCCGTACGCCATGCGGCGCAGCTCGTCCTTGCCCTCGTCGAACTCGTGGTTGCCGACGCTGGTGACGTCCAGCTTCAGCTTGTTCAGCGCCTCGACGGTGGGCTCGTCGTGGAAGAGACCGGACAGCATCGGGCTGCCGCCGATCATGTCACCGGCCGCGGCCGTGACGGAGTACTCGTGCCCCTTGCGGGCCTCGCGCAGGCTGGTCGCCAGGTACTCGACACCACCGGCGGGTATCGCCTTCGTGGTGCCGTCGGCCTGACGCTCGGTCACGGTGCCGGAGGAGCCCTGCGGCGGCTCCAGCGTGCCGTGGAAGTCGTTGAACGACAGCATCTGCACGTCGACGGTGCGGCTCTTGCCGGCACCGCCACCACTCGCGGCACCGGCCGGCAGTGCGGCGGCGACCATGGCTCCGGCGCCGGCCGTGACGGCGAGAGCGGCGAAGGTCAACCGGCGTGCTCGTCGGTGCCGTTGTGGCGTCGCTGACATGTAGTCCCCTTTTGGACAGCGGTAAAACTCGGGAGGTCGGCCGCAGCCTATGGTCAACGCGCGTAGCGCGACAGGGGGTCGCGGGTATCGGGCTGGTCACACGCAGAAGACGGATCGCCGC
Organism: Actinobacteria bacterium OV450; assembly: GCA_001298555.1. GTDB lineage: Bacteria > Actinomycetota > Actinomycetes > Streptomycetales > Streptomycetaceae > Streptomyces. Next base: position 11,699 of record LJCW01000091.1, read on the forward strand.
CGCCCGCGGTCGTAGGCTCGACACATGACTGACGACGCAGCAGCGGCCCTGGAGCCGGGACGCCAGATTCAGACCCTCGACGAGCTGACGGAGGAACAGGCCGGGGCGGTGCTCGCCCTCATCGAGGACGCGGCGCGCACCGACGGCACCACCGCCGTGTCCGAGCAGGGCCGCCTCCAGCTGCGCGGCGGGCGCCGCGAGGGGATCCGGCACTTCCTGCTCACCGAGAAGGGCCGGCTCGCCGGATACGGACAACTGGAGGACACCGACCCGGTGGAGGCCCCCGCCGCCGAACTCGTCGTCCACCCGGCGCTGCGCGGCCGCGGCCACGGGCGGGCGCTGGGCTCGGCCCTGCTCGCCGCTTCGGGCAAGCGGATCCGGGTCTGGGCGCACGGCGGCAAGTCCGCGGCCCGCCACCTCGCACAGGTCCTCGGGCTCACCCTGTTCCGGGAACTGCGCCAGCTGCGCCGCCCGCTCGGCCCCGACGGCCCCCCGCTGCCCGAGGTGGTCCTGCCGGCCGGGGTGACCGTACGCACCTTCGTACCCGGCCAGGACGACGCGGCCTGGCTCGCCGTGAACGCGGCCGCCTTCGCCCACCACCCCGAACAGGGCTCACTGGACCAGCGGGACCTCAGCGACCGCATCGCGCAGCCCTGGTTCGACCCCAAGGGCTTCTTCCTCGCCGAGCGGGACGGGGAGCTGGTCGGCTTCCACTGGACGAAGGTGCACGCCCAGGAGCGCCTCGGCGAGGTGTACGTGCTCGGCGTGCGGCCCGGAGCCCAGGGCGGCGGCCTCGGCAAGGCCCTCACCGCGATCGGCCTTCACCACCTGGCGGGGGCGGGCCTGCCCACGGCGATGCTCTACGTCGACGCCGACAACCCGGCGGCCCTGGCCGTCTACGAGGGCCTGGGCTTCAGCACGCACGAGGTCGACCTGATGTACCGCACCGAAAGCTGACCCGATCGCCGGCCGGGCGGGGCGGCCGGGCCCCGCCGGGCCGGGGGCGCTCCGCCGGGCCGGGGCCGCGTGGTCGGGCCGGGGACGCGTGGTCGGGCCGGGGACGCGTGGTCGGGCCGGGGACGCGTGGTCGGGCCGGGGACGCGTGGTCGGGCCGGGGACGCGTGGG
>LJCW01000092.1 GCA_001298555.1 Actinobacteria bacterium OV450
CCGGGGCGCCGCCCGTGGCGGAGCCGGTGCGCGGGCCGCCCGAACGGCGGCGCGAGCCGGAGCCGCCGCCGGAGCCGGAGCGCGCCTTCGGCTGGGCGGGCTGCGGCACCTCCAGCACCACGGGGATGCCCGAGGGCTCCTTGGCGCCGGTCAGCCGGGACAGCTCCTCGTCGGAGGACTTGATCTGCGCGGTGCGCGGGGAGATCCCGGCGTCCGACATCAGGCGGGTCATGTCGCGCCTCTGGTCGGGCAGGACCAGGGTGACCACGCTGCCGGACTCGCCGGCGCGGGCGGTGCGGCCGCCGCGGTGCAGGTAGTCCTTGTGGTCGGTCGGCGGGTCGATGTTGACCACGAGGTCGAGGTCGTCGATGTGGATGCCGCGGGCGGCCACGTTCGTGGCGATCAGCGCGGTGACCTCGCCGGTCTTGAACCAGTCCAGGGTCCGGTTGCGCTGCGGCTGCGAGCGGCCGCCGTGCAGGCCGGAGGCGCGGACGCCGTCCGCCAGGAGCTTCTTGACCAGGCGGTCGACACCGCGCTTGGTGTCCACGAACATGATCACCCGGCCGTCGCGAGCGGCTATACGCGTCGCCACGGCCTTCTTGTCGGTCTCGTCCATGACGTACAGGACGTGGTGCTCCATCGTGCTGACCGCTCCGGCGGACGGGTCGACGGAGAAGGCGACCGGGTCGTGCAGGAACATCTTGACGAGCTTGTCGATGTTCTTGTCGAGGGTCGCCGAGAACAGCATGGTCTGGCCCTCCGGCTGGACCTGCTTGAGCAGTGCGGTGACCTGCGGCATGAAGCCCATGTCGGTCATCTGGTCGGCCTCGTCGAGGACGGTGATCGCGACCTGGGAGAGGTCGGCGTCACCGCGGTCGATGAGGTCCTTCAGACGGCCGGGGGTGGCGACGAGCACCTCGGCGCCGCGGCGCAGGGCCCCCGACTGCCGGTTGATCGACATGCCGCCGACGACGGTGGTGGTGCGCAGGTTGACGGCCGTGGCGTACGGGGCCAGGGCGTCGGTCACCTGCTGCGCGAGCTCGCGGGTCGGTACGAGGACCAGCGCGAGCGGCTGCTTCGGCTGCGCGCGGCGGCCGGCGGTGCGGGCCAGCAGCGCCAGGCCGAAGGCCAGCGTCTTGCCGGAGCCGGTGCGGCCACGGCCGAGCAGGTCACGGCCGGCGAGCGAGTTCGGCAGCGTCGCGGCCTGGATCGGGAACGGCTCGGTGACGCCCTGGGCGGCGAGGGTCTTCAGCAGCGCCTCGGGCATGCCCATGTCCTCGAACGCGGCCACCGGCGGCAGGGCCGGGGTCAGCGGTTCGGGCATGGTGAATTCCTGCGGCCGGGCGACGGGGGCGGACTTCTGCCGTCCCGCGCCAGCCTTCGGACGTCCCTGGGCCGCTCCTCGACCCCGGGTGGGGCGGCGGCTGGGTCGTGCGGAGCTGGAGCTGGTCATGCGAGAAAGCCCTCCTGAAACCGGCAAGGTAAAACAAAGGTCGAGACAGCAGACAAGCCGGGGCCCGCACCTCGCGGCGCGGACCCCGGCATGCTGAAGGAATTAGGCGGGGATGATGTTCTCCGCCTGGGGGCCCTTCTGGCCCTGCGTCACGTCGAAGGACACGCGCTGGCCCTCCTGGAGCTCACGGAAGCCCTGGGTGGCGATGTTCGAGTAGTGGGCGAAGACGTCCGGGCCGCCGCCGTCCTGCTCGATGAAGCCGAAGCCCTTTTCCGAGTTGAACCACTTCACGGTGCCAAGTGCCATTTTAAATCTCCTGAATAGGCGGCAAAGGGCCCCATCCGGAGAGTCCGGCAAAACAATAAAAGCGCCTGAGGAACATTCCCGTCAGGCGCACATAAAGTTCATGGGTACCACAACTGCAACGGGTCCTAAGCTAGCACACCTCGCCCGCGGGGTGCCGCCGCCGCCCGCGGCAACCCCGGCGGGGCCGCGCCGGGGCGGCGCGTCAGAGGCGTTCGACGATGGTGACGTTGGCCTGGCCGCCGCCCTCGCACATCGTCTGGAGGCCGTAGCGGCCGCCCGTGCGCTCCAGCTCGTGGAGCAGGGTGGTCATCAGCTTCACCCCGGTGGCGCCCAGCGGATGGCCCAGCGCGATGGCGCCGCCGTTGACGTTCACCCGTTCGGGGTCGGCGCCCGTCTCCTTCAGCCAGGCCAGGACGACCGGGGCGAACGCCTCGTTGATCTCCACCAGGTCGATGTCGTCCAGTGTCATGCCGGTCTTCTTCAGGGCGTACGCGGTGGCCGGGATCGGGGCCGACAGCATGCGGATGGGGTCCTCGCCGCGTACCGACAGGTGGTGGATGCGGGCCCGCGGCCGCAGGCCGTGTTCGGCCACCGCCCGCTCGGAGGCGATCAGCATCGCCGCGGCGCCGTCGGAGACCTGGGAGGAGACGGCCGCGGTGATGGTGCCGCCCTCGATGACCGGCTTCAGCGCGGCCATCTTTTCCAGGGTGGTGTCCCGGCGGGGGCCCTCGTCGACGCGGACGTCCCCGTACGCGACCGTCTCGCGGTCGAAACGCCCCTCGTCGATCGCGCGCAGCGCGCGCCGGTGGGAGCGGAGCGCGAACTCCTCCATGTCGCGGCGCGTGATGCCCCACTTCTGCGCGATCAGCTGCGCGCCGTGGAACTGGTTGACGGGGGCGTCGCCGTACCGGGCGCGCCAGCCCTCGCTGCCCGCGTACGGGCCCTGCGTGAAGCCGAGGGGTTCCGCGGCCTGCCGGGACGCGAAGGCGATCGGGATCATCGACATGTTCTGGGTCCCGCCCGCGACGACCAGGTCCTGGGTCCCGGAGAGCACGCCCTGCGCCGCGAAGTGGACGGCCTGCTGCGAGGAGCCGCACTGGCGGTCCACCGTGACGCCCGGCACCTCCTCCGGCAGCCCCGCCGCCAGCCATGCCGTGCGCGCGATGTCCCCGGCCTGCGGTCCGACCGTGTCCAGGCAGCCGAAGACCACGTCCTCGACGGCGGCCGGGTCCACCCCGGACCGTTCGACCAGTGCCTTCAGTACGTGCGCGCCCAGGTCGGCCGGGTGGACCGCGGACAGGCCTCCCCCGCGCCGCCCCACGGGGGTGCGCACCGCTTCGACTATGTAGGCCTCGGGCATCGGGACTCCTCTGATCGGTCGGTCAGCTGCGTACGGCGATCCCGTCCAGCACCATCGACAGGTACTGGCGGGCGATCTCCTCGGGGCTGTGCTGTCCTCCCGGCCGGTACCAGGACGCCGCGACCCACACCGTGTCGCGGACGAAGCGGTAGGTGAGGCGGATGTCGAGGTCGGCCCGGAAGACGCGGGCGGCGACCCCGCGCTCCAGCGTCCCGAGCCAGGCCTTCTCGAACTTCTCCTGCGAGTCGGACAGGTACCGGAAGCGGGGCTGCGCGGACAGGTGCCGGGATTCCTTCTGGTAGATCGCGACGGCGGCGCGGTGCCGGTCGATCTCCCGGAAGGACTCGGTGACGAGGGCCTCGATGGTCTCCCGGGGGCCGAGGCCGGCGGCGAGGACGGTGTCGTACCCCTCCCACAGCTCGTTCAGGAAGGCCGAGAGGATCTCGTCGAGCATCGATTCCTTGGAATCGAAGTGGTAGTACAGGCTGCCGGCGAGCATGCCGGCGGCGTCGGCGATCTTGCGGACGGTGGTGGCGTTGTAGCCCTGTGCGGCGAAGACCTCGGCGGCGGTGTCGAGGAGCTCGCGCCGGCGTTCGGGTGAGGCTGTCACCTGGGGCTTCTTCTTGGCTGTCGGCCGGGTCGGCTGGTTCGTTGGCACGCGCCCATTCTCGGCCTATGCGCGCTGGCTGCTGACCGAGACGGTCTCGCCGGTCATGTACGAGGAGTAGCCGCTGGCCAGGAACACGATGACGTTGGCGACCTCCCAGGGCTCGGCGTGGCGGCCGAAGGCCTCGCGGGCCGTGAGCTCGCCCAGCAGCTCCTCGCTGGTCACCTTCACCAGGTGCGGGTGCATGGCCAGGCTGGGGGCGACCGCGTTGACGCGTACGCCGTACTCGGCGGCCTCCAGTGCCGCGCAGCGGGTCAGGGCCATCACCCCGGCCTTGGCGGCGGCGTAGTGGGCCTGGCCGGTCTGGGCGCGCCAGCCGACGACGGAGGCGTTGTTGACGACGGCCCCGCCCCGGCCGGAGGCCCGGAAGGAGCGCAGGGCGGCGCGGGTGCAGCGGAAGGTGCCGGTCAGGGTGACGTCGAGGACCCTGCCCCACTGCTCGTCGGTCATGTCGACGAGGGCGGCGGTGCCGCCCAGGCCGGCGTTGTTGACGACGACGTCCAGGCCGCCGTGGGTCTGCTCGGCGCAGGCGAAGAGGGCGCCGACCTGGTCCTCGTCGGTGACGTCGCAGGGCAGGGAGGTGACGCGGTCGGCGCCGAACTCGGCGGCGAGGGCCTGCTCGGTCTCCTTCAGGCGGCGGGCGTGGGAGTCGCCGATGACGATGCGGGCGCCCTCCTCCAGGAAGCGGCGGGCGGTGGCCCCGCCGATCCCGGCTCCGGCGGCGGCGGTGATGACGGCGCTGCGGCCGTCCAGCAGGCGGTGGCCGGCCACGGGGCGGGGCTCGTTCATGCGTTTTCCTCGACGCTGCTCATGGCCGTACGGTAACCTACCAAACACTTGTTAGGGAAGCGTGTGAGGGGCGTGGAAGGGGCGGGCACCTGATGGATCTGACCCAGACGGCGGAGGTCGCGGCCTTCCGGGCCCAGGCCCGTGCCTGGCTCGCGGAGCACGTCCCGGACTCCCCCCTGCCCTCCCTGGAGACGGCCGGGGGCTTCGCGGAACACCGTGCGTGGGAGGCCCGGCTGCACGCGGACCGCTGGTCGGCGGTGTCCTGGCCCGAGGAGTACGGGGGCCGGGGAGCGGACATCGAGCGGTGGCTGGTCTTCGAGGAGGAGTACTGGGCGGCGGGCGCGCCCGGCCGGGTCTCCCAGAACGGCATCAGCCTGCTCGCGCCGACCCTCTTCGACCACGGCACCCCCGAGCAGCGGGCCCGGGTGCTGCCGCCGATGGCGAGCGGCGAGGTGATCTGGGCGCAGGCCTGGTCGGAGCCGGAGTCGGGCTCCGACCTGGCCTCGCTGACGTCGCGGGCGGTGCGCACCGGGGGCGGCTGGCTCCTGTCGGGGCAGAAGACCTGGTCCTCGCGGGCGGCGTTCGCGGACCGGGCGTTCGGCATCTTCCGCACCGACCCGGGGGCCGGTAAACCGCACCAGGGGCTGACGTACCTGATGTTCGACCTGCGGGCGCCGGGGGTGACGGTGCGGCCCATCGGCCGGCTGGACGGCAAGCCGGCGTTCGCGGAGCTCTTCCTCGACGAGGTCTTCGTACCGGACGAGGACGTGATCGGGGAGCCGGGGCAGGGCTGGCGGATCGCGATGTCGACGACGGGCAACGAGCGCGGGCTGACGCTGCGCTCCCCGGGGCGGTTCCTGGCGGCGGCGGACCGGCTGGTCGCGCTGTGGCGGGCCGCGGGGGATCCGGGCGACACCGCGCTGCGCGACCGGGTGGCGGACGCGGTGGTGGGGGCGCGCGCGTACGAGCTGTTCACCTGGGCGGGGGCCGCTCGGTTCGCGGCGGGCGAGCGCATCGGCGCCGAGTCCAGCCTCAACAAGGTGTTCTGGTCGCAGTACGACATCGCCCTGCACGAAACGGCGCTGGACCTGCTGGGAGCGGACGCCGAGCTGGCCGAGGGCCCGTGGGCGGAGCCCTGGGTCTTCTCGCTGGCCGGGCCGATCTACGCGGGCACGAACGAGATCCAGCGCGACATCATCGCCGAGCGCCTGCTCGGCCTCCCGAAGGGCCGCCGCTGATGCGCTTCCTGCCGACCGCCGAGCAGGCGGACTTCGCCCGTACGCTGCACGGCCTGCTCGGCGCCTCGCAGGTCCCGGCGGCCGTACGGGCCTGGGCCGCCGGTGATCACGGGCCGGGGCGGGCGGTGTGGTCGCGGCTCGCGGGGACGGGCCTGTTCGCGCTCGCGGCGGACGAGGCGTACGGCGACCTGGGAGGGCTGGGGCCGCTTCCGGTGGAACTGGCCCTCGGCTTCGTGGAGCTGGGGCGGGCGGCGATGCCGGGGCCGGTGGTGGAGACGGCTGCGGCGGCAGTGCTGCTGTCGGTGCTCGGGGCGGCCGGGGAGGACGGGCCGGCGAAACGTTTCCTGCCGGGGCTGGTGACGGGCGGGGCCCTGGCCACGCTGACCCTGCCCGGCGGTGGCCCGTACGCCCTGGACGCGGACGCGGCCACGCACTGCTTCACGGTGTCGGCGGCGGGCGAACTCCGCGTCACGGCCGGGGCCGCGGACGGCGGTGCGGGCGCGGACGGCGGGGCGGGCGGCGGTGGGGGGATCGCGGTGGGCGGACTGCTGCGGTCCACGGACCCGGCGCGCAGGCTGTTCGCACCTGCGGCGGAGGGGGAGTTGCTCGCCGCCGGCCCACAGGTCCTGGCGGCGGCGGAGACGGCCCTGGCCTGGGCGCGGCTGCTGACCGCGGCCCAGTGCCTGGGCGTGGGCGAGGCGCTGCTGGCCGACACGGTGCGGTACGTCAAGCAGCGCACCCAGTTCGGCACGCCGGTCGGCGGCTTCCAGGCGGTGAAGCACCGGCTGGCGGACACGCTGCTGGGCCTGGAGTTCGCGCGGCCGCTGGTGTGGGCGGCGGCGCTGGGCCTGACGCCGTGGGAGGTCGCGGCGGCGAAGCTGGCGGCGGGCGGGGCGGCGTACGCGGCGGCCATGACGGCGCTGCAGCTCCACGGAGCCGTCGGCTACACGGAGGAGCTCGACCTGTCCCTGTGGCTGCGCAAGGCGCGGCCGCTGCGCGATGCGTGGGGGTCGCCGGCGGCGTGCCGGACGGCGGTGCTTCAGGAACGGGAACGAGAGCGGTAGTACGTCGCGAGAGCGGTGTTCACGAGGACGGTTGCGGCGAACCAGAGGCCGCCGGCCCGCTGCCCGAGCGCGAGGAGCGCGAGGGCGGCGGCGCCGAACACCACTGCCTTGACCGTGAGCTGCACGGCGATCGGGACGGCGAACCGGGCCTTGGGCGCGGCGAACGCCCCCCACAGCACGGCGGCGGCCAGCGGCGCGGCCACGGCGAGCCAGAGGCCGACGGTGGAGCCCCACCAGGCGAGGACGCCGAGTGCCAGCAGCTCCAGGACGAAGGCGAGGCCCTCGTTGACGAGGAAGAGCGGATGCGCGCCGCGCCGGCTCACAGGACGGCCACGCTGAGGGTGACGACGTAGCGCTCCTCGACCTTGCCGTCGGGGAACAGGGCGGTCAGCCGGGCCCGTTCCGCGTCGAGGAACTCCCGTGTCCCGGCCGGGCCGAGCATCAGGAAGGCGGAGTGGCTCGCGTGGTTGGCGAGGTGGGCGTCGAGCGGGATCCGGCGGGACCAGCGGACCTCGCGGGTGGTGAACGCCGGCCCCGCCGGGAGGGTGCGGAAGGTGGCCCCGCCGGCGGCGAACAGGTCCCGGATCCGCTGGTCCTGTTCGGCGATCCAGGGGACGGTGGAGTCCATGTCGTTCCACCACAGTGCGAGCGCGCCGCCGGGGCGCAGCACGCGACGGGCCTCGGGGAGGGAACGCACGGGGTCGGTCCAGTGCCAGGCCTGGGCGTACGTGAGCAAGTCGAACCCGGCGGTGACGAGCGGCAGCCGGTCGCCGTCCCCGCGCACGAGCGGGATCCGGGGGTGCGCGCGCCGGAACTCGGCGGCCATGCCGTCACCCGGTTCGACGGCGAGGACGTCGGCGCCGCGGGCGTGCAGGGACCCGGTGGCGATGCCGGTCCCGGCGCCCACGTCGGCCACCCTGGCCCCGCGCAGCGTCCGCCCGGCGAGCACCTCCAGGGCGTCGAACAGCTCCTCGGGGTATCCGGGCCGGTTCGCCGAGTACAGCGCCGCGGCGGCGTCGAAGGACCGGGCGCGGATGTGGGGCGTGGATGTCATGCCGTCATTGTTTTCGATCTCGGCTCCGCAGACCAGGCCTTGCGCCGGCCGCCTCCCGGACCCCGGGCCCGGAAGCCGGACCCCCGCGCCCGGCCCCGGACCCCGGACCCGGACCCGGACCCGGACCCGGACTCCGCTTCAGCGGAACGAGTGGACGACCTCGATCCGGCCCACGATGTGCGCGTTGAACTCGTCCAGCTCCTCCGCCGGCACCCACAGCTCCAGGATCGTCCGCCCGCCCGCCTGCCGGACGGGGTACCGGGCCAGGAACTCCGTGTCCACCTCGAAGCGCGTCACGAAGCCGGCGCCGCTGTGCTTGACGTTCCAGTCGCGTGCGATGCGGATCGCGTAGTCCTCGTTCAGGACGGGGTAGAAGATCGGCTGCTCCGGCAGCCGCGGCGGCCAGGCCCGCCAGTCGAGCGCGCGTACGAGGTCGAGCTCCGCCGGGCCGGTCGGGCGCCAGAGGGTGGTGGTGCTGGGGTTCGGGGGCGGGGTCGTAAGGGACATGGGGGTGGACCCTAGACGTAGCCGAGCGCGTGTGACCAGCGGGTTTCGGTTCAGGCGCGGCGACGGCGGAGGGAGTGGCGGAGCAGGGGCAGCGTCTGGACGGCCAGGAGGATCGCGGCGCCGGTCGCGGCCCTCGGGAGGTCGTCGGCCGAGGCCCAGGCCCGGCCGCCCAGTTCCGCAACGCCGACCGCGGCCAGCGCGACCAGGAAGCGGGGCACGAACTCGGCCTCGGTGCCGTGCAGTACGCCCGAGCCCACGACGAAAACGGCCAGCAAGACCGGGATCCAGGGGGCGCCCGGGTCGCGGAGCAGCAGCGCGGCGCCGAACTCCACCCCCAGGAGGAGTGCGTTGCGGAGCAACATCGACATGAGCACATCATGCCGGGGATGTTCGCGTGCGTCCCCGCCGGGTCGGTGCCCAGCGCTGCGGCCGGAAAGGTCTGCCGGTTCACGGCGTCCGGTGCGGTGCATCGCAAGGCGGAGGGCCGCAGCTCGCACTCGCCGTACTCGCGCGGTCCGACAACGCAGCGAGGTGCCGTGCCGGGCGTCGCGAGGCGGTGAACCTTTCCGGTCACAGCACGAGGATCCACGTCAAGGCGGGGTCGTGGCACAGAGGTAGTGCGCCTACACGGCATGGAGGAGGACGCCGGTTCGAATCCGGCCGCCCCGCCCCTCCCGCTCCCCCGTCCCATGGGTTACTCCGTGGCCCGGAGCCAGGCCGTGACGGCCGTCAGCGCCGTGCGGGCCGCAGGCAGCGGCAGGCCCAGGAAGCCGTGGAAGACCCCCGGGTAGAGGTGGACCGTACAGTCCACCCCCGCCGCGCCCAGCCGCCGCGCGTACGCCAGGCCCTCGTCGCGCAGCGGGTCGCAGTCCGCCAGCACCAGCAGGGTGCGCGGGAGTCGTGACACGTCACGGGCGCGCAGCGGCGAGACGTACGGGTGCGCCGGGTCGCCGCCGTACTGCTCCCAGTACCAGGCCATGTGGGCCGCGGTGTGGAAGTACCCCTCCCCGTACGCCGACACCGAACCCGACCCCGAAGCCGGTCCCGACCCCCAAGCCGGAACCGGACCCGAAGCAGTACCGGGACCCGGAGCCTCCGCGGCCGTCGCGGTCGCCGCGGACGTGGGCGTGGGCGTCGGCTTCGGCTTCGGCGCCCGCGACGGCTTCGGCTTCGGCGACGGCGTGGGCGCCGCGGCCGCGTCCAGCGGCGGATACACCAGCAGCTGGCCCGCGACCAGTTCGGGCGCCCGCAGCGAGGTCACCGCCGCGAGGTTGCCCCCACTGGAGTCCCCCGCCAGCACCACCCGGCGTGGATCGCAGCCCAGCGCGCCCGCCTGCGCCCGCGCCCACAGCAGTACGGTCAGCGCGTCGTCCGCCGCCGCCGGCCAGGGGTGTTCGGGCGCGAGCCGGTAGCCGACGGAGACGACCACCGCGCCCGATCCGGCGGCCAGCCTCCGGCACGTCGCGTCGTGCGTGCCGATGCCGCACATCACCCAGCCGCCGCCGTGCAGGAAGACCACCAGCGGGCGGCCCGCCGAACCCGGTGCGGGGTCGTAGACCCGCACCGGGACCCCCGAGGCGTCGCCGTCCCGTACCGCGGCCACCCCCGGGCCCGCCGGCCGGGCGCCACCGGCCGCCGCCCGCAGGGCCTCCACGTCCCCCGGCCCGGGGAACCCCGCGGCCATCGCATCGCACAGCGCCCGGGCCTCCGGCGAGAGGGAGCCGCTCATCGCGCCGTCATCCCCCCGTCCACCGCGAACTCCGTGCCCGTCACGTACGAGGACGCGTCCGAGCACAGGAACAGCACCAGCTCCCCGACCTCCTCCGGCCGGCCCATCCGCCCCAGCGGCACGTGCGACCAGTCCTGCCCGGCGACCGCCGAGACCATCGGCGTGTCGATCGCCCCCGGATGCACCGAGTTGACCCTGATCCGGTCCCCCGCGAGGTCGAGGGCCGCCGACCGGGTCAGTCCGCGCAGCCCGAACTTGGTGGACCCGTACGCCGCGTGGCCGGGGATCCCGACCAGGCCGGCCGCGGAGGAGACGTTCACGACCGAGCCGCCCCCGGCCGCCCGCATCACCGGCGCCACGGCCCGGATCCCGAGGAACGGCCCCAGCAGGTTCACCCGCACCAGGAACTCGAACTCCTCGGGCGGCTGCAGCTCCACGTAGGCCGTACGCCACACGGCCGCGTTGTTGACCAGCGCCGAGACCGTGCCGAAGGCGCGTACGGCCTCCCGTACGACCTCGCTCCAGCCGTCCGCCTCGGCCACGTCGTGCCGTACGTACAGCCCCTGGTCCCCCAGCGCGGACGCGACGGCCCGGCCCTCCTCCTCCCGTACGTCCGTGACGACCACCCGCGCGCCGGCTTCCGCGCACAGCCGCGCCCCGGCCGCGCCCTGCCCGCGGCCGGCACCGGTGATGACGACGACCTTCCCGTCCAGCGAGATCACCCGTCAGCCCTCCCATATGCCTAAGAGAAATACTTCTAGCAGGCATATCCAAGAGGCGGAAGGGGCGGTGCCGACCGGTCGTAGACTGCGCTGCGTGGCAGACGAGACGAACGGGCGCACGCTCCCGGCGACCAGCTGGGCGGTGCTCGGGCTGCTCTCCTTCGGCGAGGAACTCTCCGGCTACGACCTCAAGAAGTGGTCGGACCGGTCGCTGCGCTTCTTCTACTGGAGCCCGTCCTTCAGCCAGATCTACGGCGAGCTCAAGCGCCTGGAGAAGGCCGGTTACGCCTCCTCCCGACTGGTCGCACAGGAAACCGGGCCCCGCGACAAGCGGGTCTACCGGATCACCGGCGAAGGCATGGCGGCGGTACGGGAATGGGCCCGCGAGACACCCGTCGACCCGCCCGTCCTCAAGCACGGACCGATGCTGCGACTGTGGCTGGGCCACCTGCTGGAGCCGGAGCAGATGCGCGAAGTCCTGCACCGGCAGCAGGAGTTCGCGGAGGAGATGCGCCTGCGCGCGGTCGCCGACGCGCAGAGCGCGCAGGACGGGCCCGGCTGGGCCTACCCGGCGCTCACCCTCACCTGGGCCGAGCGGTACTACGCCTCCGAGCGCGATCTGGCGGCCGCGATGCTCGACGACATCGCGGCACTGGAGGACGAGCGCGAGCGCCCTTAGGTGCGCCGCAGCCCGCCCCCGTGCGCCCGGGTTCCGCCGCGCCCGGCTGACGTACGCTCGGGGCCATGACGGGCACGACGGACACGACCGGCACGCCACGCGCGACGGACGGCGCCAAGAGCAGCGCGACGGGCGGCGCGACGGGCAGCGCGATCGACCTCCGCAAGCTGGAAGCCACCGCTCCGGCCCTCGTGAACCTCTACAAGAGCGCCGGGATCTCGCTGCGCAAGCACGGCCTGGAGGGCGGGCGGGCCTCGGTCTACCTCGTCCTCGACTACTCGGGGTCGATGCGCCCGTACTACCGGGACGGCACCGTGCAGGCCCTCGCCGACCGGGTGCTGGGCCTGTCCGCGCACCTCGACGACGACGGCCGGGTACCGGTGGTGTTCTTCTCCACCGACGTCGACGCGGTGGAGGAGATCCCGCTCGCCGGGCACCGGGGCAGGATCGCCGAGATCGCCTCGCGCCTGGGCCACATGGGCAAGACGGCGTACCACGCGGCGATGGACGCCGTCATCGACCACTACCTGGATTCGGGCTCGGCGAAACCCGCCCTCGTGGTCTTCCAGACCGACGGCGGCCCGGTCAACAAGACGGCGGCGGAGAGGTACCTGTGCAAGGCGGCCCGGCTCCCGCTGTTCTGGCAGTTCGTCGGCTTCGGCGACACGCACAGCTCCCAGTTCGACTTCCTGCGCCGACTGGACGAACTGCCCGTGCCGGAGCGGCGGGTGGTGGACAACGCGGGCTACTTCCACGCCGGCCCGGACCCCCGCCAGGTCCCCGACTCGGTGCTGTTCGACCGCCTGGTGGGGGAATTCCCGTCCTGGCTGGCGTCGGCCCGCGCGGCGGGCATCGTACGCACCTGACCGACGGCTTTGATGGACGCATGACGACGAACAACTGGGCAGCGTTCGAGAAGCAGGAACCGGAATTCGCGGCTGCCGTCCGGGCCCGTTTCGCGCAGTACCCGCACCACGTCCTCGGCACCCTCCGCAAGGACGGCTCCCCGCGCCTGACCGGACTGAACGTCGACATCCGCGGCGGCGAACTGTGGCTCGGGATGATGCCGGGCTCGCTGAAGGCCAGGGACCTCCAGCGCGACCCCCGGTTCGCCCTGCACACCAACCCCGGCGCGGGCGAGACGATGCCCGACGGGGACGTGCGGATCTCCGGGCGGGCGATCGAGCTCCTGGACCCGCCCGAGCTGCACCGGTACGCGGAGGAGACGGAGACCCCGCACCCCTTCCACCTCTTCCACGCGGACCTGACGGAGGTGGTGCACATCGGTGTCGAGGGCGACGACCTGGTGGTCCGCACCTGGACCCCCGCCCACGCCCTGCGCACCCTGCGCCGCACGAACGACGACGAACCCCCGCGCGAGGACCCGGCCGGCTAGCCGGTGCGTACGGGCGTGCAGGCCCGTGTCGGCGCCCCCGTGGCCGGGCGGGGCGGTGCGCACCCCCACGGCGCACCGTCCCGCCCGGCCGGGCGGGCGGGTTCCGTCCGGCCGGGTTCAGCAGTCCCGTGCGCCGGACGGGGGCTTGAAGACGGCGTCCAGGACGCCGTCGCGGTCCACGTCGATCAGCACCCAGTCCAGTGTCGAGTCCTTCGCCGGCAGCCGCAGGCTGTGCGGCAGGTCGCTCTCGACGAGATCCCGTCCCACGTAGGCGACGGACAGGACGCCGCCGCAGCCCGAGGGCGCCGGGGGCAGGCTTCCGTCGACCTTGCCGTCCGCGGGGCCCACGGCGAGGGTGAGCGTACGGATCGGGGTGTAGGTGAACTTGTAGCCGGCCGAGTCGGTGGAGTGGGTCATGTCCACCCGGAAGAAGCCGAGCTTCACCGGGACCGGCTCGCAGGGCGGCTGCGTCTTCACCAGCCTGAGGTACAGCCCGTCGTCCACCATGAAGAGGGCCTGGGAGTCGGTGCGGTCGCTGCTCTTGAGTCCCTTGAGGTAGTCGGCCAGGGCGGTGGCGTCCAGGCCCGTGGTCGAGGTGCACGGGAGGGTCGGTACGGGGGCGGGGGCAGGGGCGGCGATGACGCCCGGCGAGGCCGGAGGGGAAGCGGAGGCGGAAGGAGAGGGGGAGGGGGACGCTGAGGCTTTGGACCGTGCTGCTCCGCCCCGGATGTCCGCCGCCGGCCCCGCGCCCGAGCAGCCCGCGAGGACGAAGGCGGAAACGGACAGGACCGCGGTGGCGCGCAGGCGTAATCGACGCATCGGGACTCCCAACGGGCAGGACCGGAACCTCTTCGATGCTGACAGCCGGGCCGCGCGGGCGGCATCCGTAGAACCACCTACGTAGCCGGTACGTATCCCCGGTGCCGAAGGCGGGTACCGGTTCCTGCGGGGAGGCACCATGGTGGACAGGGCTCCGCTGGTCGGCCGGGGGGCCGAACTCGACCGGCTGGACGCGGTGATCGGTGCGGTGGTCGGCGGGCCGGACGGCGACGCGCCGGGCGCGGTCGACCTCACGGGACCGGCCGGCATGGGCAAGAGCCGGCTGCTGACGGAGGTGTGCCGACGGGCCCGGGCCCGCGGCCTGACGGTGCTGCGCGGCCGGGCCACGGAGTACGAACGGCACATCCCCTTCCGGCTGTTCACGGACGCATTCGCCGACCTGGACCCGGAGGCGATGCGCGGTCTGGAGGCCGACCCCGCGGTGGCCCCCGTGCTGTACGGGACGACGGCCCCGACGGAGCGGGCGGGCGCGGCCCACCGGGCCACGGGCACGGACCGGGCCACGGCCGCGGAGCCGTACGCGGGCACGGAGCCGTACGCGGCCACGGAGCCGTACGCGGGCGTGGCGGGGGCCCCGGCCGCGGACCCCGGCCCACCCGCAGACCCGGGTCGGGACCGGGACCGCGACCCGTACGGCGGTTCGGACGGCGGTTCGGGCGGCGGTTCGGGCGGCCTCGGCGGGCCGGAGGCGCCGGTGGACCGGTTCCTCGTACACCGGGCGGCGGCCCGGATGCTCACGACCCTGGCCCGGGACACCCGTGGCGGACGGCGGGGGCTGCTCATCGCCCTCGACGACCTGCACTGGGCCGACCCCGCCTCGCTCGAACTCCTCGACCACCTCGTACGCCACCCCCCGCGCGGGCCCGTTCTCCTCGTCGTGGCCCGCCGGGACCGGCAGACCTCGGCCTCCCTCGCCGCCGCGCTCACCCGGGGCGTCGACACCGGCGCCGTCCTGCGGCTGGACCTCGGTCCGCTCCCCGAGCGGACGTGCGTGGAGCAGCTGGCGCCGGAGCTGCCGCCCGACCGCGCGGGCCGGCTGTACGCCGCCAGCGGGGGCAACCCGCTCTACTTCCTCACCCTGCTCCAGGGCCAGTTCGCCGTCCCGGCCGTCCCGGCGGGCGGGCTCAGCGCGCTGCTGCTGGACGAGCTGACCCCGCTGACCGCCGCGCAGCGCCGGACCGCCGAGGCGGTGGCGGTGCTCGGCGACCAGGCCACCGCACCCCTGCTCGCGCCGACCGCCGAGGTCGCCGGCCCCGGCCCGCTCGACGGGCACCTCGCCGCCCTGGCCGGCCGGGACCTGCTGCGCCCCGGCCCCGGGGGGAGCTGGTCACTGCGGCATCCGGTGTTGCGGACGGTGGTCTACGAGAACACCGAGCCGCGGGAACGCGCGGGCCTGCACCGGCGGGCGGCGGTCGCGCTGGCCGGGGCGGGCGCGGCGGCGGCCGTACGGGCCCACCACGTGGAGCGGGCCCTGACCGGCTGGGACCCGCAGGCGGCCGCCACCCTGCTGGAGGCGGCGGGGCAGGCGGAGACCACGGCCCCGGCGAGCTGCGCGCACTGGCTCGGGGTGGTGCTGGGGATCCTGCCGGACACACCGGAGCACCGCGCCCGGCGCCGCGGCCTGCTGCTGCGGCGGGCCCGGGCCCTGAGCGCCTGCGGCCAGCTGCGCGCGAGCCGGGACCTCCTCACCTCCCTCGTCTCGCAGGTGGACGGAGCCGACCCGGACGACGGGCTGCGCGCGGCCGCCGTCACCCTGTGCGCCTCGGTGGAACGCCACCTGGGCCGGTACGGGGAGGCGGTGGCGCTGCTGCGCCGGGAGCTGTCGCGCGCCCCCCGCCCGGCCGACGCGCTGGCGCTGGGGCTGGAGCTGGGTTCGTCCGCGCCGCACGTCCTTTCGTACGACGAGGTGCGGGAGGACGTGCGGCGGGCCTTCGGGCTGGCCCTGCGGCTGGGGAACGAGCCGGCCGCGGCGGGGGCGCTGACCACGGCCGCGCTCGGGGAGACGTACGGGGGTGACCCGGCGACGGCCCGGAGCCTGGCCGACCGGGCCGCGGCGCGGGTCGACGCACTGGCGGACCGGGAACTCGCGGACCTGTGCGAACCGTTGGCGCGCCTCGCCTGGACGGAGTTCTACCTGGACCGCTACCCGGAGGCGGAGCGGCACGCGGACCGGGGGCTGGCACTGGCCCGCCGGGTGGGCCCGCCGCACCTGCTGCCGCACCTGCTGGTGTGCAAGGCGGTCGTCCACATGAACACCTGCCGGCTGGAGTCGGCGCTGGAGCTGTCCGAGGAGGCCGAGAACATCGCGCGCGGCATCGGCAGCGACGAACTCCTCGGCCTGGTGCTGGGCAACAAGGCCCAGGTGCTGATCCCGTACCTGCCGCCGGGCGACCCCCTCCCGCTGTCCGTGGCCCAGGAGGCGGTCGAGCTGGCCGGGGTGCGCAGCAGCTGGTGGGCCTCGCTTGGCTGGTGCGTCCTGAGTTGGGCGGCGCTGTACTCCGGGGACCACCAGCGGGCCCGGTCCGCGATGCTGCGGGCCGGCCGCGGTCCGGAGCTCACGGGTCTCCAGCCGTCGATGCGCCCGCTGTTCCTGGAGGCCCTGGTCACCGCAGCCGTGGCGGCCGGCGACCTCCAGGAGGCGGAGTCCTGGGCGTCCAGGGCCGCGGCGGACGCGGCACGCCTCGGCATTCCCAGCCAGCACGCTTCGGCCCTGCGCAGCGCGGCCGTGCTGCGGGCGGCGCGGGGCGAGCCGTCGGCGGCGGCGGACCTCTACGTCCGGGCGGCGACGGAGGCGGCCCGCTCCGGAGCCGTCCTCTGGGAAGCCCAGTCCCTCCTGATGGCCGCTCCTCTCGCTGCCCGGCCGGGCAGCTCCCGCAGGGCGTCGGTGCTGTGGCAGCGGGGCCGGCGCCTGGCGGAGACGGGTGGCTCCCGCCTCCTCACGGGCCTGGCGGACCTCTTCCCCCCGGCCGCGCCGGCCCCCGCCCCGACGCCCCTCCTCCAGCTCACGCCCCGCGAGCGCGAGATCGCGGCGCTGGTGACGGAGGGGCTGACCACCCCGGCGATCGCGGCGCGCCTCTACCTGAGCCCCCGCACGGTGGACACCCACCTGTCCCACATCTTCCGCAAGACGGGCGTCACCAGCCGGGCCGCCCTGGCCACCCTCACCGCACGGTCCGCAGCGTCCCCCTGAGTCCCCGCCGCCGTGCGCGCCCGTCCCCCGCCACCGCGCCCCCGATGGAGGGGTGTTGTCAGTGCCGGCCCCTAGCGTGGGGGAGGTCGGACACGGCCCGAGACACACCTCCGGGGGGGCCCATGAAGCACACGTTCCAGCGACGACGCACCGCGCTCACGCTCGCGGCGACAGCGGCGGCCCTCGCCCTGGCCGCCGGCACCGCCCAGGCGGCGGTGCAGGGCGAACTCCTGCCCCACCCCGGCCCCGACGGCCTGATCTGGGTACCCGAACAGACCGGTTCCAGCGGCTTCGTCTCGGGCGGCCTTTCCGCGCGCCTGGACACCTACACCACGTTCGCCTGCGAGGGCGGCGGCAGCATGGTCGTGTCCTTCACCCTCGACGAACACCCGGACCGCAACCCGGCCCCGTTCACGCTGGACTGCCCCGCGGACATCCCGGCCCGGATCACCATCCCCCTGGGCACGGGCCTGCACGGCGGCTTCGGAGCCGTGGTCACCACCTCGACCCCCACCCTCCGCTGGGCCGCCACGGTCGTCCAGCCCGAATGAGCCACCCCGCCGACGCCCCGCGCTCCCGGGCCCGCGAAGACCCGGGAACGCGGGGCGGGGCACCCGGGCGGACGTGAGGATCGTGCCGGCCGGTCGCCGACGGCTGCGGTACGAGATCAGCCTCGGCTCTTGACGCCCTGGATGAAGGAGGACCAGGCCGCAGCCGCAAACGCGAGCACCGGACCCGCGCCGGCCAGCTTGGTGTCGCGGACGGGAACCAGACCGGGGAGGTCGTCGGAGACCTCGACGCAGTCGCCGCCGTCCCCGTTGCTGTACGAGGACGTCCGCCAGGACAGGCCGTCTACGTCTGCGCGCATGTCGCGTACTCCTCCGCCACCGACTCAATCAAGGTCAGGGACACCTCCGGCGACAGCGCAGCGGCCCTGGCAAGATCGTATGACCTCCAGTAGCGCTGGACCAGGGCCGGATAGTCGAGCAGCTGCCCCGTATAGGGGCCCTCCGTGTACGCGACGTCGGGTGCATCGGCGAACTGCATGATGCGCAGCATGGAGCCCAAGGCTCCATGGGCTCCCGCGGCAAAAGGCACGACCTGCACAGTGATCCGGTGGGCGCGAACGTACGAAGCGATGTGCCGCAACTGAGCCGCCATCACAGCACGTCCGCCGACCGCGGTCCGCAGCACCGACTCGTGCAGGACCACCCACATCTCGGGGGACGCCGGATCGGCGAGGAGCCGTGCGCGTTCGATGCGGGCCGCGACCAGGGCTTCGACGCGCTCGGCAAGCGCGGTCGGGCTGGTGGCCCGGATCACGGCCCGGGCGTAGTTCTCCGTCTGGAGCAGCCCGGGAACCAACGTGCAGGCGTACTCGTAGGTGGCCGTCGCCAGGCCCTCCAACTCGGCCGCAGCGGCGAAGTACTCACTGTGCTTGGACTTGAACGCCCTGGCCAGACGAGTGAAGTAGTCCCCGGTGCCGAGCTCCTTGTCGATCAGCTCCGCGATCTCCGGCCGCAACCTGCGCGTGCCGCACTCCATCTGGCCGACGTACGCGCCACTCGTGAAGATCCGCTCACCGAGTCCCGCCTGGGTCAGTCCGGCTGTCTCGCGGTGGCGCCGCAGTTCCTCGCGGGCGAACTCCTCCGGCGTGCGCGCCCCGCCCTCGTCCTTCGGCTTGGCCATGAGCCAACTCCCCGCTTCCGCAGTGCCCTTGCTCCGCGAAAAAGCGTAGTACTCGCCGCACCCCGGGAACGACGGAACGCATTCATACGACTACCGCCGGCGACGGAGAACGCCACAGCGCCCGCCATCCCTGGTCGGGGACATGGCGGGCGCTGTGTCAGAGTTCCGCACTTCGTTGTACGGACCGTATGAGGGGTCCTCCCCGGGGGAGGGGTGATGCCGGCGACCCGGCCCCCGCACCGACGGCCGGAGGCCGGCGCAGCCGGGTGCGGGGTGACGGGTCACACCGTCAGGGAGCGGTCCGTCGGCTTGATCGGGTAGGGGAGGGTGCTGCTGCCGGTCAGGAAGCGGTCCACACCGCGGGCGGCCGAGCGGCCTTCCGCGATCGCCCAGACGATCAGGGACTGGCCGCGGCCGGCGTCGCCGGCGACGAAGACGCCGTCGACGTTGGTGGCGTACGACGCGTCGCGGGCGACGTTGCCCCGCTCGTCCAGGTCCAGGCCGAACTGCTCGACCAGGCCGTTGGAGCGGTCGGTGCCGGTGAAGCCCATGGCCAGGGTGACGAGCTGGGCCGGGAGGACCCGCTCGGTGCCGGGCTTCTGCTCCAGCTTGCCGTCCTTGAACTCGACCTCGACCAGGTGCAGGGCCTGGACGTTGCCGTCCTCGTCGCCCTCGAAGTGGGTGGTGGAGACGGAGTAGATCCGCTCGCCGCCCTCCTCGTGCGCGGAGGTGACCTTGTACAGCATGGGGAACGTCGGCCAGGGCTGGTTGGCGTTACGGTCCTCGCCCGGCTTCGGCATGATCTCCAGCTGGGTGACCGAAGCCGCCCCCTGGCGGTGGGCGGTGCCCACGCAGTCCGCGCCGGTGTCGCCGCCGCCGATGACGACGACGTGCTTGCCCTCCGCCGTGATCGGCGGGGCCACGAAGTCGCCTTCCTGGACCTTGTTGGCCAGCGGCAGGTACTCCATCGCGAAGTGGATGCCCTTGAGGTCGCGGCCCGGGACCGGCAGGTCGCGGGAGACCGTGGCGCCGACGGCGATGACGACCGCGTCGAACCGCTTGCGCAGGTCGGTCGCGGACAGGTCGCGGCCGATCTCGATGCCGGTGCGGAACTTGGTGCCCTCCGCGCGCATCTGCTCGATGCGGCGGTTGATGTGCACCTTCTCCATCTTGAACTCGGGGATGCCGTAGCGCAGCAGGCCGCCGATGCGGTCCGCGCGCTCGTACACGACCACGGTGTGGCCGGCCCGGGTCAGCTGCTGTGCGGCGGCCAGGCCCGCGGGGCCCGAGCCGATGACGGCGGCCGTCTTGCCGGACAGCCGCTCCGGGGGCTGCGGGGTGACGTCGCCGTTGTCCCACGCCTTGTCGATGATCGAGACTTCGACGTTCTTGATGGTGACGGCCGGCTGGTTGATGCCGAGCACGCACGCCGATTCGCACGGGGCGGGGCACAGGCGGCCCGTGAACTCCGGGAAGTTGTTCGTGGCGTGCAGGCGCTCGGATGCCGCCGACCAGTCCTCGCGGTAGGCGAAGTCGTTCCACTCGGGGATCAGGTTCCCGAGCGGGCAGCCGTTGTGGCAGAACGGGATGCCGCAGTCCATGCAGCGGCCGGCCTGCTTGCTGATGATCGGGAGCAGCGAGCCCGGGACGTAGACCTCGTTCCAGTCCTTGAGGCGGTCGGCCACAGGACGGGAACAGGCGGTCTCGCGCTGGGTGGTGAGGAAGCCCTTCGGGTCAGCCATGGGTCGCCGCCTCCATCATCTTCTCCGTGGTCTCGGACTCCGAGAGTCCGGCCAGCTCAGCGGCGTCCTTGGCGGCGAGCACTGCCTTGTACGTGGTCGGGATGATCTTGCTGAAGCGGTCCGCCGCGGCGGTCCAGTCAGCCAGGAGCTTCGCGGCCACGGTCGAGCCGGTCTCCTCCTCGTGGCGGCGCACCACATCGTGCAGCCACTGCTTGTCGGTGTCGGAGAGGGCTTCGACCGCGCCCGTGTTGCCGACGTTGACGTTGTCGACGTCGAGGTCGATGACGTAGGCGACGCCGCCCGACATGCCGGCCGCGAAGTTGCGGCCCGTCTCGCCGAGGATGACCGCGCTGCCGCCGGTCATGTACTCGCAGCCGTGGTCGCCCACGCCCTCCGAGACGACCAGGGCGCCGGAGTTGCGGACGCAGAAGCGTTCGCCGGTGCGGCCGCGCAGGAACATCTCGCCGCCGGTGGCGCCGTAGCCGATGGTGTTGCCGGCGATGGTCGAGTACTCGGCGAGGTGGTCGGCGCCGCGGTCCGGGCGGACCACGAGGCGGCCGCCGGAGAGGCCCTTGCCGACGTAGTCGTTGGCGTCGCCCTCCAGGCGCAGCGTGATGCCGCGCGGCAGGAAGGCGCCGAAGGACTGGCCGGCCGAGCCGGTGAAGGTCAGGTCGATGGTGTTGTCGGGCAGGCCCGCACCGCCGAACTTCTTGGTGACCTCGTGGCCGAGCATGGTGCCGACGGTCCGGTTGATGTTGCGGATCGCGACCTGGGCGCGGACCGGCTGGGCCGCCTCCGCGGTCTCGGCGTTCAGGGCGTCGGCGGCGAGCTTGATCAGCTCGTTGTCGAGGGCCTTCTCCAGACCGTGGTCCTGCTCGATCAGGGCGTGGCGGACCGCGCCCTCGGGCAGGGCCGGCACGTGGAAGAGGGGCTCGAGGTCGAGGCCCTGGGCCTTCCAGTGCGTGACGGCCTTGCTGGTGTCGAGGAGCTCGGCGTGGCCGACGGCCTCCTCGATCGTGCGGAAGCCCAGCTCGGCGAGGATCTCGCGGACCTCTTCGGCGATGAACTCGAAGAAGTTCACGACGAACTCGGGCTTGCCGGAGAAGCGGTCGCGCAGGACCGGGTTCTGCGTGGCGATGCCGACCGGGCAGGTGTCCAGGTGGCAGACGCGCATCATGACGCAGCCGGAGACGACGAGCGGCGCGGTCGCGAAACCGAACTCCTCGGCGCCGAGCAGCGCGGCGATGACGACGTCGCGGCCGGTCTTGAGCTGGCCGTCGGTCTGGACGACGATGCGGTCGCGCAGCCCGTTGAGCAGCAGGGTCTGCTGGGTCTCGGCGAGGCCGAGTTCCCAGGGGCCGCCCGCGTGCTTGAGCGAGGTGAGCGGGGAGGCGCCCGTTCCGCCGTCGTGGCCGGAGATCAGGACGACGTCCGCGTGGGCCTTGGAGACACCGGCGGCGACCGTGCCCACGCCGACCTCGGAGACCAGCTTCACGTGGATGCGGGCGGCCGGGTTGGCGTTCTTGAGGTCGTGGATCAGCTGGGCCAGGTCCTCGATGGAGTAGATGTCGTGGTGCGGCGGCGGGGAGATCAGGCCGACGCCGGGGGTGGAGTGCCGGGTCTTGGCGACCCACGGGTAGACCTTGTGGCCGGGCAGCTGGCCGCCCTCGCCGGGCTTGGCGCCCTGCGCCATCTTGATCTGGATGTCGTCCGCGTTGACGAGGTACTCGCTCGTCACGCCGAAGCGGCCGGAGGCGACCTGCTTGATGGACGAGCGGCGCGCCGGGTCGTAGAGGCGGTCCGGGTCCTCGCCGCCCTCACCGGTGTTGGACTTGCCGCCCAGCTGGTTCATGGCGATGGCGAGGGTCTCGTGGGCCTCGCGGGAGATGGAGCCGTAGGACATGGCGCCGGTGGAGAAGCGCTTGACGATGTCGGCGACCGACTCGACCTCGTCGATGGAGATCGAGGGCCGGTCCTCCGTCTTGAAGCCGAAGAGCCCGCGGAGCGTCATGAGGCGCTCGGACTGTTCGTTCACCCGGTCCGTGTACTTCTTGAAGATGTCGTACCGGCGGTTGCGGGTGGCGTGCTGGAGGCGGAAGACCGTCTCCGGGTCGAACAGGTGCGGCTCGCCCTCGCGGCGCCACTGGTACTCGCCGCCGATCTCCAGCGCGCGGTGCGTGGCGGCGATGCCCGAGGCCGGGTACGCCTTGGCGTGGCGGGCGGCCACCTCCTTGGCGATGACGTCCAGGCCGGCGCCGCCGATCTTGGTGGCGGTGCCCTGGAAGTACGCGCCGACGAACTCCTCGTTCAGACCGACGGCCTCGAAGACCTGGGCGCCGCGGTAGGAGGCGACGGTGGAGATGCCCATCTTGGACATGACCTTCAGGACGCCCTTGCCGAGCGCGTAGATCAGGTTCTTGATGGCCTGCTCCGGCTCCAGGCCGGACAGGAACGTACCGTCGCGCAGCAGGTCCTCGACGGACTCCATGGCGAGGTACGGGTTGACGGCGGCGGCGCCGTAGCCGATGAGCAGCGCGACGTGGTGGACCTCGCGGACGTCGCCGGCCTCGACCAGCAGGCCCACCTGGGTGCGCTGCTTGGTGGCGATGAGGTGGTGGTGCACGGCGGAGGTGAGCAGCAGCGAGGGGATCGGTGCGTGCTCGGCGTCCGAGTGGCGGTCCGAGAGGACGATGAGGTGGGCGCCGCCCGCGATGGCCGCGTCGACCTCGCCGCGGATCTCCTCCAGGCGGGCGGCCAGGGCCTCGCCGCCGCCGGAGACTCGGTAGAGGCCGGAGAGGGTGGCGGCCTTCATGCCCGGCATGTCGCCGTCGGCGTTGACGTGGATGAGCTTGGCCAGCTCGTCGTTGTCGATCACCGGGAAGGGCAGGGTGACGCTGCGGCAGGACGCGGCGGTCGGCTCCAGCAGGTTGCCCTGCGGGCCCAGCGAGGACAGCAGCGAGGTGACGAGCTCCTCGCGGATGGCGTCCAGCGGCGGGTTGGTGACCTGCGCGAAGAGCTGCGTGAAGTAGTCGAAGAGCAGCCGCGGGCGCTCGGACAGGGCCGCGATCGGGGAGTCCGTGCCCATGGAGCCGAGCGGCTCGCCGCCGGTGCGGGCCATCGGTGCGAGGATGACGCGCAGCTCTTCCTCGGTGTAGCCGAAGGTCTGCTGGCGGCGGGTGACCGAGGCGTGGGTGTGCACGATGTGCTCGCGCTCGGGCAGGTCCGTCAGCTCGATCTCGCCGGACTCCAGCCAGTCCGCGTAGGGCGCGGCGCCGGCGAGCTCGGCCTTGATCTCGTCGTCCTCGATGATCCGCTTCTGGGCGGTGTCGACGAGGAACATCTTGCCGGGCTGGAGGCGGCCCTTGCGGACGACCTTGGCCGGGTCGATGTCGAGGACGCCGACCTCGGAGGAGAGGACGACGAGGCCGTCGTCGGTGACCCAGTAGCGGCCGGGGCGCAGACCGTTGCGGTCGAGGACCGCGCCGACCTGGGTGCCGTCGGTGAAGGTGACGCAGGCCGGGCCGTCCCAGGGCTCCATCATCGTGGAGTGGTACTGGTAGAACGCGCGGCGGGCCGGGTCCATGGAGGTGTGGTTCTCCCACGCCTCCGGGATCATCATCAGCACCGCGTGGGGCAGCGAGCGGCCGCCGAGGTGCAGGAGCTCCAGGACCTCGTCGAAGGAGGCCGAGTCGGAGGCGTCCGGGGTGCAGATCGGGAAGATCCGCTCCAGCGCGCCGTCACCGAAGACGTCGGAGGCCAGCTGGGACTCGCGGGCCTTCATCCAGTTGCGGTTGCCCTTGACCGTGTTGATCTCGCCGTTGTGCGCGACGAAGCGGTACGGGTGGGCCAGCGGCCAGGACGGGAAGGTGTTGGTCGAGAACCGCGAGTGGACCAGGGCCAGCGCCGAGGCGAAGCGGCGGTCGGAGAGGTCCGGGAAGAACGGCTCCAGCTGGCCGGTGGTCAGCATGCCCTTGTAGACGATGGTGCGGGCGGACAGCGACGGGAAGTAGACCCCGGCCTCGCGCTCGGCGCGCTTGCGCAGCACGAACGCCTTGCGGTCGAGCGCGATGTCAGTGATCTCGCCTCCCCCAGAGCCTTCGGCCTGGGAGGTGCCCCCGGCGACGAAGATCTGGGAGAAGGCCGGCATGGTGGCGCGGGCGCCGTTGCCGAGCAGGTCCGGGGTGACCGGGACCTCGCGCCAGCCGAGGACCGTGAGGTTCTCCTCGGCGGCGATGGCCTCGATCTGCTCCACGGCGACGGCCTGTGCGGTGCCGTCGGCGGGGAGGAAGGCGATGCCGACCGCATACGCGCCGGCCTCGGGGAGCTCGAATCCGGCGACCTCGCGCAGGAAGGCGTCCGGGACCTGGGACAGGATTCCGGCGCCGTCGCCCGAGTCCGGCTCGGAGCCGGTGGCGCCTCGGTGCTCAAGGTTCCGCAATACGGTCAGCGCCTGCTCCACGAGGGTGTGGGTCGCCTCGCCGGTGAGGTTCGCCACGAATCCGACGCCGCAGGCGTCCTTCTCGTTGCGCGGGTCGTACATGCCCTGCTGGGCGGGGCGACCGTCCATGGGCGACCAGGCGGTGGTGCTGGGGCCGGTCGCGGAGTGCGTGGATGCGGAACGCATCGGCTCTCCCGTCGTCGTCGTGGCATATGTGCATAGCCGAGGGACGACGTTGGCCCTCTGCGAAATTTCGTGCAGGTTACATGATGACGGCAATCCCGAGAAGTGGATATGGCGTTTCACCATGCGGACACGCACGGGGTGGGAAGAGGGAACCTTCGCAGCACTTCAAGGGCGCACCACGAGGCGAAGGTCCCGACGCGGGGTGGGCATCGTTGCCCGGCAGGGTGGGCATCGTTGCCCGGCGCGCCCTGGTCTGATGCCCGGCGGACACGGATTCGAAACCGCCGGGTAACGGACTCCGATGAGGAGTACTTATGCTGCGCGCTGCATAGTGTCTCACTGCTTGCGCGGTCAGCCTACGGCTCCGCCGATCCAGGTGCCCAGGACGTACGTCACACCGGCGGCCGCACCGCCCAGCAGCAGCTGGCGCAGACCGCTGTACCACCAGGACCGCGCGGTGACCCGGGAGACCACGGCGCCGCAGGCGAAGAGCCCCACCAGCGCGAGCAGCACCGCGGGCCACAGGGACGTGGCGCCGAGCAGGTACGGCAGTACGGGCAGCAGCGCGCCCAGCGCGAAGGATCCGAAGGACGAGACCGCGGCGACCATCGGCGACGGCAGGTCGTCGGGGTCGATCCCGAGCTCCTCGCGGGCGTGGATCTCCAGTGCCTGGTCGGGGTCGCGGGAGAGCTGCATGGCGACCTCGCGGGCGAGGGCCGGCTCGACGCCGCGCGATACGTACAGTTCGGCCAGCTCCTCCATCTCGTCGACGGGGTGCTTGCGCAACTGCTGGCGCTCTATGTCGAGTTCGGCAAGGACCAGCTCGCGCTGCGACGCGACGGAGGTGTACTCGCCGGCCGCCATCGAGAAGGCTCCGGCCGCGAGGCCCGCCAGGCCGGTGATCACGATGGTCTGGGGGGCGACGGCGCCGCCGGCGACGCCGGTCATCAGCGCGAGGTTCGAGACCAGCCCGTCCATGGCGCCGAAGACGGCCGGTCGCAGCCATCCGCCGTTGACATCGCGGTGGGTGTGGTTGTCACGGTGCGCGGTGTGCAGCGGTGCTTCGATGTCGATGATGGACATGCGGCGTATCTCCCCTTTTCGTACGAGTGGGTACGCGAAGACGACGCGCAGGCATCCACTCCCCCTGAACACCTCGAAACTACGCACGATTTCTGCCGCCCGCCAGCAAGGAAGGCCGTACTTACCTGGGGTTTCCCGGCTCGGCGACCGGGTGACGGGGGCCTGGGCGGGGTGTTTCGCGGCGAGCGGCAAACCACATGCCGTGGCACAAATCCCCCATGGGCCCATGAGGGTCCCATCAGATGGAGAGGCGCGCCATGGAGCTGATTGCATGCAATCCGCAGGTCCTCCTCGAACGGGCCAGGGGCGCTCTTCTCGGCCTCGCGACGGGTGACGCGCTCGGCGCCCCCGCCGAAAACATGAAGCCGTCCGAGATCCGGGCGAAATGGGGTCGCATCGAGGGCTTCGTCTCGGACGACCCGGCGGGCACCGACGACACCGAGTACGCGATCTTCTCCGGGCTGCTGCTGGCCCGGCACGGCTCGGCGCTGACGGTCTCCCACGTCGAGCGGGCCTGGCACCACTGGATCGCCGACCTCGACGAGGGGCCGTTCCGCGGGGCGGGCTTCAGCGAACGCGGCACCCTGGAGAACCTGCGCCGCGGGCTCGCGGCGCCCATCTCCGCGCAGCACCGCCACGCCTGGTCGGACGGGCTGGCGATGCGGGCGGCCCCCTTCGGGGTGTTCGCGGCGGGCCGGCCGGCCGAGGCCGCCCGACTGGTCGCGATCGACGGCAGCGTCAGCCACGACGGCGAGGGCATCTACGGGGGCCAGGCGGTGGCGGCGGGCGTGGCGGCCGCCATGGCCGGTGGCTCCCCCGCCTCGGTGGTCTCGGCGGCCCTGTCGGTCATCCCCTCCGACTCCTGGACCGCCCGCTCGCTGCGCCGGGCCGTCACCGCGGCCCCGCGGGGCGAGCGGGCGGTGCGCTCCGCGGTGGTGATCGGCGGCTACCCGTGGACGGACCTGGCGCCGGAGGCGGTGGGCCTGGCGTTCGGCGCCTTCGCCGCCTGCGGCGGGGACTTCCCCTCCTCGGTCCTGACGGCGGTGAACATGGGCCGGGACGCGGACACCACCGCGGCGGTGGCCGGCGCCCTCTCCGGCGCCCTGTCGGGCGTCGCCGCGATCCCGGAAGCCTGGGCGGCGGCGATCGGTCCGGTCCGGGGCAGCTGCCTCCCCTCGATGCGGGGCCACCACGTCCTGGACATCGCCGACCTCCTCACCCCGGAAACCGAGCCCACCCGATGACCGCGCCGACGCCGTCCCCAACGGCCCCGGACCTCCCGCGGAACTCCCGGGCCCGACCGCATCGCCCGCGGAACTCCCGGGCCCGACCGCATCCCCGGGCCCGGACCTCCCGTCCCCACCCGCATCCCCGGGCCCGGACCTCCCGTCCCCGCCCACATCCCCCGCGGAACTCCCGGGCCCGACCGCCTCCCCCGCCCCGGACCTCCCGGGGCGCCCTCCCGAGACCGGGGCCGCGCCCCGCGCCGTTCCGCACACCGCGGCGGCCGCGGCCTCG
>LJCW01000093.1 GCA_001298555.1 Actinobacteria bacterium OV450
GCCGGGGCCGCTCGGCGGCTTGGGCGGGGCCGGCGGCGCGGTGCGGGCCAGGCCGTTCGTCCCGGCGCCGGCCTGGTCGCCGGTCTCGGGCGGGGCGCACGGTTCGGCCGGGGCGACCCCGGGCGTGGTCAGGGGGCCGGCGGGGATGCCCTGGGCCGGGTCGTACGCGGGGACGGGCTGCGGAGTGCGGTCCTGGGCGCCGTCGTCGCCGGTCCTGCGCTCGAGCCAGGTGTTGTCGGCGATGTTGACGATGACCAGGCTCTTGATCACCTGCTGGGCCGGTTCGATGACGATGACCTGGTGGGGCTGGTAGCCGTTCCACTGGTCGCCCTTGAGCGCCGCCCCCTTGGGGGCGCGCGGTGCCTGGAGCGGGTTCCCGCAGGCGCACCGGACCCGGGGCATGCCGTGGTCGTCGACGAGGACGGCGGTGCCGGCCTGGAGGACGGACTGGAAGGGGTCCGCGCGGCCGTCGCGGAAGGCGTGGTTGGTGACGCGGGTGTCGGCGCGCAGGACGACCGGGGTGAGGCCGCGCAGGAACTCGGGGAGCTTCGCGGGCTCGACGGAGACGGCCTGGGCGAAGGCCTTGGCCTTGCCGTCGTCCTCGGTGAGGGCACGCAGCTGCTGTTCCACGTCGCAGCTGCCCAGCCGCTTGGTGCCGCCGTACAGGCCGGGGGTGGCCGCGTTGACGGTCCGCACGCCCTGGCCGGTCGGGTTGGCCAGCGGGGGCTGTGCGGGGGCGGACTCCGCGGCGTCGGAGCTGGTGGTGAAGGGGTCGGGGCCGGCCGAGGCGACGGGCTGGAGCAGTACCTCCTGGCTCTCGGGGCCGGCGGTGCTCTTGGGCTCCTCGGCGCCGCCGCAGGCTGCGGCGAGCAGCCCGAGGACCGTGAAGAGGGCGGCGCGGACCGGTGTATGACGGCGCGGAGCCTGACGGTGTGTCGACACGTGCACGTGTATCTCCCTTTTCGCCCCGGTTGTTCCCTCCTGTCTGCCGCATCCGCGGGAGGCCCGCAACCGGAGCGCCCGGGCGGGGCCGGGCCGGGTCTTGAACATGTTCAAAGAACCTCGTAAGGTCTCCAGTGTGAGTTGAACGCGTTCAAAGCGTTTGGCCTCGTCCGGAGGGGGAGTCCGCGATGGCGGTACTGGTGCGTCTGATCGTCACGCTGGGCATGCTCTACGTCGTCCCCACCGGGCTGCGTCTGATCGACCCGGCCGGACTGCGGGCCACCGCCCGGATCTGGCCGCTGTTCGCGGTCCCCGGGGCCCTGTGCCTCTGGCTGCCGCGCGGCGACGTCGCCACCGCACTCGCGGCCGTCTACGCCGCGGCCACCCTGGCGCTCGCCGCCCGCGCCCCCGCCCGCCTGCTGCGGGCACTGCGGACGCCGGACGGCGGGATCCGCGCCCCCGCCCCGGCCGAGACGGCCGTGGCCACCGCGCTGGTCGCGCCGTCGGTCGCCGGTACGGCCCTGGTCGCCGAACGCACCGGGTACCGGCTGTTCGGCTTCGACCTGGACATCCTGGCGCTGACCGTGCCGCACTTCCACTTCGCCGGGTTCACCGCCGCACTGGTCGCAGGGCTGGTGTGCCGGGCCGCCGCACCCGCGCACGGCCCCCTCGCGCGCTGGGCCGCGTACAGCGTCCCCGGCGGGACCCTGCTCGTCCTCCTCGGCTACTTCGTGGACGACTGGGCGGAACTGGCCGGCGCGGTGGTGCTGACCGGCGGGATGTGGGCGGTCGCCCTGCTCACCTGGCGGGAGATCCGCCCCGCCGCACGGGACCGCGCCACCGGGGCTCTGCTGGCGACCTCGGCCGCGGTCCTGGTGGCCACCATGCTGCTCGCCCTGTGGTGGGCGCTCGGCGAGGCCACCGGCCTCGTGCACCCCACCTTGACCTGGATGGCCGCGACCCATGGTCTCGGCAACGCGCTCGGCTTCGCCCTGTGCTCGCTGCTGGCCTGGCGCCGGCAGACGCGGGACGCGGCCCGACAGGAGGAGACCACCCCATGACCCGACTCATCGGCACCGGCCGCAGCACCTTCAGCTACGCGGACCGGGGCGCGACGCGCCACCGCCCGCTGCCGGCCGGATACCACCACCTGCACCACCGCACCCGGGTCGGCCACGGACAGGCCGTCTTCGAGGCCGCCGGGACCGCCGTCACCACCTTCGGCGCCCACCGGGCCTCGGGCATGCTGGTCCGGGCCGGGCACGGCGCGGTCCGGCCCGGGAGCCGCGTGGTGGTCGGGATCGGCCTCGGACCGGTGCGGATCAGCGCACCGTGCCAGGTGGTCTGGACGGCGTACGAACCCGCGGCCATCGGCTTCGCGTACGGGACCCTGGCCGGCCATCCGGAGTGCGGGGAGGAGTCCTTCATGGTGCTCCGGGACCCTGACGGCACGGTGTGGTTCGAGGTGACCGCCTTCAGCCGCCCGGCCGCCTGGTACACGCGGCTGGCGGGCCCGGTGGTCCCCTTCCTGCAGCTGCGCTACGCCCGCTGGCTGGGCCGCACCGTGCGCAAGCTGGCCGCCGCGGCCTGATCCGACCGATACTGGAGGGGATGGACTGGTTCACGGCGCCCGGATACTGGTTGGGCCGGCTGGTCTTCCAGCGGGCCCTCGCCGGCGTCTACGTCTTCGCCTTCGTCGCGGCCGCCCTGCAGTTCCGGGCGCTGATCGGGGCGCACGGCATGCTGCCCGTGCCGCGCTACGTGCGGTACGTGCCGTTCCGGCGCGCCCCGAGCCTGTTCCAACTGCGCTACTCGGACCGCCTCTTCGCCTGCTGCGCGTGGACGGGGGCGGCGGTCGCCGCGGCCCTGGCGGCAGGGGCGGGCGACCTCGTCCCGCTGGGCGCCGCCATGGGCATGTGGGCGCTGCTGTGGCTGCTGTACCTGTCGGTCGTGAACGTGGGCCAGACCTGGTACTCCTTCGGCTGGGAGTCGCTGCTGCTGGAGGTGGGCTTCCTCGCGGTCTTCCTCGGCAACGCGCGGGTCGGGCCTCCGGTGCTGGTGCTGTGGCTGCTGCGCTGGGTCGTCTTCCGGGTGGAGTTCGGCGCCGGGCTGATCAAGATGCGTGGGGACTCCTGCTGGCGCAAGCTGACCTGCCTCTACTACCACCACGAGACACAGCCGATGCCGGGGCCGCTGAGCTGGTTCTTCCACCATCTGCCGAAACCGCTCCACCGGGTGGAGTGCGCGGCCAACCACGTCACGCAACTGGTGGTCCCGGTGCTGCTGTTCACTCCGCAGCCGGTGGCCTCGTACGCGGCCGGGATCATCGTGGCGACGCAGCTGTGGCTGGTGCTGTCGGGCAACTTCGCCTGGCTGAACTGGCTGACGATCACGCCGGCCCTGGCGGCGGTCGATTTCACGGGGATCGCGGGGCCGCCGCCGGCGGCCGCGTCGAATCCCGCGCCCCTCTGGTTCGCGGTCCTCGTGTGCGCGGTGACCGTGCTGGTGCTGGTGCTGAGCCGGCATCCGGTGATCAACATGGTCTCGCGGCGCCAGGTGATGAACCGGTCCTTCGACCCCCTCCACCTGGTCAACACGTACGGGGCCTTCGGCAGCGTGGGCCGGATCCGCGACGAGGTGGTGGTCGAGGGGACCGCGGACCGGGTGCCGCGGGAGGACGGGGTGTGGCTGGAGTACGGGTTCAAGGGCAAACCGGGCGATCTGCGCAGGATTCCGCGCCAGTTCGCCCCGTACCACCTGCGCCTCGACTGGCTGATGTGGTTCGCGGCGCTCTCGCCCGGCTATGCGCGGGACTGGTTCGGGCCGTTCGTGGAGCGGCTGCTGGCGGGCGACCGGGACACGCTGCGGCTGCTCCGCCACAACCCCTTCCCGGACGCCCCGCCGGCGTACGTGCGGGCCAGGCTGTACCGCTACCGGTTCACCACCTGGCGGGAGCTGCGCGAGACGGGCGCGTGGTGGCACCGGACGCTGCTGCGCGAGTACCTGCCGCCCACCCGGCTCTCCGAGGCCGCGTGGTCAGAGCCCGAGTAGCGCCGCCTCGCGCTCAGCGGGCAGGCCCGGGGCCGGCCGGTCGGAGCGCTGGGGGGCGACGAAGCCGAGGGACCGGAGCCAGGTCCAGGTGTCGGTCACCGTGTCCCCGACGGGGCGGCACTTCAGGCCCGTCGCCTGCGCCCTGGAGACGTCGCCGCCGTACATGTGGTCCCGCGGTTCGCCCTCCGGGAGCCAGATCGGCAGTTCGGTCCAGGGCTGTACGCCGGCTTCCGCGATCCGGGCCGCGTCGGTCCAGCGGAGCTCGGCGCCGCCGCCGGTGACGGCCGCGCAGGCTTCGAGGAGGCTGCCCATGGTGGCGTGCCCGGGTGGGGAGACGACGTTGTACGGGCCGCCGAGCCCGGCCCCGGCCGCGGCGAGCGTCCACTGCGCGAGGTCGCGGACGTCGATGTACTGGAGCTGGTCCTCCGGCCGGCCGGGGGCCAGGGTGGGGCCTCCGCGGGCGGTCCGGTTCAGCCACCAGGGAAGCCGGCCGACGTTCTCGTACGGGCCGAGGATCAGGCCGGCGCGCACCAGGAGGGCCCGGTCGCCGAAGGCGTCGAGGGCGGCGATCTCACCGCCGCGCTTGTCCTCGGCGTAGGCCGTGGCGTCGGCGTCGGGCGAGCCGTCGACCAGCGGACCGTCCTCGTCCGTGCCTGCGGGGGCAGGGTAGCGGTGCACGGAGCGACTGGAGACGTACGCGTACCGCCCGGTGCGGCCCGAGAGCAGCCGGGCGCTGTCGCGCACGGCGGTCGGTGCGCCGCCCCAGGTGTCGACGACGAGGTCCCACTCCCCCGCGGTGAGGGCGTCCAGGCCGTCGGGTGCGGTGCGGTCGCCGTGCACGGCGGAGGTTCCCGGCGGCGGTGCGTGGTGTCCGCGGTGGAAGACGGTGACGTCCCAGCCCCGGGCCAGGGCCTCCTCGGTGATCGCGCGTCCGACGAACTCGGTGCCGCCCAGCATCAGTAGCTTCATGCGGACCAGCGTGCCGGGGGGCCGAGGCGGCCGGAAGTCTTGATCGCCCTCAGCGATGACGCTCACGGCGTACCGCGGCCGGGAACCTCCCGCGCGTCCCGGACGGTCGGGCGCGGGGCCGCGGGCACCGGCGGCGCAGCACCGCGCCCCCGTCGCCGGTGGGCTCGGGGGCGCTGCGTGGGGTCGTGGTCAGTCGATGCCGGGAAGGATGTGGGACTCCGCCAGGTCGTCCTCGTAGCCCGCGAGCCGGATCGGGGCGGACCGGGCCCAGACCTCGAGGCTGCCGAGCTCGTCGGCATGGGGGCGGTTCCGCCGTGCCGGGTACTCCGCCAGCGTCTCGTCGGACTTCGTCGTCGTGTCTGTCACCGCGCACTCCTTTGTGTCGCGTAACCCGGAGGGCGAGCCGCGCGCCGGGCACAAGGGGTAAAGGTTTTCCGGACGCGGTGGCGCCATGGTGGAGCGGGGCCTGGATACGGCCGTCTTGTGCCACTCAGAGTACACATATGAGCGCGCCCCCGCTCGATGGGTTGGCAAAATCCACTCGACGGTTTGATTTCTCCGCGAGTTCAGGAAGTCGTACACCGGTGTACCCGTGCCGGGTGGTCTGCTCGTCGGCGGCAGCACGACGGGAGTACGGGCGGCGGAGGGAGCGGCGGTGGTCAAGTCCGGTGTGCCGGGGGTGCCGAGGGTCGACAGCGTCGAGGAGCTGATGGAGCTGCTGCTCGCGTGCCGCGGGGCGTGGGACACGCCCGACCGCAGCGGAGACCCGGTCGATCTGCACGATCATGGGCTCCAGACTGCTGCACTCCTGCGCCGCTCGCATCCGTTCGACAAGGAGCTCCAAGTCGCCGGCCTCGTGCACGACCTGGGCCACCTGCTGTTCCCGGGCGACGACGCCGGGCACGCCGACCACGCCGCGCAGGCGGTCCGTCCGCTGCTCGGCGAGCGGGTGGCCCGGCTGGTACGGCTGCACGTGCCGGCCAAGCGCTGTCTGGCGGGGGTGGAGCCCGGCCGGGCGCTGTCCCCGCAGAGCGCGCTGACCCTGCACGCCCAGGGCGGCCCGGTGGACGGGGCGGAGATCCGGGCCTTCGCGGCCGGCCCCGACGCGGAAGCGGCCGTGACGTTGCGCCAAGCGGATGACGCGGGCAAGGTCGCCGGCCTCGACGCCGGCTGATGGAGGACTGGCGTCCGGTCCTGGAGCTCGTCGCGGCGGGGGCGTACGAGCGCACCCCGTGAAACGGCCGCACCCCGGCCCCTTCGCGAGGGACCGGGGCACGGGGCCGCGGCGCGCGGACCGGGCCGTGGGCCCGGGCCGGAGGCCTACCAGTTGGCGGGCGCGTAGTCCTTGAGGAAGACGCCGTACAGGTCCTCGCCGGCCTCGCCGCGGACGATCGGGTCGTAGACCCGGGCCGCGCCGTCGACCAGGTCGAGCGGGGCGTGGAAGCCCTCCTCGGCCAGGCGCAGCTTGTCGAAGTGCGGGCGCTCGTCGGTGATCCAGCCGGTGTCGACCGAGGTCATGAGGATCCGGTCGGTCTGGAACATCTCCTGGCCGCTGGTCCGCGTCACCATGTTCATGGCGGCCTTGGCGGCATTGGTGTTCGGGTGCCCCGCACCCTTGTAGCCGCGGCTGAACACGCCCTCCATCGCCGAGACGTTGACGATGTGGGCGCGCCCGCTGCCCGCCCGCCGGGCGGCCTCGGCCATGGCCGGCCGCAACGCGCTGATCAGGATGAACGGCGACGTGTAGTTGCACAGCTGGGTTTCGAGCAGCTCGACCGGGGAGATCTGGTCGATGGTCTGCACCCAGGTGTTGGTGTCGACGACGTCCGGCAGCAGACCGCCGGCGTCGATGGCGGTGCCGTCGAGGTGCCGGGCGATGCTGGCGTTGCCCGCGACCAGCGCGAGGTCGGCGACCTTCTGCGCTTCGAGGCCGCTCACGCCGACGGGCAGCGCCGCCAGGCCGTCGACCGCGCCGGAGTTGAAGGCGCCGATGACGTGGTGGGCCGGGAGCTCACCGGCGGGCAGCGGGGCGCTCTCCCCCTCGACCAGCGCCGCGTAGGCGGAGGGCAGGCGGCGCACGGTCTGCGTCGCGTTGTTGATCAGGATGTCCAGCGGCCCCGCGGCGGCCACCTGGTCGGCGAGCGCGACGGCCTGGGCCGGGTCGCGCAGGTCGATGCCGACGACTTCCAGGCGGTGCATCCAGTCCGCGGAGTCGTCCATCGCCTTGAAGCGGCGGATGGCGTCCTTGGGGAAGCGGGTGGTGATCGTGGTGTGGGCGCCGTCGCGCAGCAGCCGCAGCGCGATGTACATGCCGATCTTGGCCCGGCCGCCGGTGAGCAGCGCACGCTTGCCGGAGAGGTCGGCGCGCGCCTCGCGCTTGGAGCGGTTCTCGGTGGCGCAGTCCGGGCAGAGCTGGTGGTAGAAGTAGTCGACCTCGACGTACCGCGTCTTGCAGATGTAGCAGGAGCGCGGGCGCTGGAGTATCCCGGCGATGCGGCCGGCCTCCGTGACCGAGGTGGGCAGGATGCCCTCGGTCTCGTCGTCGATGCGCTCGGCCGAGCCGGTCGCGGTCGCCTCGGTGACGGCCTTGTCGTTGGCGGTCTTGGCGGCGCGGCGCTCCTGACGGCGGCGCTGCTTGACCGTGCGGTAGAGACCCGCGGTGGCGCGGCGTACGGTGATGGCGTCGGGGTGGTCGACGTCGATCTTGTCCAACTCGTCGAGCACGCTGAGGCAGAGCGCCAGCCGCTCGGGGTCGATGCCCGGCCCGTAGGCGTGGTCGTCCCCGCTCACGTGGTTGTCTTCGGTCACCGTCATGGCCGCTGCCGTTCCTTGCTCACTCGTCCGCGTCCGCCTGCTGCGGAAGTCCTCAAAACCGCCACTGTACGGATCCGACGCGCCCGGGACCAAACCCGTCCCCGCACATCTCACGCACCGCGACGGCCCGGTCACCGTGGGCGGCGTCGAGTGAGCCTGTACTCCTCGCGGAGTATGCCTGGAGTACCGCCGATGACCGCCTCCAGGGGGAGGAATCGGGAGCTCAGGTCGGGCATTGTGGGACTCATGAGTGCCCTGGCGTTGTCGGTCCTGCTCTGCCTGGTGTCCGCCCTCGCGTATGCGGGTGGCGCGATCGTCCAGGAGCAGGTCGCGGCGAGTACCCCCGACCGCCCGTACGCGCCGCTGCGCCGGGCCGGCTGGTGGTGCGCGGTCGGGCTGAACGGCCTGGGCGCGCTGCTGCACGTGGTGGCCCTCGCCTACGGGCCGCTGAGCCTGGTGCAGCCGCTCGGTGCGCTGACCATCGTCTTCGCGCTGCCGATGGCAGCCGTCTTCGTGCACCGCCCGGCGGGTGCGGCGGCCTGGCGCGGCGCGGTGCCCGCCACCGTGGGGCTGGCCGGGCTGCTGGCCCTGACGGGCGGGGCCGGGGACGCGGACCAGCCACTGGCCGGCGGGCAGCGGAGCCCGCTGCTGATCGTCACCGCGGCCGGGGTGGCCGGGCTGTTCGCGGCGGCGCACCGGATACGCCGGCCGGTGCTGCGCAGCGTGCTGCTGGCGGCCGCGGCCGGGACCGCCTTCGGCATGGCCTCCGTGTTCACCAAATCGGTGGCCGAGGAGGTCTCTCCGGGCGCGCTCGGGGCGCTGTGGCCCGATCTGGCGGCGATCGCCGTCCTGGCATCCGTCGGACTGCTGCTCTCGCAGGCGGCCTACCGGGGTGCGGGGCTGACCGCGCCGCTCGCCACGGTGACCGTGGTCAACCCGGTGGTCGCGGCGGCCGTCGGCATCTCGGTGTTCGACGAGGGCTTCCGCTACGGGGCGGCGGGCACGGCGGCGGCGCTGGCCAGCGCCGTGGTGGCGGCGGCCGGTCTGGTCCTGCTCGCGGTCGTGCCGCCGTACGTACCCGGGTCAGATGCCGACGCCCCGGCCGCGGAGGTACTTCAGCGGGTCGATGTCGGAGCCGTAGCCGGGGGACGTGCGGATCTCGAAGTGGAGGTGCGGTCCGCTGGTGTTGCCGGTGGAACCGGAACGTCCGATGCGCTGGCCTCCCGAGACCTGCTGCCCGGCGTCGACCCCGAGCGCGGACAGGTGCGCGTACTGGGAGTACCGGCCGTCGGCGTGCCGGATGACGACCTGGTAGCCGTACGCCCCCGCCCAGCCGGCGGAGACGACCTGGCCGGGGCCGACGGCCTTGACCGAGGTCCCGGTGG
This sequence comes from Actinobacteria bacterium OV450, assembly GCA_001298555.1. Lineage (GTDB taxonomy): Bacteria > Actinomycetota > Actinomycetes > Streptomycetales > Streptomycetaceae > Streptomyces. The sequence continues at coordinate 9,162 of LJCW01000093.1, forward strand.
CCACGGGGAAGTCGACACCCGTGTGGTAGCCGCTCGACCAGGAGGTGCCCGCGACGTGGTACGCGGTGCCGATGGCGGCGTCCACGGGGGCGACGAAGCCACCCGAAGCCGGCTTCTGCTGCGCTGACGCGGCCACGGGGGCGGCCTTGTCGGCGCCCTTCTCCACCGGCTTCTCCGCAGCCTTCTCGGCGGGCTTCTGCGCGTTCGGCTCCACCGGCTTGACGGGCTCGGCGGTCCGCGGCGGCTTCTCGGGGTTCTGCGCAGGCGGTGCGGCGGTGATGCGCAGGGTGAGCCGCTGACCGGGGAAGATCAGGTTGGGGTTCTCGCCGACGGTGGCCCGGTTGGTCTCGTACAGCGCCTGCCAGCCGCCTTCGACGTGCTGGGTGGTGGCGATCGCCGAGAGGGAGTCGCCGGGGGCGACGACGTACGGGTTCGGCAGGACCGTGGTGCCGGTCGGGCGCGGCGTGGTGGTCTGCGGGGCGGCCGGCACGGCCTCCTGGACCCGGACCTTCACTCCTTGGCCCTGCCCTTGGCCCTGCCCCTGGCCCTGTCCCTGAGCCAGACCCTGACCCTGTCCCTGGCCCTTTCCCTGGGGGGAGACGGCGGGCGCCGGGCCGCTGCGGGAGAGCCCGGCCTGCTTCCCGCACACCGGCCAGGCCTGCGGGCCCTGCCCCTTGAGGACCTTCTCGGCCACCGCGATCTGCTGGTCCTTGGTCGCCAGGTCGGCGCGGGCGGCGTACGCGGTGCCGCCGAAGTCTCGCCATGTGCTCTGGCTGAACTGCAGCCCGCCGTAGTAGCCGTTCCCGGTGTTGATGTGCCAGTTGTTGGTGGACTCGCAGTCGGCGACCTTGCTCCAGGTGTCCACCGAGGCGGCCTGCGCGGTTCCGGCACCGATCAGAGGGAGTGCGAGCCCGGCGCCACCGGCGGTGACGGCGAGCGAGGCGCGGTTGATGCTGCTCGGCTGGTACCGGCGATGCCGACCCCGTACACCCATGGGAGCCCCCATTGAAGACATCAGGAACCGCACAACCTAACGGCGCGATCAGAGCATGACAAGGGGCGCAACAGGGCGCACCTTCGCGGAAGTTGACAAGCTTTCGCATGGCGTGGGAACGACAGGTATATCTGCCCGTGTAGCGTCGCTTTGACCCGCACATCGAAGCACTCAGGAGCGCATGCATGAGCAGCACGGCCCAGATCGGTGTCACCGGGCTCGCGGTGATGGGGAGCAACCTCGCCCGGAACTTCGCCCGCAACGGGTTCGCCGTCGCCGTCCACAACCGGACGGCCGCGAAGACCACCGCGCTGGTGGAGGAGTTCGGGCACGAGGGGACCTTCGTCGCCGCCGAGTCCGCGAAGGAGTTCGTCGACGCGTTGGAGCGGCCGCGCCGCCTGATCGTCATGGTGAAGGCCGGGGAGCCGACCGACGCGGTGATCCGCGAGTTCGCCCCGCTGCTGGAGCCGGGGGACGTCATCATCGACGGCGGCAACGCCCACTTCGAGGACACCCGGCGGCGGGAGAGGGAGCTGCGCGAGAAGGGCATCCACTTCGTGGGCGCCGGCATCTCGGGCGGCGAGGAGGGTGCGCTGCTGGGCCCGAGCATCATGCCGGGCGGCTCCGCCGAGTCGTACGCCTCCCTGGGCCCGATGCTGGAGAAGATCGCAGCGAAGGCGAAGGACGGTACGCCGTGCGTCTCGCACGTGGGTCCCGACGGCGCCGGGCACTTCGTCAAGATGGTGCACAACGGCATCGAGTACGCCGACATGCAGCTCATCGCCGAGGCCTACCACCTGCTGCGCGCGGTCGCCGGCTACTCCCCCGCGAAGATCGCGGACACCTTCAGGGAGTGGAACCGGGGCCGGCTGGACTCGTACCTGATCGAGATCACGGCGGAGGTGCTGGCCCACACGGACGCCGAAACCGGCCGGCCGTTCGTCGACGTCGTGGCGGACGCGGCCGAGCAGAAGGGCACCGGCCGCTGGACCGTGCAGATCGCGCTGGACCTGGGCGTGCCGGTGTCGGGGATCGCCGAGGCGGTCTTCGCCCGTTCGGTTTCGGGCCACGCGGAGCTGCGCAAGGCCGCCCGGGGGCTCGCGGGCCCGGCTGCCGAACCCCTGGCGGCGGAGGCGGCGGACGCCTTCGCGGCCCAGGTGGAGCAGGCGCTGTACGCCTCGAAGATCGTCTCGTACACCCAGGGCTTCCACCAGATCCAGGCCGGCAGCAAGGAGTACGACTGGGGCGTGGACCCGGGCGCGGTGGCCTCGCTGTGGCGTGGCGGCTGCATCATCCGGGCCGCATTCCTGGACCGGATCCGCGCGGCGTACGACGCGCGGCCGGACCTGCCGAGCCTGCTGGCGGACGAGGGCTTCGCGCAGGAGATCGGGGCGGCGCAGGAGGACTGGCGGGCCGCCCTGGTGGCGGCGGTGTCACACGGAATCCCGGTGCCCGCGTTCTCCGCCTCCCTTGCGTACTACGACGCGCTGCGCGCGGAGCGGCTGCCGGCGGCCCTCACCCAGGGGCAGCGTGACTTCTTCGGGGCGCACACCTACCGGCGCACCGACCGCGAGGGCACGTTCCACACCCTCTGGAGCGGTGACCGCTCCGAGGTCCGCACGGACTAGCTCCCGCCCCGGACTAGTTCCCGCCCCGGCTGAGCGGTCCGGGCTGCGGGATCGGCGCGGGGCCGGGCGGCGGCGGCACCGGGTCGGGCTCGGGCACCGGCGCGGGCACGGGCGGCACCGGCCGCGGAATCGGCTCGGGGTCCGGGAACGGACCCGGTCCGGGCGTGGGCGGCACGGGATCCGGCTCGGGGGCGGGCGGCTGCGTCTGCTCTGCGTTTCGCACCATATGACCCACCTTCCCCGGTTCCCGAGCCGTACGCCCACCGAAAACGGCGCCTCCGACGGCCCGACTGCCGCCGGGGGCGCCGTTCTGTGTCCGGGGGCTCAGCCGTCGGAGACGGGGACGCCCCGTCCCCGCCGGGGGCGCCGCCGCGGAAGGGCCCCGGGGGCCCGTTGGCGGTGACGGCCCACAGGTCCGTCCAGGCCGTCGCCGGTGAGGTCAGCGCCCGATCCGGGGACCGGGTAGGCCGCACGGGCGATGCCCGAGCCGATCTGGACCCGGTTCGCCGCCGTGCCCCACCCTGCGGGGCCAGCCCTGCCGTCGGCCCCCTGGCGCCGGACACGCGGAACGCGTCGCCCGAGGCGTCGTCGCGCGGCCTCGGGTCGGCCACGCCGTCTCTGCCGGTGTCACCGGGCACGAGCACC
>LJCW01000094.1 GCA_001298555.1 Actinobacteria bacterium OV450
TGCAACCCGACCGCTGTGCCCGGCCGGTCGCTGACCCGCCGCCGTGCAACCCGACCGCTGTGCCCGGCCGGTCGCTGAGCCGCCCCGTGCCACCCGACCGCTGTGCCCGCCGACCGCTGACCCGCCGCGGCTGTTCTGGGCCGGTCGTTGACCCGCCGCCGTGCCCACCGGCCGCCGTGCCCGGCCGGTCGTTGACCCGCTGCCGTGCCCGCCGACCGCCGTGCCCCCCGACCGCTGACACGCCGGTCGTTGACCCGCCGCCGCTGTTCTCGCCGGTCGTTGACCCGCCGCCGTGCCCACCGACCGCCGTGCCCGGCCGGTCGCCGACCCGCCGCCGTGCAACCCGACCGCTGTGCCCGGCCGGTCGCTGACCCGCCGGCCGTTGACCCGCCGCCGCTGTGCCCGGCCGGCCGCCGCGCTCGCCAGCCGCCGTGGCGCTGCCCCCGAGCCTGCCGTGCCCGCTGCGTTCCGGGCCGCCGCCCCTCACGGCAGGTGGGGGTCCCCCTCCGGTTCACGGGAGGGAAACCTTCGTGTTCCCGCCGCACCGGCGGGGCTCGGCACAATGGCGGTATGAGCCCCGAGACCCCCACCGCGCCCGCCGCGTCCGTGCGGCAGCTGACCGTCGGCTTCGACCTCGACATGACCCTCATCGATTCGCGCCCCGGCATCAAGGCGGCCTACCAGGCGCTCTCCGCCGAGACGGGCACGTTCATCGACGCCGACGAGGCCGTCACGCGGCTCGGGCCGCCGCTGGACGAGGAGCTCGCGTACTGGTTCCCGCAGGCGGAGATCCCCGCCATGGCCGACCGCTACCGGGAGATCTACCCCACGTACGCCATCGAGGCGACGCCCGCGATGCCCGGCGCCCGCGAGGCGATCGAAGCGGTCCAGGCGCTCGGCGGCCGCGCCATCGTCGTGACGGCCAAGCACGAGCCCAACGCGCGGCTGCACCTGGCGCACCTCGGCATCGAGCCGGACGCGGTCATCGGCTGGCTGTGGGCCGAGGCCAAGGCGGGCGCGCTGCGCGAGTACGGGGCGCAGGTCTACGTCGGCGACCACGTGGGCGACGTCCGCGGCGCCCGTACGGCCGGCGCGCTGTCGGTGGCGGTCCCGACGGGCCCGTGCCCCGAGCCGGAGCTGCGGGAGGCGGGCGCCGACGTCGTGCTGCCGGACCTCACGGCGCTGCCGCAGTGGCTGGCGGAGTACGTCGCCGCGCAGGCGGTCTGACGGCGCAGGAACTGCGGCGGGCCGGTCTCAGCTCTGGGAGGCGCGCGCGGCGCGGCGCTGGGCCGCCGCCGAGCGCAGCACGCCAGCCGCCGAGACGGCGAAGCCGACGCCCATCAGCATGCACACGGCCCATGCGTAGGACGGGAACGGGTCGGTGTGCAGGAACAGCGGGGCCATCGTCGCGAGGGTGGCCACGGCGCCGACGATGAACACGATGCCACCGGCGCGCACCAGGCCGTCGCCGGGCCGGGCTTCATCGCCATGAGGAGTAACAGTCACCCCACCAGGGTAGTTCCCTGGCCGAAGCAGCCGACAGCGCAGCCGGCGGCGAAGAGCCGGCGAAGGACCGGGGAACGTCTTGTCACCTGTCGATCGCCCACTAGCCTGGATACGGCGGGTCACCATGGCCCGCTGCGCTGTTGTCCGGAGCCGCCGTGCGGCGTACCGGACCCCGACGAGCACAAGGACAGAGGACGGACGTGCCTACCGGCAAGGTCAAGTGGTTCAACAGTGAGAAGGGCTTCGGCTTTCTCTCCCGCGACGACGGCGGTGACGTCTTCGTCCACTCGTCGGTGCTCCCGGCCGGGGTCGACGCACTCAAGCCCGGCCAGCGCGTCGAGTTCGGCGTTGTCGCGGGACAGCGCGGTGACCAGGCGCTTTCCGTGACCGTGCTGGACCCGGCGCCCTCGGTCGCGGCCGCGCAGCGCCGCAAGCCCGACGAGCTGGCGTCCATCGTGCAGGACCTCACGACCCTGCTGGAGAACATCACGCCGATGCTGGAGCGCGGCCGCTACCCCGACAAGGTGCACGGCACGAAGATCGCCGGCCTGCTGCGCGCGGTGGCCGACCAGCTCGACGTCTGAGCCCTTGCGTACGACGGTGCCCCGGCCCTCTCAAGAGGGCCGGGGCACCGTCGTACGGGCGTGCGGCCGGCCTACGGGAAGGCCAGCGCACCTGGTGCGATGGCCGGTACCAGTCCCTCCGCCGCGGCCCGCGTCAACAGCCCGCGCACCGCCGCGTACCCGTCTACGCCGAGATCGGCGGTGAACTCGTTGACGTACAGACCGATGTGCTGGTCGGCGACGGCCGGGTCCAGTTCCTGCGCGTGGGCGCGGACGTACGGGCGGGAGGCCGCCGGGTCGTCCCAGGCCATCCGGACCGACGCACGGGCCGACTCGGCCAGCGCGTGCAGCGTTTCGGCTCCCAGCGAGCGCTTCGCGATGATCGCGCCGAGCGGGATCGGCAGGCCGGTCGTGGACTCCCAGTGCTCGCCCAGGTCGGCAAGGCAGTGCAGCCCGTAGTCCTGATAGGTGAACCGGGCCTCGTGGATGACCAGTCCGGCGTCCACCCGGCCGTCGCGGACGGCCGGCATGATCTCGTGGAACGGCAGCACGACGACCTTGCCGACACCCTCCGGCAGCACGTCCGCGGCCCACAGCCGGAACAGCAGGTAGGCGGTGGAGCGTTCGCTCGGCACGGCGACGGTCCTGCCGGCCAGTCCCCCGGACTCCGGGCGGGAGGTGCCCCCACCAAGGCCCGGCTCCCGCGTCAGCACCAGCGGCCCGCAGCCGCGTCCGAGCGCCCCGCCGCAGGGCAGCAGCGCGTACTCCTCCAGCACCCAGGGCAGCACGGCGTACGACACCTTCAGCACGTCCAGCTCGCCGCGCTCGGCCATGCCGTTGGTGATGTCGATGTCGGCGAAGGTGACGTCGAGGACGGGCGCGTCCGGGACCCGGCCGTGGGCCCACGCGTCGAAGACGAAGGTGTCGTTCGGACAGGGCGAATAAGCGATCTTGACCGCCGGGTGCGGGTCACGACTCATGTCGGTGCTCTCCCCAATGGACGAGTACGGGCCCCAGGGCGCGGAATCCGGCGGTGAGCGCGGCCAGCGCGTCCCCGATCCGCCAGGCGTCGCGGTCGCGGGGGCCGACGGCGTTGGACACGGCGCGGATCTCCAGTACGGGCAGTCCGTGCGCGGCGGCCGCCTCCGCGACCCCGAAGCCCTCCATGGCCTCGGCGCCGGCGAGCGGGTGCCGGGCGGCGAGCCGGGCGGCGCCCTCGGCGGTGCCGGTGACGGTGGAGACGGTCAGTACGGGTGCGAGGAGCGCGCCGGTGGCCTCGGCGGCGCGGGCGGCGAGCTCGGCGGGCGGCAGGTGCACGCTGTGCCCGAAGCCGAGCTCCTGTACGTCGAGGAAGCCGTCGGGGGTCTGCGCCCCGAGGTCGGCGGCCACGACGGCGTCGGCGACCACGAGGGAGCCGACCGGGGCGGCGGGCTGGAACCCGCCGCCGATTCCGGCGGAGACGACGAGGGTGTAGTCGGCCAGCGCGAGCGCGGTGGCCGTGGCGGCCGTGACCGCGGCCGGCCCCACCCCGCCGACGAGCACGTCGGCGGCGAGGCCGGGCAGATCGCGCCGCGAGAGGAGGTACGAACCGGGCAGGGCGCGCGGCTCCGGCGTCACCGGGTCCGGATGAGGGACGGGCCCGGTCAGGCCACTGACGACGGAGTCTGCCTCCGCCGCCACCGCGGTCACGATGAGCGCGCGCACCGTCGGTACGTGGCTACTTGAGCTTGAGGTTGAAGGCCCAGACGGCGAGCGGCTTGCCGTCCTCGCCGACCTGGACGATGTTCAGCTTCTTCGAGGCCGGTGCCTCGCCCTGACCGCCGGTCGCGAAGACGTCGGCGCCCGGGAAGCTGCGGTAGGTGTTGGAGGAGGGCTCGGTGATCGGCTGTCCGTCGAGGACGGCCTGCCACTTCTTGCCGTCCTCGACGACCTCGGGCTCGACACCCATGCGGAGGGTGTCCCCGCGGCCGTACTCGACGGTCTTGGCGCCCTTGAGGTCGGTGAGGCACTCCTGGACCTTGTCCATGGAGAGCTCCTTGCCGTCGGAGCAGGCTGCCTCGGTGGACACCGACGACGTGCCGACCGTCACGGTCGCCAGCGGCGTCGGCTTGTCGCAGGCGGAGAGAAGGAGGAGGCCGGCGGACACGGCTCCGAGGGCCGCGACGCTGCGGCGGCCCCTACCCGAGAAAAGCGGTGCGGTCATGAGCCGAAGGCTATCGGGCCACCCGGCTCCGCCGCCGCACGGGGGTGTCCGTGGCCCGCGGCGCGGCGCGCCGGCCGCCCCCCGCGGCCCGCACACCGCCCCGGGGACAGGTCCTAGGCCACTCGGGGGCGGGTGGAGCCCGGGTGGTGGCGGGGGGAGGACAGCAGGCCGCGGAAGGCCATGGTGGTGCCCGCCGCGACGATGGCCGCGGCGACCGCCATCCCCAGTACCCCGTTCAGCGGCAGCGCGATGCCGATCGCGCCGCCCAGCACCCACGCCATCTGGAGCAGCGTCTCCGAGCGGGCGAACGCGGACGTCCGCACCGCCTCCGGCACGTCCCGCTGGATCATCGCGTCCAGCGACAGCTTCGCCAGCGCCTGGCAGAACCCGGCTGTCGCCGCCAGCACCGCCATGAACAGCCCGCTGAAGAACACCGCCGCCAGGACCGCCACGCCCAGGGTCGCCGCCAGCACCGCCGCGATGATGGTCTCGGGCGCCCGGGCCCGCAGCCACGCGCCCACCGCCGTCCCGAACGCGTTCCCGGCGCCCGCCGAGACGCCCACGATGCCCAGCGACACCGCCGCGCTCTGCCCGGCGAGCGGGTGCTCCCGCAGCAGGAACGCCAGGAAGAAGATCAGGAACCCGGACAGGGCGCGCATCGACGCGTTCGCCAGCAGACCGCACAGGACCGACGGGCCCACCGTGCGCAGGCCGGGCTTGCGCGAGTGGGGCTCGTGCGTGGAGAGCCGGGCCCGCCGCTCGCCCTTCGCCTCGTCCACCTTGTGCGGCAGCGAGAACGCCGCGAAAGTGCCCCAGACGAAGATGGCGCAGGCGCCGTACAGCGGCCACGGCGGCCCGATGGTGTGCAGGCCCGCCGCGACGGGCGCCGCCGCCGCGGTGGCGAGCAGGCCGGCCAGCGTGACCCGGGAGTTCGCCTTGACGAGTGAGAACTTCGGCGGGAGCAGCCGCGGCACCACCGCGCTGCGGACCACCCCGTACGCCTTGGAGGCGACCAGCACGCCCAGCGCCGCCGGGTAGAGCTCCAGCCCGCCCGTGGCCACCGCGCCCGACATCATCACCGCGAGCAGCGCCCGCGCGAGCATCGCGCAGGCCATCGCGGCCCGCCGCCCGTGCGGCAGCCGGTCCAGCGCCGGGCCGATCACCGGGGCCAGCACCGTGAACGGGGCCATGGTGATCGCCAGGTACAGGGCGACACGGCCGCGTGCCTCGTCCGTGGGGACCGAGAAGAACACCGTCGAGGCCAGCGCCACCGTGATCATCACATCGCCGGCGCCGTTGATGGCGTGCAGCTCGATCAGCCTGCCGAGGCCCGATTCCCCGGCGCCGTGCGCGTGCGTGGCCCGCCGGATCCCGCGCGCCGCGCCGGTGAAGGGACGCTGCAGGGCACGCCCGACGGCCCGGCCGGCCCGCTTGGCCGGTCCCGAGCCGTCGCGGGACGACCGTACGGGTGCCACACCCGCCATACTGCCCCACGGACCCTTCCGGGTCCCGTCCCGGCGCGTCACGGGCGCCCGTCGGGTCGCCGTCGGCAGGCCGTCGCGGCGGTGCCGGCAGGCGGTCTCGTCCGCGAATCGGACCTTGCATGTGGGCCCAAGGCGCCGGAGGAGGTAGCGTGCGTAGCGCGCCACCGGCGGTTGCTCTCGGCCGCGCGCCTCTTCGCGATCCCGCAGAATGGATTGCAGGTAGGTGCGCCCGAGGCCGATCGGGTGCGGACGTCGACGCGGCCCTCTGGTCCGCTCCGCCCGCGCCACGTACGGACAGGACCGACGGGTCGTTCAGGACGACAGTACGGACGGCGCACTCGTGAGACGGCGTAGGAGAGAACGAGACCTGTGAGTGCTGCGACGACGCGAAGCCGTACCCCCGACCGCCTGTGCGCCGAGGCGGTAGACCTCGCCCGCGCGGCGGCCGAGGAGGCCGCTGCTCCCTCAGTGGTGGGCGAGCACGTCTCCGCCGTCGCGGAGGGCGACCGGGTCGTCACGCACTTCTTCGAGTGCAAGGACCCCGGCTACCGGGGCTGGCGCTGGGCCGTCACCGTGACCCGCGCCTCCCGCGCCAAGAACGTCACCCTCGACGAAACGGTGCTGCTTCCCGGCGAGGACGCCCTCCTGGCCCCCGAGTGGGTGCCGTGGAGCGAGCGGCTGCGCCCCGGCGACATGGGCCCCGGCGACCTGCTGCCCACCGACGCCGACGACCTGCGGCTCGAACCCGGCTTCACCGGCGAGGACGCCCCGCCGCCGAACTCGCTCGTCTCCCCCGAGATGGCCGAACTCGTCGAGGCCGAGGACGCCGACGTCACCGACCGCACGGTGGTGCCCGTACGGGGGTCCATCGCCTCCGTCGCCGAGGAACTCGGCATGCGCCGCGCTCGTGTCCTGTCGCGCTACGGGCTGCACAGCGCCGCCGACCGCTGGGACGAGTCCTTCGGCGCCAAGACCCCGATGGCGCAGGCGGCGCCCGCCTCCTGCGTCTCCTGCGGGTTCCTCGTCGCGATCGGCGGCTCGCTGGGCCAGGCCTTCGGCGTCTGCGCCAACGAGTTCGGCCCCGCCGACGGACACCTCGTCTCCCTCTCGTACGGCTGCGGCGGTCACTCCGAGGCCGCGGTCATGCCGAAGCCGCCGCGCCCGGCCCCGCCGGTGCTGGACTCGATGGCCTCCGACGAGTTCCCGCTGCGCCCGGCCCCCGACACGGGCTCGGTCCCCTCGACGGACCTCCCGGCCGCGGACCTCGGCCACTCGTAGCACGCGCGGCTGCCGGGGGCCGGCCGTCCGGGCCGGCCGACTGTCCGTCGGCCGTCCGTCCGGCGGGGCGACGGCACCGCCCCGGCGGCGTACCCTCGGCGCATGGGGGAAGCCGACATGGTGGGGCTGGACGGCCGGGTGACCGGGACGGTGGGTCCCGGCCTGGTGGGGGAGGTCATCGTCCGCATCCGCGGCGGCGCGGAGCACTTCCTCGCGCATCCCGCCCCGGGCACGGGCCGGCTGACCGTGGGCACGGTGGTGACCGTCGTGGAGTACCTGCCGCCGCGCACGGTGTACGTGATGGCGGCGTACGACAACTGAGCCCCTCCGCCACCTGCCCGGATGTGGTTCGTATCAAGATGGCGACAAGACCTCGCCAGGATCTTCTTAACGCGCCGGCACAGGAGCACACTCGCCCTCGTCAGTGTCGAACGGCACTGCGACAAAGGGGGCGTTGCCGATGGCTATCGGCGTCGTGGCGGGAATCGTTCTCGCGGCAATAGTGGCCTTGATCGGCCTGTTCAAGCTCATGTGGCGGGTGGCCGAACCGAACGAGGCACTCGTCATCTCCGGTTCCACGCACCGCACTGAGGGCATCGGCGAGGGCATGGGCTTCCGGATCGTCACCGGGCGCGGAACTCTCGTGGTCCCCGGCGTGCAGGCGGTGCGCAAGCTGTCGCTGGACCTCAACGAGACCCAGCTGAACGTGGACTGCGTGACCCACCAGGGCATCCCGCTGCGGGTGAAGGGCGTCGTGATCTTCAAGATCGGCGACGACCTCGTGTCCATCGCGAACGCGGCGCGCCGCTTCCTGGACCAGCAGAAGATGATGCCCGAGCGGGTGCACATCGTCTTCGCGGGCCATCTGCGGTCCATCGTGGGCGGTTTGACGGTCGAGGACATGATCCGCGACCGGGAGAAGCTGACCGGGCAGACCCGGGCGGCCTGCGGCACCGAGATGGAGAAGCTCGGCCTGATCGTCGACTCGCTGCAGATCCACGAGATCGAGGACCCGACCGGCTACATCAAGAACCTGGCGATGCCGCACGCGGCCGCCGTCCAGCGGGACGCGCGCATCGCGCAGGCCGAGGCGAACCGTTTGGCCACCGAGGCCGAGCAGACCGCGTTCGCACGGATGGCGGAGGCCACCCGCGACAGCGAGATCCTCCAGGCGGGCTACCAGGCCGAACGCGACAAGGCAGCCGCGACCGCCCGTCAGGCGGGCCCGCTCTCGGAGGCCGCCGCCCGCCAGGAGGTCGTCGTCCAGGAGACCCGGGTCGCCGAGCTCGAAGCGCACCGGCGCGAGCAGCAGCTCCAGGCGGACGTGCGCAAGCCCGCGGACGCTGCGGCCTACGAGACCCGCACCCGCGCCGAGGCCGAGCGCGACGCCCGGATCTCGGCGGCGCAGGCCAAGGCCAAGGAGACCGAGCTGGCGGCCGCGGCCGAGGCCACGCGCGTGACGACGGCGGCGACCGCCGACGCGGCGGCCACCGAGGCCCGCGGTCTCGCGGCGGCGAAGGCCACCCGGGCGACCGGTGAGGCCGAGGCCGCGGCCACCCAGGCCAAGGGCCTCGCGGTGGCGGCGTCGGCGAAGGCCAAGGGCCTCGCCGAGGCGGACGCGATCAAGGCGCGGGCCGCCGCACTCGCCGAGAACCAGGAGGCGGTCGTCGCCCAGCAGCTCGCCGAGAACTGGCCGGCGATCGTGGAGGCGGGCGCCGGGGCCTTCGGGAACGTGGAGCACATGGTGCTGCTCAACGGCGCCGAGGGCATGTCGGAGATGTTCGCGAAGGCCCTGACCATGGGCGGCACGGGCCTGGGCCTGGCCCGCCAGCTGCTCGCGTCGATGTCCCAGCCGGGCGCCCCGGGGACCACCGCCCCCGCCGCCCCGGTGAACGGCAGCGCCGCGTCCACCTCCCACCAGATCCCGATCGCGGAGGCGTAGACCGCCGCGTCCGCGGGGCCGGGGACTCTGTCTCCGGTCCCGCGCCGCGCGTTAGGCTCGCGCCCATGAGGCTGTTTGCCGCGGTGATGCCGCCCCAGGGGGCCGTCGACGAGCTGCGCCGGGCCGTGCAGGCCGTCCGCGACGACCGGCTCCGCTGGACCGGGGAGGCGGGCTGGCACTTCACCCTCGCCTTCATGGGCGAGGTGCACGACGGGCTCCTGCCCGACCTGCACGCCCGCCTCGCACGCGCCGCCCACCGTACGGACCCCTTCTCGCTGCGCATCCACGGCTGCGGGCACTTCGGCGAACGCGCCCTGTGGGCCGGCGCCGCCGGCGGCCTCGACCAGATGCGGATGCTCGCCGAGCGCGCCGACGCCGCCGCCCGCCGGGCCGGCGTGCCGATGGAGCAGCACCGCCGCTACACCGCCCACCTCACCCTGGCCCGCAGCCAGGGCGGCACCCGTCTGGGCCCCTACCTGGAGGCCCTCGCGGGGTTCGAGGGCACGCCCTGGGAGGTCCGGGAGCTCAGCCTGGTCCGCAGCAACCTCCCGACCGGCGGGGTGCCGGGGGAGCAGCCCCGCTACGAGGTGGTCGGGGCCTGGCCCCTGGGCGTCTGACCTGCCGGCCGCGGCCCCCGGGGCCCGGCCCCCGCTTGCCCGGCCCTCGGTGCGGGGACCCCGCTGGGCCGCGTTAGGCTCGACGGGTGGATCCCAAGACCCGAAACCGTGTGATGGCCGGTGTTCTCGTGCTGATGTTCGTCGTCGTGGCAGTGGCGGCCGCCGTAGGCCGGTGACTCCTGCCCGTGGGCCCTTGCCTGGAGTGGACTCCAAGCAGTTGGCTTGGGGCCCATGAAGTACACACAGCTCGGACGCACCGGACTCAAGGTCAGCCGACTTGTACTCGGCACGATGAACTTCGGTCCGCAGACAGACGAACCGACCAGCCACTCCATCCTGGACGCCGCGCTCGCCGCGGGCCTGAACTTCGTGGACACCGCCAACGTCTACGGGTGGGGCGAGAACAAGGGCCGCACCGAGGAGATCATCGGCACCTGGTTCGCCCAGGGCGGCGGCCGACGGGACAAGACCGTGCTGGCCACCAAGGTCTACGGGAACATGGCCGCCGAGGGCGACCCGTGGCCCAACCACGACCGGCTCTCGGCGCTCAACATCCGCCGGGCCGTCGAGGCCAGCCTCAAGCGGCTCCAGACGGACTACATCGACCTCTACCAGTTCCACCACGTCGACCGCCGGACCCCGTTCGAGGAGATCTGGCAGGCCGTGGACGTGCTGATCCAGCAGGGCAAGGTGCTCTACGCCGGATCGTCGAACTTCCCCGGCTACAAGATCGCCCAGGCCAACGAGACGGCCGCCCGGCGCGGCTCGGTCGGCCTGGTCAGCGAGCAGTGCCTGTACAACCTCGCCGAGCGGCGCGCCGAGATGGAGGTCGTCCCGGCCGCGCAGGAGTACGGGCTCGGCGTGATCCCGTGGTCCCCGCTGCACGGCGGGCTGCTGGGCGGGGTCATCAGGAAGGAGGTCGAGGGCGGCCGCCGCGCCTCCGGGCGGTCCGCGGACGCCCTGGCCAACACCTCCGTACGGGCCCAGGTGCAGGCGTACGAGGACCTGCTCGACAAGCACGGGCTGGAACCCGGCGAAACGGCCCTGGCCTGGCTGCTGACCCGGCCCGGGGTGACGGGGCCGATCGTGGGTCCCCGGACGGCGGAGCAGCTGGAGAGCGCACTGCGCGCGCTGGACCTGGAGCTGTCGCAGGAGGTGCTCGCCGCCCTGGACGAGATCTTCCCCGGCCCCGGCCCCTCCCCGGAGGCCTTCGCCTGGTGATCCTTCCGGGATGACGCAGCGACCGGTCCGCACCCCCCGGATGTGGGGTGGGGACCGGTCGCGGGGGCCGGGTCGCGGTGGAACGCCGGAGGCCCCCCCCCGGGGCGTCAGGGAGTGCGGTAGGGGCCGCCGACGCCCCATGCCTGGTGGAGGACCGCCGCGAACTCGCCGGCCAGGCGGTGTTCGCCGGAGGCGTTGGGGTGGGTGCCGTCGTAGGTGTCCCGGTGGATCTCGTACGCGTCCGGGCGCGCGGCCAGCAGGATCGGCGAGGCCTCCGTCGACAGGTCGGCGACGGCCTTCGCGAGGAGCTCGTTGAACCGGGAGACCTCGGCCGCGAACGGTGCGTCGGACTCGGCCCGCACGTTCGGGATGACCGGCAGCAGAACCATCCGGATCCCCGGCCGGGCGGCGCGGGCCTCCGCGATGAAGCGGCGGGCGTTGGCCGCGGTCTCGTCGGCGGCGGTGTAGAAGCCGAGGTCTATCAGCCCGAGGGAGACGAGCAGGACGTCCGCCTGCCCGGAGCGCACGGCGGAGCCGATGAGCGGGGCCATGTGCTGCCAGCCCTCGCCCCAGCCGGCGAGGTGGCGGCGGGCGTGGCCGGGGAAGCCCGGGTCGGCGTAGGCGTGGCTGACCGGCTCGTTCGCGCCGGTGTCGAAGAGTTCGCAGCGCGGACCGACGATCCGGTACGGACCGTCGAAGGTGGCTTCGAGGTGCTGCCACATCCGGTAGCGCCAGGTGTAGTCGCCTGCGCGTCCGATGGTCATGGAGTCGCCGACGAACATGAAACGCATCCGGTCATCATCGCGGATCACGCGCCGGGAGCCCCTGTGATGCCGGACACGCGGGAGGCCCTGGCAGGCTTGGGGCATGCGCCTGTTGCCGTTGACCGCCGTCATTGCCCTTGCCGTGCTGCCGGGTTCGGCCGCCGCGGCCGCCGGGAGCCCCGCCGCCGGTGCATCGGGGTTCACGATCACCGATCCGCGGATCAAGGAGTCGAGCGGGCTGGCCGCGAGCCGCATCCACCCGGGCGTGTACTGGACGCACAACGACAGCGACGACGGCCCGTACGTGTACGCGGTGGACTCGGCGACCGGCAGGACCGTGGCCCGGGTGACGCTGACCGGCATCGGGACCCCGCGCGACGTCGAGGCGATCTCGCTCGGACCGGACGGACAGCTCTACGTCGGCGACATCGGCGACAACCTGGGCGGGACCTGGGACCACGTCTGGATCTACCGCTTCCCCGAGCCGAAGCAACTGGCCGACGTCACGGTGAAGGCCGAGCAGTTCACGGTGAAGTACGCGGACGGGGCGCGCAACGCGGAGGCGCTGATGGTGCATCCGGTGACGGGCCGGGTGTACATCGCGAGCAAGAGCGAGGACAAGGGCGGGCTGTACGAGGGCCCGCAGCAGCTGTCCGCGTCGGGGACGAACGTGTTCAAGCGGGTGGCGGACCTGCCGTGGGTCACGGACGGGGCGTTCTCGCCGGACGGCGGCCGGCTCACGCTGCGCGGCTACTTCTTCGCGCGGACCTACCCGTGGAAGGACGGGCGGCCCGAGGGCGAGGGCGAGCGGGTGGACGCGCCCTGGCAGGGCCAGGCGGAGTCGGTGACGTACTCGGCGGACGGGTCGACGCTGCTGTTCGGCTCGGAGGGCGCGTCGAGCCGGGTCGTGGCCGTCCCGGTGAAACCTGCGGCCGGCGGCTCCGCCACCCCGGCCCCCGATCCCGCGAAGCCGGGGGCGCCGGCGGCCCCCGGCCCCGCGGGCGGGCAGGGCGGGGGCGGCTTCACCAAGGGCGCGGCCGTCCTGGCCTTGGGCACGGTCCTGGTGCTCGGAGCCAAGCGGCTCCTGCGCCGCCGCCCCCGGGGCGACGCCTGAACGGGCTCTGGGCCCGGCTATTTCTGCTTGATCGCCGAGATGTCGAACTCCAGGACGACCTTGTCGCCGACCAGCACGCCACCGCCTTCCAGGGCCGCGTTCCACGTGACGCCGAAGTCCTTGCGGGAAATGGCGACCGAACCCTCCAGGCCGACCCGCAGGTTGCCGTAGGGGTCGACGGCATTGCCGGTGTACTCGAAGTCGATGGTGACCGGGCGGGTGGTGTCCTTGATGGTCAGGTCGCCGGTGACGCGGTACTCGGTGTCGGACAGAGGCTCGACCGCGGTGGTGCGGAAGGTGATGTCGGGGAAGGAGGGCGCGTCCAGGAAGTCGTTGGTGCGCAGGTGCTGGTCGCGCTGTTCGACGCCGGTGTCGATGCTTTCGGTCTTGATCACCACCGTGGCGGTGGAACGGGACGGATCGGCGCCGTCCAGGTGCGCGGTGCCCTCGAACTGGTGGAAGGCGCCGCGGACCTTGGTCACCATGGCGTGGCGGGCGACGAAGCCGATCCGGGTGTGAGCGGGGTCGAGGGCGTAGTCCCCGGTGAGTTCGGAGAGGGTGGCGGACATGGCGAGGTGCCTCCGGAAGGCCGGGATCCGGCGGCGGTACGGCCGGATCGTTGCGGACCCACGCTAGGGCGGAACCCGTTCCGGTCCCGGCCGGACGCACGGGGTGGCGGCAGAGTGCACTCTGACCGCCGACGCCGGCGCCCCCCCCTCGCGCCCCCGCCGCCCCGCGGCGGCCCGGCGGGAGGCCGGCCCGGGATCACGTCGGACGTGATCCCGGGCCGGCCCCGACGGACGTCACCTAGTGACCTGAGTCGGAGGTTTGACGTTAGTTCGGTATGAGTCGTCCCGGACCGAAGATTCCGCCGTTGTCACTGACTGATGCCCAGCGGGCTGTGCTGGAGGGGTGGGTGCGTCGTCGCACGAC
>LJCW01000095.1 GCA_001298555.1 Actinobacteria bacterium OV450
CAGAGGTGGGCGGGGAGTCTCCTTCAAACGAAGAGTAGGAGGAAAGGGAAAAGGGGGGAGGCGGCGGCGCAGTGCCGCAACGGCCGGAGCGGGGGGGGGGGGGGGGGCCGCCCCCCCGCCCCCCCCCCCCCACCGCCGCTCAGCCGTCCAACCGTCCGCCCCCGCAGCCTTACGCGTCGCCGCCCGCGGCGCCCTGGTCGGCCGCCGCGACGTCCAGCAGCCGGTACCGGTCCACCGCCTGCTTCAGCGCCGAACGGTCGATCCTGCCCTCCTTGGCCAGCTCGGTCAGGACCGCCAGCACCACCGACTGCGCGTCGATGTGGAAGAAGCGCCGGGCCGCGCCGCGGGTGTCCGCGAAGCCGAACCCGTCCGCGCCCAGCGAGGTGTACGCGCCGGGCACCCACCGCGAGATCTGGTCCGGGACGGAGCGCATCCAGTCCGAGACCGCCACGAACGGCCCCTCCGCACCCGACAGCTTCCGCGTCACGTACGGGACGCGCTGCTCCTCCTCCGGGTGCAGCAGGTTGTGCTCCTCCACCTCGACGGCCTCGCGGCGCAGCTCGTTCCAGGAGGTCGCCGACCAGACGTCCGCCCGGACGTTCCACTCCTCGGCCAGGATCCGCTGGGCCTCCAGCGCCCACGGCACCGCCACGCCCGAGGCCATGATCTGCGCCCCGATCGACCCCGCCGAGCCCGCGGACACCCGGTGGATGCCCTTGAGGATCCCGTCCACGTCCACGTCGGCCGGCTCGGCCGGGTGCTGGATCGGCTCGTTGTAGACCGTCAGGTAGTAGAAGACGTCCTCGGCCTCGGGGCCGTACATGCGCCGCAGACCGTCCTGGACGATGTGTGCGATCTCGTACCCGTACGCCGGGTCGTACGCCACACAGCCCGGGTTCGTGGACGCCAGCAGCTGGGAGTGACCGTCGGCGTGCTGCAGGCCCTCACCCGTCAGGGTGGTCCGGCCGGCGGTCGCACCCAGCACGAAACCGCGCGCCAGCTGGTCGGCCATCTGCCAGAACTGGTCACCCGTGCGCTGGAAACCGAACATCGAGTAGAAGACGTAGACCGGGATCAGCGGCTCGCCGTGCGTCGCGTACGCCGAGCCCGCGGCGATCAGCGAGGCCGTGCAGCCCGCCTCCGAGATGCCGTCGTGCAGCATCTGGCCCGTCGGGGACTCCTTGTAGGCGAGCAGCAGGTCGCGGTCGACCGCCTCGTACTGCTGGCCCAGCGGGTTGTAGATCTTGGCGCTCGGGAAGAACGCGTCCATGCCGAAGGTGCGGTACTCGTCCGGGGCGATCAGCACGAACCGCTTGCCGATCTCCTTGTCCCGCATCAGGTCCTTCAGGATGCGCACGAACGCCATGGTCGTGGCGATCGACTGATGGCCCGAGCCCTTCTTCGCCGCCGCGTACGCCTTGTCGTCCGGCAGCTGGAGCGGCTTGGCCCGCACCACGCGCGTCGGCACGTAGCCGCCCAGCGAGCTGCGCCGGTCGTGCATGTACTGGATCTCCGGCGAATTGCGGCCCGGGTGGTAGTACGGCGGGGCGCCGTTCTCCAGCTGCGCGTCCGTGATCGGGATGTGCAGGCGGTCGCGGAAGCGCTTGAGGTCGTCGACCGTCAGCTTCTTCATCTGGTGCGTCGCGTTGCGGCCCTCGAAGTTCGGGCCGAGCGTCCAGCCCTTGACCGTCTGCGCCAGGATCACCGTCGGCTGGCCCTTGTGGGCCTTGGCCGCCGCGTACGCCGCGTAGATCTTCTTGTGGTCGTGGCCGCCGCGGCCCAGGTGCAGCAGCTGCTGGTCGCTCATGTTCTCGACCATCGCCCGCAGCCGCTGGTCGTCACCGAAGAAGTGGTCGCGGATGTACGCACCGGTCTCGGTCGCGTACGTCTGGAACTGGCCGTCCGGCGTCGAGTTCATCCGGTTGACCAGGATCCCGTCGCGGTCCTGCGCCAGCAGCGGGTCCCAGGAGCGGTCCCAGATCAGCTTGATCACGTTCCAGCCGGCACCGCGGAACTGCGACTCCAGCTCCTGGATGATCTTGCCGTTGCCGCGCACCGGGCCGTCGAGCCGCTGCAGGTTGCAGTTCACGACGAAGGTCAGGTTGTCCAGACCCTCGCGAGCGGCGATCGACAGCTGGCCGAGCGACTCCGGCTCGTCCATCTCGCCGTCGCCGAGGTACGCCCAAACGTGTGACTTCGAGGTGTCGGCGATCCCGCGCGCCTCCATGTACCGGTTCATCCGGGCCTGGTAGATCGCACCGAGCGGGCCGAGGCCCATCGAGACGGTCGGGAACTCCCAGAAGTCCGGCATCAGCCGCGGGTGCGGGTAGCTGGACAGACCGTACGGAGCCTTCGACTTCTCCTGCCGGAACGCGTCGAGCTGCTGCTCGGAGAGCCGGTCCAGGAGGTAGGCGCGCGCGTAGATGCCGGGGGAGGCGTGGCCCTGGAAGAAGATCTGGTCGCCGCCGTCGCCCTCGTCCTTGCCCCGGAAAAAGTGGTTGAAGCCCACGTCGTAGAGGGAGGCGGAGGAGGCGAACGTGGCGATGTGGCCGCCGACGCCGATCCCGGGACGCTGGGCGCGCGAGACCATCACGGCCGCGTTCCACCGGGTCGCGTTCAGGACCTTGCGCTCGATCTCCTCGTTGCCCGGGAAGAACGGCTCGTCCTTGGTGGCGATCGTGTTGACGTAGTCCGTGCTGCGCATCTCGGGCACGGCCACGCGCTTCTCGCGGGCGCGCTCGATCAGCCGCAGCATCAGGTAGCGGGCGCGCTCACGGCCCCGCTCGTCGACGGCGGCGTCCAGGGAGTCGAGCCACTCCTGCGTCTCCTCCGGATCGAAGTCCGGGACCTGGCTCGGCAGGCCGCCAATGATGATCGGATTGCGATCGGATGCGGAAGCCACGCTGTTCCTTCGCTGTCAGGGGAGTCGTGCCATGGGGTTTCGCCGCCTCCCATCGTCTTACGCTCGGTCGGA
The DNA here is from genome assembly GCA_001298555.1 of Actinobacteria bacterium OV450. Lineage (GTDB taxonomy): Bacteria > Actinomycetota > Actinomycetes > Streptomycetales > Streptomycetaceae > Streptomyces. Next base: position 2,975 of record LJCW01000095.1, read on the forward strand.
ATCGTCACCTCTACCACTGGGTAATCACTGGAGTCCGCGGCGATCGGGAGGGCGGGCGGCGGCGCGTCCGGCCGAACCGCAACCTTACGCCCAGGACGATCACCGGGTTCGGAAGACCGTTCGGTCCCTCAAACAGGTAGGAAAGCCGGTAAGCGTTGCCGATGATGCCGAATGAGCTGGAATGGTGTGGGATGAATCACCAGAGGTGCACGCGGGAAGGCTGAAAGTTGCGGCGAGACGGCCGTAATCGTCACCGTTTCGACGGTCTCGGCGGCCGGGTACTTGCGCGATCCGCCCCGCCCGTGTGGACTACGCCCAATGCTGCGCGTACGCGCGCCGCCGAAGACATTCACCGAACATGAGCAGGAGGCACCCCGTGAGCGCGACCGCGGACCACGCGGAGAGCCTGGCCGCCCGGCTGGGTTTCCAGTCCGAACAGGTGGTCCAGGAGATCGGCTACGACGAGGACGTCGATCAGGATTTCCGTGAAACTGTCGAAGATCTCGTCAGTGAGCTCGCCGACGAGGACTACGACGACGTGGCCGACGCGGTGCTGTTGTGGTTCCGCGACGAGGACGGCGACCTGACGGACGCCCTGGTCGACGCGACCGAGCTGGTCGAGGACGGCGCACTGATCCTTCTGCTGACCCCCAAGACGGGCCGTGACGGCTACGTCGAGGCCAGCGACATCAGCGAGGCCGCCACGACGGCCGGCCTCTCGCTTGCCAAGGGCCTGCCCGTCGGCAAGGAGTGGACCTCCACCAAGCTCGTGACGCCGAAGGCCGCCAAGGCCAAGCGCTGAGCCGCACCCCGCAGCCAAGCGGACACGCACCCTGTCAGCCGGAATCCGTTCCGGTCGGCGGGGTGCGTGCGTTCCGGACACCTGATCCCCTAAGGGCTGTCCCGTAATCCCCGGCGGGCGCGCGACGCCGGCTACGGCGCCTCGCTGCGTTGTCGGAACGCCCGGATACGCCCAGTATGCGGACGCCCCTCCGCCTTGCGATGCACCGCATCCGACGCCGCGCGCTGATCCACCGGGGATTACGGGACAGCCCTTAGGCTGGACCCACCCGAACAGCCCAATCCGGGGATGCGGGAACGAAGGGATGCGAGAGATGGCGATCGAGGTCGGCAGCAAGGCCCCGGACTTCGAGCTCAAGGACAACCACGGCGCCACCGTGCGGCTCTCCGACTTCCGCGGGGAGAAGGCCGTCGTGCTGCTCTTCTACCCGTTCGCCTTCACCGGTGTCTGCACCGGCGAGCTGTGCGAGCTGCGCGACCAGCTGCCGCGCTTCCAGAACGACGACGTCCAGCTCCTCGCGGTCTCCAACGACTCCGTGCCGACCCTGCGGGTCTTCGGCGAGCAGGAGAACCTCGAATACCCCCTGCTGTCGGACTTCTGGCCGCACGGCGAGACCTCCCGCGCGTACGGCGTCTTCGACGAGGAGAAGGGCTGTGCGGTCCGCGGCACCTTCATCATCGACAGGGACGGCATCGTGCGCTGGACCGTCGTCAACGGCCTGCCCGACGCGCGTGACCTGAACGAGTACATCAAGGCCCTCGACAGCCTCTGAGCACAGGCCTGCGCACACCGTCGGCCCGGACGGCGCCCCGCGGACCCGCCCGCTCGCCGCACCGGCCGTACCCGCCGTACCGCCCGTACCCGCCGTACTCGCCGTTCTCGGGCGGGTTCCGGGAACTGTTCACCGGGAAAGACGCCGACAGGCGGGAACCCGTCACTAGGATCGAAGCGTTGATCCCGGTAGAAACCGCACGACGGGGCACCGCCCCACACATGAACCCAATGGAGGACCCGTGGGAGTCAGCCTCAGCAAGGGCGGAAACGTCTCGCTGACCAAGGCCGCGCCGAATCTGACGGCGGTCATCGTCGGTCTGGGCTGGGACGCTCGCACCACCACCGGTGTCGACTTCGACCTCGACGCCAGCGCGATCCTGACCAACGACCAGGGCAAGGTCGCCAACGACTCGAACTTCGTGTTCTTCAACAACCTGAAGAGCCCGGACGGATCGGTCGAGCACACCGGTGACAACACCACCGGTGAGGGCGAGGGCGACGACGAGGCGATCAAGGTCAACCTGGCCGGCGTCCCCGGCGATGTCGCCAAGATCGTCTTCCCGGTCTCGATCTACGAGGCCGAGAGCCGCCAGCAGAGCTTCGGACAGGTCCGCAACGCGTACATCCGCGTGGTGAACCAGGCCGACAACTCCGAGCTCGCCCGCTACGACCTCTCCGAGGACGCCTCGACGGAGACCGCCATGGTCTTCGGCGAGCTGTACCGCAACGGAGCGGAGTGGAAGTTCCGCGCCATCGGTCAGGGCTACGCCTCCGGCCTGCGCGGCATCGCCCAGGACTTCGGCGTCAACGTCTGAGCCCGCCAGCAGTCACCCGTCCGGCGCCGTGCACTGTGTGTACGGCGCCGGACGCGCTTTGCACCGCACCACCGCAGCACCGCACCACCCCGCAGCAGCACCACAGCACCACAGCACCACCACCGGCCCGCCACGCGAGCGTGCCGCGATCACCACGTCGTCCGGGGAGGACCACAACATGGGCGTCACACTCGCCAAGGGGGGCAACGTCTCCCTCTCCAAGGCCGCACCGAACCTCACCCGGGTCCTGGTCGGTCTCGGTTGGGACGCGCGCTCGACCACGGGGGCCGACTTCGACCTCGACGCCAGCGCGCTGCTGTGCCGCGACGGCCGGGTCCTGGGAGACGCGTACTTCGTCTTCTACAACAACCTGAAGAGCCCCGAGGGCTCCGTCGAACACACGGGGGACAACCTCACCGGCGAGGGTGAGGGCGACGACGAGTCGATCATCATCGATCTGACCAAGGTGCCGGTCGAGGTCGACAAGATCGTCTTCCCGGTCTCGATCCACGAGGCGGAGGCCCGCCGGCAGAGCTTCGGCCAGGTCAGCAACGCCTTCATCCGCGTGGTGAACGACTCGGACGGCCAGGAACTGGCCCGCTACGACCTCACCGAGGACGCCTCCAGCGAGACGGCGATGATCTTCGGTGAGGTCTACCGGTACGGCGGCGAATGGAAGTTCCGCGCAGTGGGGCAGGGGTACGCGTCGGGGCTCCGGGGCATCGCTCTAGACTTCGGGGTCAACGTTTCGTAAAGCCGTACAAGACGATGGGGTGCCAGTGGTTCTCAAAACCTTCGGCTGGTCGTTCGCAGTCACTGCGCTCGGTCTGGTCGCAGCGGTGTTCTACGGGGGGTGGACCGCATTCGGGATCGTGGCGATCCTGACCATCCTTGAGATCTCGCTGTCCTTCGACAATGCAGTGGTCAACGCCGGAATCCTGAAGAAGATGAATGCCTTCTGGCAGAAGATCTTCCTGACGGTCGGCGTACTCATCGCCGTGTTCGGCATGCGCCTGGTCTTCCCCGTCGTGATCGTGGCCATCAGCGCCAAGATCGGGCCCCTCGACGCAGTCGATCTGGCCCTGAACGACAAGGAGATGTACGAGCAGCTGGTCACGGACGCCCACCCGTCCATTGCCGCCTTCGGTGGCATGTTCCTGCTGATGATCTTCCTCGACTTCATCTTCGAGGACCGGGACATCAAGTGGCTCGCGTGGCTGGAGCGCCCGCTGGCGAAGCTGGGCAAGATCGACATGCTCTCGGCCTGCATCGCACTGATCGTCCTGGTCATCACCTCGATGACCTTCGCCACCCAGGCCCACCAGCACGGCGGGGTCCACGTGGACAAGGCGCAGACGGTCCTGATCTCCGGCATCCTCGGACTGATCACCTACATGATCGTCGGTGGTCTCTCCGGCTACTTCGAGAACCGCCTCGAAGAAGAGGAAGAGGCCGAGCACGAAGCCGAGGAGGAGGCCAAGAAGAGCGGCAAGCCCGTCACGGCCGTCGCCATGGCCGGCAAGGCCGCCTTCTTCATGTTCCTCTACCTCGAAGTCCTCGACGCCTCCTTCTCCTTCGACGGGGTCATCGGCGCCTTCGCCATCACCAACGACATCGTGCTGATGGCACTCGGCCTCGGCATCGGCGCCATGTACGTCCGGTCGCTCACGGTCTACCTGGTCCGCCAGGGCACCCTCGACGACTACGTGTACCTGGAGCACGGCGCGCACTACGCCATCGGCGCGCTCGCCGCGATCCTGCTCGTCACCATCCAGTACGAGATCAACGAGGTCATCACCGGCCTCGTCGGCGTGGTGCTCATCGGCTGGTCCTTCTGGTCCTCCGTGCGCCGCAACAAGCTGATGGAACTGGAGGGTTCCGCCGCCGAGGCATGATCACGGCAGTAATGCGGAACGCTCCATCTGCGGGGCGGCCGGGCTTGGTCTGCGGACTGCCGGGCCGCCCCGCCCGCGTATTCAAAAAGGGGGGTAGGGGAATGGGATTCTTCGACGGGATCAGGGGCAGCCGCGCCCTGCAGTTCGACTCGGGCAGCGCCTCGTCGAACGCGATCGAGCTGACCAAGCGGCATCCGACGGTCTCGCTCACCAAACAGGGGGCGGTCCACGGGAACCTGCGGGTCAACCTGTCCTGGCGCATGCGCAGCTCGGACATCGGTGCCCGCAGCGGCGCGGGCAGCCGGCTCCTGCGCCACCCGTTCAAGCTGTTCAAGCCCGACATGGTGCAGGCGCACACCCAGGGCATGGTCAACGTCGACCTCGACCTCGGCTGTCTCTACGAGCTGGCCGACGGCACCCGGGGCGTCGTACAGCCGCTCGGCAACCTCCACGGCGACATCAACAGCCCGCCGTACGTGAAGCTCAGCGGCGACGACCGGTTCGGGGCGCCCTCCGGTGAGACGGTCTTCGTCAACCTCGACCACGCCGAGGAGATCAAGCGGCTGCTGGTCTTCGTCTACATCTACGACCAGACCCCGGCCTTCGACCGCACGCACGCCATGATCACCCTCTACCCGATCACCGGGCCGCGGATCGAGATCCCCCTGGAGGAGCGGCAGCCGCAGGCCCGCTCCTGCGCGGTGCTGACCCTGGAGCACGTCAAGGGCGAGCTGATCGTCCGGCGCGAGGTGAAGTTCGTGTACGGGTTCCAGGCCGAGCTCGACCGGCTGTACGGGTGGGGCCTGCAGTGGGGGCGGGGCTACAAGAGCACCAAGGCCTGACCTGAACCCGGGCGGGAGCTCCGGCCGGGCCTCCGTGGCGTCAGCGGGAGCTCCGGCCGGGCCTTCGTGGCGTCAGCGGCGGATGAACTGCGGGCCCTGCACCGGCAGCCGGAACGTCGGGTCGCCGCCCGGGACCGGCACGGGGGCCGGGGACACCGGCTGCGGGTACCCGTACGCGGGCTGCTCGGCCGGCGGGGCCTGGGTCTGCGGCGTCTGCGGTGCCTGCGGGCTCGGCGGAGCCGGCGGGCGCATCGCGGCCGTCTGCTCGGCGGCCGGCCCGGCGGCGGGCTCCGCCCCGGAGGCCTCGGCGGCATTCTCGTCCACGGAGATCCCGTGGTCGGTCGCCAGCCCCACGAGCCCGTTCGAGTAGCCCTCGCCCAGCGCCCGGAACTTCCATCCGTCGCCGCGCCGGTACACCTCGCCGCAGATCAGGGCCGTCTCGGCACCCGTCTCGGGGCGCACGTCGAAGAAGGCCAGCGGCTCGGAGCCGCCGGTCGCCGTGGCGTCGTAGAGCAGGATCCGCAGGTCCTGGACCTGCTGGAACGGCACGTCCTCGGCGGAGGCCACCACCAGGATCCGGTCCACCACCGGCGGCACCGCGCGTAGATCCGCCTGCACGGCATCGGTGATCGCCTCGCCGAGCTGCTTCTTGCCGAGGCGCCACACGGCTCCCGACGGGTGCCGGGGCTGGTTGTAGAAAACGAAGTCCTCGTCCGAGCGCACGCGCCCGTCCGGGCCCACGAGCAGCGCCGAGGCGTCGACGTCCGGCACCTCGGGGCCGCCGGTCCAGCGCAGCACCGCCCGGACCGCCATGGCGGTCACCGGGATGTTGGAGCCCTTCTGCATCGCGTGCGTCATGCCCGTCATCCTGCCCTCCCGGGGCGGCGCGGAACAACGCGGCCCCCCGCAGGGCCTTGTCGCGGACGAAAGACCTGGGCATGGTGCAAGAGGGTTACCTGAACTTCATGTGCTTGAGGAACTCTTGACTCACATTCGTACGTACTATTACCGGCCACGCCAGTTGGGCCGCCGAGGCAGTACGGGGGAAGCACATGCGTCACTTTGGGCATATATCGCCCACCGTCCGCAAGGACCTCTTCCACCAGGAGCCCGCCGAGTTCACCGCCGCCTCCCCCTCCCGCGTTCTCGCCGCCGCCCTCGGAGCCACCCTCTACAGCCCCGCCACCCGCCCCCACCTCGCCGCGGACGTCCACAAGCAGGCCGGCCGCGGAGTCGTCTCCATGGTCCTCTGCCTGGAGGATTCGATCAGCGACGCCGAGGTCGCGGACGCCGAGGCCAACCTCGTCCGGCAGTTCACCGCCCTCGACGCCGACGGCGGCGAGCTCCCCCTCCTCTTCATCCGGGTCCGCACCCCCGAGCAGATACCCGACCTGGTCCGCCGCCTCGGCGGCTCCGTCCGCCGACTGGCCGGATTCGTACTCCCCAAGTTCACCGAGAACCGGGGGACCGCGTTCCTCGACGCCGTCGCCCGGGCGGAGACGGAAAGCGGACAGCACCCTCTGTACGCGATGCCCGTCCTGGAGACCCCCGACCTTCTCCACCTCGAAACCCGCGTCGAGGCCCTCGCCGGCATCTCCCGCACCGTGAACCGGTACCGCGACCGCGTCCTCGCCCTGCGCCTCGGCGTCACCGACTTCTGCTCGGTCTACGGACTGCGCCGCACCCCGGACATGACCGCCTACGACGTGCAGATCGTCGCCGGGGTCATCGCGGACGTGGTGAACGTCCTCAGCCGCGCCGACGGCACCGGCTTCACCGTCACCGGACCCGTCTGGGAGTACTTCCGCAGCCAGCAGCGTCTCTTCAAGCCCCAGCTGCGCCGCAGCCCCTTCCTGGAGGAAGGGGCGGAGGAACTGCGCACCACCCTCATCGAGCACGACCTCGACGGGCTGCTGCGCGAGATCGAACTCGACCGGGCCAACGGACTCCTCGGCAAGACCTGCATCCACCCCGCCCACGTCACCCCCGTCCACGCGCTGTCGGTGGTCTCCCACGAGGAGTTCAGCGACGCCCAGGACATCCTGCGCCCCGAGCGGGGCGGCGGCGGAGTCATGCGCTCCGCCTACACGAACAAAATGAACGAGGTGAAGCCCCACCGGGCCTGGGCCGAGCGCACCATGCTCCGCGCCGAGGTCTTCGGCGTGGCGAAGGAAGAGGTCGGCTTCGTCGACCTCCTCACGGCAGGGCTCCAGGTGTGAGCCCGCACATGAACACGGAGAAGGGCAAGAAGATCGACGCGGTGTGGTCGGGAACCTGGGTCGCGGACCGGCTGGGCGTACGCCTCCAGGAGGCCGGCGATGCGGGCCCGCCGCGGCGCGGTCCCGCACCGCCACGGCTGGAAGAACTGCTCGGGCTGGCCCTGCGCCGCAACCCGAAGCGGGCCCACCTGCTGGTCTCGCAGGTACTGGGCAAGCACGTCCCCCAGTCCCCGGCGGCCGTCTACGCCGCCGGACACGGCCTCGGCGAGCGCGTCCGGGCCCTGCTGGGCGACGACGCCGCCTCCGCGGTCGTCCTCGGCTACGCCGAGACCGCGACCGGACTCGGCCACTGCGTCGCCGACGGCCTCGGCGCCGCCCCCTACCTGCACTCCACCCGTCGCCCCGTGCCGGGCGTCGAACCCGCCGGCGGGTTCGAGGAGGCCCACTCGCACGCCACCTCGCACCTGCTGCTGCCCGAGGACCCGACGCTGCTGGCCGGCAGCGGCCCGCTGGTCCTCGTCGACGACGAGTTCTCCACCGGCAACACGGTCCTGAACACCATCCGCGACCTGCACGCCCGCCACCCCCGCGCGCACTACGTGGTCGTCGCCCTCGTCGACATGCGCTCCCCGGCCGACCGCGACCGGCTCACCGACTTCGCCGCCGAGCTCGGCGCACGCGTCGACCTGATCGCCCTGGCCTGCGGAACGGTGCACCTCCCCGACGGCGTCCTGACCAAGGGCCAGGCCCTGGTCGAGCAGTACGAGGCCACGGCCGGGCCGGGCCCCCGCCCCACGGCACCCGCGCCGGCAGAGCCGGACGGCCCGCGGGCGGCATGCGAGCGGGTCCCGCTCGGCTGGCCCGGAGGCCTTCCGGACGGCGGCCGCCACGGCTTCACCCCCGCGCACCGCGAGACGCTGGACGCCCTGCTGCCCACACTGGCCGGCCGGCTCGCCGACGCGCTCGGGGACGAGCCGGGGCGTGTCCTCGTACTCGGCAACGAAGAGCTGATGTACGCCCCGCTGCGCCTCGCGAAGGCCCTGGAGGAGTCGGGCGCCGCCCGGGAGGTCCGCTTCTCCACCACCACCCGCTCGCCCGTCCTCGCCGTCGACCACCCCGGCTACGCCATCCGCACCCGGCTCGTCTTCCCCGCCCACGACCGCCCCGCCGACGGGCCCGGCGACCGCTACGCCTACAACGTCGCCGGAGCCGGCTTCGACGTCGTCGTCGCCGTCGTCGACTCGGCCGGCGACACCCCCGAACTGCACGCCGGACTGCTCGCGGCCCTCGCCCCGCACACCGGCCGCGTCCTGCTGGTCTCCATACCGTCGTACGTGCCGGTGGCCCCCGTACCGACGTCCGTCCCCGAGCGGCGGGAGCCGATCATGCCCGAGCCGGTCCTCCCCGAAGCGGTCCTCCCGGAGCAGGTCCTCACCGACCAGGTGCTCACCGACCAGGTCCTCACCGAAGCAGTCCTCCCCGGGCCGGTCCTCCCGGAGCCCCTGCGCGGGCCCGGCTTCTCCTCGTACGCCGCCGAAGACGTCGGCTGGCTGCTCCAGGACCTCTCCGACGTCGCCCTCGAAGCCCCCACCGAGGAGCGCGAGGAAGCCATCCAGGCGGGCGGCGCGCACTACGCCGAGTCGCTGCCCGTCGAGTACCAGCCGTCCCCCCAGTACCAGGAGATGTACCGCAGCGCGCTGACCGCGTCCGCCTCCCGGATGGCCCGGGCCGTCGGCACGGTCACCGAGACCGTCCTCGCCGAGCGGTCCCCCTCCCCGGTCCTCGTCTCGCTCGCCCGCGCCGGCACCCCCGTCGGCGTGCTGATGCGCCGCTGGGCCCGGGCCCGGCACGGCCTGGACCTGCCGCACTACGCCGTCTCCATCGTGCGCGGCCGCGGCATCGACCCCAACGCACTGCGCTGGCTGGCCGCCCACCACGACCCCGCCGACGTCGTCTTCGTCGACGGATGGACCGGCAAGGGCGCCATCACGCGCGAACTGTCTGCCGCCCTCGAAGCCCAGCGGGAAGCTGGTGGCCCGGCCTTCGATCCGGAGATCGTGGTCCTCGCGGACCCCGGCTCCTGCGTGTCCACGTACGGCACCCGCGAGGACTTCCTGATCCCCTCCGCCTGCCTCAACTCCACCGTTTCCGGACTGATCTCGCGTACGGTGCTCAGGTCCGACCTGGTCGGGCCCGCCGACTTCCACGGCGCGAAGTTCTACCGCGAACTCGCCGGAGCCGATGTCTCCACCGCCTTCATCGACACCGTCGCCGCCCGCTTCGACGAGGTGGCCGACGCCGTCGACGCCGAGGTCAAGGAGCTCCTCGCCGCCGACCGCACCCCGACCTGGGAGGGCTGGGCGGCGGTGGAGCGGATCAGCGAGGAGTACGGCATCCACGACGTGAACCTGGTCAAGCCCGGCGTCGGCGAGACCACGCGGGTGCTGCTCAGGCGCGTCCCGTGGAAGATCCTGGCGCAGCGCGGCGCCGGAGCCGACCTGGACCACGTACGGCTGCTCGCCGAACAGCGCGGCGTGCCCGTGGAAGAGGTCGACGGACTGCCCTACACGTGTGTCGGACTCATCCACCCCCGCTTCACGCGCGGCGCGACCGGCGCCGACGGAAAGGCTGTGGCCTCCAAGTGACTGTCCTGGTAGCCAGTGATCTCGACCGCACGCTCATCTACTCGACGGCCGCGCTCGGCCTGACCATGCCCGACCAGGTGGCCCCGCGGCTGCTGTGCGTCGAGGTCCACGAGAGCAAGCCGCTGTCCTACATGACCGAGACGGCGGCAAAGCTGCTGGCCGAACTGACCACCGGCCCCGACGTGGTCTTCGTCCCGACCACGACCCGTACGCGCAAGCAGTACCAGCGCATCCGCTTCCCCGGCCGCCCGGCGAAGTACGCGATCTGCGCCAACGGCGGACAGCTGCTGGTCGACGGCGTCCCGGACCGGGACTGGCGGCGCCAGGTGGCGGCGCGGCTGGCCGAGGAGTGCGCCCCGCTGGAGGAGGTCCGCGCACACCTGCTGGCCGGCGCGGACCCGGCGTGGCTGCGCAAGGCGCGCGTCGCGGAGGACCTGTTCGCCTACCTCGTCGTCGAACGCGCCCTGGTACCCCCGGAATGGATCAAGGCGCTGACGGAATGGGCCGAGGACCGGGGCTGGACCGTCTCCCTCCAGGGCCGCAAGATCTACGCCGTGCCCCGCCCGCTGACCAAGAGCGCGGCCGTGCGCGAGGTGGCCCGCCGCACGGGCGCCACCACCACCCTCGCCGCGGGCGACTCCCTCCTCGACGCGGACCTGCTGCTGGCGGCGGACGAGGCCTGGCGGCCCGGCCACGGTGAGCTGGCCGACGCAGGCTGGACCGCGCCGACGGTCACGCCCCTGGCCACCGCGGGTGTCCTGGCCGGCGAGGAGATCGTGCGCGCCTTCGTCCGCACGGCTGCCCGCAGTGATGCCCGCGAGACTGCCCGGCAGGATGCACGGGAGGCTGCCCGGCAGGATGCCCGGGAGATCGCCCGCAGCGCCGGCGAAGTCGGCACACTGGGCTCATGACCAAGGGCAACAGCACCAAGATCACCGACGAGCTGTACCGCTACGTGCTCGACCACAACCCCCCGCTGGACCCGATCCAGCGGGGGCTGGTGGCGACCACGTACGAGAAGTTCCCGGACGTCGCCGGCATGCAGTCGGCGGAGGAGCAGGGACCCCTGCTGGCCTTCCTGGTCCGGCTGACCGGCGCCCGCCACCTCGTCGAGATCGGCACGTTCACCGGCTTCTCGACCCTGTCGATGGCACAGGCCCTGCCCGCGGACGGCACGCTCATCGCCTGCGACGTCTCGCAGGAGTGGACGGCGTACGGCCGCGAGGCATGGCAGGCCGCAGGCGTCGCCGACCGCATCGACCTGCGGATCGCCCCGGCGCTGGACACGCTGCGCGCCATGCCGCAGGAGCCGCACATCGACATGGCCTACGTGGACGCCGACAAGGAGAGCCAGATCGCGTACTGGGAGGAGCTCGTTCCGCGGCTGCGCCCGGGCGGCCTGATCGTCACGGACAACACGCTGTTCCACGGCACGGTCCTCGACGAGTCCGCGACGGGCTCGGCGGCGGGAGTCCGCGCCTACAACGCACACGTCGCGGCGGACTCCCGCATGGAATCGGTCCTGCTGGCGATCTCGGACGGCATCACCCTGTCGCGCAAGCGCTGACTAGCAGCAGCCCCCGCCGCCGCAGCAGCCCCCGCCGGAGGGAGCGGGGGCGCTGCTCGTCCCGCCGACGGCCACGGCGGAGAGCAGCTTCACGGTGTCGGCGTGCCCGGCGGGGCAGTCGGCGGGAGCGGACGACTCGGCCATGGGCCGGCTGACCTCGAAGGTGTCTTCGCAGGTCCGGCAGCGGAATTCGTAACGAGGCATGGCCCAAGGCTACAGAGCCGGACGCCACCCGCCACAGCCTTGCCGCATCCCGCCGCGCCTCGCCGCGCCTCGCCGCACCCCGCCGTGCCTGGCCGGGTCCGTCGCGCCTGGCCAGGTCCGTGACGCCGATGACCTGGCCGGGTCCGTGACGTCAGTGAGCGGGGGCGGTCCCGGCCGCCCGGGCGGCCCGGGCCCTGTCCTCCCGCGCGGCCTGCTCGGGGTGGCGGGCCCGCCAGTACGGATTGTCGTGCGGCAGGGCGCTGCCCACCCGCCCGTACATCCCGAACCACATCAGCATCACGCCGACGACGAAGCTGAACAGCACGTTCTGGATGTGGAACGCCAGGAAGTTCAGACCGGTGTCCAGCAGCGCCAGATTCACGAAGCCGCTGGCGATGAACAGCAGCCCCAGCACGATGTTCAGGGTGGAGGCGAAGTTCCCGCCGATCACCATGCCGACGAAGAGCAGCAGCCCGAAGCAGATCGACAGGACGCTCAGCGCGCCGTTCGTGTTCAGCGCGAGCACCGTGGCGCCGCCGGTGTCGAAGAACCCGATCCGGTCGATCAGCCCGAGGATCCCGAAGGCGACCAGCAGCAGCCCCATCAGACCCGCGCCCACCCGGTACACCTGGCTGAGCTTGTGATCGGTGGGCAGATGCTCGTCGAGCTGGGCGTTGACGGGATGGGCGACGCGCCGCACCAGATACGGGACGTGCGGCTGCGGGATCTCGATCGGCCCGTGGGCCACGTACGGCGCGTACTGGTCATGGGGCTCGTGGCACCCGTACGCCGCATGCGGAGCGTTCACGTTCGCGGTGGGGACACCGGGCGCACGAGAGGTGGGGGAAGTACGGGCAACCATCACGCCCTCCTAAGCTCCGATACCGGCCACCTCCCAGCATCCGCCGCCACCCACCCCACGACAAGCGGACAGCCCCGCCGCCCTCGCCGCCCCACGCCCTGCGTCCCCCGCCACGTTGGCCGCGCCCTGCCGGCCGGGCGCACCATGCTGGCCGCGCCGCGCCGACTGGGCGCGCCGCGCTCGCCGCCCTACGCCGGGCGTCCACGCCACCTTGGCGGCGGGCTGCTGACCAGGCCGCACCGGCCCCGCCGCCCTAGCCGGCCCACGCCGGGCGTTCCACGCCACCTTGGCCGCGGGCTGCTGACCAGGCCGCACCGGCCGCGCCGCGCTCGCCGCCCCACGCCGGGCGTTCTGCGCCACCTTGGCCGCGGGCTGCCGACCGCGCTGCCTTGCCGACCGCGCCGTGCTGGTCGGGCCTGCCGACTGGGCCGCGCCGCGCTGGCCGCTGAGCCGCGCCGCGTCGGTCTGGCCGTCTAGCCGCGCCGCCCCCGGATATCGGCCACGACCCGCGCCACGTCGGCGCGGACCTGCTCCATCTCCTGGAGGAAATGCCAGTAGTCCGGGTGCCGCTCCTCCAGAGCGGCGAGCGCACGCTCCATCCGCTCCACCGCCCCGTCCAGCGGCCCCGCATGCCGCGGATCCGGCACGGTGCGCCCCTCCATCGCCAGCCGCTGCGCATCCCGGACTGCGAACCGGGTCCGCTGCACCTCCGCCTGCGGATCCCGCGCCACCGCCTCCAGCCGCGACAGCCGGTCCTGCGCCGCCGACACCGCCTCGTCGGTGGCGTCCAGCGCGCCCCGGATCGACTCGACCAGCGCGGCGACATCGGCCCAGCGCTGCTCCTCACGCGCCCGCGCGGCCTCCTTCAACTGTTCCTCGGCCCGCGCCACGTCCCGTACGGCCTGATCGGGCACCTGCTGCAGGTCCTGCCAGCACGCCGCACTGAACCGCCGACGCAGCTCACTGAGCACCGGATCCACCCGGTCCGCCCGATTGCGCAGCGCCTGGGCCCGGGTCCGCAGGCTCACCAGCCGCCGGTCGATCTCCGCCGCCCGCTCCGGGAGCCGCGCCACCTCGACCCGTATGGCCTCCGCGTCCCGCAGGATCCGGTCCGCGCGCTGGATCGTCTCCTGCACCCCGTGCTGCGCCGCGCCCTGGTTCAGCAGGGTCAGCTCCGGCCCGAGCGAGGCCAGCCGCGCCGCGAACTCGTCGGCCCGCATCCCCTTGCCCCGTACGTCGTCCAGCGCCGTGCTCGCGGCGAGCAGCGCCGCCCGCGCCCGCTCCCGGGCCGGCGCGACCCGCGCCAACTGCGTCTCGGCCTTGTCCAGCAACGGCTGCAGCCCCTGCGCGAACCGGTCCAGCTCGCCCTTGACCCGCACGAGCTCGTCCCGCGCCCGCGTCAATTGCTCCCGCGCCCGCGCGGCGGCGGACCCCTCCAGATCCACCCGGTCCAGGTCATGCGCGTCGACGGCCTCGATGTACACGTGGCTGACCTGGTCGATCCGCTGCCCGAGCGCGGCGAACCCGTCCCCGGCCTGCCGCGCCGCCGGAGACCCGTCGGCGGCCGCGATCGTCTCCATGGAGATCCGCAGATCCCGCTGGGCGGTGTCCAGCTCGTAGAACGCGGCCGCGGCGGCGTCCTTCGCCGCCTGAGCATCCGCCCGCCGACTCTCGTCCCGCCCACCGAACCACCGCCGGGATGCCGTCGTCACAATCCCTCTCCCGTACCGCCTGCGCCATGCCCCGGTCCATTCTCTCCCACGGATGCGGGTTTGCGTGGGGGGTGCGCCTGGCATGTAGGCTGTCCACTCATCCACGGGTGTGTAGCTCAGGGGTAGAGCGCTGCTCTTACAAAGCAGATGTCGGCGGTTCGAAACCGTCCACGCCCACCAGCGAAAAGACCCCCCGCCGATCATGGCGGGGGGTCTTTTGCATCCACAAGTGACATCAACGGGAGCGGTCAGGTGCGGCCGGGACGCTGCCGCAGCAGCCGGTCCATGTGCCCGATCGCCTCGCGCTGCGTGTCCTGGACGACGTGGGCGTAGACGTTCATGGTGACGGCGATCTGCGAGTGTCCGAGGATCTCCATGACGACCCGTGGCGGCACGCCGGCGGCCGTCAGCAGAGTCGCGGTCCCGTGGCGGGCATCGTGCAGCCGGACGACCCGCAGCCCGGCGTCTTTCGCCACTCGGGTGAAGGACCGGTAGACGTTCCGCGGCTCGATGGGCCGCCCGGTCCGGGTGGTGAAGACGTAGCCCGTCTCCTCCCATGAGTCCCCGGCTTTGGCCCGCATCTCGGCCTGCTTCATCCGCTGCCAGCGCAGGGGAGCGACGCAGATCCCCGGCAGGGGGAGCGTCTGCCGGCGACGCCGCCCCTTGGGGTCGTCCTCGTAGGCCTCACCGCGAACGCGCTGCCGCTGACTCCGCACCCGGATCTCCCGCTTCTCCAGGTCCACGTTCTCCCACCGCAGCCCGACCAGCTCACCACGCCGCAGCCCGAGGGCGATGGCGAGGACGAATGCGGGATACAGCGGGTCCTTCCGTGCGGCAGCGAGGAAATCGAGGGTCTCGCCCAGCTCCCACGGGGACAACTCCCGAACCTGCACCTTGGGCGGCTCGACGAGCGAGACGACGTTCCGGCTGACGAGTTCTTCCCGGCAGGCGGCGGCGATTGCGGTCCGCAGCACCCGGTGCGACTCCTTGGCGGTCGCTGCACTGGTCTGCTTCTGGAGCTCCACCAGGGCCCGCCTCACGTCGGCGACGCTCAGGGACTCCAACCGCTTCTTCCCGAGCAACGGCACCAGATAGAGCCGGACGTGGGTCTCGTACTTGGCGTAAGTCGTGCGCTTGCGATGCGGCCGGACGATGTTCTCCAGCCAGTACGGCAGCCACTCGGCGAGCTTGGCCGACCGGGTGGGAACGGGCACGCCCTGGTCCACCTTGGCGAGGAGCTCACGCCGCTTGGTGTCGCACTCGGTCCAGGTCTTGCCGTAGGCGAACTTCCGGGCCCGGGTGCCGTCGGGCTGGAGGACGTACACGGCGGCCTGATACCGCCCGTCCTTCCGCTGCGTGATGGTGCCGGCGCCGTTCGGGTTGCGCTTGCGCTGTGTTGCCATCAGGCAGCCTCCTCGATCTCGTACTGGATGAACTCCCGGACGGCGTCGGCCGGGATGCGGCGGGCCCGGCCGATGGTGATGGACACGAGCCGCCGGGACCGGATGAGGTCGTAGACGGTCGAGCGCCCGAGCTTCAGCCGCCCCATGACCTCTGGCACGGTCAGCAGTTCGGCAGTGGGGGTGGTCATGACGCGGCTCCTTCCAGGGCGAGTTGGTCGTGTAGGGCTTCTCTGGCCGTCTGGCGGTTGAGTTGGATGTCCCGGGCGATGGTGGCGGCGAGAACGGATTCGCCGGGGGAGTGGCCGTGGCCGGCGTACTGCCAGGAGGCGAGGACGAGGACGGTGTCCGGCTCGATGTCGTCGAGGCCACGGGCTTCGCGCTCGTGGGCGGCGCGGTAGTCGGCGCGGGTCTGACGTAAGGCTCCGAGCGTGGTCGAGTAGGAGCGCGACTTGGTGGAGAAGTGACCGCGGAAGCCCAGCATGTGGGCCCAGCGGGTGAGCGCGCGGTCCGGGTAGAGGGGTTGCAGGGCGGCGCAGGCTGCCATGAGGCGCCGGGCGTGCTCGGAGACGGGCAACCGGGCGAGGTCTTCACTGAGGCCGGTCCCGTGGCAACGCGTGCAGCGACTCAATGCGGAGCCGGGCTGGCGGTAGCGCTCGGACATACCAGTTCCCTGGCACTTGCGGCAGTGCACCGCCGTGTCGGTCGCTCCGGTGGCCTCGGCCGCCTTGGTGGCGTACTTGGCCACGTAGGAGGCGACTGCCTGTTCGGTGATCTCGGAGCCGTCCCCGAAGGCTTTGACGGGGCGTACGTCGAGCTGGGTGCCCCAGCGGAAGATACGGGCGGGCTGGTCACCGACTGCCGGGACCAACGCCGAGGTGTACGAGTGGGCGGCTGCGGACCGGATCGAGCGGTCGAGCAGTTCGGTACTGGCCCACGAGGGCGGCGGGCTGACGGGACCGGCCGGACCATCGATGCGAATCACGGCGTGGAAGTGAATCGCCCCGCGCTTTTGGAACTCCGCGACCTTCCCATAGGAGATCTGGGCTACCGCCCTCAGCTCGCGTTGGGTCAGTCCGGCGTAGGCGGCAATCTCTCGGCGTAGACGAGTCGTGAAGCGCTGCCAGAGCTGTCCGGCGTGGTTGTTGAAGAGGACGGCGCCCGCGTAGTCGTAGGTGGCAGGGTCGAGCGCAGTACCGAGCTCGGCGGCGTCCTCTTGGTGGTGCTTTCCGCAGCGGCAGGCACGGCCGGCGGGGCGGTTGTGGACCGGGCCGAAGGACGGCGCGGTGAGGGTGGCGAAGACCCGGGGGTGTGCGCGGACCGTGGCGGGGATGTCCCGGCGGTCGTCCCCCGCGAGCCCGGCCCGGATCAGGTGGTACGTGTCTCCGGCGTAGGTCCAGGCACAGGCCGGGCAGCGAGAGGCGCGGCGATTGCCGCAGGCGATCCGGAGGCGGGCACCCGGCTCGTTCTCGGTGGAGTAGCGGTGCAGGACCTCGCCCGAGGTCTTGTCCTTGGAGACGGTCCAGCCGGTGATGTGGATCGGGGCGGAGCAGCCGCCCGTACGGCGGATCTGGTCCTCCCAGCGGGCGTAGTCGGGGGCCGCGGCCACCTTCAGCATTTCGCCGAGGAGGCCCGGGGCGGGCTGGTGCCGGGACATGATGGTGCTTCCTTCCGGATCTTCTGGTTCGGGCAGGAGCGCGGCGCCGGGACGGCGGAGACTTGGCGGTTGAGGCCGTCCCGGGGCCGGTCAGCGGTGGTGCTGGCCGTTGAGCAGCGAGCGCAGGACGACGGCGCAGACGGCGACCGAGGCGCCGGTGATGGCGACGGCCAGGAGCATCGAGACGAGCACCGCGCCGACGACGAGGACCAGGCCCGCTCCACCGGCGACGGCAGCGACGAGGGCGGCCGGAGTGAGGCGAACGGCGGGCAGCTGCACACGGGACGTCGTCTGAACCGGGGCGTGGTGGCAGTCGCAGGCAGGGGCCGTACCCGTGTGGGGTTCAACGGCGGTGGTCGGCTGGTCGAGCGGGATGACGAGGCCGGTCGGGAGCGGGTTGACCGGGATCTTGGGCCGGATCATGTGGTTCTCCTTCCGGGGCGGGTTACTTGTTGATCGCGGTGTTGATGGCCGGGGCGAGGAAGCTGTCCGCGAGGAGGAAGCCGCCGAGGAGGATCACGGCGACGAGCCAGAGCGGCGGGCGGATGAGCTTGTAGCCGAGAACGCCGACGACGATCAGGGCGAGCCAGAGCGGGACGTCCATGACGGTGTGTCCTTCGGGTCAGTTGATGCGGCAGCGGTGGGAGCGGGCTGCGAGCTGGGCGGCCGTGGAGCTGGCGTAGTCGGCGGACCAGCCGCAGCCATCGGCGGTGCACACGGCGGCGTGCTTGGTGCGGCCGCGGTTGTCGCGGAAGGTGCCGATCTGGACCGGGCCGATCTTCATGAGCGAGTGGAACGAGTTCCGGACGGGCATCGAGGTCTCCCCTCAGACGAGCTGGACGGCGATGGCCTCGGCCATCTGGAGCGGGACGCCGAGCCGGGCGCGCAGGGTCTCGGTGTCGATGTCCGAGCCGGTGCGGGTGCGGTGATCGGCGGCGAGTTTCTGGGCGTGAGCGACGAGGGCGGGCGGTGCGGTGACCGTCGGCGCTTCCTGAACCAGCGCGGGCAGTGCCGGAGCGGGTTCGGACTCAACGGACGGTTCCTGCTCAAGCACGGGACCCGGCACGGAAGCCGATTCAGGCGCGGCGGACTGTGCCGCATGCGGGTGGACGAGCAGGGTCCCGCCGAGGAAGGCGAGGGCCGGCCATCCGGCAACGAGGATCCGGAGCCAGTCCGGGACGTGGGCCAGGTCGAGGAGTCCGGCGGTGGCGACGTTCGCGCCGAGCGAGGCGGCCAGGGCGACGGTGAACCAGGTCCACGCGGGTCCGGTCGGCTCCCCTGCGTCTCTGAGGCTGCGGAGTCGACGCCAGGCGGCGACGAGGAGCAGGTCCACGCTGATCGGGTAGGCCCAGGCTTTCCATCCGTCCTGTCCTGCCGCTTCGGCGAGGTCGTGCAGGTGGGCGAAGGACAGGGCCCCCGCTATGACTGCTTGGACGAGTACGGCGTCCGGGCGGACGAGGCGGGCCACGTGCTTTACCTCCTTTCGGGCATGGGTCGGGTAGGGACCTGGCGTGAGGGACCACGCCGACCGAGTGGGGTGAGCGCCTACGGCAGGACGGTGCCGGTGAGGACGCGGGCGGGCAGCACGGGCCGGAAGGCGTCCAGCTCCGGGATCTGCGGCGTGCGGTGGGCGTGGGCGTTGCATACGTCCACGGCTTGGCGAAGCGTGGTGTGCGGCGTACGGATGCGGGTCCAGCCGCCGGAGGAGTCGCCGACGACGGCGGTGCCGGGCCGGTCCTTGTCGATCTGGATGGCGGCGAGCACGGCCTCGGAGGAGATGTCTCCGAAGGCCATGTTGGCCGAGGTCTCGTCGTTGACGCGGTGGGCGGTACGGCCGGTGAGCTGGGCGCGGAGCATGGTGATGCCCTTGCCGAGTTCGGAGCCGAAGCGCTGGCCGCAGATCTCCAGGTGGATGCCGGCGGCGCGGCCGAGCTGGGAAAGCCGTACGAGGTGGGTGACGATCTGGTCCCGTCGGACCTCCTCCTTCTTGGTCGCAGCGAGGGCCAGCTCAGCGACCTCATCCACGAGGAGCACGACGGGTGTCGGGCGCAGATGTTCGGGCAGGTCCCAGATATCGGCGGTGATCTCCGCGTCCGGCAGATCGGCACTGACCCGCTGTTCGGCACGTATGACTTGGTAGACCCGGTCCATGTACTGGACGAGTGCGGCGAGCAGGTCAGCGGCATCATCGGGGTTGTCGGCCAGGGCGGTGAACCGTCTGGCAAGGGGCGCGAGTTCGACGCCGTTCTTGCAGTCGATACCGACCAGGGCGACGTCACACGGCGCGAGCCCCGCGACCAGGTTGCGCTGGTAGACGGACTTACCGGACTTCGTGGCGCCCACGTTCAGCGCGTGCGGGACCGATTGGTAGTCGCGATGGTGCACGGCCCCGTCCTCCCGCAGAGCAACGGGAACCCGAAGAACCCCGGGGACTGGAGCAGAGGCCGGCATCCGGACCTCCCGCAGGACGTCGTAGCCGGTCATCCGCAGCTCGACGACTCCGGAGCGGATCTCTCGGGTGGTGAGGGCGTGGAGGACGAAGGAGTGCCGCAGGCGGTCCGATGCGGCCGAGAAGTCGAACGCGTCCTGCCCGGACCGAATCTTGAGGCGGAGCACCAGACCGGTGCGGGTGGGGCGGATCCACAGGATCCGCGGCGACCGGGATTCCGGGACGGGGCGGCCGGCCAGTCGAGCCAGTCCCAGGCGCCAGCGCGCGGGCGGGACGGTGAGGCCACATGCCTCCATCGCCGACCGGTATCGGACCAGGACGCGGACTGCGGCGCAGGTGACCCCGAAGGTCACCCAGTACCAGCCCGGACGGTAGCGACGCAGGACGAGCGCGACGGCGACGATCAGAACCGGCAGGACGACCCATAAGGCGTCCATGATCAGGCTGCCTTCGACGTGGAGGCGGCCTGGACGAGCGAGGTGACGGCGACGGCGCGGAAGCTGATTCCGTGGCGCTTCTGGCCGTTGAACTCGTTCTCCCACGGGCGGGCAACGAGCCCGGTCAGTCCGACCAGCGTGCCCATCACGAGCTCACCGGTGATGCCGGTCTCGGGGACGGTGACGGAGAGGACCTCGGCCTCGCCGTTGGCGGCGAAGAGCACGTTCACGGTCATCATGCGGACGCCGGTGTCGGGGTCGGTGGCGATCTCGCCGGTACGGCGGTCCTTGACCTTGGCGGCCGGCGGCTGGGCCACCATCACCATCGCGGCGGAGGTGTCGACGGGGATCTGACGCACAGAAGATCACTCCTATAGAGAGGTGGAACTCCTTCACTCATGTACATGAGTGACATGAAGAAGAGTGCCCGACTCCTATATATGAGTCAACCCGCTGCGGAAGAAAACTCGCAGCGGGCTGTGGGGAGTTGAGCGCGCGTCAGTCGCGCGCAGGGATCCGGTACTCGAAAACGAACTGGTCAGCGGCCATGAGGGTGTCGCAGACCTCCACCACGCGCCCCATCTCCGTGACCGCGTCTCGCAGCAGATGCACGACGGGCGCGCCAGGACTGAGTGCCAGCTCGGACGTCTCAGCCTTCGAGGCTGGCCGGGCCTGCAACGTCTCGACGAACTCGGCGAAGACATGGCCATGTTCTTCCAGCCGCGCGTAGATGCCACCCCCGCCGGGGTTCTCGGCGAACAGCTCAGGGATGTCCTTCACGACGTCCCACGGCAGGTAGGAGGTCGCCGTCTCCACCGGAGTTCCGTTCCGGAAGTACAGCCGCCGCCGAGCGAGCACCTGCGTACCGGCCTCGACCCCGAGCCGCCCGGCAATGTCCTCCGGAGCCTCCATCGGCCCGATGAACAGCACGCTCACCTTGGCCTCGGCGCCGGACTGCGCGGACTCGGCGAGGTAGGCCGCTCGCCCTTCCTGCCGATGAGTACGCCGGAACCGATCAGACGACCGGTGCCGCACGGGCGGCCGAGCCTTAACGATCGACCCCTTGCCGTGCCGGGTCTCCACGAGCCCACTCGCCCGCACCTCGACCATGGCCTTACGAATGGTCCCGCCAGAGACCCCGTACCGATCGACAAGCTCAGACTCACTCGGCACCATGTCGCCGGCACCCAGCACCCCGGCCCGGATCTGCTGGACGATCTCTTCGGCGATCTGGACGTACCTCGGTACGGCCTTGCCACCTCCCACTGCGGTTCCCATGGTCCTTCTCTTCCTCCTATGCTCCTGTACATGAGTACGGGTTCCCCGCAGCACAAGTCAACGCCACTGCATTCCGTGTCCGTGGCCGGGGCCGTGCTACGCGAAGACGGCCGACTGCTGGCGATCCGCCGAGCGGACAACGGCACTTGGGAGCTCCCAGGCGGAGTCCTCGAACTGACCGAGTCCCCAGAGGCGGGCGTCCGCCGCGAGGTCCTGGAGGAAACCGGCATCGAGGTCGAGGTCGACAAGCTCACCGGCGTCTACAAGAACACCACTCGCGGCATCGTCGCCCTGGTCTTCCGCTGCAAGCCCTCCGGCGGCACAGAACGTACGTCCGACGAGTCGACCGCAGTCGCCTGGCTGACCCCGGAAGAGGTAGCGGCCCGCATGTCCGAGGTGTACGCGATCCGCCTCCTGGACGCCTTGAACGACGCGGGCCCCCACATCCGCAGCCACGACGGCCGAACCCTCACCCCCGCGCCCACTGAAGACGCATACGTTGACCACTGACCTGGCACTGAACTTCGAACGCGTCTCCACGCGCGGAGACCACGAGGATCTCCGGCTGAGCATCGCCGGCCACCGGCACGTCTGCGATTCGTACTACTTTGCCATCGATACGTCCCCGGAAGCCGCCGGCGCAGGCCTTGGAGCCAAACTTGGGCGCCTGCTGGAGCAGTGGCACGAGCAGGTTTCCGCCCTCACGCGTTCCGGCGGCACGGCCTACCTGCCCTACGACTTCTCGGATCAGTGCACGGCATGGCTCCGCGTCGCATCGCCAGATGGGCGGGCAGCCCTCGTTCAAGCCGGCTGGAGCCTGGTCGAGGCTTGGGGCATCGAGCCGTCCAACTACGCCACCACTGCTCCGAGAGTCGCTGACTTCGCCCCGATCGAGGGCGCCCAGATCGAGTGCTCTCTAGCCGACTTGATCACCCGCATCGAGGCGAACCGCGCTGCGCTGATAGCCACGGGTCCGTAGGGCGGTAAGAGTTTCCCTACTTCATCAAGGCACCCGCCGCGCACAGCGCGGCGAGCGCGCCCGTCGCCCGGGCCTGCGCTCCTGTCTGCGCCCCGCTCCAGCCCGGCCGCCGGCCGCGCGCCAGTCAGCGCGGGTTGATGAGGCAACACTCCCGCGGCGGCTAACCCCTCACCTCCGCGGTGCAACCGTGCTCCCGTTGGGCGCCAGGCAGAGCAAGCCTAGGACCCCGAACGGTCCCACCCGACCGAGCCCTGCCCCAGGCCTGCCCGAACGCCCCGGGTCCACTAGCTGTACGCGGGACAGCGGACGAGTCGGGGCCGGAGTCAGAACAATGCCTCCGGCGGGGGCGCAACAAGCACCGGGATGACCGGGGCCAGCACTGCGGGTGCGGGCTGGCTTGTGGTTAGGGGGGAGCTGTCATCCCACCTGCCGTCGACCCAGGCAAGCCATAGCAGACCAGGCTTCTGGGGCCCAGGTCGTTCGTCCAGCAGGGCGCTCCACCTGGGCCCCAGAAGCCTGCCCCGCTATCACTCCGTGCGGGTCGACGGCAGACGGGATGACAGCTGGGGAAGGTGGTGGGCAGGGCCCGTCTGGAGTCAGCACCATCCAGTCCCCACCCCAAGGTAATCCAAACCTTCCCCGACTACCGTTAAGCCTCTTGTGGCTCAGAATGCTGCCTGCCCGACAGGGTGGTGGACTCATCCCCGCATAGCTTCACGTGTCTGGCATCCCAGAAGGCTGTCAGATAGGCCCATGGTCCAAGTTCTGCGCTTCTAGGTTCCTGATACTTGTAGTGGGCGACTAGGCGAGCGAACCCCGACACCAGTTCATCGCGGGCCGCTCCGATGGATTCTCCATCCAGTAGCGGCTCCAACCCCTGAACGACTGCGCCGCCAAATATGTGAGACTTTCCGACCACCCAGCGCAGATCTTCATCGAATCCCAGGTAGCTGCGGACTCCACCGGGAGCCTCTACAGCTATTTCTCCAAGTTGGTATGCAGATTTGCACGCAATAGCCACGACCGATTTTCCGGAGAGTAGTCGCACATTGGCGCCGTCTATAAGCGGGGCTTCACCGTTTAGGCTCCCCCACGTGCCATGGCCGAAAAAGAACACAGCTTCAGGGGGTCCCGACTGAAGATGTTGCTCCAGTATGATCCTTGAACCCAGAGCCCTCGAAATAGTTGAGGGCGTAACGTCGTGGCTATCCTGGGCGCGCAGACGTAGGGCTTCGCCCCATTCCGCCAGGACGACCGCATCGGGATCATTAGCTGGTGTAACCAGTACTATGGAGCACATGACGCTGCTCCTCGGGCATTAGATCATTCAATATCTCATGCAAGGGGAATACCCGCTGCCCCTCCTGGACCATTTCGAGGAGGAGTTTCCCGTGTGGGCTATCGGGGTCCGCAATGGCTTCAGCCATCTCCCTAGGCGTAAGCGTGACGCCGCGACCGAGCTGAATGAAAGGCGTATCGCGTGCAGGATGGGCCTCGGCCCAGAGGTGCACCGCCTCGACTATCTCATTCACGTCATCGTCTTTCATCTATGTTACCTCTTCCCGACGTCCGGTGGAGGTGTGTCAAATTCTCCATGCTCCCCAGAAGCCACACCCTGCTCGCCTATGGGGTTGAGCTCCAGTTTGAGTCGATGTGTGGCACCCTTGGCTCGATTTCTTCGAGCTCCAAACGTGAGGACGCTGAACTTAATCCCACCCCCGCCCTCGACTGTATTCTGGATGGCGAGCTCTATCTCTATTTCCACTTTGCCGAGATTGAGAATTGGGCCATCCGGGTCCGCCTTCGCGTTGAATTTTGCTTCGCTCAGATCTTCGCGCAGCTTTTCAAGCACGGTTACGAGGTCCGGATTGTCGTCCCGATGTGACATCGTTACCCTCCGGCTCTACTGTGATCCCCTTCCAGTCTCTCCAGATTGATCATTCTGTGCAACTTGATCACCTGGACACCCTCAGGTTGATGAGCGAAGATTTAACGACTTAACCCCAGACCGCGCAAGCCATCTGCATCAATTGTGTTGCGCTCGTTGTTTCGGTCGACCCTCTGACGGCGACTTGGAGGGGCGACCGTCGTTTCGGGAACCGTGAACAACAGCTCGGCGAGCGCCCCTCCTGCCGGCTTTAGGCGGCGCGTCCCTTACGTGCCCGGTTGAACGGCAGTGGACGCGGAGGCTCAGGAACTGCGGCGCTGCGGCAGGGGGGACGCAGGTCAGCGGGATCGCGCGGGCAGAGGGTGAGTGGGTACGCGATCTTTCGAACTAGGGTCCGTCTTCAAAAGATCGTTCGATGATGGATCATGAGTTCGTGATCCGTCGTCATGAACTGACTGATACCGAGTGGGAGTTACTGGCTCCGCTGATACCGAGTGCCGGCAGGGGCCGACCTCGGTCGGAGGACCGCCGGGTGATCAACGGCATGGTCTACAAGATCCGGACCGGGGTCTCCTGGCGTGACCTGCCGGAACGCTACGGCCCGTGGAAGACCGTCTATACCCGCTTCCGCCGCTATGCCATCGGCGGTGTGTTCACCCGGGCCCTGCAGCAGGTCCAGGCCCGGGCGGACGCCGACGGTGACATCGACTGGCTGGTCCAGATCGACTCCACCATCGTCCGCGCCCACCAGCACGCCGCCGCCACCGGCCGAAAAGGGGGAGCCATCGGACGGATGAACCGGACGATCACGCCCTCGGCCGATCCCGAGGAGGCCTGACCCCCAAAATCCACCTCGCCTGCGACGGCCGCGGCCGCCCACTGGCCATCCTGCTCACCCCGGGCCAACGACACGACGGCCCCTGCGCACGCCCCCTCCTCGAACGCATCCGAGTACCACGAACCGGCCTCGGCCGACCCCGCTGCCGCCCGGATCACGTCATCGCCGACAAGGCCTACAGCTCACGCGGCTTCCGCGCCTACCTGCGCAAACGCGGCATCGGACACACGATCCCGGAGAAGAACGACCAGAAGAAGCACCGTCGAAACCGGGGCCGGCGAGGCGGCCGGCCAGCAGGCTTCAACAGCGAGACCTACCGCCGCCGGAACACCGTCGAACGCTGCTTCAACCAGCTCAAGGGCTTCCGTGGCATCGCCACCCGATACGAGAAGACCGCCACCTCCTACGAAGCGGCGGCCACACTCGCATCAATCCTGCTCTGGGCAAGATCAATTTGAAGACGGACCCTAG
>LJCW01000096.1 GCA_001298555.1 Actinobacteria bacterium OV450
GGTTCAAGTCCAGCCCACTCGGGAGTTGGTCCGGATCCGGGGCAGCCATTGACTGCTGCTGAGGGTTCAAGTCCAGCCCACTCGGGAGTTGGTCCGGATCCGGGGCAGCCATTGACTGCTGCTGCAGAAGCGAGGGGCGTATCGGTTTGGCTGCATGCGCTCGACCATCTCGCCATCTTTGTCACTGTAGTCGGGCTGTTGTTCTTTGGGGTTCTCTCATGGCTCTATGATCACTTCTACAAGGCATTCGGGGTGAGTACCCCATCTATGGGAATCGGGTACACGGATACACTGATTGGATCATGGGGATTCATTGCCCTCGTTTTGATCACCGGTGGAATCGTAACCCCGCTTCTTTATTGGCCGCTATTTGTTACGAATAGAAGGCGGAGTCTTTTCCCTCGCTTGCCGTGGCCCTTCATGTTGCCTGGAGAACCCGAAGTCGACGACTCCAAAAAATGGGAGCGGTCGCGGCGAGTGTGGCTTTGCACGTCCCTGGTCGTGGCCTTCGTGGAGATTGTTGGTATTTCATTGTTCTTCTTGGTCGGTGCGGTAAATGATAGTGCGATCACGGCGAAGAGGGGAGAATTCGTTGAGCCGATTCGTTTTCTTGGATGGCTCATCCTGGATGTGCACGCTCACCGGGTCACCGATATCGCCCCCGTCTCCGACATCAGTCCTGCCTCTGTTCCAGCTGGTACCTTCATGTACCTCGGTAACTCTGACCGCAGTTACACCTTGTACAACATCTCTAACAAGCGAATTGTTCGGCTCTCCACGGAGAGGTTCGTTCTAACCACCCTCCCCTAGGGGTTGTCCCGATTTACTTATGTACGCGTTCTCTACTTGCAGTGCTGGTCAGTTTCTTTCTCGATGTGCCGTTTATGAGGAGCGGTAAGCGGTACCACCTGCCGGAAGCTTGGTGCGTGCTTGGTCAGTGACCGGGCAGCTGTACGGTCCGCGGGTGTTGAGACAAGGAGCCTGGTCAGTCCACTACAGCTTGCGGGATCTGCCGCATCCTGAGCCACAACCCTGGCACCTGCGGATTTCCCCGGACGAGTGGGAGCTATGGCTCGACGACCTGGGCATTCCTGATGGCACGCCGTACCTGTTGTCGCCGCGCTTCGTCTACGACACGGACCTGAACTCGTACTTCCATCAGGTGAACCTCATGGAGGGCCCGCTCAACAGCCAGCTCAACCGCGCGTCGGCCCTTTGCAGGAGCCTGAACTTCCTGCACCAGAGCCGCGGCGGGAAGGACTGGCGGGACGCGACAGAGGCAGATCACACCGCCTACCACTACTGGCGGCGCCGCGATCCTCGGGGGCCGCGAGTCGACGGCGACACGTGGAGCCAGGAGGTCTCCCACCTGCAGCAGTTCTACGTCTACGCCAAAGGCAAATCTTGGGTCCCGTCAGTCCCGATCCCTCAGAGGCCCCGGCGGGACGTCCAGAGCAGCCAGAAGAGGGGCAGGCGGCGTTCGAAGCGGGAGCACGCGCAGGAGACGGTGCCAGCGACCTACGCCCATGACGAGGGCGGCGAGACCGTCGAGTGGCTACCCGCTTCGTCCTACCGCCGCTGGCGAGACGTTGGTGTGCTCGGCTACGACTGTGAGGGCCTGCCTCGTGACAGCTTCCGGGGCAGGTGGGCCTCGCGCAACGGGACCTTTGCGGACTCCCTGGTCCGCACTGGCCTGAGGCTGGAAGAACAGGCAAGCCGCATCACCCTGGAGGTCCCTACCGGACCGGGCCCGGCGGGCTACAGCAAGTTCTGGCTGCCAGCGGCGGTCGCCAAGCGCAACTCTGCCCGCTGGGTCTACGAGCCGGCCTCCGTCCGCCGTGACCTGACTGCCTACGCGACCGAGGATCGCCAGTGGGTCGTCGAGGAGGCCCGCGACGCCGGTCGCTACCGCCAGATCCGCCGACCGATCGTGATCTCCGACGCGGAACGGCCACACCTGGCCCAGTACACCAGCGGCATCAACCGCGGCGAAATGGTCGACGTTCGGCTCCTGGACCCGCGAGAGCGGCGCCGGCTGCTGATCGACACCGAGGACGGGCTGGAGCCGGCGTGGTTCTGGCTCGGCGAGGGAGGCATGCCGCTGTCCCTATCGACCTGGAAGGACATGTTCACTGACGCCAACCGCCGGTGCCACGAACAAGGGCTGGACCTCCATGCCCACGCCCACCTGTTGAGGCACACGTTCGCGGTCATCACCCTTGAACAACTGCAGCGCGGCCACATCGCCGCACTCGGGGACATGAATCAAGCCCAGCGATTGCACTACCAGCGCATCTTCGGCGACCCCATGGACTGGGTCCGACGCAGGCTAGGGCACACCTCCCAGCTCTCGACGTTGATTTACCTGCACGCACTGCAGGAACTGGAGATGGAGACCCGAATGGCCTTGGTCCCCGACACCTGGGAGGACCCCAGAAGCACTCCGGTCGCCGCGCTCGGGGACGAGAAACCACCGAGCGACCTTCTCGAGGAGGGGCAGGTGACGGCGTGACGGGCCGGGGCCGCGGCAGCACTGGGCCTGGCCGTCCGTCCGCGTTACCGACAGGCGCCTATGAGCCGCCGGCACCGGTCCGCGAGGGGCCATCAGGCGGGCTGACGGTCGACTTCCACGGCGACGACGACCGCCGCGCGAGCTACGACATCGGCAAACTGCCGATGCCAGGCTGGCACCCACTGCTGGCCGGAGCATTAGCCCTGCGGATTGGACCTAGCGGCGAGGCCCGCACGCTGGAAGCGGCCAAGAACAGCTGGAGGGCGCTGAAGACCTGGGCCGCCTTCCTGGCCAAGGAGGATCCGGCGCCGGCCAGTCCCGGTGAACTCACCCGGAATCACGTCGACGCCTTCTACGCCCGGCCTCACGCAGCGGAGTCCACCAGATACAAAGACATGCTCGAGATGCGGGTCCAGTTCACCCCCGACCAGCCGAGAAGCCAGCTGCCCGCCGACGCCTGGGACGCCTTCAACCGGCGCCTTCCCAAGCCCGCTACACAAGCGGTCGGCGGCTACTCACACGGCGAACTCGACAGGCTAACCGCCGCCGCCCGAGCGGACACTGCCCGCATCGCCCGACGCATCCGCGCTGGCGAAGAAGTCGTACGTCGCCTGCGCGATGCCCCCGAACAGTTGGATCCGCCCCAGCGGGAGCGGGCAACAACATTGGCCAGCATGGCGCACCGGCGAGGTTCCACCACTGCTGGGGAGCCTCGACCGCCGTCAACGCCGCGCCGAACTCGCCTCGCACTTGTTCTTGACCTGGAAGGACCTGGCTCCGCTGATGGTCCTGCTCGCCCTGACAACCGAGCGGAACAGCGAAACGATCAAGGAACTTCCCGCACGCCACCGGATCCTGGAAGACCGCGCGGTTGAGCTGGTCGTGACCAAGCGGCGACGGGGAACCAAGCGCTGGTTCGAGACGGTGACCTGGGAGATCGGCCCGAAGGACCGCTGGCTGCACACTCCCGGCGGCCTTTACCTCCTGCTACTGGAGCTGACCGCCCGCAGCCGCGGATTCTGCGGTTCATCCGCAGCCATGTGCTTCTGGCGCAACGGCCCCCGCGACGTCAAAGGCAAGGGCGAGCACTTCGCCCCCTTCGTGACGAATCTTGGTCGCAGTAGCTCGGTGAAGTTCTCTGACTGGGCTGCCAACCGCACGAAGCCCTTGCTTGCCGATCCGATGCCTGCCCCGAAGGTGAAGGGAGCCGAGCCTCTAAAGGGGGCCATCCCCGCCGGCCCCGTGCCGCTCCAGGTGACCTTGAACAAGATCAAGACCAGCGTCGATGCCCGCCGCACCAAGCAGCTGGGTGGCCACCTGCCCTCCTCCGCGAAGAGCAACACGGCCCAGGTCTTGTTCGCGAACTACCTCAAGCCGGATGAGGCCACACGCGAGTGGGCCGAGGAGGTGATCACCGACGCCCTCGCGGATGCCGAGCAAGCAGCCTGGGACGCACATGCCGTTGCCGTCGGCCGCCGCGGCGAACCCACCGTGATTCCAGACGGCGAGTCACCTCAGGAGCTCGAAGAGGCTGGGCTGGCTCCGCAGATCGCCCGCGAACTCGCCGACGGGCACTTGGACACTGCCTGGACGGCCTGCGAGGACCAAGAACGCCACCCAGAGAGCGGAGCTCCCTGCGGCGACTCATTTCTGGCCTGCTTCCACTGCGGAAACTGCCTGGTCACCCGGACTCATCTTCCGAAGCTCCTGGCCCTGATGGCAGCCCTGGGCGCGATGCGCGAGCGCATGAGCGAGGAAGCCTGGTGGAAACGCTACGGACCAGCATGGGTCGCCATCCGGCGCGACATCCTCACCAAGTTCACCCCGGCCGAAGTCGGCAAAGTACGCCAGCAGCCCCTGCCCGACGCCCTTCTCGACCTCGTCGAAGCACCCTGGGAACAGCCATGAGCATCGCAGCCTTCGCCGCCCACCCCGCCGCAGTCACGCTGAAGGATCCGTACGTCCTGCACGGCCGCCAGCTGAGGCCCGGGGCCCGATTGGAGGAAACCTCCCGCTACAGCGAGGACGTCTGGCGGCTGACCCTCGCGATCCTCAAGGTCCACCAGTCCGCCCTCATCCTGAACTTTCCGACCCTCCCGCAGCGTTTCCGTCCGGCCGCCAAGCGGCTCCTCTACGCGTTGCTGTCCCGGAATGCGCCTGACGGCGAAGACATGCCGAGCATCGGGACTATTCGCTCCGCCTTCACCGAACTCAAGCGATTTCTGAAGTGGCTCGACAACCGGTGGCCGCCGGAGCGGAACGAACTGTCCGACCTCTCGCCTGGCGACCTCAACGACTACCGCAAGCACATCCTGGCTCGCTTCCCGAACAACCCCGGACAGCGCGAGCGGTCCCGCTCGCTGCCACGGCTGCTCTGGCGCTGGCGTCGATACCTGGGCGGAGACGCACTGCGGTTCGACCCGCTCCACCTGGACGGCTGGAGCGAGCCCAAGCAGACCCGGAGCGGGGAGAATCACACTGCCCGGCTCCCCGAAGAAGTCATCGGGCCCCTGGTGGTCTGGTCCCTGCGGTTCATCGACGACTTCGCCCCCGACATCCTCAAGGCCGACCAAGCTTGGCACGAGACCCGCTTCAACCACCCTGGCCGGACCCCCACCCAGGGCCACGTCGGAGCACGACTCCAGGCCTTTCTCGACGAGTGCATTGCTGCCGGCCGCCCGCTGCCCGGCTATCAAGGGCGCGCCAGCAATAGCCACATCTCCCGGCTCCTCGGCTGCCACCGTGACTCGATCGCCGTGCATCGCCAAGCGCTCGAAGCTGCCGCCGCGATCGTCGGAGTCACGGCCAGTGCGTTCGTCGACGATGTCCGAGGGCGACTGGACGGAGAACCCTGGATCGAATCGATCACCACCGACCACACCTCGAACAACAGCCTCGCCCGCCTCGCCCGTCATCTCCAGATCGCCTGCTACCTGGTGATCGCCTTCTTCAGCGGAATGAGAGATTCCGAGGTCAAGCACATCAAGCGCGGCAGCCTCGAGGTCAAACGTGACGAGGACGGCACCGCCTACCGCTGGAAACTCCACAGCCGAGCGTTCAAGGGCGAAGAAGACATCGCCGGCGTCCCCGCGACCTGGGTCGTCAGCGAGGCCGTCGCTCGCGCCATCAACGTCCTTGAGCAGCTGCATCCACCAGCCCAGACCTACCTATTCGGCCGCCTGCCCCATGGCAGCGGCGGCCAGAAGGGCAGCAATCACGCCCTCTGCGTCACGGCGACCAACAACCAGCTGAACGAATTCGCCGCCTTCTTGAACCGCCTTTGCGCAGATCACAGCCGCACGGACACCGTTGCCGCCGGGCCCGGCCAGCCGCTCAAGCTCAAGAGCAGCCACTTCCGCCGCACCCTGGCCTGGTTCATCGCCCGGCGCCCTGGCGGAGTCATCGCGGGCGCCCTGCAATATCGGCACCAATCGATCCAAATGTTCGAAGGGTATGCAGGCACCAGCGACTCCGGCTTCCGGGCCGAAGTTGAGAGTGAGCAGGCCATCGTCCGCGGTGAGGTCTACATGGAGATGATCGAGGCGCATCAGCACCTCGACCTGGCAGGCCCCTCCGCCGAGGAAGCCGCGCGGCGACTGAAGGATTTTGGTGATCGTGCGCAGTTCCAAGGGCAGATCGCCCTGGACAGGCACCGGCTTCAACGGATCATGAAACGGCACGATCCTGCGATCTACCCGGGCGAGTACATCACCTGCATCAACGATCCCGCCAAGGCCCTCTGCGAGAAGGCCAAGCGCGGCAACAGCGAGGGGCTTCCTTCGAACGGCGGCTGCCTGCCCCTGGCCTGCCGCAACGTCGCGCTCACCCCGGAGAACATTGCCGCCTGGCACGGCGAGATCGCGCGGATCGACAAACGGCTCGCCTCACGTCCGTTGCTGGCACCCCGGCTCCGCCAGCGTCTGCAGAACCGTCGGGCAGAGGTCGTGGAGTTCCTGACGCGCAACGATCAGGAGGTCGTGCTGGCATGACTCGCGGAGTCCCTGACCTGCCCGAAGCCCACGTCCGCAAGCACCTCCAGGAGGTGCTGGACACCTGCCGAGAGACCAACACAGCCCCCAGCGTCCTCATGCTGGCCCGCAAACTCGGCCTCTCC
Source organism: Actinobacteria bacterium OV450 (assembly GCA_001298555.1). Classification (GTDB taxonomy): domain Bacteria; phylum Actinomycetota; class Actinomycetes; order Streptomycetales; family Streptomycetaceae; genus Streptomyces. Next base: position 6,627 of record LJCW01000096.1, read on the forward strand.
AACACCACGTTCCGGCGGCGCTACCCCGAGATCGCCCGCGAGATCGCCGACCGTCGGGCAGCCCCTAGCGCCATGCGCAACGGCCAGACCGAGTACGACAGACTCGTCGCCCGGAACGCGAAGCTCCGCCGACGCAATCGCGAGCTGAACACCCAGCTTGCCCTCGCTGCGGCCCATATCCAGCACCTTGCCCTTCGCAACGAGAGCCTTCAGGAAGCCGTGAGGTCGGCATCGAACGTCACGAGCATCAACAGCCGACCACCACGTCGCTGAACCCGGGACGAGAAAGATCTTGCGCTTGGTCGCAGCCGCCGCCAGGGTCAGAGCGTGGAGCCAGGGTGCCCACGAGCGGCGGAAGCGGCATTACGGGGATCGGAGAAGTGTGTGGGTAGCAGATGGCACCTGTTCCTGGAGGGCCTTCAGATATTCGAAGGGAAGTGGGATGCGCCCGCCAGGCTCATGACCGTCTTTCAAGAGGAAGACAAATACATGCACCGAGGCTGGGCAGCGATGGTCGACAGGGAGAACGCTGGTCTGCCCGGACCTTTCCACGGCGATGACCCTGAGACCTTCCGCGACTACCTCGACGTCGACCCAGATGACTATCAATTCGGCCTCGTGGATGCAGGTGAGCGTTTCGGTTACAAGACAACTGTTGCAACGGCTACCGCACGACTCGATCTGATGGGCTTTACCGCAGAGCGATGCCGACGCGAGATGACAGAGTGCTTCAGAGGCCTAACAGCATGGGACGGGCCCGACAATATTCATGAGCATGTTGCACCAGGTTCGGACCCTGCGCGAAAGGTCACCGACGATGACATTGCGGAGATCGGCCTCCGGGCATACCTGAAGCGCGGCCCTGCATACATGGAGACGAAGCTAACCGAGTTGGAGGAGCTCTGCCTGGACAAGCTTGAGCTCTTCTTCGAGGGCGACCTTGACCGGCGCTTGCTCATCGCAGGGCTTCTGGATGGTCAGAACTCGCAAGCGATCCTCCGCCTCGATCTCAGCGACCTGCTGTCAGGCGGCGCGTTCAAGAGCACCGATGAAATTTCGGCGCAGGCTCTTCAGGATCTGAGGGAGGAGACAGCGAGCACCGGTCCCATTATCGTGCTTACGGAGGGGAAATTTGATTCCCGTGTTCTTCCCCGGGCGCTGAAACTGGTAAGGCCGGATATCGCTGGGTACTTCAAATTTTTGGACTTTGACACCACGAGGGCGCCGGGGGGAACCGACAAAGTCGTTGCAAACCTCAAGAGCTTCGCCGCAGCCGGAGTGATGAACCGGGTGATCGGACTCCTCGATAACGACACCGCTGGCCGGGAGGCGATCAAACAGATCGCGGGTATCGCGCTCCCGAAGCATTATAGCGCCTGCCTGCTTCCCGATCTCGAATATACGCGGTCCTATCCCACTATCGGACCCTCAGGGGAGGTCGACGACAACATCAACGGCCGGGCATGCTCCCTTGAGTTCTACTTCGGCCTGAACAGTCTGCAAGGTCCGAAGGGTGTCCCGGTTCCAGTTCAATGGAAGGCATATAAAGAGTCGGTCCAGGATTACCAAGGCGAACTCACTAACAAGCAATATGTCCAATCCAGGATCGACGCTCTCCTGACTGCGGCCGAGGCCGGCGATCCGCTCGACGAGTCGTGGGAACCGATACGACTGATCGCTCAGACCCTGATCGGCAAGGCTCAGACGCGCTGAGTGGGACTGAGCCACGATCAACCACGAAGCCCGAGCGCTGATCTCGGAAATCACAGGACGGAACGGTGGTCGGTCACCGAAGATGTCTTGCTGTGATGCAGACCCTCTCTAGTCCCACCCTGGCCGTCCTCGTCAAGATCGCTATCGCGCGGACGGCGAAGGAGATCCACACCAGCTTGCTTGCCGCGAACCTGGACCGGTTCATCACCGAGACATCCTCCAAAGAGAGGCTTGTCCAGACGGTCCTGACGGGCGCGCGGCGAGCAGCGCAGAAGGGCGACAAGGGTGCCCACCGCGGCCTGCTCGAGTTTGCCAAGGAGCAGACGAACGGCTTCCGGCATCCCAGAGAGCTAGGCCCGGAGAGTTGGCTGTTCCAGCTCAAGGAGGCCCTCCTCGCTGACGGCTACGACCTTACGTGGGATGACCCGACCATCCGGAGGGAGACCGGCCCCGACAGCTGGATCGAGGTCGACAAGGGGCCTGTCATCTATCACATCCGCCCGACCGAAGCGCCAGGCACGGAGATGGCCGGGGAGATCAGCGCCTTGGAAGCGCAGCTCAATGCCGCTGGCTTTGAGGTCGCTCTCAATCACTACAAGCAGGCTGTCGACAACCTCAACCACCACAACTACGAGGCCAGCAACGGTGCCCTCCGCCCGATGCTCGAGGATGTGACCTTTCGAGTCGCGCAGAAGTACGGCTACACAGGCGCATCGGGCGGCAATGCCATCAACTTCATGGTCGACCAGAAGAAGGCCGTCCCCAAGAACTGGGGCCGTCTCCTGCAAGGGGCCTGGGACATCTCGCACCCCGAGGGGCCCCACCCCGGCCGTTCCAGCGCGGACGAGGCGCGCTTCAGGATGCTGATCATCACCAGCATTGTCCGGAGGTTGCTTCAGCACGCTGGATTCTGACCTAACCCTCGATCGTCCCAGCAGCCCCCGGCCAACTGCGCGGCCTGGGGCTGAGACGTGATAGATGGCCCTGGCTTGCTGCAAGTCCGCCTGCTGATGGTCAGTGGCCAGTTCCAAACGGCGTCCACAAGCTCGCGTGGTACCCGTGTCCGGGCAGGCGTAAGGCCCCTGGTAGGAACGATCTTGCGACGGATTGTTCTGACCGAGGGGCCTCACGTGCTGAGCAGTGTCACATACACCGCGGTGCTCGATGTGAAGCGGTCCACCGCCGAGCACCTGGCCCGGCTGCTGCGCGACCACCGCATCGCGGCCGGAACCCGCAAGGGCAGGCGTGCGCTGGGCTGCTTCGGGCAGGCAGTGCTCGTCCTGCGCTGGTTCATCGACGGCACCCGTCTCTCGCAGCTCGCGGGCGACCACGGGGTGTCGGCTTCCACCGCGTACCGCTACCTTCACGAGGGGCTGAGCGTTCCGGCGGCCGGGGCGCCGGACCTCGCGACCGCTCTGGAGCGGGCGAAGGCGGCCGGGCTGACGCATCTCAACCTCGACGGAACCGTCATCCGCACCGACCGCGTCGCTGCCCCCGGTCCCAACGGCGCCGACCTGTGGTGGTGCGGCAAGCACCGGCACCACGGCGGGAACGTGCAGGTCATCTCCACCCCGGACGGCTGGCCGATCTGGGTCTCGCCGGTCCGCCCCGGCAGGAAGTACGACACCACCTGCGCCCGCCAGCACGGGCTGACCGATGCCCTGGGCCGCATTGCGGCCGAGCTGGACATGCCGACCCTGGTCGACCTCGGCTACGAGAACGCCGGCGGCGGCTTCCGTCACCCGCACAAGAAGCCCGCCGGAGGTGAACTGACCGAGGCCCAGCAGACGTACAACAAGGTCATCCGCGGCATCCACGGCGTCTGCGAGCGTGCCAACTCCCTGCTCAAGACCACCTTCAAGGCCCTACGCAGGGTCAGCCTCGACCCCAGCCGCATCACAGAGATCGCCGCCGCAGCCCTCGTCCTGCTCCAACTCGAGTACGCCCGCACCGTCTGAACGATCACGCACCGCGATGATCCATTACTGGGAAAGGCTCACTGACCTGCCCATTCACCCTTCAGAGACGGGATGAAAGAGGTTCAATCAGAGGCGGGAGTCAAATCAATTCACACCAAACAAAATACCTCATCCTCTCCGTCAGGGCAGTCGTCTACGCTGTTGCAGAATTGCGCACGCTGAATGCAAGTGGCGAGATCCAGGCAAAGGAACCTAGGGGGAAGGTGAAAATCGTACAATTCTGGAACCCCTTGAGGAACTGCAGCATCCGCAGGCGAGGCAAATATTATTCCACTAACTCCGAGAGTTAGGGCACAAATTGATGCGGCAGCGCGACCCTTATCATCATTTCCTGTGACTCCCTGCCGTCGAGTTGTCGATTGCGCGCGAATAGCACCACGCTATGCAGCGATTGCCCCCGCAAGGCATTTTAAATAAATCGCGAGATGGAAGCGGCTGAACGATGGGGCTCCTTCGAGTTTGCCAACAATCGAGTGACAGGTCTCTCCGATATGCCCCGGTCGGATCCATCAGAGCTACTCGTCTGGAGCTCAAGTTGAAGAAGCTCATGTTTGCGATTTTTCGCCAGCCTGGTTGAATGGCAACACTGGAATCTCCGGCAATCCTGCCCAAAGCGGTTGCACATTTGAGGATGCTGCCGCAAACGGCCAGGGTCAAGAGGGTGAGCAAGATCTATTTATCGGAAAATTCCGCATCGAGGTCACACTCGTCAGGGCGGCGGTAATCCGTCACTTCTGCCTCACAGGATGACGAGACCGGTCTTCTCAAGGGATGTGCGCCCTCTGGAGAGAGCCAGTGGCGATCATGTTCGCACTGTTTGTCAACATGCCGGAGTCCAAAAAGCGACCTCGTCCATATTGAGCCTTTTCCAACCTCAGTCACGGCAGCTGTACTCAGGTTGAACTCGTAGTGTCGGGCTGGCTGATCATGGTGGAACGCATGGTCAGCCCGGTCTCGGTGAGGCAGCCGTCGATCAGCTCGGGCCGGT
>LJCW01000097.1 GCA_001298555.1 Actinobacteria bacterium OV450
CGGCGCGGCGCGGCGCTGGGCCGCCGCGGCCGCGGGAGCTGCGTCGTCGCGCCCATCGTGCTCAGCGGCCGCGCCTGGGGCGAGCTGTACGTCGCCCGCGACGAGGGCCTGTCCGGCTTCGACGAGGACGACGCCGAGTTCGCCACCGTCCTGGCGGCCGTCGTCGCGGCCGGCCTCGCGCAGAACGAGCGGCTCGAAGAGGCGCGGCGGCTCGCGTTCACCGATCCGCTGACCGGGCTGGCCAACCGGCGGGCCGTCGACATGCGGCTCGACGAGGCCCTTGAGGAGCACCGGCGCAGCGCAGCCGTGGTCAGCCTGGTGGTGTGTGACCTGAACGGCCTCAAGAAGGTCAACGACACCCTCGGGCACGCCATGGGGGACCGGCTGCTGGAGCGGTTCGGGTCGGTGCTCAGCCTGTGCGGGGCCATGCTGCCCGGCGCGCTCGCCGCCCGGCTCGGCGGTGACGAGTTCTGCCTGGTGAGCGTGGGGCCCGCGGCCGACGAGGTGGTGCGGGTGACGGAGGAGCTGTGCCTGCGCGCCGCCGAGCTGGAGCTGGGCGAGGGGGTGGCCTGCGGGGTGGCGTCCACGGGGGATCCGATCGGGCCGGTGAAGTCCTCCCGGCGGCTGTTCCGGCTGGCCGACGCCGCCCAGTACAAGGCCAAGGCGGCGCGCTCGGCGAAGCCGGTCGTCGCGGGCCGGGACACCGGCGTGGTCCGGATGGCCGATGCCGCCCAGCAGGAGGCGGCCGGTGAGCGCCGCCGTTTCCGGGGCCGGGCGACGTGAAGGAAGGCTGTGATGTGCGGAGCGGCGTAGGAGACGGCGTAAGGGGCCCTTGTGAAACTTGCTAGTGACATGAAGCGATTCAGTCCGTAGGCTGCTGAATATGGATATGCACACTGTCGTGGTGGGGACGTCCGGGACCACCGCCGAGGACGTCATCGCCGTCGCCCGCGGCAACGCGCGGATCGAGCTGTCCGGCGAGGCGCTCGACGCCCTCGCCCGTGCCCGCGAGATCGTCGACGCCCTCGCCGCCAAGCCCGAACCCGTCTACGGGGTGTCCACCGGCTTCGGCGCCCTCGCCTCCCGTCACATCAGCCCCGAGCTGCGCGCCCAGCTCCAGCGCAACATCGTCCGCTCGCACGCCGCCGGCATGGGTCCGCGCGTCGAGCGGGAGGTCGTGCGCGCCCTGATGTTCCTGCGCCTGAAGACCGTGGCCTCAGGGCACACCGGCGTCCGGCCGTCCGTCGCGCAGACGATGGCCGACGTGCTCAACGCGGGCATCACACCCGTCGTCCACGAGTACGGCTCGCTCGGCTGCTCGGGTGACCTCGCACCGCTCTCGCACTGCGCGCTCACCCTGATGGGCGAAGGCGACGCCGAGGGTCCTGACGGTGTCGTGCGCCCCGCCGGGGAGCTCCTCGCCGAGGCCGGGATCAAGCCGGTCGAGCTGAAGGAGAAGGAGGGCCTGGCCCTCCTCAACGGCACCGACGGCATGCTCGGCATGCTGGTCATGGCCCTCGCCGACCTCGACAAGCTGTACAAGTCCGCCGACATCACCGCCGCGCTGACCCTGGAGGCGCTGCTCGGCACCGAGAAGGTTCTCGCGCCCGAGCTGCACGCCATCCGCCCGCATCCGGGCCAGGGCGCCTCCGCCGCGAACATGGCCGCCGTCCTCAAGGGCTCCGGGCTGGTCCGGCACTTCCAGGAGGAGTCCGCCCCGCGCGTGCAGGACGCGTACTCCGTGCGCTGCGCCCCCCAGGTCGCCGGCGCCGGCCGCGACACCATGGCGCACGCCGCGCTGGTGGCCTCGCGCGAGCTGGCCTCCGCCGTCGACAACCCGGTGGTGCTGCCCGACGGCCGCGTGGAGTCGAACGGCAACTTCCACGGCGCGCCGGTCGCGTACGTCCTGGACTTCCTGGCCATCGCGGCCGCGGACCTCGGCTCCATCGCCGAGCGCCGCACCGACCGGCTGCTCGACAAGAACCGCTCGCACGGCCTGCCGCCGTTCCTGGCGGACGACGCCGGTGTCGACTCCGGTCTGATGATCGCCCAGTACACGCAGGCCGCCCTGGTCAGCGAGATGAAGCGGCTGGCCGTCCCCGCCTCCGCCGACTCGATCCCGTCCTCCGCCATGCAGGAGGACCACGTCTCGATGGGCTGGTCGGCCGCGCGCAAGCTCCGTACCGCCATCGACAACCTGACCCGGATCATCGCGATCGAGCTGTACGCGGCCACCCGGGCCATCGAGCTGCGCCACGGGCTCACCGCGGCCCCGGCCAGCCTGGCGGCCATCGCCGCGACGCGGGCGGCCGGTGTGGAGGGTCCCGGGCCGGATCGTTTCCTCGCCCCCGACCTGGCCGCGGCCGACGCGTTCGTCCGCGCCGGTGGCCTCGTCACCGCGGTGGAGTCGGTGACGGGTCCGCTCGCCTGACGGGTTTGACGGGCCTGAAGGGCCTGACGGGCCTGAAGGTCTGGTGACGCCGTGAAGGGCCGCCCCCGGGAAGTCTCCCGGGGGCGGCCCTTCGGCGTGCGCGGGGCGCGTACGGGCGCCCTGCGCGCTCTGCTAGGCGCGTGAGCGGTGTACGGAGTACGTGACGAAACCGGCCCCGAGGCCGAGGCAGAGCGTGCCGCCCAGCAGGTACGGGGTGGTGTCGATGCCGCCGGTGTCGGCGAGCCCGAGGGTGACCTGGCCGGCGCTCTGCGGCCCGGCGGCCGTGCCGTCGGCGGGGTCCTCCTCCAGGCCGGTGACCGATCCGGGCCCTGCCGCGTTCGCGGACTCCGGCGCGTCGGCCGAAGCGGAACCGGACGCAGTGGAACCGGACCCCGAGGACCCCGGTGCGGTGGCGTTGGCCGAGGGGACGAACCAGAGGGCGGCGAGGAGGGTGGTCGCTCCGAGAGCGGTGAGCAGCGGTCGACGTGCGGACACGGTGCGATCCCCCTTGCGGACGCAGCGAATTGGCCGTGTGCGGTGATGCTACGGACAAGGGCGGGTCGCGGGAAAGTCGGGGCTTCCCCGGGCTTAGTCTCCGTCGTATGAACCCTTCTGACACATCACGGTACGTACGGCTTCGGGTGGATTTGGTGCTGGAGGTGCCTGACCCCGAGGCGCTCACCGGGGCCGCGCTCGCGCACATCGAGGCCGACGAGTTCATGCCGGACGAGGAGCGCGGCCACGCCGAGTCGGCCGTGCGGGAGGACGAATCGGAAGCGCTCGCCTACCTCGTCGACCCCACCGACCTGGTCGTGGACATTCCCGGCGTCGAGCTTGCGCAGGCCTCCTGGAGCAGCGAGCCCGTCGAATACGACCCCGAGTCCATGGAGTGGGACCTGGGCGAGGAAGATGGGGACTACGAGGAAGAGACGACCGACAACGCCTGACCGTGGGGTTGCACACATTCAAACGGAATGTGGAACCGATCCGGGCCCGCAACGCGTTGACTGGTGGGAGGCAGGGGGCATGTCCCCCTGCCCCGATCGGGGCACCACCCGGCTGCGGGCCGGAGGGGAGCCCGGGGGTTCGGCAACGATGGAGTGGCGTGTGAGGACGGACAGGAAGCGTCGGAGAAGGTCCCTGGTGGCCATATCCGCCGTGCTCGGCGGTGTGCTGGTTCTCTCGGCGTGCGGCGGTGGCGACGACAAGCCCAAGGGCGGCGGGGACTCAGGCAGCAAGTCGCAGTCGGACGTGGACGCGGCCGCGGCCAAGGACACCTCCAAGGCCAAGATAACGATCACGCCGAAGGACGGGGCGACCAACGTCGGCCTGAACGACGCGACAAACGTCGCCGTCAGCGACGGCACGCTCACCGCGGTCGAGCTGAAGACCTCCGAGGGCGCGGCCGTGGCCGGCAAGATAGCCGCCGACGGCAAGAGCTGGAAGCCGGACGCCGCGCTGAAGCGCTCCACGAAGTACGCGCTGTCGGCGACCGCCAAGGACGCGAACGGCAAGGAGGCGCACGAGAACACCTCGTTCACCACCGTCTCCCCGGAGAACAGCTTCGTCGGTTCGTTCATACCGGACGACGGCCAGACCGTCGGCGTGGGCATGCCGGTCTCGATCACCTTCAACAAGCCGATCAAGGACATGAAGGCGGTCCAGGCGGCGATCAGCGTCACCTCCAGCAGCGGCCAGGAGGTCGTCGGGCACTGGTTCAGCCCGCAGCGCCTGGACTTCCGCCCCGAGCAGTACTGGCAGGCGGGCTCCACCGTCACGCTGAAGCTCGCCCTCGAAGGCGTGCAGGGCGCCCCCGGCGTCCAGGGCGTGCAGAACCGGACGGCCACCTTCAAGATCGGCCGCAGCCAGGTCTCCACGGTCGACGCGAAGACGAAGAAGATGACCGTCACCCGTGACGGCGCGGTCCTCAAGACCATCCCGATCTCCGCGGGCTCCCCGGCGAACCCGACGTACAACGGCCAGATGGTGATCTCCGAGAAGTTCAAGGAGACCCGGATGGACGGCTCCACCGTGGGCTTCAAGAACAGCGAGGGCAAGGGCGAGTACGACATCAAGGACGTGCCGCACGCCATGCGGCTGTCCCAGTCGGGCACCTTCATCCACGGCAACTACTGGGGATCGGACTCGATCTTCGGCAGTGAGAACACCAGCCACGGCTGCGTCGGCCTGAACGACGCCCAGGGTGCCAACGACCCCAACCAGCCCGCGGCCTGGTTCTACGACAACTCGCTCATCGGCGACGTCGTCACGGTGGTCAACTCGCCCGACAAGACCATCAAGCCGGACAACGGCCTCAACGGCTGGAACATGAGCTGGGCGGACTGGAAGGCCGGCACGGCCTCCTGACCAGGCCCGGCGACGGCACGACGGATGGCGGGGAGCCCCTGGAGGGCTCCCCGCCATCCGTCGTGAAACCCCCGTGTGCGGGGCGCGGACCCCGGCTAGGGTCCGTGATCATGACGATTCGCGCACTGACCACGCCCCCTTCGGCCGTCGAGGCGGAAGCCTGGCTCGCGGTCCTGACCGCCGCCCACGCGGTCGACCTGCCGCAGCTGCCGCCCCCGTCCCGGACGGAGGTCCTCGGACGGCTGCGCGTGGCACCGGCCCGCGGCCGCGCCGCACTGTGGGCGGCGGACGAAGGCGTCGCGGGCCTCCTGCTGTTCACCGACGAGGCCAACCGCCACACCGCCTACCTCGACGTGCTGGCGGTACGCCCGGACGCGCGCCGGCGCGGTCTCGGCACGGCCCTGTGGCAGGGGGTCCGCGAGGAGCTGCTCTCCGAGGGCCGCACCTCGGTCTCCGCCCTCGTGGACCTCGGCGGCCCGGGCGAGGCCTTCGCCCGCTCCCTGGGCTTCGAGAACGTCCTGCCGATGGCCTGGTACGTCCAGGACGTCCGAACCGCCCGGGACGCAGCGGCGGCCGCCCCGCCCCGGCCCGAAGTCCCGGCGGGCTACGACCTGCTGTGCTGGCCCGGCCTCGTACCCGACGCCTGGGCGCCGGCGGCGGCCCGCGCCCACGCCGCGATGGAGGACGCACCGACCGGCGAACTCGACGAGCGCACCGAGTCCTGGACCGCGCAGCGCCTGCACGCGGCACAGCAGCTGGTCCTGGACCGCGGGGGCGATCTGACCACGGTCGCCGCGGTCACCCCCGGCGGCGAGGTGGCGGCGTACACGGAACTGGTCCTCCCGGACCCGCAGGGCCCGCGCGCCCTCCAGTACGACACGGTGGTCGTCCCCGCGCACCGGGGCCGCGGGCTCGGCCGCGCGGTGAAGCTCCGCATGCTCGCCGAGGCGGCCGCCCGCCACCCGTCCCTGCTCACGGTCGGCACGACCGTGGCCGACGAGAACACGCCGATGCTGGCGGTGAACGAGGCCCTCGGCTACCGCCGCGAGCGCGCCACGGGGTACTTCCAGCTCACGCTGTAGCGGCGGAGTCGCGCGGGCCCAGCCGGTCCCGCGGCCCCTGCGGCGCGTTGCGGGCTCCCGCCTCCCCGGCGGGCGCCGACCAGGACGACAGCATGCGCAGGGCGTCCTCGGACGGGGAACCCGGCGCCGCGTGGTAGGTGACCAGGACCTGCGCCGAGTCGCCCGGCAGCACCAGCGTCTCGAAGGACAGCGACAGTTCGCCGACCAGCGGGTGCCGCAGCCGCTTCACCCCGTGCGTCTTGTTGTCCGCCAGCGTGTGCGCCGCCCACAGCCGGCGGAACTCCTCGTTCTTCACCGACAGTTCGCCGACCAGCGCCGACAGCTGCTCGTCGTCCGGGTGCTCGCCCGCGTACATGCGCAGACTGCTCACGACCCGGCAGGCCAGGCAGTCCCACTCGTCGTAGAGCTCGGCCGCCGCCGGGTCCAGGAACACCATCCGCACCAGGTTCCGCTCCTGCGGCGGCAGCGCCCCGAAGTCCCCGAACACCGCGGCGGCCAGCCGGTTCCACCCGATGATGTCCTGCCGCCGGCCCAGCAGGTACGCCGGCACCCCGTCCATCGCGTCCAGCAGCGTCCGCAGCTCGGGGCGGACCGGCTCCTGCCGGTGGGGCTGCCGGCGCTTCCTGCGCAGCCGGGGGCTGGCCAGGTGCGTCAGGTGGGCCGTCTCCGTACCGTCCAGACGCAGCGCCCTCGCGATCGCGTCGAGCACCTCCGCCGACACGTTCTGACCGTGCCCCTGTTCGAGCCGCGTGTAGTACGCCACCGAGACACCCGCCAGCTGCGCCAGCTCCTCGCGGCGCAGCCCGGGCACGCGCCGGTGGCGCCCGTGGTCCGGCAGGCCCACGTCCGCGGGGCGCAGCCGCGCACGGCGGGAACGCAGGAACTCGCCGAGTTCGGCACGCTGATCGAGCTGGTCCATGACGCCAGTATCGCCGGGCGGGGCGGCCCGGCGCGGTGCTGTGCCTGACCCCGTCAGGGGTAGGACCGCCGGTCCTAGGCAGAGCAGGGGTCTGGGTGCCGCGCGCCCGGCACGGCATCGTGGAGTGCACCGCAGATCGTCAGCGGATCTTCAGCAGTGTTCTAGGAGCCTTCACCCATGTCCGTCACCCAGGTCGCCGCCTACGCAGCTCCCGCCGCCAAGGCCCCGCTGGAGCGCACCACCGTCCCGCGCCGCCCCGTCGGCGAGCACGACGTCCTCATCGAGATCAAGTACGCCGGAATCTGCCACTCCGACATCCACCAGGTCCGCGACGGCTGGGGCGAGGGCATCTACCCCATGGTCCCGGGCCACGAGATCGCCGGTGTCGTCGCCGAAGTCGGGCCGGGCGTCACGAAGTTCTCCGTCGGCGACCACGTCGGCGTCGGCTGCTTCGTCGACTCCTGCCGCACGTGCGAGTACTGCCTGCGCGGGCAGGAGCAGTACTGCATCCAGGGCATGACCGGCACGTACAACGCCCGCGACAAGCAGGGCGAGCCCACGTACGGCGGCTACTCCACGCACCTCGTCGTCGACGAGGGCTACACCGTCCGCATCCCCGAGGGCCTGCCCCTCGATGTCGCCGCGCCGCTGCTGTGCGCGGGGATCACCCTCTACTCGCCGCTCAGGCACTGGCAGGCGGGCCCCGGCAAGAAGGTCGCGATCGTCGGTCTCGGCGGGCTCGGCCACATGGGGGTGAAGATCGCGGCCGCCCTCGGCGCCGAGGTCACCGTCCTCTCGCAGTCTCTGCGCAAGCAGGAGGACGGCCTGCGGCTCGGTGCCTCGCACTACTACGCCACGAGCGACGAGACCACGTTCGAGAAGCTGGCCGGCAGCTTCGACCTGGTCATCTCGACGGTGTCGGCCCCGCTTCGCCTGGACGCGTACCTCGGCCTGCTGAAGGTCGACGGCGCACTGGTGAACGTCGGGGCCCCGGAGGAGCCCGTCGAGGTGAACCTCTTCTCGGTCATCACCGGCCGCAGGACGCTGGCCGGCTCGATGATCGGCGGGATCGCGGAGACCCAGGAGATGCTGGACTTCTGCGCCGAGCACGGACTGGGCTCGGAGATCGAGCTGATCCGCGCCGACGAGATCAACGACGCCTACGAACGCGTCCTCGCCAGCGACGTCCGCTACCGCTTCGTCGTCGACACGTCCACGATCTGACCCGCCGCGAACGGCCCCGGCGCCACCGCCCACAGGGGTGAGGGGCGGCGCCCGGGCCCGGGGTGGCTCAGCCGTCGGCCCTGGCCACGCCGATCGGGCAGGAGACGCCCGTCCCGCCGATACCGCAGTAGCCGTCCGGGTTCTTGTCCAGGTACTGCTGGTGGTACGCCTCCGCCGGCCAGAAGGGGCGTTCCGCGGCCGGGAGGACCGCCGTCGTGATGTCGCCGTGGCCCGCGGACGTGAGGACCTGCTGGTACGCCGAGCGGGAGGCCTCCGCCTGCGCCTGCTGGGCCTCGGAGTGGGTGTACACCGCCGAGCGGTACTGGGTGCCGACGTCGTTGCCCTGGCGGAACCCCTGGGTGGGGTTGTGGGACTCCCAGAACAGCTTCAGGAGCTCGGCGTACGAGACCTGCGCCGGGTCGAAGACCACGCGGACGACCTCGGTGTGACCGGTCAGGCCCGAGCACACCTCTTCGTACGTCGGGTTCTCGGTGTAGCCGCCCTGGTAGCCGGCCAGCGTGGTCCACACCCCCGGGGTCTGCCAGAACTTGCGCTCCGCGCCCCAGAAGCAGCCCAGGCCGAAGTCGGCCACCTCCAGGTGCGCCGGGTAGGGGCCGGCCAGCGGGTTGCCGAGCACGGTGTGCTTCTCGGGCAGGCCGAAGAGCGGCTCCGCGCGGCCGGCCAGGGCCTCCTCGCGGGTGGGGAGCTCGGGGGTGCGGCGGTACGAGAACATGGATTCCCTCCTAGTGGTTCTCCTGTAACGGGCGGGGGCGGGCCGGGATTCCCCCCTGCCCGCCCCCGCCCGTGACGTCACCGGAGCGTCATTTTTGGCGACCTGCCCGCGGGGCGCTCAGGACTCCAGCCCGGTGACCCGGACGGCCCAGTTCCGGGCGTGCAGGTACCGGCCCCGCGGGGAGCCCGCGTAGGTCCAGGGCAGGGCGCCGATGTGCCCGTCGATCAGGCGGAACTGCTCCACCGCCTCGGCGTCCCGGTCCTGCCAGAACAGCAGCCAGGCCAGGATGTGCCGCAGGCGCACCGCCCGCCGGTCGGCCGGGTCGGCCGCGGCCAGGTCCGCGAGCGCGGCGTCCACGGCGGCGACGACCTCCGGCTCCCTGAAGAACGTCTCCGGGCGCAGGTCCTCGTCCCAGCTCTCCTGCTCCACGAACGCGATCAGCGGGAGCAGCGACAGCAGCTCGCCTGGGGCGCCGCCGGCCGCCGCCCGGCGGGCGAAGTCCATGGCCAGCTCGTGCGAACCGCGCCACTTGGCCGACCAGTACTGCTGGGCCGAGGTGTGCGCCGACAGGTGCTTCGGATCCCGCGCCACCACCTCCGACCACAGCTTCTCGTACTGCTCGTGGGGGTAGCCGAGGCCGCAGCCGATGGGCAGCTCCACCACGTACGGGACCGGGTCGGCCGGGTCGGCGAGGCGCTGGGCCTCCTGCGCCGCCGTGCGCGCCTTGAGCAGCAGCTCGTGGAAGAGCCGGAACTGTTCCTGGGTGGTCCGGCTGCCGGCCTGGCTGCCGCGGACGTTCCAGGCCACCTGCACCGCGGTGTCCGCCTCGACCAGCGCCGCGGTGGGATCCGCCGGGCGGGCCGCCTGCCACGCCAGCAGCCAGGCGTCGTCCTGCGCGGCGACCTCGGAGAGGGCCCGCACGCGCTGCCAGCGCTCCTCCCAGTCGCTGCCGGCCTCCGCCACGTACGCGGCGCCCGCCTCCCAGTCACCGGCGGCGACGGCGGCCGTGGCGGCGGTCCGCCCGGCCGGTACGGGCTGTGCGTTCTCGGTGTCGAGGTCCTCCTCCGCGACGAAGCCGAGCGCGACGACCGCGGCCGCCTCGCGGGCCTTCTTCTCGGCCTTGGCGGCCTCCTCGCGGTCCGGTGCGCCGGCCGGGGCGGGCGCGGCGGGGGCCTTCTTCCTCCCGGTCCGGCCGGTGAAGTACTGGTACGCACCGCCGACGATCAGCGCTACGAGGACGAAGATCAGCTTGTCGGTCACGGGGCGAGCACCAGCTTTCGCAGAGGTTCGGTGTCGGGGCGGTCGGCGACGGCCGCGTCCAGGGCGCCGGCCAGTTCCTCGGCGAACGCCTCGTGGGGGTAGCGGAGCGCGGCCGAGTCGCTCCAGGACAGCTCCCAGCGGGCCCGGCCCTGCCCGGTCAGCTCGATGCCGGCGAGCTGGTTCACGGCACGGCGCAGCACCGGGCGGGCGAACTCGCGGGCGGTGCGGCCGGTGGCCGCGGCGGCCTCGTCGGACTTCGGGAGGCGGTCGCCGATCCGCCAGAGCACGGCCGGGTCCGCGTCGATCGCGTCGAGCAGTGGGCCGAGGCCGGGGCCCGCGCCTTCGGCGGCGAGGGCCTCTTGGAACTCCTGCGCGCCCTGGGCGACGTACCGGGTCATGCTCTCGTGGACGAGGTCCGCCCAGTCCAGCCGGGTCAGGGCGAGGGCCTGCGGGGTCAGGACCGCCTGCTCCAGCGCGGCCAGCGCGGCCTCGGGCGAGGCGAGCAGCTGCAGCGAGGGGCGGGCGGCCTGGCCGCCGCGGCCGTCGTCCGGCAGGGCCTCGATGCGGGCCACGCGTTCGGCGAGGGCGGGGTGGGAGTCGTAGGGGGACGCCGGCTCGGTGGACAGCTCCCGGCGCAGGTCCTCCAGCTCCTGGGAGCGGGCGTCGAGGAGCCGGCGCAGGCCGCCGTAGACCTGGCCGGGGAGCGGCAGCAGGCCGGCGCCGACGCCGAGGGTGGCGTAGGAGTCCATGTAGAAGCCGTGCGCGGGGCCGAGGGCGTTGAGTTCGCGCAGCGCGGAGGCGGCGGAGTCCCGGCCGGCGACGCGGACCGAGGCGAGGTCGGCGGCGAGTTCCTGGCGGCGGCTGCCGGCGAGGGTGGCGCGCATGTAGAAGTGCCCGTACGCCGTGTAGATCTTCGCCATGGCCCGGTACATGGCGCCCTGGCCGGAGGTGTCGACCTCCTTGGCCTTCTTGCCCTTCGCGAGCCGCTTCTCGGCGGCCTTCTCCTGCCGGGCGCGCTCCTTGGCGACCTTGCTGTCGGCGCGTTCGTGGAAGTGCCCGATGGTGCGGATCAGCTGGGCGCGGCCGCGGGCGATCAGCGGGGTGAGGCGGGTGTCGAGGTTGGCGTAGTGGCCCATCTCGTGGGCGAGGACGGCGCGCAGCTGCATCTCGTCCAGGCCGGTCATCAGGGGCAGGCCGAGGTAGAGCCGGCGGGTGCCGGGCAGCAGGCCGAGCAGCCGGGCGTCCTCGCTGACGGCCGCGTTGACCTCGTCGATCAGCAGGATCTCGTCGGGGGCGCGGGTGCCGACCTGGGCGGCGACGTCGCGGACCGTCTGCCACAGGACGGGTTCCTGCTGCTCCGTGACGGGGACGCCGGGCAGTGGGTCGCCCTTGGGTGTGCGGAGCATGAACATGCCGCGCACGATCGGGACGGCGAGGACCACCGAGACGAGGAGGATCTTGCCGGCGATGCCGCCGTGCAGCCAGGTGACGGTGGCCCAGTCGGCGGCGGCGAGCACGGCCAGCAGGATGAAGCCGAGCAGGTAGAAGCCTGCGAGCAGGACGAGGGCGCGCAGCGCGCGCAGTGAAGCGCCCATGTAGGACGGGTCCCCCCGGGAGACGGTGCGGTGTTTACGCGCACCTTATGCGGGGTGGAGGGGGCTGACGAGGGCAGGGGTGCACCCTGTTCCGGACCCCGGGGCGGGGTGCGCGGGTGCGTCCTCCTATGTCCGTTCCCGGCGCCGTTCCCGCAGGTCCGGCGGGCGCGTCGGCCGGCGCCGCCGGGGCGGCGACGTGGCGGGGGCGGCACCGGGCCGGCCCGGGCGGGAGAGGG
>LJCW01000108.1 GCA_001298555.1 Actinobacteria bacterium OV450
CCGGGCCGCTCGCGGGGAACGCCGCCGCGGCTCCGCCGCGAAGGACCGGCTCCTCGGCCGCGGCGGCCGGGCGGGCGCCCGCGCGCAGCGCGACGGCGGTCAGCGGCCCGGCCACGGTCAGCAGCAGCACGCCCAGCACCAGCCCCATGCCCGGGAAGCCGAACGCCTCGGCGAGCAGGCTGCCCGCCACGGGCCCGCAGGCCGTTCCCAGCGAGGAGGCGGCGCCGGCCAGCACCGCCCAGCGGCCGCGCGGGTCCAGGGCCGCCGCGAGGCCGATCACGTACGAGAGGACGACCGGGTACACCGCGTTCCAGAGGATCTCCCCCGTGGCGAATCCGGCGAGCCCGTCCGCGGCGGACGTCAGCACGATGCAGCCCGCGATGGCCGCGGTGCCCGCGCCGACCGGGACGGCCCGGCCCAGCCGGGCCCCGAAAGCGGAGGCGGCCGTGACGCCGAGCAGGCCCGCGCCCAGTGCCACGGCGAAGACGACGCCCAGGGTGGCCTCGGGCAGCCCGGCCTGCTCGGCGCCGATCCGGCCGCTGACGCCCCACAGGGCCTCCTGGGACAGCGACCAGAACAGCAGGCAGCCCGTGAGCACCGCCCCGGCGCGCGGGTGCGGCGGCCGCCCGGAGCCCCGTACGGAGGGGCCCGGACGGGTCGGGCCGCCGAGGCGGCCGGTCGCCGGCCAGGCCAGGGCCGCGACCAGGGCGATGGCCGCGAACGGCAGCGCGTGCCCGCCGCCCAGGCGCGGCAGGGTCAGGTACAGGACCCCCGCCGTCGCCGAGACGGACAGCAGCCCGAGGGACGAGGTGCGGTGGGGATCGCGCTGTCCGGCGATCCCGGCGGCGGCCACCGCGGTGGCGGTACCGGAGCCGAAGCCGCCGACGACGACGCCCGCGACCACCAGCGGGAGCATCGCGGTCGAGGCCGCCGTGCCGTAGCCCAGGGCGGCCAGCAGCAGCCCGAGCCGGGCCAGCGGGCGGGGCCCGTGGCGGGGGATGCGGGAGGCCAGCGTGAATCCGGCCGTCGCCGAGCCGAGCAGCAGGGCGGTGCCGACGAGCCCGGCCTGAGCGGGGCTCAGCGGAAGGTGCGCGTCGAGCCGTCCGACGACGGTGGGCAGCAGGTACGAGGCGAGGTATCCGGCGGTGAAGAGGGCCACCAGGGGCCAGGAGGCGGGCGGCGCGGAGGCGTTGTCGGACACGGCAGTTCCCGGTGGTGCTCAGGTGCGGCGGAGGATTCCGCGGAACCGCGGCGCCTTTGTCTATCAAGTGGTTCGCGACCCCGAGAAGAGCGGCACGAGAGTGATGTGCGACACACTGGGTTTTGGCCGTGCCGGGGACGGGCAGGGCTGGCAGCTTTCCACCTGCTTTCCACTCCATGCCCGCTTGCAGAAACGAGCCTTCGCACCAAACGGGGAGTACACCGTGACCAGTCGGGACAGCCGCACCATCCGCAGCGCAGCCGTGGACCCGCTCGGTCCGCTGCGGGACCCCGCCGAACCGGGGTTCGACGTCTACCTGACCGGCTCGGTCTTCCTCGACATCATCTTCACCGGCCTCGACTCGGCCCCGGTCCGCGGCACGGAGTCCTGGGCGCGCGGCATGGGTTCCAGCCCCGGGGGCGTGGCCAACATGGCCACCGCGCTGGCCAGGCTCGGCCTGCGCACCTCGCTGGCGGCGGCGTTCGGCGACGACCACTACGGCGAGTACTGCTGGGACGCACTGGAACAGGGCGAGGGCATCGACCTGTCGATGTCGCGGACCATCCCCGGCTGGCACAGCCCGGTCACGGTCTCGATGGCGTACGAGGGGGAGCGCACGATGGTCTCCCACGGCCACGAGGCGCCGCCCCCGGCGGGCCCCGGGCCGTTCCCGCAGTGCCCGCCGCGCACCCGGGCCGCCGTGGCCTCCCTGGGGCAGGGGCGGACGGACGCGTGGATCGCGGAGGCGGCGCGGCGCGGGGCGCGGGTCTTCGCGGACGTGGGATGGGACGAGAGCGGCCGCTGGGACCTGGACGCCCTGGCCGACCTGGAGCACTGCGAGGCGTTCCTGCCGAACGCGGGCGAGGCGATGCGGTACACGCGGACCGAGTGTCCGAGAGCCGCGGCCCGGGCGCTGGCCGAGAGGGTGCCGGTCGCGGTGGTGACCATGGGAGCGGAGGGCTCGTACGCGGTGGACGGGCGGACCGGTGAGACGGCGGAGGTCCCCGGGATCGCCGTGGACGCGCTGGACCCGACGGGGGCGGGCGACGTCTACGTGGCCGGCTTCGTCACCGGTGCCCTGGCGGGATGGCCGCTGGCGGACCGGCTGGCCTTCGCGGGCCTGACGGCGGCCCTCTCGGTCCAGGAGTTCGGCGGCTCCCTGTCGGCCCCTGGCTGGCCCGAGGTGGCCCACTGGTGGCGCACGGCCCCCGAGGACCTGCGGCCGCGCTACGCCTTCCTGGACGCACTGGTCCCCCCGGGTACGGAGCCGGCCTCCCGGCGCCGGGCGGTCCCGACCATCGGCTTCCGCCACCCGGTCTGAGCCGGCCCGCCCCCGGCGGGGGCCGGGGGCGGGGAAAACCCCTCGGGGATGGTCCGGCGGAGTCGTACCCTTGGTACTCCGGAGGTCGTCGATCGGCGAGGCCCCTCAGCGGGAGGTATGTGCAGGCCACAGTGCCGGCCCATGACTCAGACACCCACAGCCCAGACACCGGCGCCGGGGCAGGCGCGAGCCCACTTCACCGTTCCGGCCAGGCACCCGATGGTCGCGGTGCTCGGCTCGGGTGACGCCCTGTTGCGCGTGATCGAGAGGGCCTTCCCGAAGGCCGACATCCATGTTCGGGGCAATCAGGTCAGCGCGGTCGGAGACGCGGCGGAAGTCGCCCTGATCCAGCGCCTGTTCGACGAGATGATGCTGGTGCTCCGCACCGGGCAGCCGATGACGGAGGACGCAGTGGAACGCTCGATCGCCATGCTCAAGGCGAGCGGCAACGGCAACGGCCCGGACGAGACGCCCGCAGAGGTGCTCACCCAGAACATCCTCTCCAGCCGCGGCCGCACCATCCGCCCCAAGACCCTCAACCAGAAGCGGTACGTCGACGCGATCGACAAGAACACGATCGTGTTCGGAATCGGCCCCGCCGGTACCGGCAAGACGTACCTCGCCATGGCCAAGGCGGTCCAGGCCCTCCAGTCCAAGCAGGTCAGCCGCATCATCCTGACCCGCCCCGCCGTCGAGGCGGGAGAGCGGCTCGGCTTCCTGCCGGGCACGCTCTTCGACAAGATCGACCCCTACCTGCGCCCGCTGTACGACGCGCTGCACGACATGATCGACCCGGATTCGATCCCCCGCCTCATGGCCGCGGGCACGATCGAGGTCGCGCCGCTGGCGTACATGCGCGGCCGCACCCTCAACGAGGCGTTCGTCGTGCTCGACGAGGCGCAGAACACGACCACCGAGCAGATGAAGATGTTCCTGACCCGCCTCGGGTTCGATTCGAAGATCGTCATCACGGGTGACATCACCCAGGTCGACCTTCCGGGCGGCGCCAAGTCCGGTCTGCGCCAGGTCCAGGCGATCCTCGAAGGGGTCCCCGACATCCACTTCTCGCGGCTCACGTCCGAGGATGTCGTCCGGCACAAGCTGGTCGGCCGTATCGTCGATGCGTACGAGAAGTACGACGACAGCCAGGACGACCGGTCCCGGAACGGCTACCAGCGGAAGTAGAACCCAGCGCACCATGTCGATCGACGTCAACAACGAGTCCGGAACCGAGGTCGACGAGCGGGCGATCCTCGACATCGCCCGCTACGCGCTCGCCCGGATGCGGATCCACCCGCTGTCCGAGCTCTCCGTCATCGTCGTCGACGAGGACGCCATGGAGCAGCTCCACATCCAGTGGATGGACCTGCCGGGCCCCACCGACGTCATGTCCTTCCCGATGGACGAGCTCCGTCCGCCGTCGAAGGACGACGAGGAGCCCCCGCAGGGCCTCCTCGGCGACATCGTGCTCTGCCCCGAGGTGGCGAAGAAGCAGGGTGAGGAAGCCCCGACGCAGCACTCCATGGACGAGGAGCTCCAGCTCCTGACCGTCCACGGGGTGCTGCACCTGCTCGGCTACGACCACGAGGAGCCGGACGAGAAGGCCGAGATGTTCGGCCTCCAGGCGGCCATCGTCGACGGCTGGCGCGGTGAGCGCGGCCTGACCGGTCCGTCCCCGGCCCCGACCGTCTCGTGACCGCCCCGCAGCTGATCACCGGCGCGGTGCTGCTGGTGGTGGTGGCCTGGTTCGCGGCGTGCGCCGAGTCCGGGATCGCCCGGATCTCCAGCTTCCGCGCCGAGCAGGCCGTACGGGAGGGCCGGCGCGGCAGCGAGAAGCTCGCGCAGGTCGCCGCCGACCCCACCCGCTACCTCAACGTGGCGCTGCTCGTGCGGGTCACCTGCGAGATGGCCGCGGGGGTGCTCGTCACGTACGTCTGCCTCGACGAGTTCGGCGACAACTGGAAGGCGCTGCTCGTCGCGATCGCGGTGATGGTGCTGGTGTCCTTCGTGGCGGTGGGGGTCTCCCCGCGCACCATCGGCCGCCAGCACCCCCTCAACACGGCGACGGCGGCCTCGTACGTCCTGGTCCCGCTCGCCCGCGTCATGGGGCCCGTCCCGCAGCTGCTGATCCTCATCGGCAACGCGCTCACGCCCGGAAAGGGTTTCCGCAAGGGGCCGTTCGCCTCCGAGGCCGAGCTGCGCGCGATGGTCGACCTCGCGGAGAAGGAGTCGCTGATCGAGGACGAGGAGCGCCGGATGGTGCACCAGGTCTTCGAGCTCGGCGACACGCTGGTGCGCGAGGTCATGGTGCCCCGCACCGACCTGGTCTGCATCGAGCGGTACAAGACGGTCCGTCAGGCGACCACGCTCGCCCTGCGGTCGGGTTTCTCGCGCATCCCGGTGACCGGGGAGAACGAGGACGACATCGTCGGCATCGTGTACCTGAAGGACCTGGTCCGCAAGACGCACATCAGCCGGGACGCGGAGGCCGACCTGGTCACGACGGCGATGCGGCCGGCGGTGTTCGTCCCGGACACCAAGAACGCGGGCGATCTGCTGCGCGAGATGCAACAGGTGCGCAACCACGTGGCCGTGGTCATCGACGAGTACGGCGGCACGGCGGGCATCGTCACCATCGAGGACATCCTCGAAGAGATCGTCGGCGAGATCACCGACGAGTACGACCGCGAACTCGCCCCCGTCGAGGACCTGGGCGAGGACCGCTACCGGGTGACGGCGCGCCTGGACATCACCGACCTCGGCGAGCTGTTCAAGGTCGAGGACTTCGACGACGAGGACGTGGAGACGGTCGGCGGGCTGCTGGCGAAGGCGCTGGGCCGGGTGCCGATCGCGGGCGCCTCGGCGCTCGTGGAGCTGCCGGACGGGCGGCCGCTGAGGCTGACGGCCGAGTCCCCGGCGGGCCGCCGGAACAAGATCGTGACCGTGCTCGTGGAGCCGGTGGCTCCGGTGGCCGGCGAGGGCGGGGAGGGCGCATGACGCCGGCGGAGCTGCGTGCGTTCTGCCTGGGTTTCAACGCGGCGGTGGAGGAGTTCCCCTTCGGCCCGGAAACCTCGGTGTTCAAGGTGCTCGGCAAGATGTTCGCGCTGTCCGCGCTGGACGGGGACCCGCTGAGCGTGAACCTCAAGTGCGAGCCGGAGCAGGCGGTACGGCTGCGGGCGGAGCACGACGCGGTCGCGCCGGGCTGGCACATGAACAAGCGGCACTGGAACACGGTGACGGTCGGCGGGCTGCCGGACGCGCTGGTACGGGAGCTGATCGAGGACTCGTACGACCTGGTGGTCGCGGGGCTGCCGAGGGCGGAGCGGCTGCGGCTCGACCGGCCGTGACTTCCGCGCGTCCAAGATCCGCGGGGGACGCGGGGGACGCAGGGGAGAGCGCCTCGGCAGGGTCGTTGCACGGCCCCGTCGAGGCGCTCCATATGCTTTCGACCATGACCGACACCACCGGGATCAACCCCGAGGACAGCAAGATCATCACGCTGGCGCGCAGCGCCCGGGCCCGCAACGGGGTGCCCGAGGGCGCCGCGGTGCGGGACGAGACGGGCCGCACCTACGTCGCCGGGACGGTGGACCTGGAGTCCCTCAAGCTGAGCGCCCTGCAGACGGCGGTCGCGATGGCGGTGGCGAGCGGGGCCGAGTCCCTGGAGGCCGCGGCCGTGGTCAGCTCGGCGGAGGCCGTGGCCGACGCCGACCGCGCGGCGGTCCGCGACCTGGGCGGCCCGGCCACGCCGGTCCTCCTGGCGGCCCCGGACGGCACCCTCAAGGCCACGGTGCCGGCCGGCTCCTGACCCCGCCCGGCCCCGGCCCGCCGCTGTTCCCGCCCGTCGCTGGTCCCGCCGTCGGCCTGCGCGCCCGGCCTGCGCGCCCGTCGGCCTGCGCGCCCGCGTCAGTCCGCGCGCCAGACCAGGGTGTAGCGCCAGAAGAGCCTGCGGCGCAGCCGCGCGCCCGGCAGGACGGCCCGGGCCTCCCGGACGACGGCCCGGAAGCCCATGTTCGCCGGACGGGTCGGGGCGGTCATCGAGGGCGGCCGCGGAGCCGTACGCCCCTTGTTCCTGATCCAGCCCAAGGCGGCGTTGAGCGGGATCGCGACCGCGCCGAGCAGGTGGTCGCCCGGCGTCTGCGCCTGCGCGAGTCCGACGACGACCAGGGTTCCGCCGGGCGCCAAGTGCCTCCGCAGGAGCCGCAGGGCCCCGCCGAACGGCAGGTGGTGGACGGTGGCCACGCAGGTGATCACGTCGTACGGCCCGGGCGGCAGCCCCGTCATCGCGTCCGCGACGCAGAACGTCACCGCGGCGCCCGGCGCCGTCAGTTCCCGCGCCCGGGCGACGATCGCCGCATCGGCGTCGACCGCGTCCACCGCCCCGGCCCGGCCGGCCAGGAGCCGGGCCAGGTCACCGCTGCCCGAGCCCACGTCCAGTGCCCTGCCGAACCGCGCGGGCAGCTGCCGCAGGATCCAGCGGTGGTAGTGGGCGTTGTGGTCCCACGGGTGG
This sequence comes from Actinobacteria bacterium OV450, assembly GCA_001298555.1. Lineage (GTDB taxonomy): Bacteria > Actinomycetota > Actinomycetes > Streptomycetales > Streptomycetaceae > Streptomyces. The sequence continues at coordinate 7,033 of LJCW01000108.1, forward strand.
GCGTCGTTGAACCGGCCGATCGCCTCCAGGGCGCGCCGCGTCACCGTCCTCATGCAGTGAGTGGATCATGCGTGCGGCGGCGGATCACCATGGCCATCAGCGCGGCCATCGCGCACAGCGCGCCCGAGGCGTACCAGACCAGGTCGTACGAGCCGAAGGCGTCGCGGGCCAGGCCGCCCAGGAAGGCGACCAGCGCCGCACCCACCTGGTGCGAGGCCAGGACCCAGCCGAAGACGATCGCGCTGTCGTCCCCGTAGTGCTCGCGGCAGAGTGCGATGGTCGGCGGGACGGTCGCGACCCAGTCCAGCCCGTAGAAGACGATGAAGAAGACCATCGGCGGGTGCACGGACGGCGCCAGCAGCACCGGCAGGAACATCAGCGAGATCCCGCGCAGCGCGTAGTACACCGCCAGCAGCCGGCGCGCCTCGAAGCGGTCCGTGAACCAGCCGGAGGCGATCGTGCCGACCACGTCGAACACGCCGATCACCGCGAGCAGTCCCGCGGCAGCCGTCACCGGCATGCCGTGGTCGTGGGCCGCCGGCACGAAGTGGGTCTTGACCAGCCCGTTGGTCGAGGCCCCGCAGATCGCGAAGGTGCCCGCGAGCAGCCAGAAGGGGCCGGTCCGGGCCGCCTTGAACAGCACGGTCACCGCCCGGCGCGCCGCACCCTCGGCCGGCGCGGGCTTCTCGGCATAGGTGCCCCCGTACGGCGCGAGCCCCACGTCGGCCGGGTGGTCGCGCAGCAGCAGCCACACGAACGGGACGACCGCCAGCGCCGCCAGCGAGACCGTCACGGCCGCCGGACGCCAGCCGTGGTGGACCACCAGCCAGGACAGCAGCGGAAGGAAGATCAGCTGGCCGGAGGCGCCGGCCGCGGTGAGGATGCCGGTCACGAGCCCGCGCCGCGCGGTGAACCAGCGGTTGGTCACCGTCGCGGCGAAGGCCAGGGCCATGGAGCCGCTGCCCAGGCCCACCAGTACGCCCCAGAACAGCACCAGCTGCCAGGACGCCGTCATCCACACGGTGGCCACCGTGCCGCCGGATATGACCAGCAGAGCCAGGGCCACCACCCTGCGGATGCCGAAACGGTCCATCAGGGCGGCGGCGAAGGGCGCGGTGAGCCCGTACAGCGCGAGGTTCACCGACACGGCGAAGCCGATCGTGCCGCGCGACCAGTCGAACTCCGCGTGCAGCGGCTCGATGAGCAGGCCGGGGAGTGAGGCGAAGGCCGCGGCGCCGATGATCGTCACGAAGGTGACGACCGCGACGAACCAGGCGCGGTGAACGCGCCCGGGGGCGACCGGGGCGGGGGCGTGGGGAGCGGGGTGGGGAGCTGTCTGCGTCACGCAGACAGCATCCGGCCACGTGGACCCCCGACGACAGTGGCCTGAACGACACCCTTCGATACGATTGGGCCATGGCCCCTCATCGCGTCGTCGTCCTCGCCCTCACCGGGCTGCTGCCCTTCGAGCTCGGCATCCCGCACCGGATCTTCGGCCGCGCCGAGGACTCCGCCGGGCAGCCGCTGTACGAGATCCTCACCTGCGCCCTGGCCGCCGGGCCGGTGCGCACGGACGCCGATTTCGCGGTCCACGTCGAGCACGGGCCCGAGCTGCTGGCCACGGCGGACACCGTGGTGGTGCCCGCCTCCTACGAGCTGGGGCCCGTGTACGAGGAGGGCCGGCTGACCGGCGAACTCGCCGCGGCGCTCGCGCGCGTCCGGCCCGGGACGCGGCTCGTCTCGATCTGCACGGGCGGATACGTGCTGGCCGCCGCCGGGTTCCTGGACGGCCGCCCCGCCACCACGCACTGGGCGCACGCCGAGCACTTCCAGCGGCTCTTCCCGGCCGTGCGGGTGGACGCCGGCGTGCTCTACACCGACGACGGGGACGTGCTGACCTCGGCCGGGGTCGCCGCCGGCATCGACCTGTGCCTGCACATCGTGCGCCGCGACCACGGGGCCGCCGTCGCCAACGACGTGGCCCGGCGGACCGTCGTGCCGCCGCACCGGGACGGCGGGCAGGCCCAGTACGTGGACCGCCCGGTGCCGCAGCCGCAGCAGGCCAGTACGGCGGCGGCCCGTGCGTGGGTGCTGGACCGGCTGCACGAGCCGGTCCGGCTGGTCGACCTGGCCCGCCAGGAGGCCATGTCCGTACGGACGTTCACGCGCCGGTTCCGGGAGGAGTCCGGCATCAGTCCGGGCGAGTGGATCGTCGGGCAGCGGGTGGAGCGGGCCCGGCGGCTGCTGGAGCAGACGGATCTGCCGATGGAACAGGTGGCTCGGGAGACGGGTTTCGGGACGGCCCAGTCCCTGCGCAAGCACGTGCAGTCGGCCCTGGGGGTGAGCCCCACGGCGTACCGGCGCACGTTCCGCGCGATGAGCGGGCAGGTGGAGGTGGATGCGGAGGTGGATGCGGAGGCGAGCGCCCGGGCCGGGGCCGGGGCTGCCAATGCCTGATGGGCCATCAGTTGCTGCCGGACCCGTGCCTTGACTTCTCCCGCCGCCCGCTCGTGAATGACCCCCTGTCGGCGCGAGGGAACCCAGGGGGCGGGCCGTGCGAACACGGGCGGGCAGCAGGAGATGGGCGCCGGTGGCCGTCGGCATGGCGGTGCTCGCGGCCACGACGGGCGGTGCGCTGGGCGCGCCCGCCGCCGCCGACGGCGAGGCGCCCCCGGAGCAGGGGCGGGTCGGGTTCCCGACGCACTGCCTGCCCCCGCAGGAGGCCGGACTCCCGCCCGCCGACGGGACGACCACGGCCCGGATCGCGGTCGACGACCCGGCGCCGAAGGTCGGTGACACGGTCACCGTGACGTACCAGGTGGCCCGGACCCCTGCGGCGAACCCCGTCGGCGGCGAACTCCCGGCCGACGCGCTGACCCCGACCGGGCGGATCCTGCTGGGGGGTGCGCAGAGCGGTGGGGTCACCGTCGTGGGGGTGAAGCGGAACGATCCCGTGCAGGCGGGTGCGGAACTGCCCGCCGTCACCATGACCGGCACCTTCACCGTCACCGCGCCAGGCGAGATCACGCTGGCCCCGGGCGACTACACCCTGCACACCAGCCACCTCCTGGACCTGGACACCATCTGCACCGTGACCGGGGCCCCGGTGTCCGCACGGCTCACCGCGAGCCCGCCCCCGGCTACCGCTGGGGGGACCCCCGGCCGGGCCAACCTGCGCTCGGTCACGCTCGCCGCGGCGTACGGGAAACCGGGCGCGGGGGTCGAGGTCACCGGCGCAGGCTTCGCCCCGGGCGCGGCCGTGACCGTGGCCGGCCGGGCGGGCGCCGCCGAGACCGCGGACCGGGTGGCCGTCACGGCGGACGAGCGCGGGGCGGTCCGCGCGGAGCTGGCGGTGGCGGACCGGACGACGACCGCGGTGATCGCGTACGAGGGCCCGGCGTGGTCGGCGGAGCAGGGCTCGGGCCCGGCGGCGTACACGGTGATCGAGGACGCGCCCCCGCCGGCGCCCGGCACCCGGCAGGTGACGGCGGTGGTCGAGCCGGGCGCGCTGTCGATGACCCAGGAGGGTGCGGCGATCACCCTGGGCGCGGTCCCGTACGGGCGGGGCGGCGCGGCCGCCGGCCGGATCGGCACGGTCACCGTCAAGGACGTCCGGGGCGGAGCGGCCGGATGGACGCTGACCGGCAGGGTCACGGACTTCACGGGCCCGGGCGGCATCCGGATCCCGGGCGCTTCGCTGACCTGGACCCCGACCTGCACCGCCGCCGCGGGCAGCGCGAGCCGGTGTGCGCCCGGCGCCGCGGGGGTGGTCGGCCCGGCGGGCGCCGTACTCGCCTCCGCGCCCGGCTCCGCGCCGGCGGGCGGCACCTTCACGATCGACGCGACGGTCACCCTCACGCTCCCGCCGTACACCCCGCCGGGCGCCTACACGGCGGTCCTCACCCTGGCCTTCTCGTGAGCCCGGCCGCCGGGCGGGCCGAGCCCACGGTGCGTGCCGGGGCCGCAGGAGCCGCCGGCCGGGCCGCCGCCCCGTACGCCGCCAGCCCGCTCCGGCCGCCGTGCCCGCCGACGCCTTCGCCCCCGTCGCGGCGGACTGGTCGGCGCGGGGACCCGCATCGGGGAGAATGGCCCGTATGAGCGATCGTTCCCCCGAGTCCACCAGCCCGCACCGTGCGGGCTTCGCCTGCTTCGTCGGCCGCCCCAACGCGGGGAAGTCGACCCTGACCAACGCACTCGTGGGCACCAAGGTCGCGATCACCTCCAACCGGCCGCAGACCACCCGCCACACCGTCCGCGGCATCGTGCACCGCCCCGACGCCCAGCTCGTCCTGGTCGACACGCCCGGCCTGCACAAGCCGCGCACGCTGCTCGGCGAGCGGCTGAACGACGTCGTGCGGACCACCTGGGCCGAGGTCGACGTCATCGGCTTCTGCCTGCCGGCCGACCAGAAGCTCGGCCCCGGCGACAAGTTCATCGCGAAGGAGCTCGCGGGGATCAAGAAGACCCCCAAGATCGCCATCGTGACGAAGACCGACCTCGTCGACTCCAAGGCCCTGGCCGAACAGCTCCTCGCGATCCACCAGCTCGGCGCGGAGCTCGGCATCGAGTGGGCCGAGATCGTCCCCGTCTCGGCGGTCGGCGACACCCAGGTGCAGCTGCTGGCCGACCTGATCGCGCCGCTGCTGCCGGAGAGCCCGCCGCTGTACCCCGAGGGCGACCTCACCGACGAGCCCGAGATGGTGATGGTCGCGGAACTGATCCGCGAGGCCGCCCTGGAAGGCGTACGGGACGAGCTCCCGCACTCCATCGCCGTCGTGGTCGAGGAGATGATCCCGCGGGAGAACCGCCCGGCGGACCGCCCGCTGCTGGACATCCACGCGAACGTCTACATCGAGCGGCCCAGCCAGAAGGGCATCATCATCGGCCCGAAGGGCTCCCGGCTGAAGGAGGTCGGGATGAAGTCGCGCAAGCACATCGAGGCGCTGCTCGGCACCCCGGTCTTCCTCGACCTGCACGTCAAGGTCGCGAAGGACTGGCAGCGCGACCCCAAGCAGCTGCGCAAGCTCGGCTTCTGACCCGGTCCTCCCGCGACAGCGACAGCCCTCAGGGGAGCCGGCGGACCTTCACCGCGTTGTCCTTACGGGTCCCGGGCCGGCCGTCGGGCCGGGTCTGGGCCCGTTCGTGCTCTTCGGCCAGCAGGACCTCCCACGCGCCCTCGGGCAGCTCCAGCTGCGCGAGGACCTCCTCCGGGGTCGGGAAGTGGACCTCGGGGCGGTCGTCCTGCTGCCAGGACGGCCAGGCGGCGTGCCCGGCGATCAGCAGGATCCCGCCGGGGGCCACCGCCGAGGCCGCGGCGCGCAGGATCCGCTCGCGGGGGAAGTCCCCGAACGAGTGCAGGAAGCACGCGGAGACCAGGTCGAACTCCCCGGCGGGGAAGGATGCGGCGAGGTCGTGCCGCTGCCAGTCGGTCCGGTCGGCGACGCCCGCGTCGGCGGCGTGCCCGGCGGCCCGCTCCAGGGCCACCCCCGAGATGTCGGTCCCGGTGACCCGCCAGCCCCGGCGGGCCAGCCAGACGGCGTCGGCCCCCTCGCCGCAGCCGAGGTCGAGGGCGCGGCCGGGCGCGAGGTCCGCGGCCTCCCGGACCAGTACGGCGTTGGCGTCGCCGCTCCAGATCCGGTCGCTCTCGCGGTAGCGGGAGTCCCAGAACTCCTCGCCGGCGAACTCGGACGGTGACGCGGTCCGGGACTCGGACTCGGACTCGGGCGCGGACTCGGACTGGGGTGCGGGGTGCTGCGGGTGCTGCGACATGGGGGACCTCTTCCCTGCGGGTGCCTGTCCCCTCGATGCTCCGCCGGTCGCCGTCGCCCGGGCAAACATCGTTGCCGTTCCGGCAAACCACCCCGAGGCCCCGCCGCAGCCCGCAGCCCGCAGCCGCAGTCAGGGGCTGGTTTCGGCCACCCGGCGGGGGGACGGCGGCGTTCCGCTCAGGCGCCCTCCTTCAGCACCCTGGAGATCAGCGTCCGCTGCGCCTCCGACAGGTTCGGCTCCTGGCAGGCGACCGTCCGGCCGTCGACCGTGATCCGGTACGAGAACCCGTCCCGGACCCGGTCCGATCCGGGGGCGGGCGGGACGGCCCGCAGCGCCAGCTGTGCCAGGGCGCGCCACTCGTCCTCGTCGGGCCGCCCCGAGGTGTCCACCTCGGCCCGGCGCGGGATGCCCGCGAAGCCGCCCGTCCGCACCACCAGAATCCGCATGCCCGCCTTTCTACCCCGGTTGGGCCGGCTACCCCAGGCCGACCGCCGACCACGCCTTCTGGAGGGCCTGGTGTTCCGCGCCGCCGTCCCCGTACCGGGCCGCCGCGGCCGCCACCGACAGCCGGGCGAAGTCCTTGAAGTCCGCGTCCGAGGCCAGCTCGCCGCCCGTCAGCGTGTCGTACCAGATCCGCCCGGCCCGCTCCCAGGCCTTGCCGCCGAGTTCGGTGGCCACGAGGTAGAACGCGTGGTTCGGGATGCCGGAGTTGATGTGCACGCCGCCGTTGTCCTGCGAGGTCCTGACGTAGTCGTCCATCGTCGCGGGCTGCGGGTCCTTGCCGAGCTCGTCGTCGTCGTACGCCGTGCCCGGCGCCTTCATCGAGCGCAGCGCGACCCCGCTGACGTTCGGGCCGAGCAGTCCGGCGCCGATCAGCCAGTCCGCGTCCCCGGCCGTCTGGTCCAGGGAGTACTGCTTGATCAGCGAGCCGAAGACGTCGGACATCGACTCGTTCAGGGCGCCCGACTGCCCGTGGTAGTCGAGGTTCGCCGTGTACTGGGTGACCCCGTGCGTGAGTTCGTGCCCGATGACGTCCACCGAGACGGTGAAGTCGAGGAACAGGTCCCCGTCCCCGTCGCCGAACACCATCTGCTGCCCGTCCCAGAAGGCGTTGTTGTACTCCTGGCCGTAGTGCACGCTCGCGTCGAGGGCCAGCCCGGAGTCGTCGATCGAGTGCCGGCCGAAGCCCTTGAGGAACAGCTCGTACGTGGCACCGAGCCCCGCGTACGCGCGGTTGACGGTGGCGTCCTGGCTCGCCTCGCCGCCCTCCCCGCGCACCTTCTTCCCGGGGAGCCGGGTGCGGTGCTGGGCGTCGTAAACGGTCCGCTGCGGTTCGTCGGAGACGGGCACCGCCGGGGCGGCGGCGATCCCGCGGACGGTGGTGACCCGGCGCCGGGTGCGCAGGAAGGCGTCCTGTTCGAGGGTGCGCTGGGCGGCGTCGGCGCGCCGGGGGTCCCCGGACCGGGCGATCTTGTCGAGCAGGTGGGGCGGGACCACCGTGCAGAAGACGGGGTGGCGGTGAACGTGGGAGGCATCCATCCCGGCAATGTGGCAGTGGGTCACGCCCCTGTCACTAGCTGCAACCATGATTCATTCGGTTGTCTGAAAGCCGTCACGCGGTGTTGACGGAACGGCCTGAACTGTAGCGAGGAAAGAGGCGTAGCTCACATTAGGTACAAATCGGACACGCCGGTCCCGCATACTGAAACAGGTCCTCGCGCTACGGCGCGGCTCGGCTAGGCTCGGCCCATCATGCGTTTCGGGCTGCTTCTCCTTAGCTGCCGCGGCGAGGGTCTGTAGTCGTAGGCCGACCCCCTCCCCGCGGAGTTTGGTGTTGCGGTTTTCACTACCGCCGTCGGCCGTCCCAGCGAACTACACGCGGACACGCGAGGAGCCCAACGCCATGAGCCAGCAGCCTTTTGTCGGTCGCCCCACGCCCATCACCAACGCGACCCACGCCCAGAAGCCCTCCGGGATGCCGATCCACAAGTACGGCCGGTACGAGCAGGTGGACATCGCCGACCGCACCTGGCCGGACGCCCGCGTCACCAAGGCCCCCCGCTGGCTCTCCACCGACCTGCGCGACGGCAACCAGTCGCTGATCGACCCGATGACCCCCGCCCGCAAGCGCGAGATGTTCGACCTGCTGGTGCGCATGGGCTACAAGGAGATCGAGGTCGGCTTCCCGTCCTCCGGCGAGACCGACTTCGCGTTCGTACGCTCCATCATCGAAGAGGGCGCGATCCCGGACGACGTCACCATCTCCGTCCTGACCCAGGCCCGCGAGGACCTGATCGAGCGGACCGTGGAGTCGCTGGTCGGCGCCAGGCGCGCCACCGTGCACCTGTACAACGCGACCGCCCCCACCTTCCGCCGGGTGGTCTTCCGCGGCTCCAAGGAGCAGATCAAGCAGATCGCCGTCGACGGCACCCGCCTGGTCATGGAGTACGCCGAGAAGCTGCTGGGCCCGGAGACCACCTTCGGCTACCAGTACAGCCCGGAGATCTTCACCGACACCGAGCTGGACTTCGCCCTGGAGGTCTGCGAGGCCGTCTGTGACGTCTGGCAGCCGGCCGAGGGCCGCGAGATCATCCTGAACCTGCCCGCCACCGTGGAGCGGTCGACGCCGTCCACCCACGCGGACCGCTTCGAGTGGATGGCCCGCAACCTGACCCGCCGCGAGCACATCTGCATCTCCGTCCACCCGCACAACGACCGCGGCACCGCCGTCGCCGCCGCCGAACTGGCGCTGATGGCCGGCGCCGACCGCATCGAGGGCTGCCTGTTCGGGCAGGGCGAGCGCACCGGCAACGTCGACCTGATCACGCTGGGCATGAACCTGTTCTCCCAGGGCATCGACCCGCAGATCGACTTCTCGCAGATCGACGAGATCCGTCGCACCAGCGAGTACTGCAACCAGATGGAGGTCCACCCGCGCCACCCCTACGCGGGCGACCTCGTCTACACCGCCTTCTCCGGCTCCCACCAGGACGCCATCAAGAAGGGCTTCGACGCCATGGAGGCCGACGCGGCCGCCCGGGGCAAGACCGTCGACGACATCGAGTGGGCGGTTCCGTACCTGCCCATCGACCCGAAGGACGTCGGCCGCTCCTACGAGGCGGTCATCCGGGTCAACTCGCAGTCCGGCAAGGGCGGCATCGCGTACGTCCTGAAGAACGACCACAAGCTGGACCTGCCGCGCCGCATGCAGATCGAGTTCTCGCGGATCATCCAGGCCAAGACCGACGCCGAGGGCGGCGAGGTCACGCCCAAGGCGATCTGGGACGTCTTCTCCGACGAGTACCTGCCCAACCCCGAGAACCCGTGGGGCCGCATCCAGCTGCGCTCCGGCTCGACGGCGACGGACAAGGACGGCACGGACACGCTGACCGTCGAGGCGGTCGTGGACGGCGTGGAGACGGTCCTGAACGGCACCGGCAACGGTCCGATCTCGGCCTTCTTCGACGCACTGGCCGGCATCGGAGTCGACGCCCGCCTGCTGGACTACACCGAGCACACGATGAGCGAGGGCGCCTCCGCCGTCGCCGCCTCCTACATCGAGTGCGCGATCGACGGCCGCGTCCTGTGGGGCATCGGCATCGACGCCAACACCACCCGCGCCTCCCTGAAGGCGGTCATCTCCGCCGTCAACCGCGCGGGCCGCTGATCAGCCTGCCGTGCGACCCGGCCCCGCCCCTCCACCCGGAGGGGCGGGGCCGGGTCGTTCAGCGGGCCAGGTAGCCGCCGTCCACCGGCAGCACCACGCCCGTCACGAACGAGGCCGCGTCGGAGGCCAGGAAGGCGATGACCCGGGCCACCTCCTCGGGCTCGCCGAGCCGGCCCATCGGATGGGCCGCGGAGACCTCCGCCAGGTACTCCGGGCCGCCCGGCTCGTCCTTCAGCGCCAGCACCCGCTCCGTACGGATGGTGCCGGGAGCCACCGCGTTGACCCGGATCCCGTGCGCGGCCCACTCCACCGCAAGGTGCTTCGTCAGCCCCGACGCCACGAACTTCGCCGGCCCGTATGCCGCCTGCCGGGCCTGGCCCGCCACCCCCGAGACCGAGGACACGCAGACCAGGGCCCCGCCCGGGTCCGGCTGCGCCAGCATCGCCTCGATGGCGTACTTGCAGGTCAGGAACATTCCCCGGCCGTCGATCGACATGACCCGGTCCCACTCGGCCGGTCCTGTCTCGCGTACATCCGAAAGAGGGATCACTCCGGCGTTCGCCACGGCGACGTCGAGCCGTCCGTACGCCCCGAGCGCGGCCTCGACCATCGCACGGTTGGCCTCCGGATCGGCGACGTCACCGGCCACGACGGTGATGGCGAGCCCCTCGGCGGCCAGTTCCGTACGCAGTTCCTCCACGCCGGGGCCATTGATGTCGGCCGCCGTCACGAAGGCGCCCGAGCGGGCCAGCAGGCGGGCGGTGGCGCGTCCGATCCCGCTCGCCGCGCCCGTGACCAGACAGGATTTCTCGTTCACGCGCGTGAGCGTAGGCACAATGCGGCGTCCGCGGGCGCGGCGGCGGGGACGCAGACCGGCCAAGTGCGGGCGGCGGGACATGTTGTCTTGTCACACGACTGACGCATCCTCACCGATGTGGCTAACATCACGCCAACCCGGCGATGCTGCCTGGGGTTCCCGCCCGTGCCCGCAGAGCCACGGGGGAGTTACGGAGGTGCGACGTGCTGCCAGTTCGGGGTGGGGACGGCCGGAAGCTGACGGTCTGGGGCATCCGCACCACCTGGAACACCGTGGGCGACGGGGAGTTCTTCTGCCCCGACTGCGGTGGAGACCGCAACTACCGCCGGCGCACCGGGCGCCGCCGGTTCACGGTCCTCGGCGTCCCGCTGCTGCCGCGCGGACAGGCCGGACCCGTCATCGAGTGCCAGGGCTGCCGGGAGCGCTTCGAGACCGAGGTCCTCGACCACCTGACGACCACCCGCTTCTCGGCGATGCTGCGCGACGCCGTGCACACCGTGACGCTGGCCGTGCTCGCGGCGGGCGGGACGGCCTCCCGCGGCGCGCTGGAGGCCGCCGTGTCGGCCGTACGGGCGGCGGGCTTCCAGGACTGCACGGAGGAGCAGCTGGAGTCCCTGGTGGAGTCGCTGGCCACCGACGAGGGCCGGATCGGGCTGTACGACGGGCCCGAGTGCTGTGGCGCCGCGCTGGCGATAGAGCTCCACGAGGCCCTGGAACCGCTGGCCCCGCACCTGGCCGCGCCCGGACGCGAATCGATCCTGCTGCAGGGCGCGCGGATCGCCCTCGCGGACGGCCCGTACACCCCCGCCGAGCGCGAGGTGCTCGCCACGGTGGGCGCCGCCCTGCGGATCGTTTCGGACGAGGTGGCCCGCCTCCTGTCGGCCGTCCGCGCGCCGTAGGACCGAACCGTCCGGCGTACCCATGACGACGTCCGCGGCGGCCGCCCGACCCGGGCGGCCGCCGCGGATTGCCGACGACGCCCGGCCCTCCCGCCCGCGCGCACCGCGCGTAGACCCGGCCGAAAGGCTCCCGGCCGAGGTAACGATCCGGCCTCGTGCGACCGGATGTGCGCCCCCGCGTACGCGGTGCGTGACGAGGGGCGGTGCGCTCCGGCCCTGGTCGATCCACCCGTCGGGCGCGCGGAGGGAGACCCTCGACTTTGCGCTGCCGTGCGCCGCAAAGTCCGTAAGAGCACGTCGGCAGGCCCGACTTCGCTCCCGCACAGGTGAAGGTGGCGGTTTTCGCGGAGAGTCGGCCATACGCCCTCGCGGGAATGTCCGCCACTGGAGAAACCTACAGATCGGGTGTCTCCAAAGGTCAACACTTTGTGGAAGTCCACGATATCTGTGAGCCCACCCACAGGCGTTCAATTCCGGTCACACGACGAGACGCCGCCGGTAACACAGCGGGGCTTCGATTCACGTGAACGCACTGACAACCCTGGCGGACCAACGGGATCACGACCCACTCCGCGCAGGGATAACCAGATTCCTCTCGTTTACCTACCTCTTGAAGGGCAAGGCAGAGATGGCACGTGTCGCCGCCCGGCTTTCCGACAACGGAGAGCAGAGCACGCACCCGGTCGACGAGGTGCTCCCCCTCCCCAGGCTCGCGCTGTACGGCTTCCAGCACGTACTCGCGTTCTACGCCGGTGCGGTGATCGTTCCGATCATCGTGGGCGGTGCCCTCGGCCTGACCACCGAGCAGCTGGTCTACCTGATCAACGCCGACCTGTTCACCTGCGGTATCGCCTCGATCATCCAGGCGTGGGGCATCGGCCGGATCGGTGCGCGCCTGCCCCTGATCCAGGGCGTCACCTTCACCGCGGTGTCCCCGATGATCGCCATCGGCCTCGGCGCGGGCGGCGGGACGGCGGGCCTGCTCGTCATCTACGGCGCGGTCATCACGGCCGGCATCGCCACCTTCGCCTTCGCCTGGCTGCCCCCCAAGGCGTTCCGGGCGGTCATGCGGCTCTTCCCGCCGGTCGTCACCGGCACGGTGATCACCGTCCTCGGCATCGTGCTGATCCCCGTCGGCCTCAACGACGCCGCGGGCGGCGTCGGCAGCCCCGACTTCGGCGACCCGAAGAACTTCGCCTACGCCGGCGGCACGATGCTCTTCATCCTCGTGCTGATGAAGCTCGGCAAGCCCTTCCTGTCCAGCATCTCGATCCTGCTGGGCCTGGTCGGCGGCACCGCCGTCGCCTTCCTGCTCGGGGACGCCGAGTTCGGCGGCGTGGCCGACTCGGACTGGATCGGCGTCACCACCCCGTTCCACTACGGCGCCCCGAAGTTCGCCTGGTTCCCGATCCTGCTGATGCTCATCGTCATGCTGATCACCATGGTCGAGACGACCGGTGACACGTACGCCGTCGGCGACATCGTCGGCAAGGACATCGACAGCGAGACCGTGGCCCGCGCCCTGCGCGCCGACGGAGCCGCGACCGCCCTCGGCGGCGTCCTCAACTCCTTCCCGTACGTGGCCTTCGCCGAGAACGTCGGCCTGGTCCGCATGACCAAGGTCAAGAGCCGCTTCGTCGTGGTCGCCGCGGGCGTCTTCATGATCGTGCTCGGGCTGATCCCCAAGGCCGCCGCGATCGTCGCCGCGGTCCCGCACGGAGTCCTCGGCGGTGCGGCGACGGTGATGTTCGCGATGGTGGCCCTGGCCGGTATCCAGACCCTCGCCAAGGTCGACCTCAAGGAGGAGAAGAACGCGCTGGTCGTGGGCGTCTCCCTGGCCTTCGCGCTACTGCCGGCCACCGTCCCGGTCTTCTTCAAGGACCACATGAACGCGGACCTGTCCTCGCTGCTCAACAGCGGTGTGACGCTCGGCGCCTCGGCCGCGATCGTGCTCAACCTGATCTTCAACGGCCTGGCCGAGGACGATGCGCACGGCACCGCACCGGCCGCGGTGCCCGCCCAGGCGACGGCCCCGGCCGGGCCACTGGCCCAGCCGGACGCCGTGGCCCCGGCCGGGCCCGAACCCGAGGCCCCTCCGGTCGGGGCGGCGGATACAGCGGAGGCCGAGACGGTGGCCGAGGCCACGGTCGGCGCCGCCGTGAGCGCGGCCGCCGCCACCTCCGTGAAGGCCGACGCGGACGAGGAGACCGCCCCCGCCTCCTGACCCTCCCGAGGGGCGACGGCCCTCCGCCCGGACCGGTGTCCGGGCGGAGGGCCGTCGCCGCGCCTGGGCAGGCGACAATGGGCCCATGAGTCTGTTCCGCGACGACGGCATCGTGCTGCGCACCCAGAAGCTGGGTGAGGCGGACCGCATCATCACGCTCCTCACCCGGGGCCACGGCCGGGTGCGGGCCGTCGCCCGCGGAGTGCGGCGCACGAAGTCCAAGTTCGGCGCCGGGCTGGAACCTTTCTCCCACGCCGACGTGCAGTTCTTCGCCCGGGGCAGCGAGCTGATCGGCCGCAGCCTCCCGCTCTGCACCCAGACCGAGATCATCGCCCCGTACGGCAACGGCATCGTCACCGACTACGCCCGCTACACCGCCGGCACCGCGATGCTGGAGACCGCCGAGCGGTTCACCGAGAACGAGGGCGAACCCGCCGTGCAGCAGTACCTGCTGCTCATCGGCGCCCTGCGCACGCTCTCGCGCGGCGAGCACGAGCCGAACCTCATCCTCGACGCGTTCCTGCTGCGCTCCCTCGCCGTCAACGGATACGCGCCCAGCTTCACGGACTGCGCGAAGTGCGGGATCCACGGCCCCAACCGGCACTTCTCCGTCGCCGCGGGCGGGGTCGTCTGCGGGGACTGCCGGGTGGCCGGCAGCGTCGTACCCTCGTCGGAGGCCGTCGCCCTGCTCAGCGCGCTGCTGACGGGCGACTGGGGGCATGCGGACGCCTGCGAGGCGCGGTACGTGCGGGAGGGCAGCGGGCTCGTCTCCGCCTATTTGCACTGGCATCTGGAGCGCGGGCTACGCTCCCTGCGATACGTCGAGAAATAGGAGCTGGACACATGGCACGACGCGGGATTCTGGGGCGCTCTCGCCGGGAGTACAAGGTTCCCGAGCCGCACCCGTCCGGTGAGCGCCCGCCGAAGATCCCCGGCGAGCTCGTCCCGAACCACGTCGCGGTGGTCATGGACGGCAACGGCCGCTGGGCCAAGGAGCGCGGCCTGCCGCGCACCGAGGGCCACAAGGTCGGCGAGGGCGTCGTGCTCGACGTGCTCAAGGGCTGCCTGGAGATGGGCGTCAAGAACCTCTCCCTGTACGCCTTCTCGACGGAGAACTGGAAGCGCTCGCCCGACGAGGTCCGCTTCCTGATGAACTTCAACCGGGACGTCATCCGGCGCCGCCGCGACGAGATGAACGAGCTGGGCATCCGGATCCGCTGGGTCGGCCGCATGCCGAAGATGTGGAAGTCGGTCGTCCAGGAGCTCCAGGTCGCCCAGGAGCAGACCGTCGACAACGACGCGATGACCCTGTACTTCTGCGTGAACTACGGCGGCCGCGCGGAGATCGCGGACGCGGCGCAGGCGATCGCGCGGGACGTGGCCGCGGGTCGGCTGGACCCGTCGAAGGTCAACGAGAAGACCTTCGCGAAGTACATGTACTACCCGGACATGCCCGACGTGGACCTCTTCCTGCGGCCGAGCGGCGAGCAGCGCACCTCCAACTACCTGCTCTGGCAGAGCGCGTACGCCGAGATGGTGTTCCAGGACGTGCTGTGGCCGGACTTCGACCGCCGCAACCTGTGGGCGGCCTGCCTGGAGTACGCGCAGCGCGACCGCCGGTTCGGCGGCGCCGTCCCGAACCAGGCGGAGCCGGGCGCCTCGGCGTGACCCCACCGGGCCGGGCCGGCGCGCACAGCCGGCCCGGCCCGGCGGTAGGGTCGGCTGTCATGAACATGGCTGACATGGAGGGGCGGCGGGACACCGGCGGCGTGGGAGTCCCGGCGGTCGAGCTCGTCTACCGGACGACCGAGACGGACTTCGCCGGAGCCCTGCGTGCACGCAACCGCCGCACGGCGGCCGTGCGCCGCAAGACGTGGCTGTTCCGCGCTGTCGGGACGCTGTCCCTGATCGGCGGCGTCCTGCTGCTGACGCGGGAGGCGCCGGATGTCGCGAGGGCCGCGGGCTTCCTGGCGGGCGGCGCGTTCCTGTGGGTCTTCGGGCCGCTGGGCCACCGGCTGCAGGCCCGGGCCTTCCGCGGGCTGCTGGAGAAGGCGGGGGAGACCCGGGCCGTCGTCGACGGCTCCGGGGTCCGCGTGACGGCGGCCGGCTGCGACACCCGCATCGGCTGGGCCGTGCAGCCCACGTACGCGGAGACGGACGAGCTGTTCGTCATGCTGAGCGAGGGCAAGGGAGCCGTGTCGATGACGGTCCTGCCCAAGCGCGGCGCCCAGTCCCCGGCGGACGTCGACCGCCTGCGCGGGATCCTGGACGCGAACCTGAGGCGGCTCTAGGCCGCCCCTGCGACCAGGTTCGGTCTAGGCGGAGGCGGCCGCGCAGTCGGCGCAGGTGCCGAAGATCTCCACCGTGTGGGCGACGTTCACGAAGCCGTGCTCCGCGGCGATGGCCTCCGCCCACTTCTCCACCGCCGGGCCCTCCACCTCGACCGCCTTGCCGCACTTGCGGCAGACCAGGTGGTGGTGGTGGTCCCCGGTGGAGCAGCGACGGTAGACGGACTCGCCGTCGCTGGTGCGCAGCACGTCGACCTCGCCGGCGTCGGCGAGCGACTGGAGGGTGCGGTAGACGGTGGTCAGGCCCACGGAGTCACCGCGGTGCTTGAGCATGTCGTGCAGCTCCTGGGCGCTGCGGAACTCGTCCACCTCGTCCAGCGCCGCCGCGACGGCGGCCCGCTGCCGGGTGGATCGTCCTCGTACTGGCGCGGTATTCATCTCGCCAGGCGCAGTCGCCACCGGTTCCTCCTCGTATCGGCCTCGGACCATTGTGCCAGGCGGCCGTCCCTCCTAGACCTTCACATCATCGCGCGTGCAGACCTCCTCGGCGGCGCACGCCGCGTTGGCCCGGCGCCGCGCCAGCGGCGTGGACAGGGCCGTCATCACCATGAAGACGCCGATGGCGAGCAGCACGATGGTGCCGCCGGAGGGGGCGTCGATGTAGAACGTCGCGACCGTGCCGGAGAGCGAGACCAGCACGCCGATCACCATGGCCACCGACAGGGTGGCGGTGAACCCGCGGGTGACGCGCTGCGCCGCCGCGACCGGGATCACCATCATGGCGCTGACCAGCAGCAGGCCGACGATCCGCATGGCCACGGTGACCGTGACGGCGGCGGTGACGGCGATCAGCAGGTTCAGGAACCGCACCGGCAGGCCGGTGACCCGGGCGAACTCCTCGTCCTGGCAGACCGCGAACAGCTGGCGGCGCAGGCCGAGGGTCACGGCGACGACGAACGCGGCGAGGATCACGACCGCGGTGACGTCCTCCGCGGAGACCGTGGTGATCGAGCCGAACAGGTAGCTGGTCAGACTGGCCGTCGAGCCGCCCGGAGCCAGGTTGATGATCATCACGCCGCCGGCCAGACCGCCGTAGAACAGCATGGCGAGGGCGATGTCACCGCTGGTCTTGCCGCGTGAGCGGATCAGCTCCATGCCGACCGCGCCGATGACGGCGACCAGGGTCGCGATCCACACCGGGCTCGTGTTGAGCAGGAAGCCGAGGGCCACGCCGGTCATGGCCACGTGGCCGATGCCGTCGCCCATGACGGCCTGGCGGCGCTGGACGAGGTACGTGCCGATCGCGGGGGCGGTGATGCCGACCAGGACGGCCGCGAGCAGGGCCCGCTGCATGAAGGCGTAGGTGAGGAGGTCCATCAGCTCAGCAGTCCCGTCCGAAGGGGCTCGGCGTCGTGCGCCGCGTGCGGGTGTACGTGGTCGTGGCCGGGCAGGGCGTGCTGGCCCACGGCCTCCGGGGGCGGGCCGTCGTGGACGACGCAGCCGTCGCGCAGGACGACGGCCCGGTCGATCAGCGGCTCCAGCGGGCCCAGCTCGTGCAGGACGAGCAGGACGGTCGAGCCGGCGGCGACCTGCTCGCGCAGGGCGTTCGCCAGGACCTCCTGGTTGGCGAGGTCCACACCGGCCATCGGCTCGTCCATGATCAGCAGTTCGGGCTCCACGGCGAGCGCCCGGGCGATGAGCACGCGCTGGTGCTGGCCGCCGGAGAGGGCGTTGACCGAGGCGTCGGCGTGCGGGCCCATGTCGACGAGGTCCAGGGCCCGCTCCACGGCCGCCCGGTCGGCCTTGCGGAGGATCCCGAAGCGGGATCGGGCGAGCCGGCCGGAGGAGACGACCTCGCGGACGGTGGCCGGGACGCCGCTGGCGGCGGTGGTGCGCTGCGGGACGTACCCGATGCGCGACCAGGCGCGGAAGCGCTTGAAGTCCGTGCCGAACAGCGCCAGCTCGCCGTCGGACAGCGGAACCTGCCCGACGACGGCGCGCACGGCCGTGGACTTGCCCGAGCCGTTCGCGCCGAGCAGGGCGACGACCTCGCCGCTGCGCACGGTGAGGTCGACCCCGCGCAGCACGGGGCGGGAGCCGAGCGAGGCCGTGGCCCCGCGCAGGGATATGACGGGCTGGTCCGTGGCCTGGGCGGGCTTGGAATCCATGGCACGCGCCTCCGTTACTGCCATCACTTGCTACCGAGTGCCTTCTGGAGGTTCTTCAGGTTGGACCGCATGACCTCGAAGTAGTCAGCGCCCTGGGACTTGTCGGAGATGCCCTCGAGCGGGTCGAGGACGTCGGTCTTCAGGCCCGTGTCCGCGGCGAGCGTCCTGGCCGTCTTGTCGCTGGCCAGGGCCTCGAAGAACACGGTCGAGACATTGTCCTTCCTCGCGACGGCCTGGAGCTCCTTCATCCGGGCCGGGCTCGGCTCGGACTCGGGGTCGACGCCGGAGATGCCCTCCTGGTCGAGGCCGTAGCGCTCGGCGAGGTAGCCGAAGGCGGAGTGCGTGGTGATGAAGGTCCTGGAGGCGGTGTTCTGCAGGCCGTCCTTGAACTCCGTGTCCAGCGCGGCCAGCTTGCCGGCCAGCTCGTCGGTGTTCTTGCGGTAGTCGGCCGCGTGGCCGGGGTCGGCCTTCTCCAGGGCCGCGCCGACGCCCTTGGCGATCTCGGCGTACTTCACCGGGTCGAGCCAGACGTGGGGGTCCTCGCCGGCCTCGGCGTGGTCGTGGCCGTGGTCGTGGCCTTCCTCCCCGGTGCCCTCCTCGCCCTCGTGGGCGTGGTCGTGGCCGGAGGAGGCGTGGACCTCCAGCCTGGTGAGGGCGGCGGCGTCGACGACGTGCTTCACGCCGGACTGTGCGACGGCCTTGTCGACGGCGGGCTGGAGGCCCTTGAGGTAGAGCACCACGTCGGATTCGCCGAGCTGGCCGGTCTGGCGCGGGGTGATCTCCAGGTCGTGCGGCTCGACGCCCGGCTTGGTCAGGGTGGCGACCTTCACGTGGTCCTTGCCGATCTGTTCGGCGAGGAACTGCATGGGGTAGAACGACGACATGACCTGGAGTTTTCCGTCCTCGCGCCCCCCTGTGGCCGAGGCTCCGGAGCAGGCGGTGAGGGCCGTGGCGCCGAGGGCGACGGCTCCGCCGAGGGCGGCCGCAGGTATGAGTCGTCGTACGTTCATGACATCCATTTTCATCAAAGATGGAAACGGTTGTCAAAAACCCTGGTCGGGGCCACGGCCCGGGGGCCGTGGAAGGGGAACCGATTTGAAAGGGGGGGTGCGGGCGCCGGTAACCTAAAGCCTTCGCCGTTCGTCCTCGTAATGAAGAGAGCACCGTGGCCGCCGACAAGATCGAAACCATCGTCAGCCTGAGCAAGCGCCGTGGCTTCGTTTTCCCGTGCAGTGACATCTACGGCGGCTCCAGGGCTGCCTGGGACTACGGTCCGCTGGGTGTCGAGCTCAAGGAGAACATCAAGCGCCAGTGGTGGAAGGCCATGGTCACCGGGCGCGAGGACGTCGTCGGCCTCGACTCTTCCGTGATCCTGGCCCCCGAGGTCTGGGTGGCCTCCGGCCACGTCGCGACCTTCTCGGACCCGCTGACCGAGTGCACCTCCTGTCACAAGCGCCACCGCGCCGACCACCTGGAGGAGGCCTACGAGGCCAAGCACGGCCGCCTGCCCGAGCACGGCCTCGCCGACGTCAACTGCCCCAACTGCGGTGTGAAGGGCCAGTTCACCGAGCCCAAGCAGTTCTCCGGCATGCTGGAGACCCACCTCGGCCCGACCCAGGACACCGGCTCCAAGGCGTACCTGCGCCCCGAGACCGCCCAGGGCATCTTCACCAACTTCGCCCACGTGCAGACCACCGCGCGCAAGAAGCCCCCGTTCGGCATCGCGCAGATGGGCAAGTCCTTCCGCAACGAGATCACGCCGGGCAACTTCATCTTCCGCACGCGCGAGTTCGAGCAGATGGAGATGGAGTTCTTCGTCAAGCCGGGCGAGGACGAGCAGTGGCAGGAGTACTGGATGCAGGAGCGGTGGAACTGGTACCGCGACCTCGGCATCCGCGAGGAGAACATCCGCTGGTACGAGCACCCGAAGGAGAAGCTGTCCCACTACTCGAAGCGCACCGCCGACATCGAGTACCGCTTCAACTTCGGCGGCAGTGAGTTCTCCGAGCTGGAGGGCGTCGCCAACCGCACCGACTACGACCTCAAGGCCCACTCCGCCGCCTCCGGCCAGGACCTCGTGTACTTCGACCAGGAGACCAAGGAGAAGTACACCCCGTACGTCATCGAGCCGGCGGCCGGTGTCAACCGCGCCATGCTCGCCTTCATGCTCGACGCGTACAACGAGGACGAGGCCCCCAACGCCAAGGGCGTCATGGAGAAGCGCACCGTGATGCGCCTCGACCCGCGCCTGGCCCCGATCAAGGTCGCCGTCCTGCCGCTGTCCCGCAACGCGCAGCTGTCGCCGAAGGCCAAGGGTCTCGCCGCCGACCTGCGCAAGTTCTGGAACATCGAGTTCGACGACGCGGGCGCCATCGGCCGCCGCTACCGCCGCCAGGACGAGATCGGTACGCCGTTCTGCGTCACCGTCGACTTCGACACCCTGGAGGACAACGCGGTGACCGTGCGCGAGCGCGACACCATGAAGCAGGAGCGCGTCTCCCTGGACCAGATCCAGAGCTACCTCGGCAGCCGCCTGCTCGGCTGCTAGGCCCCGCCCGGCTGCTTGCTTCGCTTGAACGGCCGGTGGCCCGGTGCGCGGTTCGCGCACCGGGCCACCGGCCTTTTCCGTGACGGGCCGTCCGGGAGGTCAGGCCGCGGAGACCCCGGCCTGCGCGGCTGCGGCGGCCGCCTCGGCGGCCCGCTTCTCGCCCTCGGCCTTGGTGCGCTTGACGAAGCGGACCGTCCAGAGGGCCAGGCCGCCGAGCGTGCCGTAGATCATGAACGGGCTGAGGGTCACCATGGTGGAGGTGTCCAGGACGAACGACAGGACGATCCGGACCGCCGCCTCGATGAGGTAGACCACGCCCCAGACCAGGGTCATGCGGCGCTGGGCGTTGCGGAAGCCCTCGAACCGCCACAGGTCGTTGTAGTACGCCACGCCCGCCGGGGTGCCGTCCGTGCCGAACTTCCGGCCGAAGTAGAACATCAGCGGACGCGGCGCGAGCAGCGTGCCCAGGCACAGCAGCCCGAACAGGCCCGTGACGAAGGAGTCCTTGACCAGCAGGGCCTGGGCGGACTGGGCGCCCACGAGCGAAACCACCGCAGTGATCACCAGGAACACCAGGGTGACGATGGCGAACTCGTCGAGCTTGCGCCGCCAGGCCACCATGACGGCACTGTCGAGCACCGGCCAGGCGCCACTGGCCAGCAGTGCCGAGGCCTCGCTCCAGCCGTGGTCGTCGACGAGGGTGTTGTACGTGAGGATCGGCGCGACCACGCTGAGCGCGATGGTAAGGATCAAGCCGATCGCGGCGGCGCCACCGGAGCGGGCCGGAGGTGCGGACTGAGCTGCCTGAGCGGGTTGAGCGGACAAGGTTCCCCCTGGACGTGCCTGATGAAGTGCGGTAGGGGGACCGTATGGAATTTGACGGGTTACGGACAAGTGAGCCACACCCAAAATGATCATCAAGCTGTGCGGAGTGGCTCGTTCCGCACGGTGTGGCCCCCGGTCAGGCGCGCAGACCCCGGATCACGAGCGCGGTGACCGCCTCGAACTCCGTGATGATCGTGGGCGAGAGCCATTCCGCCGCGTACTGCGGATCGTGGAACCGGCCGGTGGCGTCGAACACCGCACGGGCGGCAGCCGGTACGTCGGGCGCACTGAGCGAGCCGGCCTCGACGCCCTCGGAGATGATCCGGCCCAGCTGGTCGATCAGCTGGCTCAGGTGGTGGTCCACCACGCCGCTGTTCTCCGCGAGCAGCACCGTGTACGTCGCGAACAGCTCGGGGTCGTCACCCGCCTTGTGGCGCTTGGCCTCGAAGAGCGCCTCCAGCCACGCCTCCAGCTTGGAGGGCGCGGTTCCCCCGGGGGCCGAGGCGATCTCCTCCAGGGTGACGACGCTCTTGGCGAGCCAGCGGTCCGTGACGGCCTCGCGCAGCGCCGCCTTCGACGGGAAGTGCCGGTACACGCTGCCGTGGCTGACGCCCAGGGCCCGCGCCACGTCCACCACGGTCGCCTTGGTCGGGCCGAAGCGGCGCAGCACCTCCTCGGTGGTCTCGAGGATGCGCTCGGGGGTCAGGGGCTCGGCTGCAGCGGGGGGCATGGGTACGACCGTACCGCCCGCTCAGCGCTCGCTGTCGAGGTGGGCCATCTGGGCGGCCGGATACCGGTCGCCGGCCGCGGCACCGGCCGGAACCGCCTCCTCGATGGCCGCCAGGTCCGCGGGGCTCAGCCGCACGTCCAGGGCACCCAGTGCCTCGGACAGCCGGTCCCGGCGGCGGGCACCCACGAGAGGCACGATGTCCCCGCCGCGCGAGAGCACCCACGCGATGGCGGTCTGGGCGATGCTGACCCCCTTGTTCTCCGCGACCTTGCGCAGGGCGTCGACGAGGTCGAGGTTGCGCTGGAGGTTCTCGCCCTGGAAGCGGGGGCTCATCCCGCGGAAGTCGCCCGGCGCCAGCTCCCGGTCGCGGCTGAAGTGCCCGCTGATCAGGCCGCGGCTCAGCACCCCGTACGCCGTGATCCCGATGCCCAGCTCCCGGGCGGCCGGCAGGATCTCCTCCTCGATGCCGCGGGAGATGAGCGAGTACTCGATCTGGAGGTCCGCGATCGGGGTCACGGCGGCGGCCCGCCGCAGGGTGTCCGCGCCGACCTCGGAGAGGCCGACGTGCCGCACGTGCCCGGCCTGGACGGCCTCGGCGATGGCGCCGACGGTCTCCTCGATCGGGACGTCCGGGTCGACACGGGCGATCCGGTAGATGTCGATGTGGTCCCGGCCCAGGCGCTGGAGCGAGTAGGCCAGGAAGTTCCTGACCGCGTCGGGGCGGCCGTCGTATCCGGCGAAGCCGCCCTCCACCGTCCGCAGCGCGCCGAACTTGACGCTGGTCAGCGCCTGCTCGCGGGCCGCGGCGGGCGCGGTGCGCAGGGCTTCGCCGATGAGCAGCTCGTTGTGGCCCATGCCGTAGAAGTCACCGGTGTCCAGCAGGGTGACCCCGGCCTCCAGGGCGGCGTGGATGGTCGCGATCGACTCGTTGCGGTCGGCCTCCCCGTACAGGGCGGACATGCCCATGCAGCCCAGCCCCAGGGGGAAGACGGAGGGGCCGGTCGAGCCGAGGGTGCGGGTGCGGTTGCTCTCGTTCTTCGTCATGGAACAACTTTGGCATGACGAGTGACAGATTTCAATATCTGTCACTCGTCAGGGCGGCTGAGGCCGGTGAGTGCCCGCCCGGTGGCCGCTACGCCGCCATGCGCAGGGCCAGTGCCACGGCCGCGACCAGGGCCAGTACCGCGGCGGGCGCCAGTTCGAAGTCCTTGACGCGCAGGTGGCTGATCACCGCGCCGATGAAGTAGAGGGTCACGCCCAGTGCGGCGGCGACGCCCAGCGGAGTCACCCACAGGCCTGCGACCAGCCCGATCGCGCCGGCCGCCTTCAGGGAGGCCAGCCGGGGCAGCCAGGCGTCCGGGACCCGCACCTTCCGCATGCTCGCCGTGACCGCCTCGTTCCGCTGGAGCGTGAGCGTGGCGGACGCGGCCAGGACGAGTGCGAGCAGGCCGGCGACGACGGCGTAGGCAATGAACATGATGAGCTCCAACGATCGGGGGTTTCAGATCATTGAATAACATCAACGATCGACAATCTGCAACCATTCCCGAGTTGTTACGATGTCCGATATGACGGCAGCTCAGGAATCCCCGCACCCACCGCAGCGGCTGGGCCTGCTGCTGGCCTGGCACGGCTCGATCACCGAGACCCGGATGAAGAAGGCGCTCAGCACGGCCGGGCTCACCCCGCGGCACGCGATGACGCTGATGCACCTGGAGGGCGGCCCCATCGGCCAGCGGGCACTCGCCGAGCGGCTGGAGGTGGACCCGAGCGTGCTGGTGGGGATCCTGAACGACCTGGAGGGCGAGGGCCTGGCCGTGCGCCGCCGGGACCCGGCCGACCGCCGCCGTCACAACGTGGCCATCACCGAGGCCGGATCGACCGCCCTCGCCAAGACGAACGCGGCGCTCGACGAGGTCGAACTCGCCCTGTTCGCCGCACTCTCGCAGCAGGACCGGGACGCCCTGCGCGACCTGCTGGCCCGGATCGACTCGAACGCCGACGACTTCGAGTGCGGCGAGTAGCGGGATCCGTCAGCCGTGCGGCGGGACCGCGGCCCGCTTCGGCTCCGCGGTCGTCCGCTCCAGCGCGCGGGCCGTCCGCGCCGCGGTCCCCATGGCCCACCGGCCGCTGGTCACGGCGCCCACGACGAGCGCGAGCAGTCCGCAGCCCGTGATGACCCACCAGGCCGGCCGGGTCGCCTCGGCGAAATCGGCGCCGCCGGCCGTCCCCGCCGCCAGCACCGAGCCGATCACGGCCACGCCCAGCGTGCCGCCCGTCTGCCGACTGGTGGAGGCGACCGCGGCCGCGACGCCCGCCTGGGCGCGCGGCATCCCGGACACCGCCGTGTTCGTGATGGGCGCGTTCACCATGCCGAAGCCCAGCCCGAACAGCACGTACGCGGTGAACAGCAGCGGGGTCGAGGTCTCCGCCGAGAAGGCGGCGAACAGGAGCCCGCTCGCGGCCATCGCCGTCCCTGCGATCAACAGTGACGGCCGCGGCCCCCGGCTTGCCACCAGTCGCCCCGACACCGGCGGGCAGAGGAAGGTGAGCAGGGCCATCGGCAGCATGTAGAGCCCGGCCTCCAGCGCGCTCAGCCCCCGTACGTCCTGCAGGTACAGCGTGTTGAGGAACAGGAATCCCGACAGAGCGGCGAAGGCACTGACGGCAATCACCGTCGCGCCGCTGAAGGGAGCGCTCCGGAAGAACCGCGGGTCGATCAGCGGCTCCGCCAAGCGGGGCTCGTGGAACAGCAGCCCCGCCAGCGAGGCCACAGCCACGGCGGCGCAGACCGGGATGACCGGAGCGGTCCAGCCCGCGCTCGGCGCCTCGATGATCCCGTACGTCACGGAGCCCAGCAGGGCCATGACCAGCAGCTGCCCGAGCGGGTCCGGGCGGCGTGGGTGCCCGGCCCGCGACTCGGGCACGAAGCGCAGGGTCAGGACCAGGGCCAGCAGCCCGACCGGGAGGTTGAGCCAGAAGATGGAGCGCCAGCCGACCGACTCCACGAGCAGTCCGCCGATCAACGGGCCCACGGCCATGGAGATGCCCACCACTGCGCCCCAGACGCCGATGGCGCGGGCCCGTTCGCGCGGATCCGTGAACGTGTTGGTGATGATCGACATGGCGACCGGGTTGAGCATCGAGCCACCCACGGCCTGGACCATCCGGAAGGCGATCAGCCACTCCAGGCTCGGCGCGAGCGAGCAGAGCAGTGAGCCCGCGGTGAAGACCACCAGGCCCGCGGCGAAGACCCTGCGGCGCCCGATCCGGTCCGCGGTGGAGCCCGCGAGCATCAGCAGTGAGGCCAGGACCAGCGTGTACGCGTCGATCGTCCACTGCATGCCGGCCACCGACGCACCCAGTTCGCGGCGCATCGAGGGCAGGGCGACGTTGAGCACGGTCACGTCGAGGCTGACGATGAGCAGGCTCGTGCAGCAGATCACCAGGATCAGCATCCTGCGACGGTGGCTCGGCTCGGGCATACTTACGATAGTACGTCTAACTAAAGAAATGCGGGATGCGATTGTTCTGGGCGACAATGGGGGGCATGACCACGCTCCCCCCGCCGCTCGCGATCGGCCCGCACACCGTGCAGCCCCCCGTGGTGCTCGCGCCCATGGCCGGCATCACCAACGCCCCGTTCCGTACCCTCTGCCGTGAGTTCAGCGGCGGCAAGGGGCTGTTCGTGAGCGAGATGATCACGACCCGCGCCCTGGTCGAGCGCAACGAGAAGACCATGCAGCTGATCCACTTCGACGAGACCGAGAAGCCCCGCTCGATCCAGCTGTACGGAGTCGACCCGGCGACGGTCGGCAAGGCGGTCCGCATGATCGTCGAGGAGGACCGGGCCGACCACATCGACCTCAACTTCGGCTGCCCGGTCCCCAAGGTGACCCGCAAGGGCGGCGGCTCCGCCCTCCCCTACAAGCGGAACCTGCTGCGGGCGATCCTGCGCGAGGCCGTCGCGGGCGCGGGCGACCTGCCGGTCACCATGAAGATGCGCAAGGGCATCAACGACGACCACCTCACCTACCTCGACGCGGGCCGGATCGCCGTCGAGGAGGGCGTCACCGCGATCGCCCTGCACGGGCGCACCACCGCCCAGCACTACGGCGGAACCGCCGACTGGGACGCCATCGCCCGGCTCAAGGAGCACGTGCCGGAGATCCCCGTGCTCGGCAACGGCGACATCTGGTGCGCCGAGGACGCGCTGCGCATGGTCCGCGAGACGGGCTGCGACGGCGTGGTCGTCGGCCGCGGCTGCCTGGGGCGCCCGTGGCTGTTCAACGACCTGGTCGCGGCGTTCGAGGGACGCCCGGAGGACTTCCACAAGCCGACGCTGCGCGAGGTCGCGGCGACGATGCACCGGCACGCCCAACTGCTCGGAGAGTGGATCGGCGACGAGACGCGCGGGGTGATCGACTTCCGTAAGCACGTGGCCTGGTACCTCAAGGGCTTCTCGGTGGGTTCCGAGATGCGGAAGAAGCTGGCCGTCACCTCCTCCCTGGCCGAGCTGGACGCTCATCTGAGCGAGCTCGACCTGGACCAGGAGTGGCCCGAGAGCGCGGACGGCCCGCGCGGCCGGACGTCCGGAAACAACCGGGTTGTCCTCCCGGACGGCTGGCTGAAGGATCCCTACGACTGTGCGGGCGTGAGCGAGGACGCCGAACTGGACACGTCCGGGGGGTGAGAAACAGCTGACAAACTATGCCGTCGACGGCGTGACATACGCCACGCATGGGTGGGGTTGCGCTCACATGAGCGCGAAAATCACGGGTATGACTTCCAAAGGGTGGCACTGGGTGCCACCCTTTGTTTGTTCAAGAGTTGAACGCAAATGTATCGATGATCGCTCATTCGAGCGTAAACACGCCGCAGGAGCCCCTTCACCCTTCGGGAGGTGAACGCTCTTCGTAGTTTCTGGCTACTCATCGGTTACTTTCGATCTGGTGGCGCACGGGTGGTTACAGCCGCATGACGACCAAGTGGACGTACCCAGAAGCCTTCGATCTGGGTATGTTCCTGGCCGTCAGGGCAGCCACCGAGTCCTCGAGGAGTCGAGACCCGTGTCGGAAAACAAAGATCAGAAGTTCGTCTACGACTTCACCGAGGGAAACCGCGACCTCAAGGACCTTCTCGGCGGCAAGGGGGCCAACCTCGCCGAGATGACCAACCTGGGTCTGCCGGTCCCTCCCGGCTTCACCATCACCACCGAGGCCTGCAAGGTCTACCTCGCCAGCGGTGAGGCTCCGGCCGCGCTCCGCGACGAGGTCAGCGCCCACCTGGCCGCCCTCGAGGCGAAGATGGGCAAGAAGCTCGGCCAGTCGGACGACCCGCTCCTGGTCTCCGTGCGCTCCGGTGCCAAGTTCTCCATGCCCGGCATGATGGACACGGTCCTCAACATCGGCCTGTCCGACGAGTCCGTCGCCGGCCTCGCCGCCCAGGCCGGCAACGAGCGCTTCGCGTGGGACTCGTACCGCCGTCTGATCCAGATGTTCGGCAAGACCGTCCTGGACGTCGACGGGGAGCTCTTCGAGGAGGCCCTCGACGAGGCCAAGGCCGCCAAGAAGGTCACCGTCGACACCGACCTCGACGCCGCCGACCTGAAGAAGCTGGTCACCCGCTTCAAGAAGATCGTCGCCAAGCAGGCCGGCCGCGAGTTCCCGCAGGACGCCCGCGAGCAGCTGGACCTCGCCGTCGAGGCGGTCTTCAACTCCTGGAACACCGAGCGCGCCAAGCTCTACCGCCGCCAGGAGCGCATCCCGAGCGACCTGGGCACCGCGGTCAACATCTGCTCCATGGTCTTCGGCAACCTCGGCCCCGACTCCGGCACCGGCGTCGCCTTCACCCGCGACCCGGCCAGCGGCCACGCGGGCGTGTACGGCGACTACCTGCAGAACGCCCAGGGCGAGGACGTCGTCGCGGGCATCCGCAACACCGTCCCGCTGGCGGACCTGGAGACCATCGACAAGGCCTCCTACGACCAGCTCATGACGATCATGACGACGCTGGAGACCCACTACAAGGATCTCTGCGACATCGAGTTCACCATCGAGCGCGGCCAGCTGTGGATGCTGCAGACCCGTGTCGGCAAGCGCACCGCCGGCGCCGCCTTCCGCATCGCCACCCAGCTCGTGGACCAGGGCCTGATCGACGAGGCCGAGGCCCTCCAGCGCGTCAACGGCGCCCAGCTCGCTCAGCTGATGTTCCCCCGCTTCGACGAGGGCGCCAGCACGGAACTGCTCGGCCGCGGCATCGCCGCCTCCCCGGGCGCGGCGGTCGGCAAGGCCGTCTTCGACTCGTACACGGCCGTCAAGTGGTCGCGCTCCGGCGAGAAGGTCATCCTGATCCGCCGCGAGACCAACCCGGACGACCTGGACGGCATGATCGCCGCCGAGGGCATCCTGACCTCGCGCGGCGGCAAGACCTCGCACGCCGCCGTCGTGGCCCGCGGCATGGGCAAGACCTGCGTCTGCGGCGCCGAGGACCTCGAGGTCGACACCAAGCGCCGCCGGATGACGGTGGGCGGCAAGGTGATCGAGGAGGGCGACGTCGTCTCCATCGACGGCTCCACCGGCAAGGTCTACCTCGGCGAGGTACCCGTCGTACCCTCCCCGGTCGTCGAGTACTTCGAGGGCCGCATGCACGCCGGCGCCGACGACGCCGACGAGCTGGTCCAGGCCGTCCACCGGATCATGGCCTACGCGGACCGCGTCCGCCGGCTGCGGGTGCGCGCCAACGCCGACAACGCCGAGGACGCGCTGCGCGCCCGCCGCTTCGGCGCCCAGGGCATCGGCCTGTGCCGCACCGAGCACATGTTCCTCGGTGAGCGCCGCGAGCTGGTCGAGCACCTGATCCTCGCGGACACCGACAAGGAGCGCGAGGAGGCACTGAGTGCCCTCCTGCCGCTCCAGAAGAAGGACTTCGTCGAGCTGTTCGAGGCGATGGACGGACTGCCCGTCACGGTCCGCCTGCTCGACCCGCCGCTGCACGAGTTCCTGCCCGACATCACCGAGCTGTCGGTGCGCGTCGCCCTCGCCGAGGCCCGCAAGGACGCCAACGAGAACGACCTGCGCCTGCTCCAGGCCGTGCACAAGCTGCACGAGCAGAACCCGATGCTGGGTCTGCGCGGTGTCCGTCTCGGCCTGGTCATCCCCGGTCTGTTCGCCATGCAGGTCCGGGCGATCGCCGAGGCCGCGGCCGAGCGCAAGAACGCCAAGGGCGACCCGCGCGCCGAAATCATGGTTCCGCTCGTGGGCACGGTCCAGGAGCTGGAGATCGTCCGCGAGGAGGCCGACGCGGTCATCGCGGAGGTCGAGGCCGCCACCGGCACCAGCCTCAAGCTGTCCATCGGCACGATGATCGAGCTGCCCCGCGCCGCCCTCACGGCCGGGCAGATCGCCGAGGCCGCGCAGTTCTTCTCCTTCGGCACGAACGACCTGACCCAGACGGTGTGGGGCTTCTCCCGCGACGACGTCGAGGCCAGCTTCTTCACCGCGTACCTGGAGAAGGGCATCTTCGGGGTCTCGCCGTTCGAGACCATCGACAAGGACGGCGTCGGCTCGCTGGTCCGCAGCGCGGTCGAGGCCGGCCGGGCGACCCGCCCCGACCTCAAGCTCGGCGTCTGCGGCGAGCACGGCGGTGACCCCGAGTCCGTCCACTTCTTCCACGAGGTGGGTCTCGACTACGTCTCCTGCTCGCCGTTCCGGATTCCGGTGGCGCGCCTGGAGGCCGGCCGTGCCGCCGCCGAGGCGAAGGGCAGCGACAGCCGCTGAGTCCTTCACGGCCCTGACACGGCCCGCTGACTGCGCGTCCGCCCCCGGGTTCCCTGACCCCCGAGGGCGGACGCGCCTATTTTTGTTGTTCAACAAATCTTTACGCCAGCAGGCGGTGGACGGATCCCCACCCGTCCACCGCCTGCTGTCAATCTGCCAGGCACGTCGGCGCTTCCCGGTGCGACCGACCGCCAGGCCCCGCAAAGCCCCCCACGGCCTTCACGGAGCGTTTCGGTCGCACTGGAGTGTGCCCGGCGGAGTACAGGATTTCGGTTGTCACGCCCCTGCCGAAAGGGGTTTCAACTGTGGCTGAAAGGGCGTGGTGACGTCGTGTGACGGCATGCATACTCATGGGGCGGGGGGATTGCGGTTGCACAGGTGGGGGTTCGGTGCTGCGTATCCATTTCACTGGAGTGGACCTGGCACGCGTACGGATGGCAGGGCGTCCCGATGCGTTGTGGGAAACGATTCTGAGTTTTCACCGCTTAAGAGACCGGCGTGATGCGCGGCTCTTCGGTGAATGGCGTACGGAAACCCGGAGCAGGTTGAATAGTGAAACACGTTTGCTCGGTGCGCTCATACCGAGTCGGGGTTACTTTCCCGATTTCCTGACCCCTGTGGAGGGGCAGTACGGGTGGGACGTGGGCCTGGACGCGTTGCGCGGCATCCGCCCCGAGCGGATGCGGCGCGAGCTCACGCTGCTCGGCGCGGGCACCGGTGTCGGGGCCGCGTTCGGCATGCCCTCGGCCGTGAGCGGGGGCGCCGACGCGCCGGTCCCGCGCCGGCTGCGGGACTTCATGGACGGCGGCACCAAACACCTGCCGAGGCTGCTGGGCGAGCTGCGCGGCTACCACCGGGCGGCCGTGGAGCCGTACTGGACGCACATCCAGGCCCAGATCGAGGCCGAGCGGGCCGCGCGCGGCCGGGCCCTGCTGGACGGCGGCGCGGACGAGCTGCTGGCCTCGCTGCCACCGATGCTGCGCTGGCGGGCGCCGGTCCTGGAGTGCGACTACCCCGTGGACCGCGACGTACGGCTGCGGGGGCGCGGGCTGCTGCTCCAGCCGTCGTTCTTCTGCCGGCGCACCGCCGTGACCCTGCACGACCCGGAGCTGCCCCCGGTGCTGGTCTACCCGGCGGCGGCACAGCTGGCCTCGGCGCCCACGGGCGGTGAATCGATTCGGCCCTTGGAGGAGCAGCGCCAGCGCACGCTGGGCAAGCTCGTCGGGCACACCCGCTCGGTGGTGCTGCGGGCCATCGGCGACGGCGCCACCACCAGCGAGCTGGCCCGCCGGGCCGGGGTCTCGCTGGCCTCCGCGAGCCAGCACGCCTGCGTGATGCGCGAGGCGGGCCTGGTCACCACCCTGCGCCGGGGCAACGCCGTCCTGCACACGGTGACCCCGCTGGGCGCCGCGCTGCTGAAGGGCGGAGCGGTGGCCTCGTAGTCTGCCCGGGGGCCCCGGGGCGCGAAACGCGGTCCGGGGCCACGGCCCACGAAGTGACGAACCACGGGACTTTCCGCCCTGGCGCCACCGGGGCCGCGCCAAGATGCTGGAACCATGAACCAGTTCGCCGCGGACCACGACATCTGCGGCCGCGCCGACCTCGCGGTCGTGCTGCGCCGCTTCTACACGGAGGCTTTTGCCGACCGGCGCATCGGGCCGTTCTTCACCGAGGTGGCCGGCACGGACCTGGAACTCCACCTGGCCCGGATCACCGACTTCTGGGAGCGGGCCCTGTTCCGTACGGCCGGCTACGGCCGCGACGCCTTCGCCCCGCACGCCGCCCTGCACGCGGCGCGGGCGATGACCGCCGAGGACTTCGGGCGCTGGGTGCAGCTGTGGCGCGCCGCCGTCGACGGCCTGTACCGGGGGCCGAACGCGGAGCGGGCCAAGGCGACGGGCGAGCGGATCGCCCTGGCCCTGCACCGGCGGCTGGCCGGGCCGGACCCCGCGCTGCTCCGCCGGGAGGACACCCGCGGGTTCGTCCCGCTGGCGGCCCTCCACCTCCGCTCCACCGCCTGACCTGCGCAGCCGCAGCCCGCACGGCCGCCTCGCGGGGGCCCCGGAAAAGTTTTCCGGCGCAGCGATGAGTTTTCCCGGGGCTCCCGGTCTACCTCTCGAAAGCACGCACACGAGAGAAGAGGGACCGAGATGCCCACCATGATCTTCGTCAACCTGCCCGTCCAGGACATCGACGCCGCCAAGGCGTTCTGGGGCAAGCTCGGCTATTCCTTCAACCCGCAGTTCAGCGACGAGAGGACCGGCTGCCTCGTCATCAGCGACACGATCTTCGCGATGCTGATGACCGAGGAGCGCTTCAAGGACTTCGCGACCAAGGAGGTGGCGGACGCCACCAAGACCACCGAGGTCATGCTCGCCCTGAGCGCGGAGAGCCGCGAGCAGGTCGACGAGGTCGTCGGCGCCGCCCTCGCGGCGGGCGGCACCGAGCCCCGCCCGGCCCAGGACCTCGGCTTCATGTACGGCCGTGCCTTCGAGGACCTGGACGGGCACGTCTGGGAGTACGTGTGGATGGACCCGGCGGCCGTCCAGGGCTGAGGGCCGGGGGCCGATGCCCCGCCTCCCGCGCTACGCCACCGCCGCCGAGGTCACGGCGGTCCGCACCGGATAGGTCCGGACCGCCGCCTCCTCGTCGTCCAGACAGCGCCCCGAGGCCAGGTCGAAGCGCTGCTTCAGCAGCGGAGAGGCCACGAAGGGCCTGTTGTCCACACAGCCGACCAGCCCCCGCGAGAGCACCGCCGCACCGGTGAACGGGTCCCGGTTGTCGATGGCGTACAGCCCCCCGGAGCGGCCGATGAACACGGCGGCCTGCCTCCCGTCGGGCAGCAGGACCGCGACGCCGCGTCCCGGGGTCAGGTCGGTCAGCTCGCACACCGTCAGCCAGCCTTCGGCCACCAGCAGTTCCACGGTCATCGGGTGCCTCCCACGGCCTCCAGCGGCCGGATGTCGAAAAGGGTCAGGTCGGGCTTGACCTGGTCGCGTTCGGGAACGAACTTCACGGTCGGGTCGGGTGCGCCGGGCGCGTTGACGAAGGACACGAACCTGCGCAGCCGCTCGGGGTCCTCCAGCGTCTGCGCCCATTCGTCCCGGTAGTGCGCCACATGGTCGGCCATCAGCGACTCCAGCTCGGCGCACAGCCCCAGCGAGTCGTGCACGACCACGTCACGCAGGTGGTCCAGGCCGCCCTCCAGCCGGTCCAGCCAGGTGGAGGTGCGCTCCAGACGGTCCGCGGTGCGGATGTAGAACATCAGGAACCGGTCGATGAGCTGCACCAGTCCGGCGTCGGACAGGTCCTGGGCCAGCAGGTCCGCGTGGCGCGGGGCGGCCCCGCCGTTGCCGCCGACGTACAGGTTCCAGCCGTTCGCCGTCGCGATCACCCCGAAGTCCTTGCTCTGCGCCTCCGCGCACTCGCGGGCGCAGCCGGAGACCGCCGACTTGAGCTTGTGCGGGGCGCGCAGGCCCCGGTAGCGCAGTTCCAGGTCGATGGCCATCCGCACGCTGTCCTGGACCCCGTAGCGGCACCAGGTCCGGCCCACGCAGGACTTCACCGTGCGCAGCGCCTTCCCGTACGCGTGGCCGGACTCGAACCCGGCGTCGACGAGCCGGGCCCAGATCCGCGGGAGCTGGTCCACGCTGGCGCCGAAGAGGTCGATGCGCTGCCCGCCGGTGATCTTCGTGTAGAGCCCGAAGTCCCGGGCCACCTCGCCGATCACGATGAGCTTGTCGGGGGTGATCTCGCCGCCGGGGATGCGCGGGACGACCGAGTACGAGCCGTTGCGCTGGAGGTTCGCGAGGAAGTGGTCGTTGGTGTCCTGGAGGGCGGCCTGCTCCCCGTCGAGGACGTAGCCGCTCGCGCCGAGCGTGGGGGCGAGCGAGGCGATGATCGAGCCGACGGCCGGCTTGCAGACCTCGCAGCCGTCACCGCCCCGGGCCGCCTCCCTGCCGTGGCCGTCGAGGAGCTGCTCGTAGGAGGTCAGCCGGCGGGTGCGGACGATCTCGTAGAGTTCGGCGCGGGTGAAGGGGAAGCAGCCGCACAGGCCCTTGTCGGCGGCCGCAGGCAGCAGCTGGCCGATCACCTTCAGGCAGCTGCCGCAGCCGGTGCCCGCCTTGGTGCACTGCTTGACCTCGGGGAGGGTCGAGCAGGCGGTGATCGCCTTCTTGGTGACGTTGTGGCAGGAGCAGATGACCGCGGAGTCGGGCAGGGCCGAGGGGCCCAGCGCGACCGGCGCCCCGAGGCCGGCGGGCAGCACCAGCTGGTCGGGGCTGACGGGCGGGACGCTGCCCGTCAGCGGGCGCAGCAGGCCGTACGAGTCGGCGTCCCCGACGAGGACCCCGCCGAGCAGGACCCCGTCGGGGGAGACCACCAGCTTCTTGTAGACGCCGGAGCGGGAGTCGGAGTAGACGACGTCGAGACTGCCGGGGGCCGCGCCGTGGGCGTCGCCGAAGGAGGCCACGTCCACGCCGAGCAGCTTGAGCTTGGTGGACAGGTCCGCCCCGGTGAACTCCCTCTCCCGGCCCAGGAGGTCCTCGGCGGCGGTCTCGGCCATCTCGTAGCCGGGGGCCACCAGCCCGTAGACGCGGCCGTCGCTGGCCAGTGCGCACTCGCCGATGGCGTAGACGCGCGGGTCCGAGGTGCGGCAGCGGGCGTCGACCCCGATGCCGCCGCGCTCGCCGACGGTCAGGCCCGCGGCGCGGGCGAGCTGGTCGCGGGGACGGACCCCGGCCGAGAAGACCACGAGGCCGGTGTCGACGGTGGAGCCGTCGGAGAGCCGCATTCCGCTGACGTGGCCGTCCTCGCCGGTGACGACCTCCTGGGTGCCGACGCCGGTGTGGACCGTCAGCCCCATCGACTCGATGGTGCGCAGCAGGGCCGCGCCGCCGCCCTCGTCGACCTGGACGGGCATCAGGCGCGGGGCGAACTCCACGATGCGGGTGGCGAGGCCGAGGCCCTGGAGGGCGCCGGCGGCCTCAAGTCCGAGGAGACCGCCGCCGACGACCGCGCCGCTGGTGCGGGTCCTGGCGTACTCCTCGATCGCGAGGAGGTCCTCGATGGTGCGGTAGACGAAGCAGCCCGGCGCGTCCTTGCCGGGGACCGGCGGCACGAAGGGGTAGCTGCCGGTCGCCAGGACGAGCACGTCGTACGGGAACACCCGCCCCGACCGGGAGGTGACGGTGCGGGCCTCACGGTCGAAGCTCTCGGCGGGGTCGCCCAGGTGCAGGTCGATCCCGTGCTGCTCCATGAAGCCGGCGGGGGTGAGGGAGAGGTCCTCGGCGGTGCTGCCGGAGAAGTACGAGGTGAGGTGCACGCGGTCGTAGGCCGGGCGGGGCTCCTCACAGAGCACGGTGATCCTGTGCGTGGCGGTGGCCCCGCGCTCGGCGAGTGCCTCCAGATAGCGCTGGCCGACCATGCCGTGGCCGATGAGCACGATGGCGGGGGTGGGCGTGGGTGCGGCCATGATCAGGAGCCTCCGTCGTCGGTGAGCAGGTGGAACAGGTCGGTCAGGGTCTCGGCCTCCTCCCAGCTGCGGGCGAGCGCGCCCACGCTGGAGAGTTCGCCGAGCAGGACCCCGCCGACGAGGCGGTCGCCGCGGACGACGACCTTCCGGTAGGTCCGGCGGGTGGCGTCGGCGAGGCGGACCACGTCGTCACCGGGGAGCGGTGTGGTCTCGCCGAAGGCGGCGAGATCGAACGGGCCGGCCCCTCCCGGCGCGGTGCCGGCGACGGCGGCGGAGGTGAGCGTGAGACGGGTGAGGGCGCGCGTTCCCGTGTATCCGGGGGCGGTTGCTCCGCTCGTGCCGGCGGGGTCGGCCGCTCCGGGCCCGCGGATCAGCTGCGCGGCCAGGGCGTCGGCCTGCTCCAGGGCGGGGCCCGCGAGGCCGTACACCCGGCCGGCGTGCTCGGCGCAGTCGCCGACCGCGTGGATGTGCGGGTCGCTGGTCCGGAGCCGGTCGTCCACCAGGATCCCGGTGCCCACGCGGAGCCCGGCGGCGAGCGCCAGCCCGGTCCGGGGCCGTACGCCGCAGGCGAGCACGACGACATCGGCGTCGAGCCGGTACCCGTCGGCGAACTCGACCCCGACGACCCGCCGCCCGCCCGAGGCGTCGGCGGACGGTGCCGTCGTCACACCGCGGACCCGGCACTGGGTGTGGATCTCGATGCCGAGACTGCTCAGGTGGTCGTGCAGCAGCGCCGAGGCGTCCGCGTCCAGCTGGCGTTCCATCAGGCGCTCGCCCTGCTGGGCCAGCACCACCGGGGCGCCGCGCTCGGCCAGGGCGCGGGCCGCGGAGACGCCGAGGAGGCCGCCGCCGATCACCACCGCGCGCACGCCGGACCGCACGCCCACCGCGGCCGACAGGGCCAGGCAGTCGTCCATGGTGCGGAACGCGTGGACCCCGTCGGGCAGTTCCCGGCCGTCCGGGGCGAACAGGCCCCGCAGCGGCGGGAGGACGGCGTTGGAGCCCGTGGCCAGGACCAGCGTGTCGTACCGCTCCGTACTGCCGTCGTCGCAGTGCACCGTCCGGTCGGCGCGGTCGACGCGGACCGCGCGCACGCCGCGCCGCAGCGCCGGTCCGGCGTCCGGGAGGGCGGTCACCTCCGGTGCGTACCGGCCCGCCAGGACCTCCGCGAGCAGCACCCGGTTGTACGGAGCGTGCGGCTCTTCGGCGAGGACCGTCACGTCGGCACCGCCGGCGCCGGCACCCGCGTCCGCGGTCAGCCGTGCAGCGACCCGCAGGCCCGCGAGGCCGCCGCCGATCACCACCACACGCTGCTGGTTCGAGGTCATGGCAGGAGCGTGCGCGCCCGCTGTTTCCCCTCCGCATCACCCCTGTTACCCGGGAGGAACGCGCACCTCAGCGCCCGGGGCAAGGCCCGGTGAGGCGCTCGGTGAGGCGCCCGTCGAGGCCGCCTCGGGGACCGGTTCGGGCAGGCCGGTGGCCCTCCGAGCGTCCCGCGCGATGCCGTCCGGAGGCGGGCCGCCCCGCCCCCCGTCGGCCCGGCGAACCTCAACCTTTGCGCAAGTTTCCGGCGATCGATGGGTCCTGCACCCATCGGCTCCATAGGGTCGTGTCCGTGCCTGACATATCAACGACCATGATCATCGTGCTGTGCGCGGCCGCCGCTGCGGCCGGATGGATCGACGCGGTGGTGGGCGGCGGCGGACTGCTGCTCCTGCCCGCCCTGCTCCTCGGCCTGCCGAACGCCCACCCCGCCGCCGTGCTCGGCACCAACAAGGCCGTGGCCATCGTCGGCACCACGGGCGCGGCGGTGACGTACGTGCGCAAGGCCCCGGTGGACGTGAAGCTCGCCGTCCGGATCGGCCTGGCCGCGCTCGCCGGATCCATGGGCGGCGCCGCGCTGGCCGGCGGGATCAGCAAGGACGCCCTGCGCCCGC
The DNA here is from genome assembly GCA_001298555.1 of Actinobacteria bacterium OV450. Taxonomy (GTDB): domain Bacteria; phylum Actinomycetota; class Actinomycetes; order Streptomycetales; family Streptomycetaceae; genus Streptomyces. The sequence goes on from LJCW01000108.1 coordinate 44,156, forward strand.
TCATCATGGGTGTGCTCGTGATCGTCGCGGGCGTGGTGATCTTCAAGCCGGGCTTCGGCACCGCCCCCTCGGCCGCGCCCGTCAGCCGGCAGCGGGTGCTGCTCACCATCGGGCTCGCCGGACTCGGCATCGGCTTCTACGACGGCCTCATCGGGCCCGGTACCGGCACCTTCCTCGTGCTCGCCCTCACCGCGCTGCTCCACCTCGACCTGGTCACCGCCTCCGCCACGGCCAAGATCGTCAACTGCTGCACCAACGCCGGGGCGCTCGCGATGTTCGCGTACCAGGGAATGGTGCTGTGGCAGCTGGCCGCGCTCATGGCGGTGTTCAACCTGGCCGGCGGCATGATCGGGGCCCGGATGGCGCTCAAGAAGGGCAGCGGGTTCGTCCGCGGCGTCCTGCTGACGGTGGTCGGAGCGCTGGTGATCAAGCTCGGTCTGGAGCAGTGGGGCTGACCGGCCCTAGTACGTGCCGGTGAGGTGGGCGAAGACGACCACGTTGCCCTGGTAGCCGGTGCGGGGCGAGAAGCCCCCGCCACAGGTGATCACCCGGAGCTCGGCGCGCGGCGAGGGCCCGTACACGCGGGAGTCGGGGAAGTGGTCGGCCTCGTAGACCTCGACCGCGTGGACGGTGAACACCGCCGTCCGTCCGTCCGCGCGCGGCACCTCGATCGCGGCCCCGCGGCGCAGTGCGCCCAGGTGGTAGAAGACCGCCGGGCCCGTGGCGTGGTCGACGTGGCCGACGACGACGGCGGTGCCGACGGCGCCGGGGGTAATGCCGTCGCGGTACCAGCCCGCCAGGTCGCGGCGGGCGGGCGGCGGCACCTCGATGCTGCCGTCGGGCCCGAGGCCCAGCCCGGTCAGCGGGGCGTCCACCCGGATGGACGGGATCCGGATCCGGGCCGGCGGGGATCCGGGGAGCGGGGCGATGCTGCCGGGGTAACGTGCCCGCCCGCTCAGTGCCTCGGCGGGAGAGGGCAGCGGGGGTCCGGTGGACTGGCCGCCCGATCCGCTGCCGATGAGCCAGATGCCGACGCAGGCGGCGAGTGCGACGAGCCCGCCGCGGCCTGCCTGGCCTCTGCCCATGGGTGCCCCCTGGCGGTGCGATCGGTGTGCTCTCCGTATTCCGTGTGTCCGCGTACTCCGTGAAGCCGCGTGTCCGTGAAGCCGCGTGTCCGTGAAGGCGCGTGTCCGTGAAGCCGCGGTCCTTGAGGCTGTGTGTCCGAATTCGGTTTGCGCGTGGTCGGTATACACGTTTTGCGTTTCGCGTTTTGGCTTTCCTGTTTCGCATTGTGTGAGGAAGGCCGTCGCCCGGCCCCGCGAACGGGGGGACCTCGCGGGGCGGGCGACGGGGGACGGTACCGGTCGGACCGCGGCCGCAGCCGCGGTGGGCGCCCGTCAGCTCCGCGTGCCGCTCGCCCGGCGACGCAGGAGCCAGGTACCGCCGACGGCGGCCGCGGCCAGCACGGCCGCTCCCGCCGTGATCTTGGTGGGGTCGACCGTGGAGGTCGTCCCGCCACCCACCCCGGTACGGACGTGGCCCCGCGGGCCGCGTTCGGTGACGACCAGGTCGCCGGTGGCGAACTTGCCGTCGGCGCAGGTCGCGCCGATGCCGTAGGTGCCGGGGCGGGTGTCGCGGGCGATCTGGAACTGCCCGATGACCACCTCTTCGTGGGTTCCGGGCACCAGCTTGAAGCGGCCGCCGCCTACCGTGGTGGCATCTCCGTCGGCATGGCCGCCCTTTCCGCAGGCGGTGGTGTTCACGGTGATGCTCCCGCCGGGAGCGGCGGTTTTCGGCCATACCTCCAGCTTCGCGAAGTCGCCGGGGGCGAAGCCCGCCGTGCCGAGTTCCGCGGCGGCCACGACCCCGGCGACCGGGCCGGTGAGAGCGGCGGCGGTCAGCGCGGTGGCGGTGAGCACATGGGCGGTGCGTCGGCGCATGGGGGCTCCTGGAGACACGGGGTCGTGCTCCAGAGGTAACCCGGCCCGCACGCCTCCCGCCTGCTGATGTTCCGTCAGTTCCTCTGTTCCGGCCGGTATCGCCGCAGGTCACAGCCCGGGATTCGGTCGATCAGGTGAGCCACCCCGTCCGGGTGAGGCCGATGGCAGCACCACCGTCGCCGCTGCGCCCGCCAGGAACCGCTGCGGCCCCGGGAGGTCGTGTGACAGCGGTGCGTACCGTGGGGGCAGGCGGGCGGACCGGGGACCGAAGTCCCGGGTCGCGCGCCGTCCGCCACGACCGAGGGAGGGCCCCGTGACATCAGCCGACCGGCCACAGGCGCAGCCGCAGCCGCAGTCCGCCGCGGAGGTGGCGGCCCGATGAGCACCGCCGAGCTCCCGTTCTTCGTGTACGGGACCCTGCGCCCCGGGGAGGTCAACCACGCCCTGTTCCTGCGGGGCCGCACGGTCGCCGAGGAGCCCGCCCGGCTCCCGGACGCGCTCCTGTACGACGGTCCCGGCTACCCGTACGCCGTCCAGCACCCGGGATCGCAGATCGTCGGCGAGCTGGTCACCCCGGCGCCCGGCGACTACGGGAGGCTGCTGGCCGAACTGGACCGGCTGGAGGAGTACCACGGCCCCGGCCGGCCGCTGAACGTCTACGACCGGGTCCGCCGGGACGCGGTCCGCCCGGACGGCAGCCGCACCCCCGCCTGGGTCTACCTGGCGGCACCGCTGCTGGCCCGCCGGCTGCGCGCGTCGGGCACCGAGATACCGGGCGGCGACTGGTTCGCCCGACGGGCCTGAGCGACCGGGCCGGGCACCCGGCGCGCCACGGGCGACACGCCTACAGGCCTTCGGCCCCGCGGTTGCGCAGGCGCTGGCCGTACTGCTGGAGGACCCAGAGCTCCTCCTGGACCGCCGCCAGCTGCTCCGGCGGCGCCTGCGGGCCCAGGCGCGACAGCGTGCCCTGGATCTCGTGCACCCGGCGGTCGACCGCGCGCAGCCGGACCTGGACCAGCTGGACGCCCGCGTAGACCTCGTCCACCGTCTTGGCGTGGATGGCCTCGACCGCGAGCTCGGTGACCAGTGCGCGGACCGTGTCGTTCGGCGCGGCGTCGCGGACCCGGGCCAGGTAGTCGTCGCTGCCCAGGGAGGCGCCGCCCGCGGCCTGGATGGCCTCGCGGACCGCCGCGTACGGAGGGGCGGTGAACTCGTCCACCCCGTACGCGTCGAAGGCCGGCGAGACCAGGGCCGGCCGCTGGAGCGCCAGCTTGAGCAGTTCGCGCTCCGTGCGGTGCGCCGGGCTGCGCAGGTTCAGCGCCGGTCCGCCGCCCGCGGGGCCGCTCGGCGCCGGGGCCGCCTCGTACGAGGACGCCTGGGCCGGGCGGCCGCGGCCCGGCTGCTGGCCGCCGCCCTGGCCGCCCCGCTCCCGGGCCCAGCGCGCCAGCTGAGCGACCCGCTTGACGACGAACTGCTCGTCCCGGATGCCCAGCATTCCCGCGAGCTGGACCGCCGACTCGTGCTGGATCGCGATGTTCTTGATGTTGGCGACGACCGGAGCCGCCTCGTCCAGCGCGGCAGCCCGGCCCGCCGGGTTCTCCAGGTTGTGCCGGGCCACGATGTGCCGCAGTGCGAACTCGAACAGCGGCGTCCGGGCCTCCACCAGACCGGCCACCGCCGCGTCACCCTGCGCCAGGCGCAGGTCGCACGGGTCCATGCCGCCGGGGGCGATGGTGATGGAGGTCTCGGCGGCGAACTTCTGGTCGTCCTCGAAGGCGCGCAGCGCGGCCTTCTGGCCGGCCGCGTCCCCGTCGAAGGTGAAGATCACCTCGGCCGTCGCGTTGTCCATCAGCAGACGGCGCAGGATCTTGATGTGGTCGCCGCCGAAGGCGGTGCCACACGTCGCGATGGCAGTCGTGACCCCGGCCATGTGGCAGGCCATCACGTCCGTGTAGCCCTCGACCACCACGGCCCGCGAGGTCTTCGCGATCTCCTTCTTCGCCAGGTCGATGCCGTACAGCACCTGGGACTTCTTGTAGATCGCCGTCTCGGGCGTGTTCAGGTACTTCGGCCCGTTGTCGTCGTCGCGCAGCTTGCGCGCGCCGAAGCCGACCACCTCGCCGCTGATGTCGCGGATCGGCCACATCAGGCGGCCGCGGAACCGGTCGATGGGCTTGCCGCTGCGGCTGTCCTGGGCCAGGCCGGAGGTGATCAGCTCCTTGTCGGTGAAGCCCTTGCCGCGCAGGAACCGGGTCAGGTGGTCCCAGCCGGCCGGGCTGTACCCGACGCTGAAGTGCTCGGCCGCCGCCTGGTCGAAGCCGCGCTCCGCCAGGAACCGGCGGCCGATCTCGGCCTCCGGGCTGCCCAGCTGGTCGACGTAGAACTGGGCGGCCGCCTTGTGTGCCTCGACGAGCCGGATGCGCTCGCCGCGGCCGCTGGTGCCCGCGGTGTACCCGCCCTCCTCGTACCGGAGGGTGATGCCCGCCTGGCCCGCGAGGCGCTCGACGGCCTCCGAGAACGACAGGTGGTCGATCTTCATGATGAAGTCGAGGGTGTCCCCGCCCGCCTGGCAGCCGAAGCAGTGGTAGAGACCCTTGCTGGGGCTGACCTGGAAGGACGGGGACTTCTCGTCGTGGAAGGGGCACAGGCCCTTGAGGTTGCCGCCGCCCGCGTTGCGCAGCTGGAGGTAGTCGGAGACCACGGCGTCGATCGGGACCGCGTCCCGTACCGCCTTCACGTCGTCGTCGTTGATCCGTCCTGCCACCCGTGAAGTCTACGGCCGGGCGCCGGCAAACCCGTCAGGCCCCCTCGGCCGGCAGCAGGGACTCCAGCGCGACCGTCGGGTCCGCCAGCGCCTCGCGGTTGACCGGCGCCTTCGACCGGATCAGGGCCTGGATGTGCTCGGTGACGTCCCACACGTTCACGTTCATCCCGGCCAGAACCCGGCCCTCCGCCAGCCAGAACGCGATGAACTCCCGCTTGGCCACGTCCCCGCGGATCAGCACCTGGTCGTAGCCGCCCGCCGGGGCGTACCCCGAGTACTCCAGGCCCACGTCGTACTGGTCGGAGAAGAAGTACGGCACCCGGTCGTACGACACCTCCTGCCCCAGCATCGCCCGCGCCGCGGCCGGACCGCCGTTGAGCGCGTTCGCCCAGTGCTCGACCCGCAGCCGGGTCCCCAGCAGCGGGTGGTGCGCCGCGGCCACGTCCCCGACGGCGAACACGTTCGGATCGCTGGTCCGCAGCGAGGCGTCCACGGCGATGCCGCCGCCGTGCTGCCGGTCGACCAGTGCCAGCCCGGAGGTCTCGGCGAGCGCCGTCCGCGGCGCCGCCCCGATCGCCGCGAGCACGGCGTGCGCCGGGTGCTCCTCGCCGTCGTCGGTCCGGGCCGCGAGCACCATGCCGTCCTGCCCGACGATCTCGGTGAGCCGCGAACCGAAGTGGAAGCGGACCCCGTGCTCGGCGTGCAGGTCCCCGAACAGCCGGCCGACCTCCGGGCCGAGCACCGCGTGCAGCGGGGTGGCCAGCGGTTCGACCACGGTGACCTCGGCCCCGTACCCGCGGGCCGCGGCGGCGACCTCCAGGCCGATCCACCCGGCGCCCGCGATCAGCAGGTGGCCGTTGTCCCGGCCGAGGGTGGCCAGGACGCCCTTCAGCCGCTCGGCGTGGGCCAGCCGGCGCAGGTGGTGCACCCCCGCCAGGCCCGTCCCCGGGATGTCGAGGCGGCGCGGCTCGGCCCCGGTGGCCAGCAGCAGCTTGTCGTAGTGCAGCGCCGTGCCGTCGCCGAGGACCACCTTGCGGGCCTCCCGGTCCAGGTGGACCGCGGGCTGGCCGAGGTGCAGCTCGATGTCGGCCTTGGCGTACCAGGACGGCTCGTGGACGAAGACGCTGTCACGCTCCTCCTTGCCCTGGAGGTACCCCTTGGACAGCGGGGGCCGTTCGTAGGGGTGGTCGCGCTCGTCGCCGACCAGGATCACCCGCCCCGTGAACCCCTCGGACCTCAGCGTCTCGGCCGCCTTGGCCCCGGCGAGCCCTGCGCCGACGATGACGAACGTCCGGTGTGCGTCGACCACCTGATGCCTCCTCATAACCTCTCCGCCACATGCGAGCACATGCGAGCGTCCCGCACCGAGCCTGCCGCGTGAAGGGGGAGTGGCCCGATCGGCTCACGCTTCGGACCGGCGCGTGCGCCGTGTGAGCCGGGCGTGCAGGGAGCGCGCGGAGGCGTCGGTGAGCGCCGCGATCTGGTCGATGACCGCACGTTTGCGGGCCCTGTCGTCGGGCGCGGCATCGAAGATGGCCCGGAACTGCGGGTCCAGTCCCTCGGGCGCACGGGCGCTGAGGGCCTCTGCGAGTTCGGCCAGGACGATGCGCTGATCGGCGCGCAGCCGCTCCTGCTCGTCGCGCTGCATCACGTACAGGTCGGCCACCGCCTTCAGGACAGCGCACTCGTTGCGCGCCTCGCGCGGGACCACCAGCTCGGCCGCGTACCGGGTCAGCCGGCCGGAGCCGTACGCCTCGCGCGTGGCGCCCTCCGCGGCCAGGCAGAACCGGCCGATCAGCTGGCTGGTGGCGTCCTTGAGGCGGGCCTGGGCGACGGCCGACCCGTCGTACCCGTGCGGCCACCACTCCTGCTCCATCAGCCGGTCGAGGGCCTCGCGCAGCTCCTCCGGATCGGTGTCGGCCGGGACGTACCGGCCGATCGCGACCCGCCAGATGGCGGTGCGCTCGGGCTCGGCGAAGAGGAGGTTGGGGTCGAGGTGCCCGGCGTGCAGACCGTCCTCGAAGTCGTGGACCGAGTACGCGACGTCGTCAGACCAGTCCATCACCTGGGCCTCGAAGCACTTGCGGTCCGCGGGCGCGCCGCGCCGCAGCCACTCGAAGACCGGCAGGTCGTCGTCGTACGCGCCGAACTTGACGGAGTCGGGGTCGGTGGGGTGGCCGCCACGGGCCCACGGGTACTTGGTGGCGGCGTCCAGGCAGGCCCGGGTGAGGTTGAGCCCGACGCTGACGGGCTCGCCGCCGGCCGCGTCGGGCACGAACCGCTTCGGCTCCAGGCGGGTCAGCAGGCGCAGCGACTGGGCGTTGCCCTCGAAGCCGCCGCAGTCCTTGGCGAACTCGTTCAGCGCCTCCTCGCCGTTGTGCCCGAACGGCGGGTGGCCCATGTCGTGCGAGAGGCAGGCGGCCTCGACGAGGTCGGGGTCGCAGCCGAGGGCCGCGCCGAGCTCGCGGCCGACCTGGGCGCACTCCAGGGAGTGCGTCAGGCGGGTGCGGGGGCTGGCGTCCCAGTCGTACGAGCGGCTGCCGGGGGTGACCACCTGGGTCTTCCCGGCGAGGCGGCGCAGGGCGGCGGAGTGCAGGACGCGGGCCCGGTCGCGCTGGAAGGCGGTCCGGCCGGGGCGTTTGTCGGGCTCGGCCGCCCAGCGCTCGGTGTCGGACGCGTCGTAGGGGGTGTCCGGGGTGTTCGGGTCGGGGTGACGGACGGGTGCGATGCCGGTGCCTTCCATGCCTTCCATGTTCAGACGGTAACCGGAAGCACCGACAAGACGACCAATCTGAGCAATCGGAACCGACGCGGTCTTTATGCGGTGGCCAGTTTCAGCCGGGCCGGGGAGGCCAGGTGCGTCCGCTGCCGGGCCAGGGCCTCGTCGTAGCGCCTCAGTACGAGGCGGGCCAGGGCGGGATGGTCGCCGAGCGGGGCGGCCGCCGGGCCGGGCGCGGCGGCGGCGCTCTGCGCGGCGAAGCGGCCGGGGGCGGTGAAGTACGAGGCCACCGCGACCCGGTGGTGGCCGCGGGCGGTGAGGGCGCGGACGGCGTCGGCGACGGCGGGGGAGGCGGAGGCGTAGGCCGGTACGACGGGCACGCCGCCGAGGCGTTCGGAGAGCAGGGCGGCGGTGCGGCGGGTGTCGGCCGCCGAGTCGGGGTCGCGGGAGCCGGCCGCGGCGAGCACGACGGCGGGGCCGGCGCCCCGGCCGGGGCCCCGGTCCGCACCTCGGCCGGTTCCGGGTCCGGAGGTGTCGGTGCCGGGGGTCCAGCCGGCCTCCAGGAGGCGCTCGTACAGGGCCTCCACCAGCAGCGGATGGGGGCCGAGCGGCGCGGCGACGCGGGTGTCCAGGTGGGCGGCGCGGGCCGCGGCCGCGGGCAGGTCCCGCTTGACGTGGTGGCCGCGGCCGAGGAGCAGCGGGACGAGCACGGCCGCGCCGGTGGTGTTCCGCAGGGTGTCGCCGAGCAGGGGCCGGTTCAGCTCGACGTGTCCGAGCCGGACGTCGAGGCGGGGACGGAGTTCGCGGACGCGGTCGAGGAGGGCCAGGACGGCGGGGAGGGCGCGGGGGTCGCGGCTGCCGTGCGCGACGGCGACGAGGGTGGGCTGCTGCATGCGGGGACTCCGTCGGACCGGTCCCCCGCCGTGCGCCAGGGGCGCAGTCCGCTGAGCTGCGTGCCGAGTTGGGTGGTGATCCGGGTCAGCAGCTCCGTGGCGGTGGCGGGGGGAAAGGAGAGGGACAGGGACTCGGGAGGGTGCACCAGCTCCGTCATGAATCGATCCTGCGGGCCGGAGATTGCGGGTGCGTTGCGCGGGGGTGACGGGTGTTTACCGGCACCTCACTCGCTCATTCGTACGGGTGAAAGGCGGGGGAGAGGGAACTGGGGGCCGGGTGGGGATCGTCAACCTGTGCGAACGGTGCGTGGCGAGCGGGGGGAAAGATCATGAAACTGATGCCGGGCCGGCTGAGGACGGTGGCGGGGCGGCGGCGGGCCGTCCAGGCGGTGGTGGCCGCGTGCGTGCTGGCGCTGCTGCCCTCGGCGTGGACGCACGCGGCGGCCGCGGACCGGCTGCGGACCACGGCCGACGCGCCGCCGGCCGAGGTGGCGGTGGTGTTCGGGGCGGGTCTGTGGAACGGGCGGCCGACGCCCTACCTGGCCAGACGGCTCGATGCGGCGGCCGAGCTGTACCGCACGGGCAAGGCGAAGGTCGTGCTCGTCACCGGCGACAACAGCCGCACCGAGTACGACGAGCCCGACGCGATGCGGACGTACCTGACGGCCCACGGGGTGCCGGCGGACCGGATCGTCAGCGACTACGCCGGCTTCGACACCTGGGACTCCTGTGTCCGCGCCAAGGAGATCTTCGGGGTCAAGCGGGCCGTGCTGATCAGCCAGGGCTTCCACATACGCCGGGCCGTCGCGCTCTGCGGCGCGGCGGGCGTCGACGCCTACGGGGTCGGTGTCGACGACGAGCACGATGCGACCTGGTACTACGGCGGCACGCGCGAGGTCTTCGCGGCCGGCAAGGCGGCGCTGGACGCGGCCTTCAAGCCGGAGCCGCGGTTCCTGGGGCCGAAGGAGCAGGGGGTGTCGAGGGCGCTGGGCGCTCTGGCAGACTGACGCGCCGTCGGCCGCCTGTGCCGATCAGTCATATGGCGCTCTGTCCGTCTCGGCGTCAGGGGTGTGGAACCGTGGCCGTTGTGGATCTGAGCGGCAAGGCCGTCGTCATCACCGGGGGAGCGCGCGGGCTGGGCGCGGCGGCCGCCCCGGCCGTCGTGGACGGCGGCGGCAGCTACGGCGGCTGGACGGCCGGCCCGCCGAAGCCCGCGATGAGCCGCTGACCGCCCTCGGCGGGACGGACGGACCACGGGGCCCGGCCCGTCGGTCCGGCCGGCGACGGATACCTCGTCCTCGACGTCGCAGGGGCCGCATGGTGTACGTGGAGGTCCCGTAGCGGCCCGAGTCCCGCCTGCCCTCACCGGGCCCCGACGGGCGTGCTGAGGTACTCGTACGGGAGGCGTAACCGGGGGCGGCGGCCCGCGTAACACCACCGCCGCAGGCTGGGCGGTATGCGCACCCCGGACTCCGCCATCGCCACGCACTGCCCGTACTGCGCGCTGCAGTGCGGGATGAACCTCCGCCCCGAGCCGGGCGGCGCGACGGTCGAAGTGGAGGAGCGGGCCGATTTCCCCGTGAACCGGGGCGCGCTGTGCGGCAAGGGGCGCTCCGCCCCCGCCGTGCTCTCCTCCCGGGTGCGCCTGACCGGGCCGCTCGTCCGCACCCACGCCACCGGAGCGCTGGAGCCGGCCACCTGGGAGGAGGCCCTCGACGCCGTCGCCGCGGGCCTCGCCCGGACGCGCCACGCGCACGGGCCCGACGCGGTCGGCGTGTTCGGGGGCGGCGGCCTGACCAACGAGAAGGCGTACGCGCTCGGCAAGTTCGCCCGCGTCGCCCTGCGGACCTCGCAGATCGACTACAACGGCCGCTTCTGCATGTCCTCGGCCGCCGCCGCCCACCAGCGGGCCTTCGGCCTGGACCGCGGACTCCCCTTCCCGCTGGAGGACATCCCGCGGACAGGCTGCGTCATCCTCGTCGGCTCGAACCCGGCGGAGACCATGCCGCCCGCCCTGCGCTACCTCACCGAGCTGAAGGCGAACGGCGGCACGCTGATCGTCGTCGACCCGCGCCGGACCCGGACCGCCGAACAGGCCGACCTGCACCTCGCCCCCCGCCCCGGCACCGATCTCGCCCTCGCCCTGGGCCTGCTGCACCTGGTCGTCGCCGAGGGCCGCACCGACGAGGAGTTCATCGCCGGCCGCACCACCGGCTGGGAGGAGGCCCGCGCCGCGGCGATGGCGCACTGGCCGGAGCTGGTGGAGCGGATCACCGGCGTGCCCGTCCCCAGGCTCCGCGAGGCGGCCGCCCTGTTCTGCGCGCCGTCCTCCGCGATGGTCCTGACCGCCCGCGGACCCGAGCAGCAGTCGAAAGGCACCGACACCGTCGGCGCGTGGATCAACCTGTGCCTGGCCACCGGCCGTGCCGGACGCCCGTTCTCCGGGTACGGCTGCCTCACCGGCCAGGGCAACGGGCAGGGCGGGCGCGAACACGGCCAGAAGGCCGACCAGCTGCCCGGCTACCGCAAACTGACCGACCCCGCCGCGCGCGCCCACGTCGCCGAGGTCTGGGGCGTCGACCCCGACAGCCTGCCCGCCCCCGGCCGCAGTGCGTACGAACTCCTCGACGCCCTCGGCACGGACGTCAAGGCCCTCCTCCTCATGGGGTCCAACCCGGTGGTCTCGGCCCCCCGCGCCGCCCACGTCGAGGACCGCATCCGCGCCCTGGACTTCCTGGCCGTGGCGGACGTCGTCCTCTCCGAGACGGCGGCCCTCGCGGACGTGGTCCTCCCCGTCACCCAGTGGGCGGAGGAGACCGGCACCACCACCAACCTGGAGGGCCGCGTCCTGCTGCGCCGCCGCGCCCTGACCCCGCCGCCGGGGGTGCGCAGCGACCTGGACGTGCTGCACGGCCTGGCCGCCCGCCTCGGCGTCGAGAAGGGCTTCCCCACCGCCCCCGAGGAGGTCTTCGAAGAGCTCCGCCGCGCCTCGGCCGGCGGCCCGGCGGACTACTCGGGCATCTCCTACGCCCGCATCGAGGCCGAGCAGGGCGTCTTCTGGCCCTGCCCGCAGGAGTCCCACCCCGGCACCCCGCGCCTTTTCCTCGACCGCTTCGCCACCGAGGACGGACGCGCCCGCTTCGTCCCCGTCTCCCACCGGGACGCGGCCGAGGTCCCGGACCGCGAGTACCCGGTCCTGCTCACCACCGGCCGGGTGGTCGCCCAGTACCAGTCGGGCGCCCAGACCCGCCGCGTGGACGAGCTCAACGAGGCGGCCCCCGGCCCCTTCGTGGAGCTCCACCCGCGCCTCGCCTCCCGTATCGGCGCGGTCGAGGGCGCCCCGCTCGCCGTCGTCTCCCGCCGCGGCCGCGCCGTGGCCCCGGCCCGCATCACGGACGCCATCCGCGCGGACACCGTCTTCATGCCGTTCCACTGGCCGGGCGAGGGCCGTGCCAACTCCCTGACCAACCCGGCCCTGGACCCCGTTTCCCGCATGCCCGAGTTCAAGGTCTGCGCGGTCCGCGTCGAACCGGCGTGACCCGTCCGGCCCGGGTCCGGGCACGGCGTACTTCTTCTCGGACATGCGTCCGATCCGCATCGGGATTCCCGGCGGGGGGTAACCATCCGGTCACGCACCGGACTCAGAAAGTGCACGCACGCCCCTCGTGGCGGTGATGTGTCGTACCCCACACTGAAGTGCGGTGCCCCCGTCCTCGGAGCCCTGGAGGTCGCCCCCGTGCAGACCCAGATCCTGACCGTCAACGTGAGCCCGCCCGTGCACGACGCCGAGGCCACTGCGGGTGAAGAGCCCGAGGTCGACGCCGTGGACGAGGAGCCCGAAGAGCCCGAGGTACTGGAGCTGATCGAGCAGGCGCCCGAACCGCGCCGGCGCGCGGACAGCGGCGGAGCGGGCCCTTCCGCAGACCTGTTCCGGCAGTACCTGCGCGAGATAGGCAGGATCCCGCTGCTCTCCGCCGCCGAGGAGGTCGAGCTCGCGCGCCGCGTCGAAGCCGGCCTGTTCGCCGAGGAGAAACTGGGCAACAGCCCCGACCTCGACCTGCGGCTCGCCCTCGACCTCGACAAGCTCGTCGTCATGGGGCGGATGGCCAAGAGGCGCCTCATCGAGTCGAACCTGCGGCTGGTCGTCTCCGTCGCGAAGCGCTACGTGGGCCGCGGGCTCACCATGCTCGACCTCGTGCAGGAGGGGAACCTCGGGCTCATCCGGGCCGTCGAGAAGTTCGACTACGCCCGCGGGTACAAGTTCTCCACCTATGCCACCTGGTGGATCCGGCAGGCCATGTCGCGCGCCCTCGCCGACCAGGCCCGCACCATCCGTGTGCCCGTCCATGTCGTCGAGCTGATCAACCGCGTCGTCCGCGTCCAGCGCCGCATGCTCCAGGAACGCGGGTACGAGCCCACCGCCGAAGAGGTCGCCGTCCACCTGGAACTGACGCCCGAGCGGGTCCTGGAGGTGCTCCGCCTCGCCCAGGAGCCCGTCTCGCTCCACGCGCCCGTCGGCGAGGAGGACGACGTCGCGCTCGGCGACCTGATAGAGGACGGGGACGCCGCCTCGCCCATGGAGTCCGCCGCGTTCTTCCTGCTCCGCGAACACCTCGAAGCCGTCCTGTCGACCCTCGGCGAGCGCGAACGCAAGGTCGTACAGCTGCGCTACGGCCTGGCCGACGGCAGGCCCCGCACGCTGGAGGAGATCGGGCGGATCTTCGGCGTCACGCGCGAGCGGATCCGCCAGATCGAGTCCAAGACCCTCAACAAGCTGCGCGACCACGCCTTCGCCGACCAGCTCCGCGGCTACCTGGACTGACGGGCCGGGACACCGGGACCGGGACACCGGGACCGCCACAGGCGGGGCTGGGAACGGAGAAGGGGTGCCCCCTGGCGGGAGGGCACCCCTGGCAACCCGGCACGACACCGGTCCAACACCGGCGTGGGACCGGCCGACGCTAGTCGACCTCGGCCACCGCCTGCGCGAACTGCGCCGCGTACAGGCGCGCGTACGCGCCCTCCGCCTCCAGCAGCTCCTCGTGCGTCCCCTGCTCCACGATCGAGCCGCTCTCCATCACCAGGATCACGTCCGCGTCGCGGATCGTGGACAGCCGGTGCGCGATCACGAACGACGTACGGCCGTGCGCGAGGCGCGCCATCGCCTTCTGGATCAGCACCTCGGTACGGGTGTCCACCGAGCTCGTCGCCTCGTCGAGGACCAGGATCACCGGGTCCGACAGGAACGCCCGGGCAATGGTGATCAGCTGCTTCTCGCCCGCGCTGACCCCCGCACCCTCGTCGTCCAGCACGGTGTCGTAGCCGTCCGGCAGGGTGCGGATGAACCGGTCCGCGTGGGCGGCCCGCGCCGCCTCCTCGATCTCGGCGCGCGTGACCTCGCGGGCTGCACCGTAGGCGATGTTCTCCGCGATGGTGCCGCCGAACAGCCACGTGTCCTGGAGCACCATGCCGATGCCGCCGCGCAGTTCCTCACGGGTCATCTTCGCGATGTCGACCCCGTCGAGGGCGATCTCGCCGCCCGTGACCTCGTAGAACCGCATCAGCAGGTTGACGAGCGTGGTCTTGCCGGCGCCCGTCGGGCCGACGATCGCGACCGTGTGGCCGGGTTCGACGGTCAGCGACAGGTTCTCGATGAGCGGCTTGTCCGGCTCGTAGCGGAAGGCCACCTTGTCGAGCGTGACCTGGCCGCGGAGCTGCTCCGGCCGCTCCGGGACCTCCGCGTCCGGCTCCTGCTCCTCGGCGTCGAGCAGCTCGTACACCCGCTCCGCCGAGGCGACACCGGACTGCACCAGGTTCGCCATCGACGCGACCTGCGTCAGCGGCATCGAGAACTGGCGCGAGTACTGGATGAACGCCTGCACGTCACCGATCGACAGGCTGCCCGAGGCCACCCGCAGACCGCCGACGACAGCCACCAGCACGTAGTTGATGTTCGAGATGAAGAACATCACCGGCTGCATGATCCCGCTGACCAGCTGCGCCTTGAACGAGGCCCGGTACAGCGCCTCGTTCTGCTCGGCGAAGACGGCCGCGGACTCCTTCTGCCGGCCGAAGACCTTGACCAGCGTGTGGCCCGAGTACATCTCCTCGATGTGCGCGTTGAGCGCGCCCGTCGACTTCCACTGCGCCACGAACTGCGGCTGCGACTTCTTGCCGATCTTCGCCGCGACGACGACCGACACCGGGATCGTCACCAGCGCGACCAGCGCCAGCAGCGGTGAGATCCAGAACATCATCGCCAGCACACCGACGATCGTCAGCAGCGAGTTCAGCAGCTGGCCCATCGTCTGCTGGAGCGTCTGCCCGATGTTGTCGATGTCGTTGGTGGCCCGGCTGAGCACCTCACCGCGCTTCTGCCGGTCGAAGTACGACAGCGGCAGCCGCGACAGCTTCGCCTGGAGCTCCTCGCGCATCCGGTACACGGTGCCGTTCATGATGTGGTTCGACAGCCGCGTCGCCACCAGCATCAGCAGGCCGGCGAGGGTGAACACCACCAGCGCCCAGATCGCCACGACCCCGACGGCGCCGAAGTCGATGCCCTCGCCGGGGGTGAAGTCGGTGCCGGACAGCATGTCCGCCATCCTGCCCTGGCCCTTGGCGCGCAGCCCGTCCAGCGCCTGCTGCTTGGTGATCCCGGCCGGCATCTGGCGGCCGACGATCCCCGCGAACACCAGGTCGGTGGCCTGGCCCAGGATCTTCGGGCCGACGACCGAACAGGCGACGCTGCCGACGACGGCGACGACCATGCCCCACAGCTTGACGCGGTCGTGCGCGATCTGGCCCAGCAGTCGTTTGCCCGAGCCCTTGAAATCCAGGGACCGCTCGGCCGGCCCCATCATCATCCGTCCTCCGGGCCCGCTCATGCGGCCTCCGCCTCCGTCAGCTGGGAGAGCACGATCTCCCGGTAGGTCTCGTTGTCGGCCATCAGCTCGTGGTGGCGCCCCTCGCCTACGACCTGGCCCTCGTCCAGCACGATGATCCGGTCGGCGTCGCGGATCGTGGAGACGCGCTGGGCGACGATGACGACCGTCGCCTCCTCCGTCTCGCGGGCGAGCGCCGCGCGCAGCGCCGCGTCCGTCGCGTAGTCCAGGGCCGAGAAGGAGTCGTCGAACAGATAGATCTCCGGGCGCTGCACCAGCGTGCGCGCGATGGCCAGACGCTGGCGCTGGCCTCCGGAGACGTTCGTTCCGCCCTGGGTGATCGGCGCGTCCAGGCCGCCGTCCAGCTCGGACACGAAGTCCTTGGCCTGCGCCACCTCCAGTGCGTGCCACAGCTCCTCGTCGGAGGCGTCGGGGCGTCCGTAGCGCAGGTTCGAGGCGACGGTCCCGGAGAACAGGTACGGCTTCTGCGGGACCATGCCCACCGTCTTGGCGAGCAGTTCCGGATCGAGGCGGCGCACGTCCTCCCCGTCGACGAGCACGTCGCCGCCGGTCGCGTCGAACAGCCGCGGAACCAGGCCCAGCAGCGTGGACTTGCCGCTGCCGGTGGAGCCGATCACCGCGGTGGTCTCGCCGGGGCGGGCCACCAGGTCCACCCCGCGCAGCACCGGGGCCTCGGCGCCCGGGTAGCGGAAGTCGGCGCCGCGCAGCTCCAGCCGGCCGCGGGCGAGCAGCTTGCGCACGGGGTCGGCGGGCGGGACGACGCTGGACTCGGTGTCCAGCACCTCCTGGACGCGCTCGGCACACACCTCGGCGCGCGGCACCATCATGAACATGAAGGTGGCCATCATCACGGACATGACGATCTGCATCAGGTAGGCGAGGAAGGCCGTCAGCTGGCCGATCTCCATGCCGCCGCTGTCGATGCGCATCGCGCCGAACCAGATCACGGCGACGCTGGAGATGTTCACGACCACGATCACGGTCGGGAACATCAGCGCGAGCAGCCGACCGGCCGCGAGGGAGACCCCGGTCAGGTCGGCGTTGGCCTCCCGGAACCGGTCCTTCTCGTACTCGTCGCGGATGAAGGCGCGGATCACGCGGTTGCCGGTGATCTGCTCGCGCAGCACCCGGTTCACGGTGTCCAGACGGACCTGCATCTTCCGGAACAGCGGGCGGGTCCGGAAGACGATCGCGCCGACCGACAGGCCGAGGACGGGGACCACGGCCAGCAGGACGCCCGACAGCTTCACGTCGAGCGAGAGCGCCATGGCGATGCCGCCGATGCACATGATCGGAGCCGAGACCATCAGCGTGAAGGTCATCAGCACCAGCATCTGGATCTGCTGCACGTCGTTCGTCGTACGGGTGATCAGCGACGGCGCGCCGAACTGGCCGAGCTCCCGGGCGGAGAAGCTCTGCACCCGGTCGAAGACGGACGCGCGGATGTCGCGGCCGACGGCGGCCGCGGTGCGGGCGCCGAAGTAGACGGCGCCGCAGTTGCACCCGAGCTGGACGAGGGAGACGCCCAGCATCAGCGCGCCGAAGCGCAGGATGTAGCCGGTGTCCCCGCTGACGACACCGTTGTCGATGATGTCCGCGTTCAGCGTGGGCAGGTAGAGGCTCGCACTGGTCTGCAGCAGTTGCAGCAGCACGAGCAGGGCAATCGGTTTCCGGTACGGACTCAGATGGGTCCGCAGAAGTCGTATGAGCACGCGCAGGCTCCGGTCGGCAAGATCGAGGGGGTTCGCTCCATCTTCGGCCACCGCGCAGCCGATCCCCACCGGTTTTCGCAAAGGCCCGTCAAAAGGAGGAGACCGGCCGGCGGGCCTACTCCCACGGCAGTAGGCCCCGCGCCCGAGCGCGCGCCGATGCCCCGCGGCTCAGCCCTGGAACGCCCCCGGGTGGATCTGCTCACGCGTCGCGATGTACTGCTGGCGCACCGCCTGCCACGCCGGGTACTCGTCGCCCGGCTCGAAGACCTGCGCCACCGGACCCGGCCACACCGGCGGGGTGTGCGGGGCCAGCGTGCCCTGCTGCACCCCCAGCGCCCACGCGGCCTGGCGCGCCGCGCCCAGCGCCGCGTAGTCGGCCGGCGCGGGGACGACGATCTGCGTGCCGAACAGTCCCGGAGCGGCCGCCTGTACGGCGGGCAGCTCGGCCGCCGCGCCCAGCAGGAACACCCGGCGGATCTCGACCCCGCGCGAACGCAGCACGTCGAGCGCGTCCGCGAGCCCGCACAGCATGCCCTCGAACGCGGCCCGGGCCAGGTGCTCCGGCTTCATCGAGTCCCGCCGCAGCCCGGACAGGGTCCCGGCGGTGTGCGGCAGGTTCGGCGTCCGCTCGCCCTCCAGGTACGGCAGGAGAACGAGCCCGTGCGCGCCCGGCGTCGACTTCAGCGCGAGCTCGGACAGCCCGTCGAGATCGGTGCCCAGCAGTTCGGCGGTGCCCCGCAGCGCCCGTACGGCATTGGAGACGTTCACCACCGGCAGGTGCATGCCGCTGGCGTCGGCCAGCGAGGTGATCAGCCCGCCCGGCTCCGTCAGCGCCTCGTGGTGCACGGCCATCACCGAGCCCGAGGCGCCCAGCGAGACCACCGCGTCGCCGGGCCCGAGGCCCAGCCCGAGCGCGGCGGCCATGGTCTCCCCGGTGCCGGCGGAGATCAGCAGCCCCTCCGGTGTCATCCCGGCGGCGTCGGCCGGCCCGAGCACCTCGGGCAGCAGCGCCATGTGCCCGAGCGCCAGCTCGACCAGGTCGGGCCGGTACGAACCGGTGGCCGCCGACCAGTACCCGGTGCCCGAGGCGCCGCCGCGGTCGGTGGTCCGCCGGACCGGACGGCCCAGCAACTGCCAGACCAGCCAGTCGTGCGCGGACATCAGCACGGCGACCCGGCGGGCCGCCTCCGGCTCGGTGCGGGCCAGCCAGGCCAGCTTCGCCACCGGCTGTGCAGACTGCGGGACGGACCCGACGGCCTCGGCCCAGGCCTGCCGGCCGCCCAGCGCCTCGACGAGTTCGGCGGCGGCGACCTGGCCGCGCTTGTCGTTGCCGATCAGGGCCGGACGGACCAGGGCGCCCTGCTGGTCCAGGGGCAGCAGTCCGTGCTGCTGCGCGGAGACGCCTATGGCCTGGACGCCCTCGAGGAGCCCGCCGCCGGCGGCCTCGCCGAGGGAGAGCAGCCAGGCCTGCGGGTCGGTCTCGTGGGGGTGGACGCCCTCGGGGTCGCCCGCGGGCTGTGGATGGGGCGCGTAGCCCTGGCGCAGGACGGCACCGGTCTCGGTGTCACAGACGACTATGCGAGTGAAGGCGGAAGAGCTGTCCAGCCCGGCGACTATCCCCATGCGGAGAATTCTGCCGCACGCCGAACCGGGATCCGCCGCCCGGAGGCGCCGGATCCCGGGGAACCTCCCGGCTCAGGTGTTGCTGGTGCCCCAGTCGTCCTCGAAGCCGCCGCCGGTCCGGTCGCGCAGGCTCCGGACCCGCCCGGCCAGGGAGGACGGGATCGCGTCGCCGACCTTGTCGCCCACGGCGGCGAAGGCCTTGCCGGCGTACTGCCGACCGGTCTGCCCGGCGGTCTCGGCGGCATTGCGCACCGCCGGGTTCTGCGCGAGCCCGCGGGCGGACTTCTTCAGCTGTTCGTAACGTTCGCGCCCGGCGCGCGTCCCGAGCACGTACCCGAGGGCCAGTCCGACCACGAACGTGACCTTGTACCGCATGCCTGTCACCCTTCGTCGTGTGGTGCCCGGCCTGCTGGCGATACCGATTGGCGGAGCACCCCCCTGCTTGCGCTAATCTATGTCTCGCAGCGGGCGCTCGCCCCCCGGCAAGGCCGGAGGTGGGCTGTTCGGTGCACCGCAGCAATCCCCTGTAGCTCAATTGGCAGAGCAGCCGGCTGTTAACCGGCAGGTTACTGGTTCGAGTCCAGTCGGGGGAGCGCAGTCCCCTGTAGCTCAATTGGCAGAGCATTCGGCTGTTAACCGGAGGGTTGCTGGTTCGAGTCCAGCCGGGGGAGCGTGAAAGAAGAGGGCCCCGCGCGGGTCCTCTTCTTTTTTGCCCTGGTCCTGGAACCGGGCAGCCCTCAGAACGGTCTCCCTCAGCAGGCGAAGCCGATCATGCGAGGCATCCGAGGCAGGAGATCGTATGAGCGGCTATGCTGCGGCAGACGGCGCGCACACATGTACGCGCCACGCCGTGAAGGGGCGGTAGCTCAGCCGGTTAGAGCAGCGGACTCATAATCCGTCGGCCGTGGGTTCGAGTCCCACCCGCCCCACTGCGAGCCGCAGGTGCAGAAACGATCGCACCTGCGGCTTCGGTGTTTCCTGGGGTCGGGGCTTCCCGTCGGGCATCCCCCGGAGCGCCTGCCGGGCTAGAAGTTCTCCGTTTCGTCCGCCAGGTGGCGCAGTACGTCGTTCAGGTCCTGGCGGCGGGCGAAGGCCGCGCGTTGGCGGTGGGCGCCCGAGCCGTCGCGCAGGAGGCCGCCCAGGGTCTTGGCCGCGTGGTCGAGTTCGTCCGACGCCGCCAGTTCCGGGGCGACCAGGTCCAGCAGGGCCTCCGCCAGGTCCGCCGCCGGGAGTTCCGCGCCCGTGTACGGGTCCAGCCCGAAGCCCTCCAGCCCGTCGTGGGCCGCCCGCCAGCGCGCGAGGCGCAGTACGTCGTCCCGCAGGGCCGGTTCGGGACGCTGTTCCGCGATGTCCCGCAGGGCCGTCGCCACCAGGGCGCGGACCAGCTCGGCCTGGAGGATCGCCGTGTCGATGTCCGGGGACATGTCGGGTGCCCGGATCTCGAGCGTCGGCCAGTGCCCGGACGGGCGCAGGTCCCAGTAGACCATCTTGGTGTCGAGGGCCGCCCCGGAGCCGAGCAGGGTCTGCACCGAGCGCCGGAAATGGGCCGTGGACGTGAAGTGCGGGGGCAGCCCGGCCGAGGGCCAGCCCGACCAGGCCATCGCCCGCCAGCTGGCGTGACCGGTGTCACGGCCGCCCCAGAACGGCGAGTTGGCGGCCAGCGCGATCAGCGTGGGCAGCCATGGTCTGACCCGGTTGGACACCGCCACCGCCGTGTCCACGTCGAGGGTGCCCACGTGGATGTGGCGGCCGCAGCTGACCAGCGTGTCGGTGAGCGCGCCGAAGCGGCGGTGCTGCTCGCGCTGGCGCGGCTCGTCGTCGGTCAGGTGCAGCGGGCCCTCCACGGCGAGGACCGGCGAGGGCGCGGCCAGCAGCCGGCAGCCGTGGGAGCGGGCCGCCCGGGCGAGGGTGCGCCGCAGGGTGGCGAGCTCCTCGCGCAGCACGGGCGCCGAGCCGGCGACCGGAGTGGCGATCTCCACCTGGTAGCGGGTGCCCTCGGGGTGCACTTCGTGGGGCAGGCCCGCAGCGGTGGCCAGGACGAGCGGGGCGGCCGGAACCACCCGGAAGGTGCGGTTGTCGACGAGGAGGAACTCCTCCTCGACGCCGACGGTCAGCGGGGTCGTGAGGGGAGTGGCGTGGACGCCGTTGTCCGCGCTGCCGGTGCTCGTGGTGCTGTTGCCAGGTTCGATCACTACGCCTCCCTGGACATACGAGTCTTTTCATCATGAGCTGAACACCACGGAGGAGCGCACGCCGATTCAGTCAAATGTCCTGTGACAGTGGCGAGTTACCGGCAAGGAACCCTCCGGTATGAGGCCGCCGGTCAGGGTGGGACGGCTGGTGCGGGTGCGGGAAATCCACGCGGCCCGGCCCGAGGCCGGCGGTTATCATCCGCTGTGACCGGTACGAGCACCCCCACCCGACGCCCGACGCGGATATTCGCGGACCTGACCCCGCTGCGCACGTCCCCCGACTACCGCCGGCTCTGGGTCGGCAGCACCATCTCCTGGATGGGCCAGGCGATGACCTCGCTCGCGATCTCGCTCCAGGTCTACGACATCACCCGGTCGAGCTTCTCCGTCGGACTCGTCGGACTCTTCTCCCTCGTCCCGCTCGTCGTGTTCGGTCTGTACGGCGGGGCCATCGCCGACACCGTGGACCGGCGCAAGCTCGGCCTCTACAGCTCCCTCGGCCTGACCGCCCTGTCGACGGCGCTGGCCGGCGCCGCCCTGCTCGACTACCACCGGGTCTGGCTCCTCTACACGGTCGTCGCCCTCCAGGCGGTCTGCGGCGCCCTCAACGGACCGGCCCGGTCCGCGATGATCCCCCGGCTGCTGCCGGCCGAGCAGCTGCCCGCCGCCAACGCGCTGAACTCGGTGACCATGACCTCCGGGACGATGATCGGCCCGGTGCTCGGCGGAATCATCGTCGGCTGGTGGGGGTACCAGGCCGCCTATCTGATCGACGCCGTCACCTTCTTCGCCGCGCTCTACGCGGTGTGGCGGCTGCCCGCGATGCTGCCCGCCCGGGAGAACGGCAAGCGGGGACGGGCCTCCGTACTGGACGGACTGCGCTTCCTCGGTACCCGGCCCAACGTCCGCATGACGTTCTTCACCGACATGTCCGCCATGGTGCTGGCCAGCCCGCGGGCGCTGTTCCCGGCCGTCGCCGGGCTCTGGTACGGCGGCGACGCCAAGACCGTCGGCCTGCTGGTGGCCGCGCCCGCCGTCGGGGCGCTGCTGGGCGGGCTGTTCTCCGGCTGGCAGGGCCGGATCCGCCGGCACGGGCTGGCCATCCTGCTGTCCGTCGGCGGCTGGGGGCTGGCCGTGGCCGTCTTCGGGCTCACCCGGAACCTGTGGCTCGGGCTGTTCGCCCTGGCCGCGGCCGGCTGCGCCGACACCATCTCCATGGTGTTCCGCTCCACGATGATGCAGGCCGCGACCCCCGACGAGATGCGGGGCCGCCTCCAGGGCGTGTTCATCGTGGTCGTCGCGGGCGGGCCCCGGCTCGGGGACTTCCTCGCCGGGACCGCCGCCGATCTGACGTCCCCGGCCGTGGCGATCACGGGCGGCGGGCTCGCCTGCGTCCTGGTGCTGCTCCTGCTCGCCCTGCGCTGGCGTGGCTTCGCCCGCTACGACGCGAGGTCGCCGCAGGCGTGAGACGGCCCGGGGCGGGGCGGCGGTCAGGCGAGCCGGAGCGTGCTGCCCCGTGGCGCCGACGTGCGGGTGGGACGTCCGCGTCCACGGCGCGGGCGAACAGCAGCCTGCCCCGAGCGGACGTCCGCGCGCAGCCGCAGCCGGGTGCGGCGCTCCGCCTGCGCGGCCGTCGCCGCCACCCAGGAGCCGCGCAGACGGGGCGGCAGCCGGCGGGCCGTGAGGTGGTGCCGGGGGGTCGCCGTGACCGGGCGTGGCGGGCCGGGCGCGGCGGCCGGCCCGCGAGGCCTCGCTGAGGCAGCGGGAGCCGAACCGCAGGTCATGGGCGAGGACGGCATGGCGAACCGGCCGCGGAGCGCGGCGTGGGGCGCGGCGTGGGGCGCCGGTCCGTGGGGGGCTCGGACGCGGTGGCCGGCCACGGGGCCGGGCGGCGGGCAGGGTGCGCCGCGTCCGGGGCGGGATCGGACGTGGTGGGCGGTGCGCGGCGGGATCGGGCGGCGGGCAGGGTGCGCCGCGTCCGTGGCGGGATCGGACGTGGTGGGCGATGCGCGGTGGGATCGGACGTGGTGGGCGGTGCGTGACGTGGACGGCTCCGGGGACGGAGCCGTCAGCCGGATCCAGGCGGTACCCACCGGAAGCCGCGCGGGCCGTCTGCGCGAGGGCGGCGGGTCATCCGGCGGGACCGGGCCGGTCGGGGGCGACCACGCCGCGGGCCACGCCGAGGGAGACCAGGTCCTGGGGCCGGATGCGGAGTTGGTCCGCCGTGGACGGGGCCTCGGACGCCGGTCGCTTGAGGATGGCCGCCGCCAGCTCGGGGGCGATC
This sequence comes from Actinobacteria bacterium OV450, assembly GCA_001298555.1. Taxonomy (GTDB): domain Bacteria; phylum Actinomycetota; class Actinomycetes; order Streptomycetales; family Streptomycetaceae; genus Streptomyces. The sequence goes on from LJCW01000108.1 coordinate 67,185, forward strand.
ACCGAGAAGTAGCTGTCCGGGGTGACCCAGGTGTTGCCGGGGGCGGCCAGCGCCAGCGCCCCGCCCGAACCCCCTTCGCCGATCAGGAGGGTGGTCACCGGGACCCCGGCCGCCGCGACCGCCGCGAAGGTGTCGGCGATGGCCGCCCCGGCGCCGGAGTGTTCCTCGGCGGCGTCGTTGGCCGCACCGGGGGTGTCGACCAGGGTCAGTACCGGGATCCCGAGGCGGTCCGCGAGGCGGATCACGCGGGCCGCCGTACGGTATCCCGCCGGACGGGTCGCCGTGCCGCACTGGGCGGCGTACGCGACGGCCCGCCCCTCCCTCAGCCCGAAACCGCACAGCATGCCGGGGTCCGTGGCGCCCGCCCGGTCCCCGGTGAGGGGGAGGCGGAGGGCGAAGTACGCGTCCAGGTACGCCTCGGCGCGCGGTCGGCCGGGGTGACGGGCCTGCCGTACGGCGTCCCAGCCGGTCGGCGGGGGCGGTGCGTCCGACAGCGCCGCCGGGGGCTCGACCGGTCCGGCGGAGCGGGGTGCGGCCAGCACGCGGAGCCAGTCGGCCAGGGTCGCGGGCAGTTCTGAGGCCGGGACGACGGCGTCCACGTGCCCGGCGGCGTACTGGCCCTCGGCGGTGTACGCCGCCGGGTCCGCGTCGGCCGGCCGCACCCGGGAGCCGGCGAAGCCGACCTGCGCACCCGGGAGCGCGAGCACGACGTCCGCCCCGGCGCCGAGGGTGGCCCAGCCGCCACCGGTGGTGGGATCGCGGAGCACGGCGATCTGCGGGAGTCCGGCGGCCCGGGTCAGGACGCACTGGCTGGCCACGCGCTGGAGTTGGGTCAGCGCGAGCATGCCCTCCTGCATGCGGGAGCCACCGGTGGCGATCAAGGACACGAGGGGGAGGCGGTGTTCGCGAGCGTGGGTGTACGCGGCTTCGAGCCGGTCTCCGGTGCGTTCGCCGAGGGAACCGCCGAGGAAGCCGAACTCGAAGGAGATCACCGTGGCTTGACGGCCGCCGATCAGGGCGGTTCCGGTGACGACGGACTCCTGCTCGCCGGTCCGTGTGGTGGCGCGGGCGCGCGAGTCGTCGTATCCGGCCCAGGTCAGGGGGCCGTCGGGGGCGCACTCCCGGTGGGGGGCGGGGAGTTCGGCGAAGCTGCCGGGGTCGGTCACGGAGGCGATGGCCGCGCGGGCCGAGAGGCGGGTCGTCGTCACGGAATCACCCTATGGGGTTACGTCAGGTCACGTCAGGCCCGTCATGGCCACGTGATCACGCCGGGCCGGTCGGATCACGTCAAGCCCGGGAGGGGGAAGGCGATCCTCAGGGCGTACGCCGCGACGAGTCCGTAGCCGAGGCGGAAGGTCCACGCGCGGGCGGCGGGGGAGATCCTGCTGCCCGCGAAGGCGCCGAGGGCGACGAGGGTCTGCTGCCAGAGGAAGGACGCGGTGGCCACGCCGCCGAGGAAGACGGCGGCGGTGGTGGGGGTGGTGAGCGCGGCGGCCTGGGCGGTGGTGAGGGCGGCGAAGTAGAGGGCGGTGGTGGGGTTAACGGAGGTGAGGCCGACGTACCGGACGAAGGCCCGCGCCGGCCCGCCCCCGCCCCCCGGCGCGGACGGAGCCGGAACGGCCCGGGCCCCCGACCCCGACGGGGGCGCAGCAACCGCCCCATCCGCCTCCGCGTCCGCCGCATCCGCCGCAGCCGCCGACGCGTCGGCCCATGCAGGCGTCGCCGCCGTCGCCGCCGACGCAGCGGGGGCCGCCGCATCCGTCGCCGTCGGGGCCACGGACTCCGCCGACTTCGCCGACTTCGCAGCCGCCGCGGCGGCCGCCCCGGCCCCGCGCGCCGACGGGGTCGGGGAGGGGGCGGAGCGGCGTAGGCCGTGGGCCGCGATGCTGAGGAGGATCGCCGCCGACGCGAGACGGATCCACGCTTCGACCGGGGAGATGTGCGAGGCCACCCAGGGCCCCAGGGCCGTGGCCAGCGCCGCGTAGGCGAGGTCGACCGTGGCGACGCCCGCCGCCGCGGCCATCGCCGTGCGGCGGTGGCGTATCGCCTCCTGGAGCAGCAGCACGCTCATGGCGCCCATCGGCATCGCCACGCCCAGGCCCGCGGCCGCGCCCGACAGGGCGGGGGAGAGGAATCCGTTCATGAGGGGAGGGTGCAGGGCTGGGGCGCGGCCGCAGCGACGTATATCGGTCCCGGCTGCGAGAATCGCGGTATGGACCGCCTCGACAGGGAAATCCTCGGCATCCTGCAGCAGGATGCGCGGATCTCGTACCGTGACCTCGGTGTCCGCGTCGGGCTCAGTGCCAACGCCACCGCCGACCGGGTGCGCCGGATGCGGCGGGACGGGGTGATCCGGGGGTTCACCGTCATCGTGGACCCGGCCGCCGACACCCGGGGCGGGCTCGTGGTGTTCATCGACCTGGTCCTGCGGCAGGACGTCGGCAACGACGAGTTCGAGGCGAAGGTCGCCACCCTTCCGGGGATCACGGAGGTGGTGCACGTGACGGGGGAGTACGACTACCTCGTACGGGCCCGGGCCGCCGATCCCGCCGCGCTCGACGCACTGCTGCGCCGGCTCAAGCGGGAGGCCGGGGTGGCCCAGTCCAGCACCCGGATCGCGCTCCGGGCCGCCCACCGCCCGGCCGGTGCCTGAGGGCTCCGCCTTGTGGTGCACCGCATCCGACGCCGCGCGCTGATCGACCGGGGCTTACGGGACGGGACGGCCCTTGGCGACGGGGCCTAGAGTGCCGACTGCCAGCGCAGGGTCGTTCCGCGGGTTCCCGTCCGCGTGCGGCCGTCGTCGGTGACCCGTAGGCGGACGCGGGTCGGGGTCGCGTCCACGTGGACCTCTATCGACGTGACCTCCGGGCGGCGGTGGGCCGCGGCCAGGGCGCCGCGCAGGGCGGACAGGAGGTCGCCCGCCACCGGTTCCGGGAGCAGGGCGTCGACCGCGCCCGCGAAGTGGACCGAGGGCTGGAAGCCCAGCAGGACCGCAGCCCCGCCCGTCTCCCGCAGGACCCGGCCGCGGAACGTCGTCGGGGCGTCGGTCGGCGGCTGCTGGAGGGCGAAGATGGCGGTGCGGACCTCCTGGATGGTGGAGTCGAGTTCGTCCACCGCCCGGCCGAGTTCGTCGCCGACGTCGTCCCCGTCCCCGGACGGCGCGGCCGCCGAGCGCTTCTTCGTGCTCTCCAGCATCATCTCCGTCGCGAAGAGCCGCTGGACCACCAGGTCGTGCAGGTCCCGCGCGATCCGGTCGCGGTCCTCGTAGACGGCCAGCTGTTCCCGGTCGTGCTGCGCGTCCGCCAGTACGAGGGCCAGTGCGGCCTGGGAGGCGAACTGTGAGGCCAGCAGCCGGTCCACCGCGTCGTACGGGCGACCGCCGCGGGCCCGCGGCAGGGCGAGGGTGCCGATCAGCTGGCCGCCGCTCTGGAGCGGGAGCATCATGCTCGGGCCGAATCGTTCCCGCACGTGCGTGGTCATCCGCGGGTCCGTGGCCGAGTCCTCGATGAAGACCGGTTCGCCGCCGAGGAGTTGTTCCAGGACTGCCGAGCCGGGAGCGATGGCCGTGCCGATCAGGTCCCCGGTGTCCCCCTGCGTGGAGGCGGCCACGATCTCCATGCCGCCCTCCGGGGTCGGCTGGAGCACCACTCCCGCCGCCGCGTCGGCGAGCAGCCGGGCCCGTTCGGCCACGCACATCAGCGCGTCGGCGGCCGGACGGCCGGCCAGCAGGGTCGTGGTGACCGCGGCGGCGCCCTCGATCCAGCGCTCCCGGCGGCGCGCCGTCTCGTACAGCCGGGCGTTGCCGATCGCTATCCCCGCCTGGGCGGCCAGCACCCGCACCAGTGCGAGGTCCTCGTCGGTGAACGGGCCGCCGCCCCGCTTCTCGGCGAGGTAGAGGTTGCCGAACACCTCCGTGTGGACCCTGATCGGCACGCCCAGGAAGCTGCGCATGGGCGGATGGCCCGGCGGGAACCCGGCCGAGCGCGGGTCCTTCGACAGGTCCTCCAGCATCAGCGGGCGCGGATCGGTGATCAGCGCGCCGATCACGCCCGTACGCCCGTCGGGCAGGCGGGGGATCGCGGCCCGCTCCGCCGCGCTCAGCCCGGCCGTGTACAGCTCGGTCAGCCGCAGGCGCTCGGGGTCGACGACCCCGAGCGCCCCGTACCGGGCCGTGCACAGCTCGGCCGCCGATTCCACGATGTGCTGGAGGGTGGTCTGCAGCTCCAGTTCGGAGCCGACGCTGAGCACCGCCTCCAGGAGTACGGGCAGGCTGGCCCGTTCCGCGGGGTCGGCGGGCTCGGTCGCCGCGTCCCTCATTCGGCCAGCGGGTTGAGGACCATCGGGGCGATCTTCCCTTCGAGCATCATGCCGAGACCGAGGACGGCGCACACGTCCGGCCGCTCCGCGATGGCGACGGGCATTCCGGTGGCGTCGCGCAGCATCTGGTCCAGGCCCGGCAGCAGGGCGCTGCCGCCCACCATCATGATCCCCCGGTCCGTCAGGTCGGCGACCAGGTCGGGCGGGCAGGCGCGCAGCACCTTGCCGATGCCGTCGAGGACGGCGGTCAGCGGGGTGTGGATGGCGTCGCGGACGGCGGCGGTGTCCACGTGGACGGAGCGGGCCAGTCCGGTGGCCACGTCGCGGCCGTGGATGAGGGTGGAGGCGGGGCCCCCGTCGGTGATGCCGTTGCCGTGCAGGGCCAGCTGGAGCGGCCGGACGGCCTGGCTGGGCAGCATCAGCTCGTGGGCGTGGCGCAGGTGCTGGACGACGGCGTGGTCGATGGCCTCGCCGCCGACGGGGATCCGCTGCGCGGTGACGATGTTGCCGAGGGAGAGGACGGCGACCTGGGTGGCGGCGGCCCCGCACACCATGATCATCGTCGCGGTCGGCTGCTCCACGGGCAGTCCGCAGCCGACGGCCGCCGCGATCAGGGTGTCGACGAGCTCGACGCGCCGGGCCCCGAGCCCGACCATCGTCTCGACGGCGGCCCGCTGGGCGAGCGGGTCGGCGTCGTGCGGGGTGCAGGCGGCGGCCCGCAGCCGCGGCTTGCGGCGCAGGGCGCGCCGCAGCTTCTCGCCGAGCAGGTGGCGCAGCATCCGCTGGGCCATCTCGATGTCGACGACGGTGCCGCCGGAGACGGGGCGCACCACGCGGATGTAGTCGGGCGTGCGGCCCGTCATCCGTTCGGCGAACGTCCCGACCGCGATGAGTGCACCGGTGCGGGTGTTGACGGCGGCGACGCTGGGCTCGTCGACGACCAGGCCGGCGCCCTTGACGTAGACGCGGGTCCTGGCGGCTCCCAGGTCGACGGCGACGTGGCAGCGGCGCAACTGCTCAAGACTGACGGTCACGGCAGATCCTCCCGAGAGCGCTGACGCAAGAAGACCGGCGGCTGCCGGTTGCATTTCATATCTTCTCGGGCGAATGGGGCAGGGCGCCCGTTGGGCTGCTCCGGCTGGGTGTGCCGCACGGGGCGGGAGGTGCTGCACGGGGGTGGATTTCTGTACCGACAGGCACCACGATGCGCGCACCATCCGCGCTACTCGCGCGTAACACGGTAAGGGGGGACCCCATGCTGACGCCCCGCCAGAAACTGTTCGCGCTCCTCGCCCTGTGCCCGGCGCTCCTCGCACCCTTCCCCGCCCGCGCCGCCACACCTGTGCAGCCGCACAACCCGGTCGTCCTCATCCACGGCTACAACGCCGACCCGGGCGTCTGGGGCGGCCTGCGCGAGGACCTGCGCACCGCCGGGTACACCGACGCGGAGCTCTTCTCCTGGGGTTACGACACGCACCGGTCCGTCAACGAGGTCCTGTCCGGGCAGCTCGGCGCGTACGTCGACCAGGTCCGCCGGCAGACCGGCGCCGCCCGGGTCGACATCGTGGCGCACTCCCTGGGCTCGCTCGTCGGCCGCTGGTACGTGAAGTTCGGCGGCGGCAGCGCCGCCGTGGACCACTGGGTCTCGCTGGCCGGGCCCAACCACGGCACCGCCACCGCGTGGGCCTGTGCCCTGTGGGACCAGGCCTGCCGGGACATGACGCCCGGTTCGTACGTCGTGAAGAACCTGAACTCCGGTGACGAGACCCCGGGCGCGGTGAAGTACGCGACGTTCTGGTCGAACTGCGACGAGGTCGTCAACCCGGACGACAGCGTCCCGCTCACCGGGGCGGCCAACACGCCGGTCGGCTGCCTCAAGCACAACGACCTGCTGGGGGACGACGCCACTTCTGCGGGTATCCGGTCCTTCCTCGCCTCCTAGGAGAACCAGGCCCTGTCGCCCGCCCCGGGCCGCCCCCGCCCCCGGCGCCGGGAGGCCCGGGGGCCTGCGGCCTCAGATCTCGATGCCGTCGACCGCGACGCGCTGGAGCAGGCCGTACGTGAACTCCGCCACGCATGGCCGCCCCTGCGCGGCGAACGCGAGGCGCCACCGGGTCGGCGCCGTGCCCTCCATCGGGCGCGCCGGGGCGAAGGCCCGTGCCACCTCGTCCACCGTGGCCGACCAGGGCCGCAGGTCCTGCACCGTCTCCAGGACGGGCCCCGGCGCGCCCGGGGCCCGTACCAGCCACTCGTTCCACACCGCCCCGTCCGGCGCGGCCAGCACCTCGAAGCGCAGGTCGGGCCAGAGCGGCACCGGCCACAGCAGGGCCTCGCACTCCAGGTCGCCGATGGTGCGCGCGGCCGTCGACTCCGGCGGCCCGAGCACCGAGCGGTAGCGGGCCAGCGCTCCGCGCGAGCGGGGCGAGCGGACCATCGCCTGCCAGCGCTTGTTCGCCGCCCGCTGCTCCGCGAGCGAGGCGCCCAGCCGCTGCCGCGCCGCCTCTGCGAGGTCCGGCCGGAAGTCCGCCATGCGGCGCAGCAGCACCAGTTGGAAGGCGGCCGGACCGAAGGGCACCGAAGACGTGGGCGCAGTCATGGAAACCACGATTCCACACAGGACCTCCACGAACCCGCGACATGGATGTTGCGGGGAACCGCGTAGCGTGCGGACGTCATGGACTACTGCCACGCGTGCCGGAGGCACCTCAACGGCGCCCTGGCCTGCGCCGGGTGCGGAACCCCGGTCGAGTACCTGCCGCCCGTCGTGCCCGGGGGGCCCGCCGTGCCCGCGGCTCCGTACGGCTCCGCCCCGTACGGCTCCACCGGGCCGGAGGCCGCCGATCCGTTCGCGGACTCGATCGTCGTGCTGGCCGGCGAGCACCACGGCCGGTCCGGCGCGCGGCGCCGTGCCACGCACCGCCGGCGCCGGCGGACCCTGCTGACCATCGGTCTCGGACTGACGCTCGCCGTCGGCGGTACGGTCGCGCTGGCCCGGATCGTCACCGAGGGGCAGAAGACCGACCGGGCCGCCGAGGTCGTGCTCACCGACGGGGACGGCCCGCAGGACCCGGCTCCGCTGCCGAGCGGCCACGGGACTCCCGCGGCGCCTTCGGCGCTGAAGCCGGTGAAGGCCTCCGGGGCCGCGAAGGCCGGTTCGGGCGGGACCAAGCCGGCCGGGCCCGGGACGTCCACCGAGGGGCCGACGGATCCGGGTCCCTCGGGGTCGGCCTCCGCGCCGGGCAGGACGGGGCCGACGAAGGGCGCCACCGGTCCGGGGCCGTCCGTGAAGCCGGGGCAGTCGGGGTCTGCCTCGCCGAGCGCTTCCGGGACGGCGCAGCCGCCGCCCGCTCCGAGCCCGAGTCCGAGCCCGACGCCGACCAAGGGCTGCATCCTCTGGATCTTCTGCTGACGGAGCTCCCGCCCGGGCGCGGGGGCCGGGCCGGGGCGGCGTCAGCCCAGCATCCGCTTGAGCAGGTCCCGCAGGACCGCCCGCTCGGCCGTGGACAGCCCGGCCAGCGGTTCGCGCGCGAAGTCCAGCGACTCGCGCAGCCGGTCCGCGGTCTGCAGGCCCTCCTCCGTCGGGGCGGCCAGCTTCACCCGGCGGTCGGCCGGGTCCGGCCTGCGCTCGACCAGGCCGCGTGACTCCAGCCGGTCCACGATGCCCGTTATGTTCGAGGGCTCGCACTTCAGCTGCTGCGCGATCCGGCGCATCGGCATCGGCTCCAGGGACAGCAGGTTCAGCACCCGGGCCTGGGCGCCGGTGAGCTGGTGGCTGGCTGCCGCGTGCTCGTACTCCTCGTGGTAGCGGGCCACGACGGAGCCGATGAGCTCGACAACCTCAAGGGTCAGGGGATCTGCGCGACGACTGGGCATGGATCCAGCGTACCCATTTGCTTGACAACATGAAATATCCAGGCGCATGGTTGTTTCACTTGATGAAGTATTCGTCGGCGCCCCGGTGCCGGCACCCTCGATTCGGGAGCACCCATGTCTCAGATCCCCGCCGTCAGCCGCGAGTGGCACCTCGTCCGCCGTCCGCAGGGCTGGCCCGTGGCCGAGGACTTCGCCCTGCGCGAGGTCGAGGTCGCGGCCCCGGCTCCGGGCCGGATCCTGGTGCGCAACCTCCACATGTCCGTGGACCCCTACATGCGCGGCCGGATGAACGACGTGAAGTCGTACATCCCGCCCTTCCAGCTGGACAAGCCGATGGACGGCGGCGCGGTCGGCGAGATCGTGGCCTCCGCCGCCGAGGGCTTCGAGGTCGGCGACCACGTCCTGCACGGCCTGGGCTGGCGCGAGTACGCCGACCTGGACGCCAAGCACGCCACCAAGGTCGACGCCTCGCTCGCGCCGCTCTCCGCCTACCTCGGCGTGCTCGGCATGCCCGGCCTGACCGCGTACGCCGGCCTCTTCGAGGTGGCCTCCTTCAAGGAGGGCGACTCCGTCTTCGTCTCCGGCGCGGCGGGCGCGGTCGGCAGCCTCGTCGGCCAGTTCGCGAAGATCAAGGGCGCCTCCCGGGTGATCGGCTCCGCCGGCTCGGACGAGAAGGTGACGCTCCTCACGGAGAAGTACGGCTTCGACGCCGCCTTCAACTACAAGAACGGCCCCGTCGGCGAGCAGCTGAAGGAAGCCGCCCCCGAGGGCATCGACGTCTACTTCGACAACGTGGGCGGCGACCACCTGGAGGCCGCCATCTCCTCCCTGAACGTGCACGGCCGCGCCACCCTGTGCGGGGCGATCGCCCAGTACAACGCCACGGAGCCGACCCCCGGGCCGCGCAACCTGGCCCTGGTCATCGGCAAGCGGCTGCGCCTGCAGGGCGTGCTGGTCGGCGATCACGCCGGGCTCCAGCCGCAGTTCGTCCAGGACGTCGCCGGCTGGCTGCGCTCCGGTGAGCTCGTGGCCGACGAGACGGTGGTCGAGGGCGTGGAGAACGCGACCGAGGCCTTCCTCGGCATGCTGCGCGGTGAGAACACCGGAAAGATGATCGTTTCTTTCACCGGTTAGGCTCACTGCACACCGTCGTGATCGTGGGCGCGAGTCACGGCGACTACCAGGAGGATCTCTTCACATGTCCATCCAGCAGTCCGACGTCGTCTACACCGCTGTCGCCACCGCCGAGAACGGCCGTGACGGCCGTGTGGCCACCAACGACGGTCAGCTCGACGTCGTCGTGAACCCGCCGAAGGAAATGGGCGGCAGCGGCGCCGGCACCAACCCGGAGCAGCTGTTCGCCGCCGGCTACAGCGCCTGCTTCCAGGGCGCCCTCGGTGTCGTCGCCCGCAACGAGAACGCCGACGTCTCCGGTGCGACCGTCACCGCCGAGGTCGGCATCGGCAAGAACGACGAGGGCTTCGGCATCATCGTCAAGATCTCCGCCGTGATCCCGAACGTGGACGCCGCCACCGCCAAGGACCTGATCGAGAAGGCCCACCAGGTCTGCCCGTACTCCAAGGCGACCCGCGGCAACATCACGGTCGAGCTCGCCGTCTGATCCGGCTCGCGCTCAGCGGAGGCCGCCCCCGGCCCGGGGGCGGCCTTCGCCGTAAGCTGTGCCCATGCGTGATCTTGCGGGGGGATTCGGCCATCTGCTGGCCGGACAGAGGTGGGTGTTCCGTAACGGACGGTGGCTGGGCTTCGGCCTGCTGCCCGGGCTGCTCGCGCTGGTGCTGTACGCCGGCGCACTCGTCGGGCTCGGCTACGGCGCCGACGACCTGACGGCCTGGGCGACGCCCTTCGCGGACGACTGGGGATCCCCCTGGCTCGGACTCTTCCGGGGCTTCCTGACCGCCCTCGTCTTCTGCCTGGGCCTCTTCGTCGCAGTGATCACCTTCACCGCGGTGACCCTGCTCATCGGCCAGCCGTTCTACGAGTCCCTCTCGGAGCAGGTCGACCGCAGCGTCGGCGGTGACGCCCCCGAATCAGGGCTGCCGCTGGCCCGGGAGCTGTGGATCTCGGCGCGGGACAGCATCAAGGTGCTCGTCCGGGTGCTGCTGTACGGGGTCCTGCTCTTCGCGCTCGGCTTCATCCCCGTCGTCGGACAGACCGTGATCCCGGCGATCGGGTTCTGCGTGTCCGGCTTCTTCCTCACCGAGGAGCTCACCGCCGTGGCGCTCCAGCGCCGCGAGGTGGAGCTGAAGGACCGGCTCGCCCTGCTGCGCGGACGCCGCGCGATGGCGCTCGGCTTCGGCGTCCCGCTGGTGCTGGCGTTCCTGGTGCCGCTGGTCGCGGTGTTCCTGATGCCGGGTGCCGTGGCCGGGGCCACGCTCATGGTCCGCGAGCTGCGTGGCGAGGACGAGGAGCAGGCCGCCGGGGACGGGTCCGAGGAGCCCGAGGGGGCGGCCCGGCCCGGCCATCAGGCGCCGCCGCACCAGCAGTCCCCGCAGCAGCAGTCCCCGTACCAGCAGTCCCCGCACCCCCAGTCCCCGTACGCGGCGCCGCAGGGCGGGTCCGCCCACCCGGGGCCGTACGCCGCCGGGCCCCGGTACCCCGCGCCGCAGCAGAACCCGTACGCGCAGCAGCCCCCGCAGTATCCGGGCGGCGGAGCGGCCGGCGGCCCCGGTCCCGCGTCGAACCCGTACCGGTGACCCGCGGTCCCGGTCACAGCACTAGCGCCTGAGCAGGGTGATCGCCCCGGCCGTGTCCTCGCCGGAGTGGGCCTCCGGGGCGGCGTCCAGCCGGCGCCGCATCAGGTCCAGGTAGGGGGTCAGCAGCTCGGCGCTGACGCCCTGCTCCGCGGCGGTGCGGAGCAGGGTGCCGCTGCCGGCGACCTGCATGGCCAGGTTCGACACGACGCCGGTGGTGAAGTCGCGGGAGGTCAGCCGGTCGGCCGCGTTGCCCACGAAGAACCCCATCGCGCCGAGCCACTCCGACAGCAGCGGCGCCAGCTCCTTCGGGGCGATGTCCTCGCCCTCGATCAGCGCGAAAGCGTGCGAGATCCCGGCGAACAGCCCGTACATCCCGCTCAGCAGGGCCACGTCGTACAGCGCGGCGTGGCCGGGGTCCTCGCCGACGAAGCGGGCTCCGGCCGGGACCTCCAGGGTGCTGCGGTGCGCGTCGAACAGCGCTCGCGAGCCGCTGTAGAACACGTACGCGCCGGACGCGGGGACGCCGATCATCACCGGGGTTCCCATGATCCCGCCGTCCGCGAACCGGGCTCCGCGCGCCTCTGCCCAGGCGGCGCGCTCCCGGCCCTCTCCGGGCGTCCCGGTGGTGAGGTTGACCAGGTCCTTGCCGGTCAGGTCGACGCCCTCCAGGGTCTGGCCGACGCTCGCGTCGTCCAGCAGGCAGAGCACGACGAGGTCGCCCGCCGCCACAGCCTCGGCGGGGCTCGCGGCGACGACGGCACCTTCGGCGGCGAGGGCTGCGGCCTTGGCGGGCGTGCGGTTCCAGACGGTGAGGGGGTGCCCGGCGGCGAGCCAGGTGCGGGCCAGCGCGGTGCCCATGTCGCCGAGGCCGAGGAGGGTGAGCGGACGCTTCGGAACGTTGTCGTAGGTCATGGCGTTGAGCCTGGTGGCAGGATGTGAGGCGCTCAAGTACGCACTTGGGAGTGGGTGGTTACCCCCAGGTGAGCGAGCAGGCGGGGAGGGGTGCGCGATGCAGGTGACGCGGAGGCCGGGGGCGGACCACTGCGGTGTGGCAGCGGCGATGGCCGTGATCGACGGCAAATGGAAGGTCTCGCTCCTTTGGGAGCTGGAGCAGCGGCCGCGCCGCTTCGGGGAACTGCGCCGACTGGTTCCGGGCATCTCGGAGAAGGTGCTCGCGGCCCAGCTGCGCGAGCTGGAGACGGACGGCATCGTCCACCGTGAGGTGTACGACGAGGTCCCGCCGCGCGTCGAGTACTCGCTGACCCCGCTGGGCCGGGAACTGAACACGGCGCTGACGTCGCTCGGCGCATGGGGCACCAAGCACCGCCTCCCGGCCTGATCGGCAGGGCGTCCCTAGCCCTGGGCGCGGGGTTCCACCCAGAGGGCCTCGGCGAGGGCGCACAGGTCACCGTCGGCGGTGGCCAGGGCGGTGCCCACGCGGTACTTGCGGCCCTCGCTGCCCAGCAGCCAGGCGTACGAGACGAGGCCCTCGCCCACCGGCACCGGCCGCAGCAGCCGCGCGGTCAGGGCGGCGGTGACCGCCCCGGCCCGCCGGTCGTCGAGCAGCCTGCCGGCCGCGTTGCCCGGGCAGTCCAGGGCGCCCCACACCAGCTCGGGCGGCAACAGCCCCTCCGCGTCGCCGAGTCCGGGACCGGGGGTCCAGGCGGCGGCGACGACCGCGCTGCCGGGCACCCGGCCGCAGTGCAGCCGCAGCCCGGTGTCGGGCGTGCGGTGCAGGCCGCAGCCGAAACAGTCGACCATCCCGTCCGGCGGGACGGCCCGGTACGCATCGGCCGCCGCCGAGGCCTGCTCCCAGGACGGGGCCGCGGGAGCCTCCACGGCCGGTTCGGCGGGGCTCGCCGCCGCCAGCAGCAGCTCGCCGTCCACCAGCTCCACGCCGCCGCCCGCCGTCGGGACGAGCCGGACCGGCGCCTGCGTGGGCACCGGCCGGCGGAAGTCCACCCGTACGGTCTTCGCTGCGGCCCGCGCCGCCAGCACCCCGGCCACGTAGCCGCCGAAGGCCACCCCGGGATATCCGCTGAGGTGGGCCGGAACCGTGATCGTCTCGAAGTCGGTCATGCCCGCCACCTCATCACACGGGCCGTCCGCGGCACAGGCCCGGCACGGGAGGCCCGCAACTATCGCGGCCGCCCGGTCGTCCTCCATCCTGGAGGAGCGCACCGCGCGCAGGGGTTTCGGAGGTGGCCGAATGGCCGAACAGCCTTGGGGGCAGCCGTACCCGGTCCGCCCGCAGCAGCAGCCGTACGGGCAGCCGTGGCAGCACGCGCACGTGCCGCAGTCCGCGATGCGGGCCTCGCACACCGACCGCGAGCGGACGGTGGACGTGCTCAAGGCCGCTTACGCGGAGGGCCGGCTCACCCGGGAGGAGTACGGACAGCGCTTCGACGCGGTGTACCAGGCACAGACGTACGGCCAGCTCGCGCAGCTGGTCGCGGACCTGCCGGCCGGGCCGGTGGCGGTCCCCTTCGGCGCGGCCGTGCCCGCGCTGCCGCCGGCCTACGGGCCACCGCCGATGCCGATGCCCGTACCGCACCGTCCGGTCAACGGGATGGCGATCGCCTCGCTCGCGCTCGGCGTGCTCAGCCTGCCGACGCTCGGCCTCGCGGGCCTCGGCGCCGTGATCACCGGGCACATCGCCAAGGCGCAGATCCGCGCCCGCGGTGACGAGGGCACCGCTCCCGCGACCATCGGCCTGGTGCTCGGCTGGCTGTCGCTGGGAGGCTGGGTGCTGCTCTTCGTCCTCGCCGGGTTCGGCGTCCTCGACTGACGACCGACGACGGGCTGGCGGCCGACGTGCGGACGGCGGGCGGCGGACGACCGGGGCGAGCGGGGCGAGCGGCGGGCCGGCGGCGCCTCGGCCGTCAGGGGGCGACGTCCGCCGTCACCACGCAGGCCGTACGGTCGTCCGCCTCGGCCAGCAGCGCGCCGCCCGGGGCCCACAGCGCGGCGCGCCCGCAGCCGGTCCACGGGCCCGAAGGACCGACGTGGTTGCCGAGGACCACGTACAGGCCGTGCTCCCCTGCGATCCCGGGGTACACGGTCGCCCGCTCCCGGATCCCGTCGCCCGTCCCGTACAGGGAACTCGCCAGGTGGACCCGGCAGCCGTCCGCCGCCGCGCCGGCGGTGAGCTCCGGGAAGTGGTTGTCGTAGCAGACGCCGAGCGAGAAGCGGATCCCGCCGAGCGTGAAGCGGCCCGGGCTCTCCCCGGCCGTGAAGGCCCCCTGCTCGTGCCGGTACAGGTGCCGCTTCGCGTACGTCGTCACATGCGCCCCGTCCGCCCCGTACACCAGCGTCGCGATGGCGGGCAGCGGACCGGGGGTGCGCAGCGCGACGTTGACGGCGACGGCGATGCCGGCGGACCGCAGCGGATCCAGCCGGGGGTCGTCGGCGTCCGCCATCCACAGGCCGGGGTCGGCGGCCAGGGCCTCCAGCTCGTAGCCGGTGAGCGTGAACTCGGGGAACACGACGAGTTCGGCGCCCTGAGCCCGGGCCTCGGCGGCGAGTGCGACGCTGCGCCGCGTGTTGGCGTGGACGTCGGCCGGGACGCAGGTGAGCTGCGCTGCTGCGATCTTCACGACCTCAGCATGCCAGTGCGGCCGGGGCCCCCGGAGGGCGGCCCGGGGCGGGGCCGGCAGGGGGCTCGACGTGGCGGCGCAGCGGAGTGATGCTGTAACGGCCCGCGTATTCACCGGAGTTGACGGAGGGCCGGCTGATGCCCGACTGGATCCGACCGGTCCTCGCCGCTGCCTTCCTGGTCGTGTCGTACCGCGTGGTGCGCACCAGCGGCGCCGGACTGCGGGTGGCGGTGCTCCTCATGGCCGCCCTCAACGCGGGCGTGCTGTGGCTGCTCGCGTCCACCGCGCCGCCGTGGACCGTCGCGGCGGTCGCCCTCGTCTCCCTGGCGGCCGCGGTGCACGGTCTGCTGACGGCGATGCGGACCCTGGTGGCCGGGATCCGGCGGGTCGACACCGAAACCCTCCGGGGGCTGATCCGGCAGGCGGCGGACGCGGCCGGCCCGCAGGTCCTGGGCGTGTGCGTGATGTTCAGCGGTTCGCTGGCGCTGACCGCCTTCGCCGACGAGGCCCATCCGGAGGGCCGCCAGTTCCACCTGCCGCCGGGGGAGGACTGCCCGTTCTGCCTGGTGGAGGAGCAGATCCGGCACTTCCTCGGCCCGGCGGACCCGCTGCTCGCCGCGTACCGCACCCATCTGGGAGCGGGCAGCAGCCGCCACCTCCTGGTCAAGCGGCGCTCGGAGCGGGAGCCCTGGACGGGACGCCTGCGCGACCGGGTCTACTACCGGGTCCCCGGCCCGTCCCGCCGCCCGCCCTGCGCCGTCCACGACGCCCTGCTGGGGCGCCCCTGAGGTGCCTGCGGCCCGCGGAGCAGGACCGGGAAGGAGCGGAACGCGGCCGGCATGTCCACCCGGAGAGCGGCCGCCCTGCCCCCGGACGCCGCACCCGGCCGCACCCTCGCCCTGCCCACGGCCCTCCCCCTCAGCGGGGCGGCTCGGCCGCCGTCACCTGGCGGTGCGCCAGCTCCGCGAGCCGGGCCTGTCCGTCCTTGCCCGGGTGGAACCAGTCCCAGCGGCTCAACTGGTCCGCGGAGAAGGGGTACTGGAACACCGCGCCGCCGTCGTAGCGGCACAGCGCGTCCTTGGCGCAGACCTCGCGGAGCACCTCGTTGTACTCGACGACACGCGCCCGCACCTGCTCGCGCCGGGACGTCGCCCCGGTCGCCGCCGACAGCGGGTCCGCCAGCATCGACTGACAGATCCCCAGCTTCCAGATCTGCCGCACCATCGGGCTGTCCTTGCCCTGCTCCCACAGCCGCTGCAGGTCCGGCACGCTGGAGACGTACACCTCGGACGCGGGCGAGGCCGCCCGCAGACCGGCGAGGGCCTTCTCGAACCCCGCGCGGAACTCCGCCACCGGCGTCATCGACGAAGCCAGCGGGCGGCAGGCGTCGTTCGAGCCCACCATCACCGTGACCAGGTCGGGCTTGTGCTCCGAGGCCGCGGCCAGCTGCCCCGCCAGGTCCGCCATCCGGGAGCCCGTCACCGCGAGGTTCCAGCTGCGCGCCGGCACCCCGGCCTCCCCGAGCAGCCGTGCGGCGAGGGATTGCACCGCGGGGTCGTTCCCGGTGGCCCAGGAGACCTCCGGGCAGTCCGCCAGCACCGAACAGGCGTCGAAACCCCGCGTGATGGAGTCGCCGACGGCGGCGATCGAGGTGGGCGCGGTGTTCCAGCGCGGCCCGGCCTGCGCCCCCCGCTCACCCTCCGTGGCCGACCCGCCCGACTGACACCCGGTCAGCGCTCCGGCCAGGACGACGATCGTCGCGCCTGCTCCGGCGAGTGACCGGCGCGCGCGGCGTCGCGGGGCGGTGGTGCGCATCGGGTGGTTCCCTCCTCGTCGCCCCACGTCCTCCGGGGGCGTCCTGCTGAGTGAAAGCTCGGTGTTTGGCGGCCTCGGACCGACCGTACGTCACACCATGACCCCTGGCGCACGGTAGCTTTTTCCCGTGGCGTTTCGGCCGCAGGTCCCGTTGCGCAATGTCAAAAAATTTCCGTTACATTACATTACATCACGTCACATTCTGTCCGTTTTCTGGAGTTTATTCCCGACCTCGTCCCACACTGGAGGTCCCGGTGACGACACGTGGAGTTCTGTACGTGCATTCCGCACCGCGCGCGCTCTGCCCGCACGTGGAATGGGCCGTTGCGGGCGTGCTCGGGGTGCGGGTGAACCTCGACTGGATCCGGCAGCCCGCCTCACCCGGCACCTGGAGAGCCGAGTTCTCCTGGCAGGCCGAAGCCGGCACCGCGTCGAAGCTCGCCTCCGCGCTGCGCGGCTGGCACCTGCTGCGCTTCGAGGTGACCGCGGAACCCTGCCCCACCGCCGAGGGCGAGCGTTACAGCTCCACCCCGGAGCTCGGCATCTTCCACGCCGTCACCGGCATGCACGGCGACATCCTGATCCCCGAGGACCGGCTGCGCGCCGCCCTGGCCCGGTCCGCGCTCGGCGAGACCGACCTGGAGGCGGAGATCGCCAAACTGCTCGGCAAGCCCTGGGACGACGAGCTGGAGCCCTTCCGCTACGCGGGCGAGGGCGCCCCGGTCCGCTGGCTCCACCAGGTGGTGTGAGGGCACGCACAGCCCTCGGCCCCGGCGCATGCAGAAGGCCCACCCGGTGGACTCCGGGTGGGCCTCGTGCATGTGCGGGCGGGCGTCAGGCGTCAGACACTGCGGAAGGCCAGGGTGACGTTGTGGCCGCCGAAGCCGAACGAGTTGTTGATCGCGGAGATCCGGCCGTCGGCCGGCAGCTTGCGCGGCTCGCCGACGACGATGTCCGCGTCGATGTCCTCGTCCAGCTCGTCGACGTTGATGGTCGCCGGGGCCAGCCGGTGGTACAGCGCGAGCACGGTCGCGACGGTCTCGATACCGCCGGCGCCGCCCAGCAGGTGACCGGTCATCGACTTGGTCGCGGAGATCGCGATGTGGTCGAGGTCGTCGCCCAGGACCTTGCGCAGGGCCTTCAGCTCGGCCGTGTCACCCTGCGGGGTCGACGTGGCGTGCGCGTTCACGTGGACCAGCTCGGCGGGGTCGAGACCCGTGTTGTCGAGCAGGTTCTGGACGGCGGCCGCGACACCGCGGCCCGTCGGCTCCGGCTGCGCGATGTGGTGGCTGTCCGCGGACAGACCCTGGCCCAGCACCTCGCAGTAGACCCGGGCGCCGCGCGCGGCGGCGTGCTCGGCGGACTCCAGGATGACGACGCCCGCGCCCTCGCCGAGGACGAAGCCGTCACGGGCCTTGTCGTACGGGCGGGAGGCCTGCTCGGGGTTCTCGTTGTTCTTGGACATCGCCATCATGTTGGCGAACGCGGCGATGGGCAGCGGGTGGATCGCCGCCTCGGTGCCGCCCGCGACGACCACGTCGGCGCGGCCGGTACGGATCATCTCGACGGCGTAGCCGATGGCCTCGGCGCCGGAGGCGCAGGCGCTGACCGGGGTGTGCACGCCCGCCTGGGCGTTGACCTCCAGGCCGACGTTGGCCGACGGGCCGTTCGGCATGAGCATGGGGACGGTGTGCGGGGAGACCCGGCGCACGCCCTTTTCCTTCAGTACGTCGTACTGGTCGAGCAGGGTGGTGACGCCGCCGATACCGGAGGCGATCACGGTGCCCAGGCGTTCGGGCGCGACGGACGCGTCCTCGCCCGCCGGGGCGGTGTAGCCGGCATCGGCCCAGGCCTCACGGGCGGCGATGACGGCGAACTGGGCCGAGCGGTCCAGCTTGCGGGCCAGCGGGCGCGGAAGGACCTCGCTGGGGTCCACGGCGACCGGGGCGGCGATACGGACCGGGAGTTCGGCGAACCGCTCGCCCTCGAGGGGCTTGACGCCGGAACGACCGGCGAGCAGACCTTCCCAGGTCGAAGCGCTGTCGCCACCCAGCGGAGTGGTTGCGCCGATACCGGTGACGACCACGGTGCGATTGGTCGGGCTCACAGGAATTCTTTCTCCACGTCTCAGGGGGTGCTGAATTGTCACGGCGCCACCGCCAGGTGGCGACAAACGCTCGTCAGGCTCAGGCCTGGTGCTTCAGGATGTAGTCAGCGGCGTCGCCGACCGTCTTGAGGTTCTTGACGTCCTCGTCCGGGATCTTCACGTCGAAGCGCTCTTCGGCGGCGACGACGACCTCGACCATGGACAGCGAGTCGACGTCCAGGTCGTCGGTGAAGGACTTGCCGATCTCGACGTCCTCGACCGGGATGCCGGCAATCTCGTTGACGATCTCCGCGAGACCTTCGACGATCTCTTCCTGGGTGGCGGCCATGTGGCGCTCCTTCTCTAGCTAACTGGGTGAAACAGGGCTGGATACGGATCCGGAGCCCTAGGGGAGGGTAACGACCGTCGCGGCGTAGACGAGCCCCGCCCCGAAGCCGATGACGAGCGCGGTGTCGCCGCTCTTCGCCGCTCCGGTCGCCAGGAGCCGCTCCATGGCGAGCGGGATCGAGGCGGCCGACGTGTTGCCGGTGGTCTCCACGTCACGGGCGACCGTGACGTGCTCCGGCAGCTTGAGAGTCTTCACCATCGAGTCGATGATCCGCATGTTCGCCTGGTGCGGGATGAAGACGTCCAGGTCCTCGGCGGTGATCCCGGCCGCGTCGAGCGCCTGCTGGGCCACCTTGGCCATCTCGAACACGGCCCAGCGGAAGACCGCCTGGCCCTCCTGCGTGATGGCCGGGAACTTCTGTGCGCTGTCCGTGCTGCGGAACTCGTCCCACGGCACGGTCTGCTTGATCGTCTCGGACTTGTCGCCCTCCGAACCCCACACGGTGGGGCCTATGGCCGGCTCGTCCGAGGGACCCACGATCACGGCGCCGGCGCCGTCACCGAACAGGAAGGCCGTCGCGCGGTCCTCCAGGTCGGTCAGGTCCGACAGCCGCTCCACGCCGATGACGAGGACGTACTGGGCCGAGCCCTCGATGACCAGGCCCTTGGCCAGCGTCAGGCCGTAGCCGAAGCCGGCGCAGCCCGCGGAGATGTCGAACGCGGCGGGCTTGACCGCGCCGATCCGGTGGGCGATCTCGGTCGCGACGGCAGGCGTCTGCTTGAAGTGCGAGACCGTCGAGACGATCACGGCGCCGATCTGCTCGGGCGAGATGCCGGCATCGGCCAGCGCCTTGCCGGAGGCCTCCACAGACATCGCGGCGACGGTCTCCTGGGGCGAGGCCCAGTGCCGGGTCGCGATGCCGGAGCGGGAGCGGATCCACTCGTCGGACGAGTCGATCGTCTCCAGGATGACCTCGTTGGAGACCACGCGGGTCGGCCGGTAGCCGCCGACGCCGAGAATGCGGGCGTACGGGGAGCCCTTGGCAGGCTTGATCTTCGACATGCTGGGTGGGCTCCTTCTCTCAGGCCGCGTGCTCGGCGAGGAGCGCGGCGGCCTTTTCGAGATCGTCCGGCGTCTTCAGGGCCACGGTCGGAACGCCCTTCAGCGCGCGCTTGGCCAGACCCGTCAGCGTGCCACCCGGGCTGAGCTCGATGATCCCGGTGACGCCCAACGCGCCGAACGTCTCCATGCACAGGTCCCAGCGGACCGGGTTGGCGACCTGGCCGACCAGGCGGGCGACGACGTCGGCGCCCGTGGTGACGACGTGGCCGTCCTTGTTCGAGACGTACTTCAGCTCCGGGTCGGCCGGGGCGAGGGCCTGCGCGGCCTCCTCCAGCGTGGCGACCGCGGGAGCCATGTGGTGCGTGTGGAAGGCGCCCGCGACCTTGAGGGCGACGACCTTCATGGAGCCCTCGGGCTTCTCGGCGACCAGGGCCTCGATCTGCTCCATCGTGCCCGCGGCGACGATCTGGCCCGCCCCGTTGATGTTGGCCGGGGTCAGACCCAGCTTCTCCAGGTGCGCGACGACGACCTGCTGGTCGCCCCCGAGCACCGCGGCCATGCCCGTCTCGGTGACGGCAGAGGCCTCGGCCATGGCCAGACCGCGGGTCCGTACGAACGACAGCGCGTCCGCGTCGGACAGCACACCGGCGTACGCGGCGGCCGTGATCTCGCCGACGCTGTGGCCCGCGACGGCACCGAAGGCCGCGCGGGAGCCGGCGCCGAGCGCGGAAGCGGAGAGCAGACCGGCGGCCACCAGCAGCGGCTGGGCCACCGCCGTGTCGCGGATCTCGTCCGCGTCGGCCTTCGTGCCGTAGTGGGCAAGGTCGAGCCCGATGGCGTCCGACCAGGCGGCGACGCGGTCAGCGGCACCGGGGAGGTCGAGCCAGGGAGTCAGGAAGCCGGGCGTCTGTGCGCCTTGGCCGGGAGCGACGAGTACGAGCACCCTCACACTCTCTCTTGTGGATGGTCCCTGCCGCCCGTGGGGACAGGGACCAAGAACCGTCGGGGTAATTGTTGATGTCCGACAAAAGTCTAGGACTGCGGATCGCCGTCGGCCAGACGCCCGAGGATCAAGGCGATCCGCAGCGTGAACGCCGAGCGGACATCGGACGGTGACCAGCCGGTGACGTCGGTCACACGTCGGAGCCGGTAGCGCACCGTGTTCGGGTGTACGAACAGCATCCGCGCGGCCCCTTCCAGACTGCTCGCCTGCTCCAGATACACGCTCAGCGTCTCCAGCAACGCCGACCCCGCCTCTTCCAGCGGTCTGTAGATCTCCTCCACCAGCTGCTCCCGCGCGGAGGGATCCGAGGCGATCGCGCGCTCGGGCAGGAGATCGTCCGCCAGCACCGGCCGGGGAGCGTCCTGCCAGGCCGTGCACGCCTTCAGCCCGGCCGCAGCGGCCTGCGCGGACTTGGTCGCGTTCAGCAGATCGGGAACCACCGGGCCGGCCACCACCGGACCCGCCGCGAACGGCCCGATCAGCGACTTCGCCACCTGGATCGGGTTGTCGCTGCCGCCGGCGATCACCACCAGCCGGTCGCCCAGCACACCCGTCAGCACCTGGAGCTTGTGGTGCCGGGCTGCGCGCCGGATCGCCTCGACCGTCAGCTCGCTGTCGCCCTCCGGCGCCGTGCCGAGCACCACGCACACGTGCTCCGGCGAGTTCCAGCCGAGTGCGGCGGCCCGCGACAGCGCGCCCTCGTCGGCCTCCCCCGACAGCACCGCGTTCACCACGAGGGACTCCAGCCGGGCGTCCCACGCCCCGCGCGCCTCGGCGGCCTGCGCGTACACCTGGGCGGTCGCGAACGCGATCTCCCGGGCGTACACCAGCAGTGCCTCGCGCAGGATCGACTCGTCGCCCGGCGCCGCGACCTCCTCGATCGCGGTCTCCATGACCTCGATGGTCGTACGGACCATCTCCACGGTCTGGCGCAGCGTGATCGCGCGGGTCAGCTCGCGCGGAGCCGTCCCGAAGACGTCCGTCGAGATCGCCTGCGGGGTCTCCGGGTGCCGGAACCACTCCGTGAACGCGGCGATACCGGCCTGCGCGACCAGGCCGATCCAGGACCGGTTCTCCGGGGGCATCGCCCGGTACCACGGCAGGGTCTCGTCCATGCGGGCGATCGCGTTGGCGGCGAGCCGGCCGGAGGACTTCTCCAGGCGGCGCAGCGTCGCGGCGTGCGGGTGGGCGGGAGCGGGATGCGCGGGGGAATGCTCACGTTCGGGTTGGGGCACGGGACAAGACTGCCTTATCGGGACGGCGGCGCGGAGTCCGGTCCCGCGGCGGCCGTCCGCCGGGGGGCTACGGTGGCACTCATGATTGACGTACGCCGCGGGGCCGACCGGTACGGGGGCGGGGATCCGGACACCGGGATCACCACCTTGCACGCCTTCTCCTTCGGCGGGTTCTACGACCCGGAGAACCTGCGCTTCGGCCCGGTCCTCGCCTGCAACGAGGAGACGCTCGCCCCGGGCGCGGGCTTCGACGAGCATCCGCACAGCCACACCGAGATCGTGACCTGGGTCGTCGAGGGCGAGCTCACGCACAAGGGCAGCACCGGCGAGAGCACCCTGGTCCGGCCCGGCGACGTGCAGCACCTGGCCGCCGGCTCCGGGGCCCGGCACATCGAGCGCAACGACGGCGCGGCGCCGCTGCGCTTCGTGCAGATGTGGCTCGCGCCGTCCGCCCCCGGCGGGGAGCCCTCGTACACGCTCGTCCCGCAGCTCGCCGAGGGCACCCCGTACGAGGTCCCCGCTGCCGGCGCCGTCCTGCACGTCCGCAGGCCCGGCGCGGGCGAGCGGGTCGCCGTACCCGCGGCGGAGCGGGTCTACCTGCACGTGGTGCGCGGGGACCTGCGCCTGGACGGGGAGGAGCTGGGACCCGGGGACGCAGCCCGGATCACCGGCGAACGGGGCCTGGAGCTCTTCGCCGGCTCCCCGGGGGAACTGCTGATCTGGGAGCTGCCCTAGCCGCCGCGGCCACCCCGCCCGGGGACGTGCGGGTCAGCGGCGGGCGAGCTCGGCGAGGACCGCGTCGGTGAACGGCGGCCAGGCCTCCACGGCCCACGGGCCGAACGGGCGGTCGGTCAGGGCCACGCACGCGGCGCGGGCGTCCGGGTCCACCCACAGGAAGGTGCCGGCCTGCCCGAAGTGGCCGAAGGTGCGGGGCGAGGACGAGGCGCCCGTCCAGTGCGGCGCCTTGCCGTCGCGGATCTCCAGGCCGAGCCCCCAGTCGTTGGGGGACTGGATCCCGTACCCGGGGAGCACGCCCTTGAGGCCCGGGTGGACGACGGAGGTGGCCTCCGCGACCGTGCGCACGTCGAGCAGCCGCGGCGCCTGGAGCTCCGCGGCGAACCGGACGAGGTCGGACACGGTCGAGACGCCGTCCTTGGCGGGCGAGCCCTCCAGCGTCGTCGACGTCATGCCCAGCGGCTCGAACACCGCCTGGTGCACGTACTCCGCGAAGGGAATGCCGGTGGCCTTGGTGATGTGGTCGCCGAGCATCTCGAAGCCCGCGTTCGAGTACAGCCGGCGGGTCCCGGGCGCGGCCATCGCGCGGTGTTCGTCGAAGGCCAGGCCACTGGTGTGCGCGAGCAGGTGACGGACCGTCGAGCCCTCGGGCCCGGCCGGCTCGTCCAGCTCGACCGCCCCCTCCTCGTACGCGACGAGCGCGGCGTACGCGGCGAGCGGCTTGGTCACCGAGGCCAGCGCGAAGCGGTGGTCCACGGGGCCGTGGGAGCCGGCCAGGCTCCCGTCGGCGCGCACGACGGCCGACGCAGCGGTCGGTACCGGCCAGTTTTCGACGGTTCGCAGACTGTGCAGGGTTTCCACGCTCTCCATGCGGCCGAGCCTACTTGCTTGGAGTGCACTCCAGGGTTTTAGCGTGGTCGCCATGAGCCTGACGCAGACGCGGTACACGATCAGCGAGGTCGAGGCCCGGACCGGTCTGACCCAGCACACCTTGCGCTGGTACGAACGGATCGGCCTGATGCCGCACGTGGACCGCTCGCACTCGGGACAGCGCCGGTTCAGCGACCAGGACCTCCACTGGCTCGCCTTCGTGGGCAAGCTGCGCGCCACGGGGATGTCGGTGGCCGACATGGTCCGCTACGCCGAACTCGTGCGCGAGGGCGAGCACACCGTGGACCAGCGCCGCGAACTGCTGGAGCAGACGCGGCGCGAGGTCCGCGCGCGGATCTCTGAACTGACCGACGCGCTCGCCGTACTGGACTTCAAGATCGACATGTATGCCATGGGCACGACCGCGGGGAAGGCGACACAGCAATGACGCAGAACACCACCATCGAGCAGGTCGAACTCGGCAAGGGGGGCCCGCTGGTCGGCGTCCAGGGCCTCGGCTGCATGGGCATGAGCGAGTTCTACGGCGAGACCGACGAGGCCCGCGCCCGCGACACCCTGGAAGCGGCCCTGGCCGCCGGGGTCACCCTCTTCGACACCGCGGACACCTACGGGCGCGGCGCCAACGAGGAGTTCCTCGCGCCGTTCGTGGCCGAGCGCCGCGACGAGATCACCCTCGCCACCAAGTTCGGCATCGCGCGCAGCGACGACCCGCAGTACCGGGGCATCCGCAACGACCGCGCGTACATCCGCCAGGCCGTCGAGGACAGCCTGCGGCGGCTCGGGACCGATGTGATCGACCTCTACTACATGCACCGGCGCGACCCGGCCGTGCCGTTCTCCGAGTCGGTGGGCACGATGGCCGAGCTGGTGCAGGAGGGCAAGGTGCGCCACCTGGGGCTCAGCGAGGTCACCGGCGCCGAGCTGCGCGAGGCCTACGCGGTGCACCCGATCGCGGCGCTCCAGTCGGAGTGGTCGCTGTTCAGCCGGGACGTGGAGCGCAGCGCGGTGGGTGCGGCGGCGGAGCTGGGCGTGGCCTTCGTGCCGTACTCCCCGCTCGGACGCGGCTTCCTGACCGGCGCGTTCGCGGACGCGGCGGCCGACCTGTCGGCGGCGGACTTCCGCCGCTTCCAGCCCCGGTTCACCGGCGACAACGCCAAGGCCAACGCGGCGCTGCTGGCGCCGGTGCGGGAGATCGCGGAGGCGCACGGTGCCAGCCCGGCGCAGATCGCGCTCGCCTGGGTGCACCAGCAGGCGCAGGTGCACGGGCTGACGGTGGTCCCGATCCCGGGCACCCGCAAGCCCGGCCGCCTCGCGGAGAACACCGCGGCGACCCGGATCACCCTGACGCCCGCGGAGCTGGCCCTGCTGGAGCCGATCGCCGGCCAGGTCGCCGGCGACCGCTACCCGGACATGACCTGGACGTCCGCGGCCCGCGAGGACTGAGCCGGCCGTCCGCGGCCCCGAGGACCGGGCCGGCCGGTCCGTACGCAGCCACCGCCGCCGGGGTGCCCGCGTCCCCCGGCGGCGGGTGCCGGGGCCCGGCCTTTTCGGAGGTCAGGCGCCGGCGGTGAAGCGGTCGCGCAGCTCCGTGTACTCGGCGTCGGTCAGCAGGCCCGCGCCGTGCAGCTCGCTCAGGTGGTGCAGGCGCTCGTCGGTGCGCGCCGCCGGGACCGAGGCCACCGGGGTGCGGCCGCGCAGGGCGGCGAGGACGGCCGCCGCGAAGGGCAGCGACTCGTGCACCGACCCGTACCCGAGGCCGAAGACCGCGGACGCGAGGTCGTGGTCGGGGCGCGGGTCGGCGGTGGCGTCCCTGCGCAGCAGCCGCAGATGGCCGCCGGGGCCCTCGGGCGTGCGCCACTCGACTCCGGTCAGCCCGGACAGCGGGCAACGCTGGTCGCCGGCCTTCCACTTGGTGCTCGTGGCGCCGGTGCGCGACCAGTGGAAGGTGACGGCGGAGCCGTCGAACCCCAGGCGGGCGTCGTACGCCTTCAGCTGCAGCGGCGGCTCCGGGACCTGGACGAGGAATCGTTCCGCCGGTTCGTCCCGACCGGGGCCCAGCCGGGCCCGTACGGCGTCCGCGAATTCGGCCGCCTGCCCGGCCCGGTCGCCCGGCAGCACCAGCCGGTACGGGTCGCAGACCTCGCGCAGCTGCCCGGCCGCGACCTCCATCAGCGGATCCGCGCCCGCCCGCGGCACGGCGTGCAGGACCACCGCGTCCCGTCTCCCCCCGGACCCGGTCGCGTTCACGCTCACCCCCGACAACGCCTCGAAGGGGATCCGCCGCACCCCGAGGGCGTGCCAGAGACGTGGCGTTCGCATCCCCCGTGCGAAGCGGATGACCACCGAGTCCGTGTCGAACTCCCAGACGGCATGGTTTCCGGCCAGTACGTCACCCATGCGGCACATGGTAAAGGGACGCACCCCCGTGCGTCCCCCTCGATGCGAAGCCCGTTTTCCGAGGCTCTACACGTGTCAGTCCCCGTCTGTCACGGAAATTCCACGGCGGCACGCCGCGTCGCCCGTGGCACACACAACGGAACCGAACGCGCCTGTTCCGATTTTGGCGAAGTTGTCCAGGGATCCGGTGCCTGGCTCGAAATAGCCGGTGTGGAGCTTCGCCCCGGCCGAGGACAGCAGCCGCGACCCGAACTCCGGCGACACCGGATCCGCCCCGTGGCCGACCCCGCCGACCTCCAGGTGCGGTACGTCCGCGATCCAGTCCCCGGCGTCCCGCGTGGCCCACACCCGGGCCGACGTGTGCAGGCCCGCCACCGACTCCGCGCGCATTCCCGGGCTGCCGGCCACCACCACGTCCGTCACCCGCTGCGGCAGCGCGTGCGCGGCGACCCCGCACACCACCGACCCGTAGCTGTGGCAGAACAGCGCCACGTCCGCATCGCCCGGCAGCGCCGCCGTCAGGGCCTCCAGCCGGACCGCGCCGTCGACCGCCATCCGGCCCGTGGCCGCGTCCATGCCGACCCCGGTGGGCGCGGTGTAGCCCGCCCAGGCGATGACGGCGGTGCGGCTGCCGGGAGCCTGCGCACGCTGGGCCTCGTACAGCGACTGCGCCATCCCGACAGGGGCGGTCAGCCGGCGCGTGGTGCGCTCGAAGGTGAGTACGTCGGTGTCGACGCCGGGGACGACCACCGAGATGCGCTCCGCGCGGTCGAGGTCGCCGAACACCTCGGCCACGCGCCCGTTGCCGGTCGGGTCGAACGCGAGGATCTGGCGGCCGGGTTCGGCCAGGGAGGCGAAGCGGTGGGCGCGCCGGCCGGCCGTGGCGCGGTCGGCCGGGGTCAGGCTGACGTCCCGGCTGCGGGCGTCCTCCACCCGCTCGGCCTGCTCCAGGCCGCGCAGGTTGGCCCGGTAGCGCAACGCGGCGGGCGCCCCGTCGAGGTTGCCGACGACCAGCGGGTGCCCCTCGGCCAGCCGGGCCCGCTGGGCCCCGTCCAGACCGGCGAAGAACCGGGCCACCGTCCGCACGGGGGCGTCGGCGGCCGGCAGCGGCCGGCCGTCCATCCGGGCCGCGGCCCAGGAGGCGAGGGCGGCGGCCCGCAGCGAGGTGCCCGCGTCGGGGCGGTGCACCGCGGTCCAGCCGGTGGTCGCCAGCATGATGAAGACCACCGCGAGCGCGAGCAGGGTGCGCAGGGCGGCGGGGCGCGGGTCGGCGCCGACGGGGGAGTGGGCGAGGCCGGGCAGGTTCACTGGGACCAGCGTAGGAGACCGGATCCGGCCACGGGGCCCGGGGTGACCGGGTTCACGGCCGACCGTGGGACCCCGTACGGGCGTTCAGCGCCAGTCCGCGGCCAGCGCGGGGCCGATCTGGTCAAGGCACGCCTCCGTCATCCGCCGGATCGAGGCCACGCTGGCGTCCTCTCCCTGCCCCCACAGCCGGCCGGTGACCCTCATCACCCCGGAGAACGCGGCGACCGCCACCCGGGGCCGCGGGTCCGCGTCCACGTCCAGTCCCTCGCGCTCGGCGATCAGGCGGGCGATCCGCTCCTCCAGCTCGGTGGAGCGGCGCAGGTGCACCGCGAGCAGCGCCGGGGTCGACTCGATGAGCTGGTAGGTCCGCATGTAGAGGTCGACCGGGACCACGTCGGACAGGGCCTCGTCGAGGGTGTCCCAGGCGCCGAGCACCGCGCCCCGCAGGGCTTGGAGCGGCCCCTCGGCCGGCGGCCGCGCGCCCAGCGCGGCGAGGAAGTGCGTCTCGACCAGGTCCTGGACGGCGAAGGCGACCTCCTCCTTGTTGGCGAAGTACCGGAAGAAGGTGCGCTGGGAGACGTCCACGGCATCGGCGATCTCGTCGACGGTCGTGTGCTCGTACCCCTGCGCGACGAAGAGGAGGAGGGCGGCGCGCAGCAGCGCGTCCCGGGTGCGCCGCTTCTTGCGCTCGCGCAGTCCGGGCGCGGGCGCCGGCCGCTCGTCGGTCCTCACAGAGGGGTGTCCTTTCCGCATGATCCGCAGGCCGAATCTGACGCTGAGTGAGCGGACAGGGTACCTGTGACCGACCTGACAGCCGCTGCCTCGTTAACCCGTTTGTGAAGTGTCAGTCGCTGTCACTAGCCTGTCCGCATGACGAGTCAGATCACCACCGACGACCGGGGCGAGCAGGTGCCCGTCAAGGAGACCGGCCCCGGGCCGGACCGGTCCGGGCTGCGCGGACACCCCTGGCTGACCCTCTTCGCCGTGGCGATCGGCGTCATGATGGTCACCCTGGACGGCACGATCGTCGCCGTCGCCAACCCCGCGATCCAGCAGCACCTCGACGCCTCGCTCGCCGACGTCCAGTGGATCACCAACGGCTACCTGCTCGCCCTCGCCGTCTCGCTGATCACCGCGGGCAAGCTCGGCGACCGCTTCGGGCACCGCCAGACCTTCCTCATAGGCATCGCCGGCTTCGCCGCCGCCTCCGCCGCCATCGGCCTCTCCTCCGGCGTCCAGTACGTCATCGCCTTCCGCGTGGCACAGGGCCTGTTCGGCGCCCTGCTGATGCCCGCCGCGCTGGGCCTGCTGCGCGCCACCTTCCCCGCCGAGAAGCTCAACATGGCCATCGGCATCTGGGGCATGGTCATCGGCGCCTCGACCGCCGCGGGGCCCATCGTGGGCGGCCTGCTCGTGGAGAACGTCAACTGGCAGTCCGTCTTCTTCATCAACCTGCCCGTCGGCATCATCGCCCTGGCCTTCGGCCTGTTCATCCTGGTCGACCACCGGGCCGAGAACGCCCCCAAGTCCTTCGACGCCGTAGGCATCCTGCTGCTGTCGGCCGCGATGTTCTCGCTGATCTGGGCCCTGATCAAGGCCTCGGAATGGGGCTGGGGCGACACCCGGACCATACTGTTCCTGATCGCCTCCGTCGTCTGCTTCGTGCTCTTCGCCGTCTGGGAGTCGAAGGTCGCCGAACCGCTGATCCCGCTCGGCATGTTCCGCTCGGTGCCGCTGTCCGCGGGCACCGTGCTGATGG
Organism: Actinobacteria bacterium OV450; assembly: GCA_001298555.1. Lineage (GTDB taxonomy): Bacteria > Actinomycetota > Actinomycetes > Streptomycetales > Streptomycetaceae > Streptomyces. Next base: position 96,325 of record LJCW01000108.1, read on the forward strand.
TCCTGATGGCCTTCGCCTTCATGGGCGGCCTGTTCTTCGTCACCTTCTACCTGCAGAACGTGCACGGGATGAGCCCCGTGGACAGCGGCCTGCACCTGCTGCCCCTGACCGGCATGATGATCATCGGCTCGCCGCTGGCCGGCGCCGCCATCACCGCAGTCGGCCCGCGGATCCCGCTGGTCACCGGCATGGTCGCGACCGCCGTCGCCTGCTTCGGAATGTCGGCGCTGACCCCGGGCACCGGCACCCTGGAGATGTCGCTCTGGTTCGCCCTCCTCGGTGTCGGCCTCGCGCCCGTCATGGTCGGCGCCACCGAGGTCATCGTCGGCAACGCCCCGCTGGAGCTCTCCGGCGTGGCCGGCGGGCTCCAGCAGGCCGCCATGCAGGTCGGCGGCAGCCTCGGGACCGCGGTCCTCGGCGCGGTCATGGCCACCACCGTCGGCAACTCGTTCGGGGACAACTGGGAGCAGGCGAAGCTGCCCCCGCTCACCCCGGAGCAGCTGGACCTCGCCGAGAAGGGCGTCCAGGTCGGCATCGCCCCGGTCCCGCCGCAGGCCCCGGCCCCGGTCGCCGAGGCGATCACCAAGGTCGCGCACGACACGTTCGTGTCCGGCATGAGCACCGCCTTCACCGTCGCCGGCTGCGTCGCGGTGCTCGCCGCGGTCGTCGCCTGCTTCACCAAGCGCGGCGAGAACGCCGCCGCGGGGGCGGGCGCGGCCCACGTCTGAGTGCGCCCCCGGGCGTCAACCCCGTACGCACGAAGGCCCCGCCGGACGGTTCCGGCGGGGCCGTCGCCTATCCGGGTGGACCCGTCCCGGCCCCCTTCCGCCGGGCCGTCCTCGCAGGTCAGCGTGGTGTCAGAGGCGCCCCGGAACCGGTCCGGACGCCCTGGTCCACAAGGAGTTGACCTGTCATGCGTACGAGTTCACCCGCACGGTCCACCACCGTCCTCGCCGCGGCCCTCCTGGCCCTCGCCGCGCTCATCCCGAGCACGGCGACCGCCGCACACGCCGCCGGAGCTCCGCCGGGCAAGGCCCCCGCCTGCGCCACCGGGCAGCTGTGCCTGTGGGCGAAGCCGGAGTTCAAGGGCACCCGGCAGGCCCACGAGCTGAGCACCATCGACATCAACAGCTGTACGGCGCTGCCCGCCGGGACCAGTGCCCAGTCGCTGATCAACCGCATCGGGCGGCCGGTGACCACCTACCAGTCGGCCGAGTGCCAGGAGACCGGAGAGTTCCAGACCTACCCCGGCGACGGGGTCTGGCTGCCCGAATCGCCCTATCTGATCCGGGCCTTCAAGGTGTGGGAGCGCTAGCGGCTCCCGCAGCCGGGGCCGCTCCGGGCACCAGGGCCGGTACGCCGGCCCCCGCGCCCGGAGCGGTTTCCGCGCCCGGGGTCACTTCCGCGCCCGGCGCGGCTCCCGCCTCCTGGGCGGCTCCGGGGTCCGGGGCGGCCGCTGCCGGGTCCGGGGCGGCCGCCCCGGCTTCGGGGGCCGCCGCCGGCGTCCCGCCCAGGCGCCCGATCTCGGCGCGCAGCGCGCGTACCTCCGCGGACAGTTCGGCGATCGCGGCGGTCTGTGCCCGCTCCACCTGGTCGTCCAGCTCGAAACGGGAGATGAACCAGGCCGCGATGTTGGCGGTCACCACACCCAGCAGCGCGATCCCCGACAGCATCAGCCCCACGGCGATGATCCGGCCGAGCCCGGTGGTGGGCGAGTGGTCGCCGTATCCGACCGTCGTCATCGTGGTGAAGCTCCACCACACGGCGTCGCCCAGGTTCCTGATGTTCCCCCCGGGGGCGTCCCGCTCCACGCTCAGCACGGCGAGGGAGCCGAACATCAGCAGCCCGACCACCGCCCCCGCCACGTACGTGGTCAGCCGGATCTGCGGGGCCATCCGGGCCCGCCGGCCCACCAGCAGCAGCGTGGACACCAGCCGCAGCAGCCGCAGCGGCTGGAACATCGGCAGCAGCACCGCGCCCAGGTCCAGCCAGTGCGTGCGCACGAACGCCTTCTTCGCCGTCGACAGGCCCAGCCGCATCAGGTAATCGGCGGCGAACGCCCCCCACACCACCCATTCGGTGACCGCGCACGCCCGGTGCACCCGCGCATTCGCGTCGGGCACGACGATCGGCACGGCGTAGGCGACGGCGAAGGCCACGGCGAGCACGAGCAGCGGGGTCTGGCTCCGCCGCTCCCACCGCAGCTGGCGGGAGGGTTCCTTCATACGGATCATCGTAAGGAACTGGTAAAGCGGAACGGGTCGGCGCAGTGCCGCAACGGCCGGAGCAACGGCGGCGGGGCGGGGGGGCCCCCCCCCCCCCCCCCCCCCCCCCCCCCCCCCCCCCCCCCCCCCCCCCCCCCCCCCCCCCCCCCGCCCCCCCCCCCCCCGCC
>LJCW01000099.1 GCA_001298555.1 Actinobacteria bacterium OV450
CCCCCCGGTCCGGGCGGGCACGGCCCCCCTGCGGGCCCACGAAAAGCCCTTTCCGGACTCCGGCAGGGTCAACCCGCACCAGGCAGCGACCAGCACCCCATCCCGGTAGCCCTGGGCCGGTGAACGCCCCAGATCGCTACGCGCTTCTCCTGGCTAAGCGTCCACCGCCCGTCCGTGGCCGTTCATAGGCCGCCCGAACATTGGACATTGGCGACCTTTTAGGGCGTCTGCGGGCTGTCTGTGGCGGCAAGCGGCGAAGAGGGAGTCTGATGCCGGATTTTCCAACCTCTCACTCCAGCAAGCCGCCTCACGCTCCCGAAGTGTCGACCAAAAGGGACAAACAGCCCGCTGGCGCGTGCTTGGTCAGTTGGCAGTGGTCGTGGGCGGCTTATGTCCAGCCCCAGACGGCCGGCGGACGCTGAGCCGGGAGAAGCGCGTAGCGATCTGGGGCGTGCACGGGCCCGGCGCTACTGGGATGGGCTTCTGGACGCTGTCTGGTGCGGGCTGCGCCCCATCGCCGTCCGGCTGGCCGGTCCTGGTGAGCCGGCTGCTGACAACCGTGACCCCCGGGCGGGATCTCTGATCGGGCCGCCCCTGGACACGTGCCCCCCGGCCATCCTTCGGGGGCTTCCCGACAGTCTTTGTCTTTCCGGGACGGGACGGGCAGTCAAGGGTGGAGCGCAGCGACATCGCGAAGCGACGCGACGAAGGAGCGCCCTTGACGGCCCGGCACGGCACGGAAGGACAGTGGACTGACGGGACGCCCCCGAACCCACCCCGACACCGCCCCACCGGGACCCCGCCCCTTGGCTCCCGCCCCGCGCTTGGGCCCCTGTCCCGCGGGTCCCCGCCCCCTGGACCCCGCCCCCGGAATCCCGCCCGGACCCCGTCCCCTCGACCTCAGGCAGCCCCCCTCAGGCCCCTCACGCCGCCGGCGTGACCGTCACCCGGATCGAGCCGTCCTGGGTGGCCGTGACCTGGACCGACGTCAGGTCCGCGGCGTGGGTCGTCGGGGCGTGGGCGGCGGCTCGGGGGCCTATGCCGATCACGCGCATGCCCGCCGCCCGGCCCGCGGCGATGCCTGCTGCCGAGTCCTCGAAGACGATGCAGTCGGCGGGGTCCACGCCCAGTGCGGCGGCGCCCTTGAGGAAGCCCTCCGGGTCGGGCTTGCTGGCCGCTACGGACTCGGCAGTGACCCGTACCGCCGGCATGGGCAGGTCCGCGGCGGTCATCCGGGCCGTCGCCAAGGCGGCGTCGGCAGAGGTGACCAGGGCGTGCGGGAGGCCCTCGATCGCCGCCATGAACTCAGTGGCTCCGCCGACCGGGACGACGCCGTCGGTGTCGGCGGTCTCACGGGCGAGCATCACGGCGTTCTCGGCGTGATTGAGCTCCATGGGGCGTTCCGGCAGGAGGACGGCCATCGTGGCGTAGCCCTGTCGGCCGTGGACCACTTTCAGGGCCTCCTGCGGGTCCAGCCCGTGGGACACCGCCCAGTCGCGCCAGCAGCGCTCGACCACCGCGTCGGAATTGACGATGGTGCCGTCCATGTCCAGGAGCAGGGCCTTGGCGGTCAGGACGGCGGGCGCGGTGGTGGTGCTGGCCGGCATGGGGTGCTCCAGACGCGGGAAAAGAGAACAAGCGGTTCCGCCCACCGGTCAGGGAGTGCGGGCGGAACCACTTTGTTCCACCACGATACAAAACCGGGGACGGTTCGCGCCACTCCGGGTGCGATCGGGGTGCGGTCAGCGTCCGCCCTCCAGCGCCTGCCGGGTCCGCGGGCCGTAGACGCCCCAGTCCTCGTCGATGTTGTTGCGCCACTGGAACTCCGAGACCGCGTTCTCCGTCCGGTCGTCGAACCTGCCGTTGATCTTTCCCCGGTACAGGCCCCGCCCCGCCAGGAGCCGCTGCATCTTCTCCACCTCCGCACCCGAATCCCCGTACCGCAGCGTCGGCGCCTGCGGTGGCGGCGGTGCCTGGACGCTCGGCGTGCGGCTCGGGCTCGCCGACGGGGTGGCGGACGGGGCCGCCGAGCTGCGCGAGGCGCTGGGCGAGGCGGACGGGGACGCCGACTTCGAGGGACTCGGCGACGCCGAAGCCGAGGCGGAGGCCGACCGGGACGGGCTGCCCGTCGACGACGGCTGCGTCGGACCGGCCGGGGCCCGGCTCACGGCGGGCGCCGACGGCTTGGCGTCCAGCAGGACGGTGTCGCTCTCACCGGAGCGCTGGAGCAGCCCCAGCGCCAGGGCCGCGGTGCCGACCGCGACGACCGTCCCGGCACCGGCCAGGACCGTCGGGAGCCGGCGTCGGCGGGACGGGCCGGACCGCTTCACGGGGCCCCCGCCCCCTCCCCTCCCCCCGCCCCCGGTTTCGTGGTTGCCGCCGGTGGGCGGCGCGGCGGCCCGGAGCTGGACCGTCTCGGCAGGCCAGAGCGCCTGCGGTGGGGCGTCCGGCCAGGCCACGGGTATGCCGTACGCCGGAGTGTCGTCTTCGGGCGGTGTGCCGCCCGGGTGGGCGTACGCGTCCGAGGGTCCCGCCATCACGCCCCGCACCGGCTGCGGGGGCAGCGGCGGGAGGCCGTCGGACTGGCGCGGGTCGGGAAGCGTCACGTACGGACGGATGCGCAGTGGCTCGAAACCGACCCCCTGTACGCACCCGCAGTCGACGCCCACGGCGCCGCATTCTGGACAGCGCTCAGCGCTCACTGGAATCCCTCCCTGGCCATTGCCAGCGATTATGCAGACCCGCAGGGGCCTGCCCAACCCGCCCGAGAGGCCATATCCGGCCACACCGCTCAGGATGGACATGTTGATCCGGCCCGAGGAGGAGCGGATGGCTCAGGATGTGACCGCGGACGCCGTGAACCCTGTTCCCGACCCGCGCCAGGCCGGCCCCACCGCCGAGCACGCCACCCGCCAGGTCCTCGTCTCCATCGGCGCCCTGCTGCTCGGCCTGCTGATCGCCGCCCTCGACCAGACGATCGTCTCCACCGCCCTGCCGACGATCGTCAGCGAGCTCGGCGGTATGGCGCACCTGTCCTGGGTCGTCACCGCGTACATGCTGGCCTCCACCGCCGCCACACCCCTGTGGGGCAAACTCGGCGACCAGTACGGACGCAAGAAGCTGTTCCAGGGCGCCATCGTGCTCTTCCTCATCGGATCGGCGCTGTGCGGGCTCGCCCAGGACATGCCGCAGCTCATCGGATTCCGCGCCCTGCAGGGCCTGGGCGGCGGCGGACTGATCGTGCTGTCGATGGCGATCGTCGGCGACATCGTCCCGCCCCGCGAGCGCGGCAAGTACCAAGGCCTCTTCGGTGCCGTCTTCGGCGCGACCAGCGTCCTCGGACCGCTGCTGGGCGGCCTGTTCGTCGACAACCTGTCCTGGCGCTGGGTCTTCTACATCAACCTCCCCATCGGTCTCGTCGCGCTCGTCGTCATCGCCGCGGTCCTGCACATCCCCAGGCGGCGCTCGAAGCACACCATCGACTACCTCGGCACGTTCCTCATCGCCTGCGTCGCCACCTGCCTCGTCCTCGTGGCCTCCCTCGGCGGCACCTGGGGCTGGGGCTCGGCCCGGATCATCGGCCTCGCCGTCGTCGGCGCCGTGCTGCTCGCCGGTTTCCTCCTCGTGGAGCGGCGGGCCGTCGAACCCGTCCTGCCACTGGGGCTGTTCAAGATCCGCACCTTCACCCTCTGCTCGGTGATCAGCTTCGTCGTCGGGTTCGCGATGTTCGGTGCGATGGTCTACCTGCCGACCTTCCTCCAAGTGGTCCAGGGCGTCTCGCCCACCATGTCCGGCGTCCACATGCTGCCGATGGTGCTCGGGATGCTGATCGCCTCCACCGCCTCCGGCCAGATCGTCAGCCGCACCGGACGGTGGAAGGTCTTCCCGATCGCGGGCACGGCCGTGACCGCGATCGGGCTGCTCCTGCTGCACCAGCTGGAACGCACCAGCGGAACCTGGGAGATGAGCATCTACTTCTTCGTCTTCGGCACCGGACTGGGTCTGGTCATGCAGGTGCTGGTGCTGGTCGTGCAGAACGCCGTCAGCTACGCCGACCTCGGCGTGGCCACCTCGGGCGCCACCTTCTTCCGCTCCATCGGCGCCTCCTTCGGCGTCGCGATCTTCGGTACGGTCTTCACCAACCGCCTCGACGACAAGCTAGCCACCGCCTTCGCCGGCCTGCCGGTGCCGCCCGGTTCGGCCGCGCTGGTGGAGGCCGACCCCCGGGCCATCGGACGGCTGCCCGCCGCGCTGCGCCCCCGCGTGCTCGACGCGTACGCCTCCTCCATCACCGACGTGTTCCTCTACGCCGTGCCCGTCGTCCTCATCGCCTTCGTCATCGCCTGGTTCCTCAAGGAGGACATCCTGCGCGGATCGGTCACCGCCCCCGACGTCACCGAGACCCTCGCCTCCAACCCCGTCCACCGCTCCTCCCGCGACGAGGTCGCCCGTGCGCTGACGGTCCTCGGGACCCGCGAGGGCCGCCGCCACGTCTACGAGAAGATCACCGACAGGGCCGGCTTCGACCTGATGCCCGCATCGAGCTGGCTGCTGCTGCGGATCAACAAGTACGGATCCGCCGAGCCCGCGATGCTCGCGGAACGGACCACCGTGCCGTTGAAGGTGATCACGGAGGCCGCCCGCCAGCTCGAGGAACGCGGCCTGGCCGAACGGGACGGGCTGCCCCTGGTCATGACCCCGAGCGGCCGGGAGGCCGCCGGGAAACTGGCCGAGGCACGCGAGGACTCGCTCGCCGAACTGCTCGGCGACTGGTGGGGCCCGGACCGGCCGACCGACCTGGTCAAACTGGTCAAGGAGATCAACACGGAACTGTGCGGATCCGACGCCGAGGAGCCCTACGACACCGCGGCCCGCCGCGACCACGCCGCGCACTGACACCCGGCGCCGGACGCACCGCGCCCAGGCCAGACGCCCTCGGTCCAGGACGCCCTCAGGTCAGGACGCCCTCAGGCCGGGACGCCCTCAGGCCAGGACCTTCTCGAACCAGTGCTCCGCGTACGGGCCCGCTTTGTAGGCCGGTATCTCCTGGTACCCCTGCCGCGCGTACAGCGCCCGGGCCTCCACCAGGTCCGACCGGGTGTCGAGCCGGACCCGCCCGGCGCCCAGCGCGCGGGCCTCACCCTCCAGGGCCGCCAGCAGCGCCGCCCCGCCGCCGGTGCCGCGGGCGCGCGGGTCCACGTACACCCTGGTGAGCTCGGCGGTGACGGGGTCGAGCAGGCGTATGCCGCCGCAGGCCCATGGCGTTCCGTCGAGTCGGCCGACCACGAACTGGCCCGTCGGCGGGACGAGTCCGTCGGCCGGGTCGTCCCGCAGGCCCTCGTCGATCTCGGCCTCGGTGACGGGTCGTTTCCAGTACCGGCCGGCGACCTCCGCGTAGTACGCGCGGCGCAGCGCGGTGGCGTCGGGGGTGGCGAAGTGCTCGGCGGCGAGGGCCCAGTTGCCCGCTGCGGGGGTGGTGCTGTCGATGGTGTTCATGGCGTCGGTGTTCATGGCGTCATTGTGGAGTCCGTGAGGATCTCGCCGCGTGGAATATCCACAGGTGCGGGCCGATGATAGGAAAAGACGCATTTCACTCAGATGGAGGGCGTGAGACGCCATGTCCGAGCATCCTGACGCTGCCCTGATCCGCCGCGGGTACGAGGCCTTCGGCAAGGGCGACATGGAGACGCTGGGCTCGCTGATGACGGCGGACGTCATCCACCACGTGCCCGGCAGCAATCCCCTCTCCGGCCACCACAAGGGCCGCGAAGCCGTCCTCGACCTCTACCGCCGGCTCGGCGAGGAGACGAACGGCACCTACCAGGTCGATCTGCACGCGGTGCTCGTCGACGGCCGCGGCCACGTCATGTCCTTCCACACCGCGCGCGGCGACCGCGGCGACCACGGGATCGAGATCCAGGGAGGCCTGTTCTTCACGATCGTCGGCGGGAAGATCACCGACATCGACGAGTGCACGCAGGACATCGACGAGGAGGACGCCTTCTGGGGCTGAGGGCCGGCCTCCCCGCCGCTGCGTGCCCCGCTCAGCCCTGCGGCTTGGGCGCCGCCTGCTGAACGACCTCGAACGACCACACCGTCGACCCCGAGGCCGCCGGCTTCGGCCGCTCACCGGAGCCCGCGCCCGAGCCCGCGTCCGAGCCCCCACCGGCGCCCGCGCCGCCACCCGCACCGCCGCCCTGGTGCGCGGCCTTCATGGGCCCCTCCATCCACGCCTGGAAGTCCTCCTCCGACCGCCACCGCGTGTACACCAGGTACTGGTCCGTCCCCTCGACGGGACGAAGCAGCTCGAACCACTCGAACCCGTCCGAACCCTCCACGGTGCCCGCCCGCGAGGCGAACCGCTGCTCCAGGACTTCCCGCTGCTCGGCGGGCACGGTCAGCGCGTTGATCTTCACGATGCTCATGCACGCCATCCTAGGGATGCCGCGGGGGATATCGTCGTCCCCAGGTAATGGAGCGGTGCATGAAACGCGGCAGCCAGGCGAAGTCAAGGTTGCGGTCGACAGGGTGGGAGGCCGGCGAGGCGTGGCTGACGCGGCGGAGCACAGCGGGGCGAACGGACATGCCGGGGTCATAGGCGGTAGCGGCAGACTGGGGGCGGCGCGCCTCCTCCTGTGGGCAGTGGCCGGGATCCTCGCCGTCAGGCAGGCCGCCGCCGTGCTGCGCGTGCCACCGGGCGAGTGGCTCGCCGAGTTCCGGCTCCCCGGCAGCTTCCCCGGCTCGCTGTACGACGGCGGCCAGTTCACCGCCACCCCCTTCGCCGGGCTGGTCCTCAAGCCGTTCCTCGCTCTGGCGGCGCCCTCGCTGGAAGTGGCCTGGACCTGCGTGACGCTGCTGGTCGTCGCCGCCGTCGGACTGGTCGCCGCGCGCGCACTGCCCGACCCCGTGCCGCGGCGCACCGCACTGCTCGCCGCGCCCGTGCTGGTCGGCCTGATGATGGTGTCGCTGCCCGTCCGCGCGGCCGCCTCGCCGGGCCAGACCGCCGTCCTGCCCGTGCTGCTGGTCCTGCTGGCCCTGTTCCGGGTGTCCGGCGAGCGTCCGGCCGGCTTCCTCGTCGGACTCGCCGCCGCGCTCCAGCCCGCCCTGCTGCTCTTCGCACCGCTGCTGTGGCTGACCGGCCGCCGCCCCACCGCCAAGACCGCCGCCGCGACCTTCGCCGGGGCCACCGCCCTGTCCTGGGCGGCGCTGCCCCGCGACTCCCGCGCCTACTGGGTCGACCACCTCGCCGGGACCGGCCTCGGCGGCGCCCCCGACAGCCTCGCCAACCAGTCCGTGCACGGCGCGCTGCTGCGGCTCGGCCTGAGCGGGCCCGCCGAGATCCTGCTGTACGCGGCCCTCGCCGCCGCGGTCGCCTGGGTGGGCCTGCGCCGCGCGGTCCGCTACGCCCGCGACGGCCAACTGCTGCTGGCCGTCGCGGTCACCGGTTGCGTGGCCGTCGCCGTGGCGCCGACCGGGTGGCGCCACCAGCTCCTGTGGGTGCTGCTCGCGGTGGCCGGCAAGGTGGGCAAGCGGGCGGCTGACCGGCCCGTGTGGCCGGTGGCCGTGGTGCTCGCCATGACGCTGCCCAGCGACGTACTGCTGCCCAACCTGGCGGCACTGGCCCCCGTACGGGACAACGTGCTGCTGCTCGCCGCGCTGGCGGCGGCCTGCGCGGTGCCGTTCCTGCCGCGCTCCTCGCCCCACTGGCGCGAGCCCGTCCCGACGGCGTACGGACGCCCGGCCGCCGCCCGGTGGTCTCGGGTGCCGCTGCTGCCGCTGTGGCGGCGCGTGCTGTCGCGCCCCAATCTGCTGCTGGAACTGCTGCTGATACGGGTCGGGTACTCGCTGTACTCGCACATCAGGGCCGCCGCGCCCAGCAGCCGCAGCATCGCCGAGGGCAACGGGAGCCGGATCCACGCCGTCGAACGGGCCCTGGGCATCGACATCGAGCACGCCGTCAACCACGCCGTGGTGAACACGCCCTGGCTGGAGGAGTTCTTCAACTTCTACTACACGTCGTTCCACTTCGTGGTGCCGCTGACGATCCTGGCGGTCCTGTACTGGCGCAGGCCGGGCGACTACCGCTGGGCCCGCGCCTCCCTGGGCCTGGCCACCGTCCTCGCGCTGATCGGCTTCTGGCTGTACCCGCTGGCGCCGCCGCGCCTCATGCCGGCGCTCGGCTTCATCGACACGGTGCACGGGCCGCAGGACCTGGCGAACCCGCAGTACGGGGCGATGACCGCGATCTCCAACCAGTACGCGGCGATGCCCTCCCTGCACTTCGGCTGGTCGCTGTGGTGCGGGATCGTGATCATCACGCTCGCGCCGAAGGCCTGGCAGAAGCTCCTGGGGGCGCTGCACCCGCTGATCACGGTGTGCGCGATCGTCGCCACCGCCAACCACTGGGTGCTCGACGCGGTCGGCGGCGCGGCCGTCGTCGGCGCCGGATTCGGGCTGGTCCACGTACTGTCGGGGCCGCGCGGCGCGTTGCCGGCCGGGGCGGGCGTGCCGCGACCGCGCGAGCCGGAGCGGGTGGGCGCCGCCACGCGCGGCCGCGCCTGAGCCGGCGCGCTGAACGGCTGCGCCGATCGGCGCGAAGGGGTGCCGGGAGCGGACCGTGTGTCCGTCCCGGCACCCCTTCGGTGGATCGCCGCGTCCTGTCAGGATCCGCCGGGGGCGACGTCCGCGCCACCCGGGGCGATCACGGGGCCGCCGTCCCGCCCTCGCAGAGCCGGTCCACGACGAGCGCGATGGCGGCCTCGGCGGTGTCGGTCTCGGCGATGACGGTGTTCAGGCTGGGGCTGCGCACGCGGAAGCGGCCGTCGGGCGTGGGCTCGGCGGCCGGCGCCTCCACCTCGAAGGGATGACGGGTGCGGGAGCTGAACCACAGGGTCCACTGGCGGGTGAACGGGTACAGGCGGCGCAGCTGCGGCTGCGCGGAGGCGGCCTCGATGAGCTCGATGACACCGCGGCAGAGCGTGTCGCCCCCGCCGCGCTCCTCGATCAGGCGCCACGTCGTGGGCAGCCGCTGCCAGCGGGCATCCACCCGGTGAGCGGTGTCTGTGTCGGCAGCGTGAAGGTTCATCCGCGCAGTGTGACGGCCCCACCGGTCACAGAACAATGGTCCGGAAGTAAACGATCCGGCATACGTGCGCCCACGATGCGCCCCGCCCCACGCCCCGCACGCCGCGTGCAACCGGTACGGCCACGGACGCGCGCTCAACCGTGGCTGACCCGGAGCTCCTTGATGCCGTTGAGCCAGGCCGCGCGCAGCCGGCGCGGCTCCTCGCCGGCCAGCCGCAGGTCGGGCAGGGAGTCGGCCAGCGCGTTGAAGATGAGGTCGATCTCCATGATGGCCAGGGACTTGCCGAGGCAGAAGTGCGGGCCGCCGCCGCCGAAGCCCAGGTGGGGGTTCGGGTCGCGGGTGATGTCGAAGACGTCCGGGTTCTCGAAGACCTCGGGGTCGTGGTTGGCGGAGGAGTAGAACAGCCCCACCCGGTCGCCGGCCTTGATCTTCTGCCCGCCCAGCTCGGTGTCGCGGGTGGCGGTGCGCTGGAAGGACACCACCGGGGTGGCCCAGCGGACGATCTCCTCGGCGGCCGTCGCCGGCCGGGTCGCCTTGTACAGCTCCCACTGCTCGGGGTGGGTGAGGAAGGCGTGCATGCCGTGGCTGATGGCGTTGCGCGTGGTCTCGTTGCCGGCGACCGCGAGCAGCAGCACGAAGAAGCCGAACTCGTCGGAGCCCAGGTTGCCCTGGCCCTCGGCGGCGACCAGCTGCGTGACGATGTCCTTGGCCGGGCACTCCTTGCGGGCGGCGGACAGGTTCATGGCGTAGCCGATGAGCTCCATCGCCGCGTTGGAGCCGACCTCCTCGGTGATCGCGTACTCGGGGTCGTCGTACGCGATCATCTTGTTCGACCAGTCGAAGATGCGCAGGCGGTCCTCCTGCGGTACGCCGATCAGTTCGGCGATGGCCTGGAGCGGGAGCTCGCAGGCGACCTGCGTGACGAAGTCGAAGCTGCCGTCGGCGGAGACGGCCAGCGCCTGCGCGACGATCCTGCGGGCCCGGTCCCGCAGGGCCTCCTCCAGGCCGCGGATGGCCCGCGGGGTGAAACCGCGCTGCACGATCTGGCGTACGCGGGTGTGCTCCGGCGGGTCCATGTTCAGCATGATCAGGCGCTGGGCATCTATCTGCTCGCGCTGGATGTGCTCGTTGAAGCGGATGATCGCCGTATTGGTGGTGGAGGAGAACAACTCCGGGTGCGTGGAGACGTACTTGACGTCCGCGTGCCGGGTCACGACCCAGTAGCCCTCGTCGTCGAAGCCGGTGATGCCGCGCTGCTGGGGGCACCACCACACGGGCGCCGTCTGCCGCAGCCGGGCGAACTCGGGGAAGGGGACGCGGTCCTGGAGGAGGTCGGGATCGGTGGCGTCGAAGCCTTCGGGCAGCGCGGGACAGGGCATCGGGCGACTCCAAAGTCTGACGGCCCATCAGAAGTTGGCTTGAAGGTAGTAACGAGTTCCAGAAGTGACAAGGGTCCCCGCGTCAACTGTTGCGTGTGGAATCCGTGGAAGCCGCGTGCAAGACCCTTGCGTGCCGGGCCCCGGGGTCATAAGACTGCGAGTGGAACTAGAACGCGTACTAGTTCGGGCGGGGCGCCGGGACGGCCCGCCGCGTCGGCACAGTGCAGGAGAGGACGAGCTCATGGCCGCGGAACCCGTCATCGTCGAAGCCGTACGCACCCCCATCGGCAAGCGCGGGGGCGCGCTCGCCAACCTCCATCCCGCCTACCTGCTCGGCGAGACGTACCGCGAACTCCTCGCCCGGACCGGAATCCAGCCCGACTGCGTCGAGCAGATCGTCGGCGGAACCGTCACCCACGCCGGCGAGCAGTCCATGAACCCGGCACGCAACGCCTGGCTCGCCATGGGCCTGCCGTACGAGACCGCCGCGACCACCGTGGACTGCCAGTGCGGCAGCTCCCAGCAGGCCAACCACATGGTCGCCAACATGATCTCCGGCGGGGTCATGGACATCGGCATCGCCTGCGGCGTCGAGGCGATGAGCCGGGTCCCGCTCGGCTCCGGCTCCAAGCACGGCCCCGGCAAGCCCTTCCCGGACGAGTGGAACGTCGACCTCCCCAACCAGTTCGAGGCCGCCGAGCGGATCGCCCGCCACCGGGGCCTCACCCGCGAGGACGTCGACCGGCTCGGGCTGCTCTCCCAGGAGCGGGCCGCCACCGCATGGGCCGAGGAGCGGTTCAAGCGGGAGACCTTCGCCGTGCAGGTCCCCACCACCGAGGAGGAGCAGGCCGCAGGGCAGGGCATGTGGCGCCTGGTCGACCGCGACGAGGGCCTGCGCGACACCAGCATGGAGGCGCTGGCCCGGCTCAAGCCGGTCATGCCGACCGCCGTGCACACCGCCGGGAACTCCTCGCAGATATCGGACGGCGCCGCCGCCGTGATGTGGGCCTCACGCAAGATGGCCCGCGCCCTCAAGCTCAAGCCGCGCGCCCGGATCGTCGCCCAGACGCTCGTCGGCGCCGACCCGCACTACCACCTGGACGGGCCGATCGACGCGACGCGGGCCGTGCTCGGCAAGGCCGGGATGTCCCTCAAGGACATCGACCTCGTCGAGATCAACGAGGCCTTCGCCTCCGTCGTCCTCAGCTGGGCCCAGGTCTTCGGCCAGGATCTGGAGAAGGTCAACGTCAACGGCGGGGGCATCGCGATCGGCCACCCCGTCGGTGCGACCGGAGCCCGGCTGATCACCACCGCGCTGCACGAGCTGGAACGCCGCGACAAGGAATTCGCACTGATCACCATGTGTGCGGGCGGTGCGCTGGCGACCGGCACGATCATCCAGCGACTGTAGGCGGCGCGGCAGCGCGCGGGCGCCCCGGTTGGCGTGCTCAGCGCAGGGGCGCCCCCGCGTGTGGGCGCCCCCGCGTGTGGGCGCCCCGCATGTGGGCGCCCCGCATGTGGGCGCCCCGCATGTGGGCGCCCCGCGTGTGGGTGCCCCGTGCGTGGGCGCCGGGCGCCGTGGAGACCCTGTGGGATGGGAAACAGAAGGCCCCGGTGGCCGGACCTGGGGAGGTCCGGCCACCGGGGCCTTCGCACTGCCGGTGCCGCTGTGGGGCGCCCGCCGTCACTGGTGGCTTAGTACCAGTGGTTGGCCTGCCAGAAGTTCCAGGCGCCGACCGGGCTGCCGTAGCGGGAGTTCATGTAGTCCAGGCCCCACTTGATCTGGGTGCGGGGGTTGGTCTTCCAGTCCGCGCCGGCG
>LJCW01000100.1 GCA_001298555.1 Actinobacteria bacterium OV450
GGCCTGCTCGACTTCGTACACCGCCTGGGCGAGCGCGGCATCGCGTTCATCGCCTACAACTGGCAACCCCAGCCGCGCCGCCTCCTGGACCTCATCGACGACCTGTACCCGCCGGCCGACCAGCGCAGCCCCACCCGGATACTGCGCAGCCTCCACGACTTCGCCGCCGCAGCCCGCACCGCCGGAGCAGCAAAGGCCCGACAGAACGTCCCGCGTGAGGCTGAGCTCCCGCCCCGCTAGCCGGCTGTTGCGCAGCCGGAGCAGGACGTTGGTCCCCCTCTCGACCGGCGCGGCCGGCGCCGGTCCGGGGCGGGTGGCCAGAAGTTCCCCCGATCAGGTCCAGGTGCAGGCGCCGCCCGTCCCAGCGGCCCCCGCCGGGGGGTCAGCCGGGCCAGGTTCCGGTCAGCCGTCGGGTGGTGGCGGCTCCTGCCCGGTCGACGGCGGCTTTGACGATGGCGAAGATCGCGCCTTGCAGGGCGGCGGCGAGGAGGACCTCTTGCCAGGTGCGGTCCTCGTCGGTGGCGTCCGGGGCGTCGTCTTCGTGGCCGAGCATCTTCCAGGCTTGCTTGAAGGCCAGGCCCGCGGCCATACCGCTGAGGGCGCCGAGGGCGAGTCCGACCGGCCTGTAGGCGATCTTGGATGCCTTCACTTGTGCCTCCGGTTGCGGCGCAGGAGCAGGAGGAGGGCCAACGCTGCGGCGGCGGCCAGCAGCGGGGGGCGGTTGCTCCGCGCGAGGCCGGCGGCCGAGGCGGCCTTCGCGCGCACGGGGTTCGGGATCTTCTCCGCGATCAGGTGCCCGGCGCGGGCCGCGCCGTCACGGACCTGGGCCGCGGCGTGGGCTGCTTTGTCGAGGACCGGGTCCGGGGTCTTGTCCTTGATCAGTTCGGCGGCCTGGGTGGCCTTGTCCCGGAGCTGGCCGGTCAGGAGCGCGGCCTGCTCGGCCGCCTGCTCCTTGACCTCGGTGGCCTTCGCCTTGGTCTGCGCCTTGACGTCGGCCTTGCCGGCCAGCGCCTCGACGGTCTGGCCAAGCTCGTCGCGGGTGTGCTCGACCTGCTTGCGCAGCTGGTCGGGCGTCGGCTCGTCGGCCTGGGGCTGATTGCTCATCGGTGGGCTTTCTCCTTGATCTCGGCCACATCGGCCTTGACGCTGTCGATCGTCTTCTCACGGGTGGGACTGCCGGCCCGGGCGACCTGCTCCTTGCCGGCCAACCCCAGCAGTGCGGCCACCGCCGCCAGCGCGGCGCCGATGATCAGGGCTGAGGCACATAGCGGCAGGACCAGGGTCAGAGCAGCGATCGCGTCGGCGACCAGGGCCTGGGCGGCCAGGATGCCGACGCGGCCAGCGCCCCCGAAGAGGCCCCCGCCCAGCCCGTACCGCTTCCCCTTCTGGATGTCTGTGCGCGGCCCAGCTGCATCTCTTCGCGGACCAGCTCCGAGATCTGCTGCAACGCCCGCGTCACGAGCTCACCCACCGGCGGTTCGTTGCCGTGGCTTCCCAAGGCGCTCATCAAACTGTTCACCCTCCTCCACTGCGCACGGGGGTTCCCGGGGTGCGCATACCCTCTCGCCCGCAGGTCACCCACCCCGGCACGGGTGGTCACGGTCGGCGCCAAACCAGGAGAGGGGGCGCCGTACGGACCAGGGCCGCGGCAGCGCCGCCGATCAGGGCGGCTGCCGCCACGTCGGAGGGGTAGTGGGCGCCGCTGTGGACCCGCTCGACGGCCACGAGCACGGTGGGGACTGTGCACGTGGCCGCGGCCCCCGGCCACGACGGCGCAACCGCGGCGGTGAAGGCGACGGCGGTGTGCCCGGCGGGGAACGAGGAGCTGTCCGGCCGGTCGGCGACATCGCGGTGCGGAATCCACTGCGCGGGCGGCCGGCGTCACTCCACGAGCTGCTTGGCCACCCCGTTCGACAGGAGCTCGGCGACCGCCATCGCCAGCACCCCGGCGGCTGCGGCCCGGCGGCCCCGCCGGCCACCTCCCGCCGCCATCAGCAAGGCGGCGGCCCACCACAGCTTCGTGTGCTCGGCCGCTTCCCCGAAAGCGGGCAGCAGCCGAGGCAGCAGCCGACGCACCACCATGGAATCCCAGGCAGCGATGCGCCGCGTCAGCCGGCGGTCACGGTCCCGCAAGCCGGCCAGCACCCTCATACTGCCGTAGCTCCCCTCGGTCCGGCGCGGTTTGACGCTCAGTCCAGGCGGTGGTGGTCTTCCTCGCTCCATTCCCGGGTGTCCCGCGGCTCGACGTAGGGCTCCTCGTCCGCGGGGTGGCCGCCCGCGATCGCGCGCTGGCGCACCATCTCGGCGTCGAACTCCAAGCCCAGCAGGACGGCCAGGTTGGTGATCCACAACCACACCAGGAAGATGATCACGCCGGCCAGGGTGCCGTACGTCTTGTTGTACGAGCCGAAGTTCGCGACATAGAACGCAAACCCGGCCGAGGTGACCATCCAGATCACCAACGCGAGGAAGCTGCCTGGGGTCACCCATTTGAAGCCCCGGCCCTTGGCATTGGGCGCGGCCCAGTACAGCAGCGCGATCATGACCGTGACCAGGACCAGCAGGACCGGCCACTTCGCGATCGACCACACCGTCATCGCGGTGTCGCCCACCCCCAGCGCCGAGCCCGCCTTCCGGGCAAGCGTGCCGGTGAACACCACGATCAGTGCACTGGCCACGGCGAGGATCATGAGCACGACGGTCAGCCCCACGCGCAGCGGCAGGACCTTCCACACCGGCCGGCCTTCGGGCATGTCATAGACGGCGTTCGAGGCGCGGATGAACCCGGCGACGTACCCGGATGCCGACCAGATCGCCACCAGCAGACCCACGATCGCCAGCAGCGAGCCGATGCCCGCGTTGCCCTGCAGCTGCTGCACCGCGTTGCTGATCACGTCCCGTGCCGCTCCGGGGGTGAGCTTTTGCAGGTTGTCCAAGACCTGCTTGGTCGCCGACTCGCCCGCGATGCCCAGCAGCGAAACCAGCACCAGCAACGCGGGGAAGAGAGCCAGGACCCCGTAGTAGGTCAGCGCCGCGGCCCGGTCCGCCAGCTCGTCGTCCTTGAACTCCTTCAGCGTCCCGCGCAGCACAGCCTTCCAGGACCGCTTGGGCAGCTCGGAGAGCCGATCCGGCGCCCGCTCCTCCACCTGCCGGTCCGGACCCGCGCTCTCACCGCCGGGCGTCTGACGGCCTTCCCCGGGCTCCGGTGTCCTTGTGGGTTTCATAGTCGGCGCATTTCCACTCCCGCCGCACCCATGCCTGGGGCGGCTAGCGGACTGCCGACCGGCATGGAATCGGGTCGGGGAGCGCGCCGGCGGGGGCAGACGGGGGAATCGGGCCATGGCGGCCACCGCGAGGAGCTCGAACGGCCAGTTCTGCAACCTGCGGGCGACGGCATCCGCTGCATTCGCCACTCTCGGCATCGAGTGAACCCGTAGTGCCAGGCACCGCGACGGGCGCGGCGCGCCGGGGGTTGTCGGAGGGTTCGCTGTTGGTCGGTGCGGTGGGCGAACGCGCGGTCGGCGCGGCGGCGGTGGTAGACGGCCTCGGGCCGGATCCCCGCGGCGAGAGCGGCCTGGCGCGGCGCGACACCGGGACGCAGAGCACCGAAGAACGTCTCCCATTCCTCGGCCGCGCGGGTGGAGTCCGGGGTGCGCGGGTGCACGTGGTGGGCGGCGTCCATGGCGGCGGCGAACGCCGGATCACGCTTGCGGCGCTAATAGATCATGGCGGTGGTGATCCCCACCCGGGCCGCGGCCGCGGTGACCGAGAGGCCCGACTCCAAGTGTTCGAGGAAGACGTTCCGCGCGCCGGCCGCATGTTGGCGGGCGCGGATTGAGGTGGAATCAACCGACACGCCCCAGTCGATCCTAGCGGCGGCATCGGCCTGGGCCTGCACCTGCTGCAGTAGCCGTTCCCAGGTTCCGTCGGCCGACCAGCGCCGGTGGCGCTCGTAGACGGTTTCCACGGCCCATAGCGTTCAGGCAGGTCACGCCACTGCACCCAGGTCCCACCCGGTGCAGGATGCCGTTGGCCAGCTGGCGGTGATCGCGCCACCGCCCGAAGCGCTATTGCCCGTGGGCAGGAGCGGCTCCAGACGTCGCCATTCCACCTCTGTCAGGTCTCCGCGACCAGTCACGCATAAGCCAACGAGCCAGTAGGTGACATTGGTCGGTCAGCACCTGCGATGCCACCACGCCAACTCCGGGTCTTCTGTCGGCTCGTGGCGCGTTCGTCGGAGGAGCACCGCGGCCAGGCGCTCGACCTGCACCCGAAGTTCGCTGGCGGCCCTTGGCGGAAGCATGAACAGGGCATCTTGCAGCTTGTCCCGGGCCCAGCCCTCGCCGCAGCAGAGGCAGGTGAACTCCGCCTCCCATTGTCTCCACCGCCGCCTCGTGCCGTGGACGCGCACGGACCACACGCTCAGCGCCACTGCCACGATGCCCGGAGACAATCGCTCCCGTTCAAGCACACGGACAGCGGCGTTCGCCGCTCCCGGCAGACCTGGGACATCGCGATACCGCACCCAGGGTCTACCCCAGCCGCGTTCCCGCAGCCGAAGTGAAGCTGGTGTTCTACGAGGCACGGCCCCTTCGCATGTAAGTCATGTGCGGCATCCTCCCACATTCCAAGATCGGCCGGAGAGGACCTAAACCGGTTGGCAGCCGTACAGATCCCCGCGGAAGGACGGCCCAGTATCGCTCCTGCCGCCCTTCCATCCTCCGTGCGGGGCCGACGGGCCTGAGGTCCAAGGCCGCGTCACGGACCTGACCCGCGCCGCCTCCAGCACCTTGCAGCCGGGGCCCGGCTCCGGCGCGCCCCCCCCCCCCCGTGCAGCACGGCCGACCGCATGGACACCCCGCAGTTGCCCTCGGGCGGTGGAGGGCGCGTGACGTCTGAAAAGACGGGCAGGCGCGGTTCATGGACACGCTGAAGGGCTGGGAACGGGCGATCGAGCAGGCCGAGCAGGCCTTGGTGGAAAAGCTGTTCCGCATTGAGGCGGAAGAGGCGGAGGTGGTCCGGGCTCTGCTGCGAACGTGCGACGAGCAGGCCGTCGTCTGTAGTTCCCACCGCATCGTGGTGCCGAATGTGTACACCGTCGAGCTGCCTGCGCCTGTGTACTTCGAGATCGGCTCGCACCTCACCGCCGTGGGGCAGGAACTGACCGACCGGCTGGAGCACCATGGCGAGCGCCGGGGCTACGAATGGGCCGGGCCGCTCACCGTGCGGCTCGACGCGGCCGAACAGATCCCCAACGGCCGCTACCGAGTCCGCTGTGCCCCCATGGAACACATCACATCCGCTCCTCTGAAGGCACCGAACGGGTAACCCGGCCCCGCTGGCCCCTCCGCCACGAGCCCCGCGGGTGTTGTTGGCTGGCCCGCGTCCCGTACGTTCGGTCCGCCGAAACCGAGGCGGCCAAGCAGGTGTGACCGGGGTCTGCGCTGCGCGCCGACTACCCGATTGGACACAAGCCACGCCCGGGCACGCCACACCCCTCTTGATCAGCGCAGCTCAGCGCCCGCGGCCGATGAACATCTCGGTCGTCGAGCCGGTGCAACCGGCGGCGCATCTTTCGTCTCGGACTTCCTCCTCCTCAGGGCGCACGGCGACGGTTGGGGAATCAGTCTCCGGGCGCTGTCGGCAGGTGTACTTGCGCCCGCATGATCCAGGACATGGACAAAGCTCAGGACCTCAGCACGCTCGCCCTGGCGACGGCGGAGCGACTCGTCCGACGGCACGTCGGCGTCGCCGTCGCCGTCGTAGCCGGTGGACAGGTCGCACACGCGGCGGCGGGAACCACCGGAAGGGCCGATGGCGGGACACCGAGCGCTGAGACGCTCTTCGAGATCGGCTCGGTGACGAAAACCTTCACCGCGCTGTCCCTGGCACGGATGGTGGTCGCCGGCGCAGTGGAGCTCGACGAGCCGCTGGCCCGCCTCCTGCCCGAGGGCACGGCCGTACCTTCGCGGGGCGGGCAGGAGATCACCCTGCGGCACCTGGCCACCCACACCTCCGGTCTGCCCCGGCTGCCCAAGGGCATGATGCTGCGGGCCCTGCTGCGCCCCCGCACCCCCGACCCGTAACGCCGGCTGCACCGCGGACATGCTGCTGTCCGGACTGGCCCGCACCCGCCTCGGCTCCACCCCGGGCCGACGGGTCCGCTACTCCAACCTTGGCGCCGGCCTCCTCGGACTGGCCCTCGCCCGCCGCGCGGGCACCACCTACGGCCAACTGGTCACTACCCAGGTCTGCGCCCCGCTCGGGATGTCCGCGACCGCCGTGGCGGCTGACGCCACCCGGCCCGGCCAACTGGCCCAGGGTCACGACAGCAGGCGTCGCCCCGCCTCTCCGTGGAACCTGGCCGATCTGGCCGGAGCGGGAGGCCTGCGGTCGTCCGCGACCGACCTCGTGTCCTACGTACGCGCCCAGTTGGACTGCGGCGGCACCCCCGAGCTCGCGGCGGCGGTCCGCCTCACCCGGCAGGTCGAGCACCGCGACAACCGCTTCTCCTGGATGCACCTCGGCTGGCGGGCCCACCGCCTGCACCCCCGCCAAGGCGCCCACATGCAGATCTGGCACAACGGCGCAACCGGAGGCTTCGCGACCTTCGTCGGCTTCGATCCCGAGACCGGCACGGCCGCGATCGTCCTGAGCAACACCCAACGCCCCGTCGACGCCCCGGCCTTCGACCTGCTGCGCACCCTCCAGGACCAGGCCACCTCCCGCGACACCCGACCGAGCACGGCCTGACGCCTCGTCCGAAGGCGGGAAGCGCCGCCATCGACGGTGATGAACGTCGCGCCGTCGCCCGCCCGCTGGACGTGAGCAAGCCATTGAAGACCGGAGGGCCCCCAGGCCGCCACCGGTCAGGACGACCCCCACGCCTAGTTCGGTGGGGGCACTGCCACCGGCCTCCTCCCCTCACGGAGCCGCGCCGGCTGCCGCCGGACTGCTGCACGCCGGACATCCGTACGGGACGGTCCACGCCATCCACGCAGCTCGTCCCTCGGCAAAGTAGCCCGCGATGTGCAGGCAGTGGCCGTGGTAGGGCCGACCACACGTCCGTTGTCGTCGGTCTCGTACGCGTCGGCGTCGATTTCGGGGGCGGGCTGCGATTTCGGTTCGGGGCAGTACGTCCCGGCGGTATCCGACCTGAAGGAAACCGTCCAAAAATCCTCGAACTACGCGCCGGGCGAAAGATCGCACCACTCGGCTGCCTCCACCCCACAGTGGTGACCATGCCGAACCGAGTAGCCGTCCTGTCCGACATCCATGGAGTTCTGCCAGCCCTGGAGGCAGTGCTCGCCGAACCAGACGTCAGCAGCGCCGATCACATCGTGCTCACCGGCGACATCACCGCCGGCCCGCAACCGACTCAGGTCCTCGACCTGCTGACCAGCCTCGGCGACCGGGTCCTCTGGATCAGTGGCAACGCCGACCGTGAACTACTCGAATACCGCCGGGGGCAACGCGACACGATCCCCGATCCGATCGCCCCCTGGGCAGCCGAACAGCTCCGCGAGGACCATCTCGACCTGCTCAGCTCGCTGCCACGATCACTCTCCCTGTCGGTGAACGGACTGGGAAAGGTGCTGTTCTGCCATGCCACCCCCCGCGACGACGAGGAGGTCGTCCTGGTCGACTCCCGTCTCGACCGATGGCAGGAAGTCTTCGGCGGACTCGACACCGACATCCGCACCGTGGTCTGCGGCCACACCCACATGCCGTTCGTCCGCCTCGCTCACGGCCGACTCGTGATCAACCCCGGCAGCATCGGCATGCCCTACGGACGAACCGGAGCACACTGGGCCCTCCTGGGCCCGGGCGTCGAACTCCGCACCACCCACTTCGACCTCCAAGCCGCAGCCACCCGGCTCAGCCAGGAATCGTCCTACCCCGACATCACCGAATGGGCCGACTACTTCCTGCACGCTCGCGCGACCGACGCCGACGCCCTCGCAGCCTTCGCCCCACGGGACGGACGCGCCCACCGGGCGTGACACTCGCGCTCCATCCACGACCGCGGGCAGCCGAGCACCGACTACACGATCAACGACGCCTGCCAAGCTCACGCCCCTCCTCGGCCTCAGGCAAGTGCCCGGTACAGCGAGGCGACCGAGGGGTGCTTGCCCGCGTTTGCCGGTCTTGATGGTGAGCTTGCCCGCGATCTCGGGGCCGGGACGCCGCGGTCCTTCAGCGCGCGCGGGAACAGCAGCGAGTCGTCGTCGATAACCCTAACGGGCGCCCAACCCGAGGAAACTAGACCCGGGCGACCGCCCATGCGGCGGCCACTTGCCGTGAAACGCGCATCAAGTCCCCTGGGCCAGACGCGGACAGCACACGGAAACACGAGGGCCCGTGTTACCGGCGGGGGCCCCATCCGCACACATTCCGCAACCACCGCCGCCACTCCGAACGTCCGGCCAACACGAACATCGGCACGGATGACAGCTTCATGGAGGCGGCCGGCCACGCCCCGGCCGTCCTGAGCGCGCTGCACGCGCTGGGCGCACTACTGCGCCTGGGGCAGCACCGCCGGACCGGCAAGTCCGGCCCGTGCGGATGCGCCCCGCCGGACGCCGACGAAGGAGTTACTGAGGTTGAACTCGTGATGTCGCCGGGTGGCTTAGGTGGGTCTGACTGTCGGGCCGGTCTCGGCGAGGCGGCCGTCTATGACCAGACCGCTGGCCGCCGCTGATTACCTGGTGCGCTCAGTGCGGTCGTCGTACTCTTCGCGGGCGGCGATGACTTCTCCGATATGCAGCACGGACCACTCCGTGAGCGCCTTCAGCGGTTCCCGTAGCGTCTGGCCGAGCGCGGTCAGCTCGTACTCCACGTGCGGCGGCACCTCCGGGTAGACGGTCCGGCTGACAAGCCCGTCGCGTTCGAGGGTGCGCAGCGTCTGGGTGAGCATCTTCTCGCTCACGCCCGCCAGCGCCTGCCGGAGATGACCGAACCGGGAGGTCCCGTTCCGGCCGAGTTCGCCCAGCACGAGGACCGCCCACTTGCTGCCGATCTGGTCGAGCAGGTCCCGCGACGGGCAGCCGCGCTCGTACGGATCGAATGACGGCATGGGCCCGGTCACATTCTCGACAGCAGCCATCCGGCTCACCTCAATGCTTTCGCTGCGGTAAGTACCCTACCAAGAAGTGGCTACTCCCCAACAGAGAGTGTGCAGGTCATTCTGTGTTCCATCCCGCGGCGGACGGACCGCTGCAGGCGTGCGAGGCACGCGCGGAAGGAAGGAATGATCATCATGCCGATCGTCGTCACCGGAGCCACCGGCCAGCTGGGCAGGCTCACCGTCGAGGCACTGCTGCGGCGCGGGATCCCGGCCGCGGACATCATCGCGACCGGCCGGGACATCGCTGGGATCAAGGATTTGGCCGACCGAGGCATCACGGTACGCCGCGCCGACTTCGCGGACACCGACGGCTTGGCCGAGGCATTCGCGGGGGCGGAAAGGCTGCTGCTGATCTCGGCCTCGGTCCCCGTGGGCGAGCGGGTCGCCAACCACCGCCGCGTGATCGACGCCGCGGCATCCGCAGGCGTGTCGCTAGTGGCGTACACGAGCACGACGCACGCGGACACGGCCACCACCGTCATCGGTGCCACGCACAGCGAGACCGAGGCGTATCTGCGGGACCGCGGAATCCCCAGCGTGCTGCTGCGCAACGGCTGGTACCTGGAGAACTACACCAGCCAACTGCCGCAGATCCTGCAGAACGGCGCGGTCGTCGGCGCCGCAGGCGAGGGGCGGATCAGCGCCGCGTCCCGCGCCGACTACGCCGAGGCCGCAGCGGTCGTCCTCACCGCTGAAGGCCACACCGGTGCCGTGTACGAGCTCGGCGGCGACGAATCCTTCACCCTGACTGAGCTCGCCGCCGCGATCTCCGCTGCGGCGGGAAAGCAGGTTACCTACGCTGACCTCCCGGTGGCCGACTTCGCCCAGGTACTGGCCTCCGCGGGCCTACCCGCCGAGCTGGCAGAGGTCCTCGCTGACGCTGACCGCGGTATGAACCGCGGCGAGATGTACACCGACTCTGGCGACTTGCGCCGTCTGATCGGCCGCCCGCCCGTGACCCTGGCCGAGGCACTCGCGGCCGCCCTGCATTACTGAGGTTGAACTCGTGATGTGGCCGGGTTGCTCAGGTGGGTCTGATTGCCAGGCCGGTCTCGGCTAGGCAGCCGTCTATGAGTTCGCTGCGGTACTGGATGTGCCGTAGGCCGAGCCGGATGCGCTGAACGAGGTGTTCAGGGGTACTGAAGGCGACGTTGGAGAGCCAGCCGCGTCGCAGGAGGGACCAGATCCCCTCGACCGGGTTGAGGTCGGGTGCGTAGGGCGGCAGATAGTAGATGGTCAGCCAGTCCCGGGCCTCGGCGAACGTTTGCAGGTCGGCGGCCTTATGGACGCTGAGGTTGTCCCAGACGAGAACGATCGGGCCACCGAGCTGGTCCGCGGCCGCTCCCGCAGACGTCCGGTGCTGCCGGCAAGCCACGGGCGTCGGCGGCACTCTCCGGGGGGGGCCGCGCGCCCGCGAAAGCAGATCGGCCGGACCCGGGAGTTAGTTCTCCCGGGAGTGCTTGCCGGGCTCGATGATCTCGTCGAGGACTGCCCGGATGCTGTGGTAGATCCGCGATGCCGTGGCATCTGCAATCCGTTGGTCGTCGGATCCACCGGCCGTGCTGGCGGCATGCAGCCGTTCGTCCTCCGCAGCAGCCCAGTCCCGCGCTGCACGGATTCGCCTCAGCAGCTCATCTGCGTCGATCTCAGCCATGTGCGGAACCCTACCGAGCCTTCGCCGTCCCGAACAGGGCGCGTCCAACGACTTCGGGCCGCCAGGTGCGGACCGGGAACCACACGCCCGCCAGGAGCGGGCCACTTGCGCGGCATGGCCGCTCAAGCGGCCCGACGACTGCCAGGAGCGGCGCCAGCCCCACCCAGACCGCGGCCCCCGCCTGGAGCTGACCGCCCGCCCCAGAGGGTGCACGCCCCCGGCGCCGAAGGGCGAGGCCACGGACCTCGCCGTCCCGCCCCAGTCCCGCTCCCCCGTCCCGCCGAGCCGGCGCCCACAGACGGGGTGCCGTAACGCATGTGGAGAGTCGTTTCCCCAGTGAACTGCCGTGTGCATTCGGGTGAACCCACCACCCGCGGGCTTCTGCCAGCCGCCCCGAGCCGCTACACCGGCCCCGTAATGATCACGCTGATACGAGCCGCGCCCGCGGCCGCCGCCCCCCCCCCGCCCCCGCCGCCCCCGCCCCCCCCCGTGATCCGCACCGAGGTCGTCCGGGTGGGGCGCACCCTCTCCACCGGCCAGGCCTCCCTCTTCCAGTACGACGAGAGCGGCGCCGAGATCGAGCGGATC
>LJCW01000101.1 GCA_001298555.1 Actinobacteria bacterium OV450
GGAGGGCGGCCCCGCGGCGTCTGGTGCGTGCTCTCGGCGTGCCGGGCGGAAGACCGCGTACTGGACGTACTTGGATTTCGCCCGGTGCGGCGAGAGCGCGTGCCAGGCGTCGCGGGGCAGACGGCAGATTGACGACAGGGCCTAGTCCCGGCTGCGGGGTGGCGGGCCGGTCACATGGTGTACTCCTCCTGGCCGAGGGTGTCGATCACGCCCGCCTTGTTCACGACGTAGTGGAACACCAGCCCCTTGTCCGGGTGGGTCTCCAGCCACGAGGTGAGCTCGTGCGTGGTGATCGGCTTGTTCGTCGAGCCGGAGAGGATCGGGTCGTGGGCGCCGATCTCGGCGTCGTCCGCGATCGGGATGTAGGTCTCCTCGCCGACGGTCACGAAGGGGGTGGCGCCGCCCGCGACGGGGCAGCCCCAGTGGCCGTGCCTGACGATCAGGCTGTAGGCACCGCCCTCGGGGGTGTAGCGGTAGACGGCGATCTCGTTCGGCGAAACCGGGTCCTTGGGGGCGCAGGTGGGCCCGGGGGCGGGCGGCTTCGGCTTGACCGGGGCGCCGGCGGTGGCGGTCGGGGCCGGTTTCTTGGAGGGCGCCGCGGCGGGAGCGGACGGCGCCGCCGTGCCGGCCGGGGCGGAGGAGGCCGGCGTGGCCGAAGGGGTCGCGGCGCTCGCACCGGGCGCCGTACCCGCGGGGCCCGCTCCGGCCCCCGCGGCTCCGTCGTCCCCGTTGCAGGCCGTCAGGGCCAGGGTCCCGCAGAGCAGCAGAGCGGCGGCGGAGGCCCGCCGCCGCGGCCGTCTCGGACCCTGAACCGCACCGCCGCGTCCGCCCATTGCCGTCTCCCTCTGCCAAGGCGCCACCGGGTGGCCGCCGTCGAAGCGTGCCGTCAACGTAGCTCCCGGTCCCGGCCGCGGCGACGGCCGGAACCGGTTCGTCACGGAGCCGCGATGGCGCTGTTGCGGATCCCGGACGTCCGTGACGGGGCGGGGTCCCGGGGTCAGCCTGTGGGGCCGGTGAGACCCGTCCAGGCGGGGTGGCGGGGGTCGTCGGCCCGGACCACCGCGTCGGCCCGGGCCGCGGGGTCGGTCTCCGCCTCGTAGCGGGCGAACGCGGGCAGGGTCCAGCGGGCGGACTCCTCCGTGCGACGGGCCAGCGCCCCCGGGGAGAGCCGGATGTGGACGCTGAGGTCGAAGGGGAACCAGTGGCCCAGCAGCAGCGGACCGTGCACGATCACCACGCCGCCCGCAGGAAGTTCGGTGTACGGGCTGCGGGTCGCCCGGTCGGTCACCGGGTCCCAGAGGTCGGGCAGCACGCGGCCGGTGCCGCCCGGATCGGTCGGGCCGAACACCTCGCGCCACAGGGCGGCGGTGTCGTACCAGTTGCCGAGGTAGGAGTCCACGTCCTCGCGGCCGAACTCGAAGCGCAGGGAGGCCGGACGCAGGAATCCCCCGGCGGCCACCACCAGGACCTGGCGGCTGCGCAGCCGGAGCGCCTCGGCGAGGTGGCCGGCGAGCACGTCGGTGCCGGCGGCGGGCGCGCCGTCGATGCCCACCCGCTGCCACGTCCCGGACCCGGCCGCGGGCTTGTCTTCGTCGAGGTGCCCGGCGAGGCGCTCGGCCATCCGCTGCCATGTGATCGCTTCCAGCTGCACGGGCCCATTGTCAGTGGTGGGCCTTAGCGTTTTTCACGAGGGATCACCGGCGGGAAGGAGCCGTTGGCCCGGCCTTGGGGAGGGGTCTGTCATGGCTCGCGAGACGACGTATCTGGAACTGTCGCAGGACGGCGGCGGGGCGCACAAGTTCTACGAGGTCACCGTGGACGGCACGGCCGTGTCGGTGCGGTACGGCCGCATCGGCGCGGACGGCCAGCTGCAGAGCTCGTCGTTCCCGTCCGTCGAGAAGGCCCGGGCGGCGGCCGCGAAGAAGATCGGGGAGAAGGTCCGCAAGGGGTACGCACCGGCCGTCGCCGGGCAGCGCCCGCCCCGGGCGGTGACGCGCCGCCAGGTCACCTCGGCGCCGTCGACGGCGCGGGCCGTGGCCCCGGTGCTGTGGCGGTTCCGTACGGGGTCCTCGGCTTTCGGGATCCATGTGGACGAGGACCGCTGCTGGGTGGGCAATCAGGCGGGGGACGTCTACACGCTGAGCCACGCGGGCGAGGTACTGGCCCGGTACTCGCTGCCGGACGGGGTGAAGTGCCTGGTCGCGGACGACTTCTGGATATACGCGGGCTGTGACGACGGCACGGTGTACGACCTGTCCTCGAAGGTGCCGTTCGGCGCCTACGACATCGCGGCGGACGTGGACATCTTCTGGCTCGACATCCACGAGGGCGTGCTGAGCGTGTCCGACCGCGACGGCGGGCTGACGGTCATCGACCACGAGGACGAGTTCCAGTGGTCGCGGCGGTCGTCGGGTGCCAACGCGTGGATGGTCCGGGCGGACGAGCGGGCGGTCTACCACGGCCACAACAAGGGCGTGACGGCGTACGCGGCCGACGGCGGGGCGCAGTTGTGGCACCGGCCGACCAACGGCAACGTGCTCTTCGGCTGGCAGGAGGACGACGCGGTCTACGCGGGCACCGGGCGCCACACCGTACAGCGGCTGTCGAAGGCGACGGGTGCCGAGGAGGCCTCGTACCGCTGCGATTCCGCGGTGTACGCGTGCGCGACCTCGCCGGACGGGCGGCACGTGTTCGCCGCCGACAACGCCGCGTCGGTGTACTGCTTCGACGCGGACGGGCAGCGGGTGTGGAAGCTGGGAACGGGCGGCGGTTCGGCCCTGTCCATGCAGTACCTGGACGAGCGGCTGTACCTGGTCACCACGGACGGGTCCCTGATCTGCATGGACGCGAGCGAGGCGGCGATCCTCGCGGCCCAGCGGGGCTCGGTGCCGACGGCCGTGGACGTGAAGTCGGCGGCTGCGCTTCCGGTGTTCACGCCGGCGGCGTCCGCCTCGGCGGTGGCGACGGTCTCGGTGGCGGCGGCGCCCGCGGACGGGGTGGTCGTGGAGTGCGTGCAGCGGGGCGGCCGGGTCCGGGTGCAGGTGGTGTCGGGCGGCTTCGAGCCCTCGTGGAACGTGCAGTTCCCGCGCGGGATCCGCGAGCCGGGTGCCCGGTACGTGGTGGACGGGCTGCACGCGGCCTCGGGAGGGTTCTACCGGGTGCGCGGGGAGATACGCCGCCTGGTCTGAACGGGCCGGCTCACGGGAGGAAGACCGGGCAGTCGCAGGGGGTGGCGCCGGGCGGGGCGTCCGCGGGTATGGAGAAGGCCTCGCCCTCGGCGAGCGTGCAGGTCACGTACAGCACGACCGGCACGGTGCCGAGGTTGCGGCCGAGGTGGAGGTGCTCGATGCCGGGCGGCTCGACGAAGCTGGTCCCGGGCCGGTGCACGACTTCCGAGTTGTCGTGCAGGATCCGGGTCAGCGTCCCGGACTTGACGAGCGCGATCAGCGGAACGCGGTGGAAGTGCCAGCCGGTGCAGCCACCGGGCGCTATGACGACCTCGCGGCCGGCGAGGTGCTCCGCCGTGCCCGCCGCCGCCTCCACGGCCGCCGCCGCCTCCGCGGCCTGCGCCGCCGCCACGGTGTCCGTGGCTCTCGCGCGCCGTGCCGTCGTCTGCCGTCCAGCCATGTGTGTGCCCCTCCCCCACGGGCATCACGGCCCTCCGCAGCCCCGACGCCCCACCGTAAGGGACTTCCGGACATCCAGGGAGGGTTGCAGGAACCAGGATCGCCGTGCGTGGCGAGGTGATAAGCGGACCGGACGGCGGTATCACCTCGTCATGAGCCTCGTGGTGTTCGAGTCGCTGAAGCAGATCCACTGTGCGCAGTGCCGCCAGGGGCCGCTGCGGCATCTCGTCCGTGAGGCCGGCGTGCCCCGCTGCCTGGACTGCGCCGATCTGGGGCACCTGGTCTACCTGCCGCGCGGGGATGCCGCGCTCACCCGGCGGGCCCGGGAGGCCAGTTCGCTGTCCGCGGTCGTCGTCCGCTTCAACAAGCGGCGGCGGCGCTACGAGCGCCAGGGTCTCCTCGTCGAGGAACCCGCCCTGGCGCGCGCGGAGCGCGCCTGCCTCGCGGACGCCGAGGCGCGGGCCCGCCGCCGGGAGCGGGACCGGCTGCGCCGTGCGGTCCAGGACACCCGGTTCACCGCGGCCTTCGCCGCGGAGATCCGGCGGCTGTTCCCGGGCTGTCCGGCCGAGCGGGCGGCGGCGATCGCCGCGCACGCATCGGTGCGCGGCAGCGGCCGGGTGGGCCGTACGGCGGCCGGCCGGGCCCTCGACGAACAGGCGGTGTCGGTGGCGGTCCGGGCCGCGGTGCGGCACACCGACACCGAGTACGACGCACTGCTGATGGCGGGCGTCCCGCGGTTCGCGGCCCGGGCCCGGCTGGCGGCGCGGATCGACGCGATCCTGGACGGCTGGCGCACTCCCCCGCCGCCCCCGCTCGCCGCCGCACCCGCCTCGGCGCCCGCTTCAGGGCCCGGCCCGTAGCGTACGGTCTGCTACCGGAGGCGGAAGCGACGGTAGAGCAGCATTCCGCCGAGCAGCAGCGCCCCGCCGCCCGGCAGCAGGTAGCCGGCCCCGTCGGCTCCGGTGTGGGCGAGCGCCGGGCCGTGCTGCGGCGGCGCGGCCGGAGTGACGGGCTGCTCGACGACCGGGGTCTGCGGCTGCGTCTGCGGTGCCTGGGGCGGCGTCTGGGGCTGCTGCGGCTTGCCGCCGCTGGGCACATCGCCGTTGACGGAGGTGTTGCCGGCCGAGGTGTTGCCGATCCCGACGACGCTGACCGAGTTGCCGCTGAGGTTGACCGGGACGTCGACCGGGAGGTGGATGCCGTTGCCGGACAGCAGCCCGGGCGAATCCTTTCCTCCCCCCTCGGCGTGCGCTCCACCGCCCGAGCGGGTCCCGCCGCCCGCCGTGCTCCCGGCGCCCGGCTTCGACGGGTGCGAGGACACCGACCCGGAGTGCCCCTCGACGTCGTGCCCGGAGTCATTGGTACAGCGGTTGCCCGCGGCCGAGTTGAGCAGCCCGACCACGCTCACGGTGTTGCCGCACACGTTCACCGGGGTGTGCACCGGCAGTTGCACCAGGTTCCCGGACAGCAGCCCCGGCGAACGCTCGGCCGCCCCGCTCGCGTCCGCGTCGGCGTGGGCGAATCCGCTGACACCCGCGACCGCCAGTCCACCGCCCGCAACCACCGCCGCGATCAAGCCATTACGACGACTGTGTCGCATCAGTTTCCCTGCCTTCCGGAGGAGTTCGCGGGTATGGCACCCGCACCGGAAACAACGCGGTAAACCCATTCGGGTTATAGAGGCGGTAGGCATTTCACCCCATCGTGTACTGGGTACTGCCTACTTCATGACCGATCGCCCGCTGCTGCTCCTCGACGTGGACGGCCCCCTGAACCCCTTCCGGTCCCGGCTCGCCGGGCTCCGCGGATACACGAGCCACCGGATGCGCCCGGCCGACTGGATGGCCAACGTGGACCCGGGCTCGCGCACGGCCCGGCGCGGGCTGCGGGTCCGCCTGCACCCCGCGCACGGCGCCCGTCTACAGGCCCTGCCCTTCGAACTCGCGTGGGCCACCGCCTGGATGCACCAGGCCAACACGATGATCGCCCCGCGTATCGGACTACCCGGCGATCTTCCCGTCATCGAATGGCCGGAACTGTTCGCCGGCGACCCCGACGGCCTGTTCTGGAAGACGCGCCCGCTCCTCGCCTGGGCGGCGGGCCGTCCCTTCGCCTGGGTCGACGACATGATCACCCCGCAGGACCGCGCCTGGATCGCGGCCCACCACCCGGCCCCGGCCCTCCTCCTGCGCATCCACGCCCGCCACGGTCTGCGCGACCGCGACTTCACCACGTTGACGCGGTGGGCCGAGGAGGTCAGCGCCGCAGGGCGGTGAGCGGGTCCGGGCTGGGGACTCCCGTCGGCCACCAGTCCTCGGTGTCCGGGCGGGACTCGTAGGCGTACCAGAGGCCGTCGCGGCCCAGCCTGAGCTGGCGGGTGTGCGAGGTGAGGCGGTTGCGCTCGGGGCGGAAGGCGCCCTGGGAGGCGGCCAGGAGCACCGGGCGGGCCCGGTCGAAGGGGCCCGCCGGGGGGTCCCAGGGCTCTTCGAGCGCGGCGAGCGCGGCCCGCCCGCCCTGGCGCCAGGCCGCAGCGGCCCGGGCCAGGTCGGTGGTGGTCCGGCCGGTGGCCCGGGCCAGGTCCCGGTAGAGGGTGCGGGCCGCACCGGTGAGGCCGGCGGTGTGGTGCGCGGAGGCCAGGCGGACGGCGTCCTGCCACAGGGTGAGGCCGGCTATCGGGTCCTCGGCGGTGGTGAGCAGCACGAGGGCGCGGGCGGCGGCGTCCGTGGCGAGCTGGTCCAGGGCCAGCGGGTCCGGGGCGGCCGGGTCGGCCGGGTAGGCGGGCGGCAGGCCCACCGCGCCGGGTGCGGCGAGCGGCGCGGGCAGCGGCGGCAGACCGGTACGGGCCAGCGCGGCGCGGGCCGGGACACCGGGGAGGTCCGGTGTGGTGTCGGGCCGTTCGCGGGCGGCGTGGGCGGCGTTGCGGCGGGTCAGCTCGTCGAGGAGCTCCCGTTCGCCCCGGCCGCGCAGGAGCAGCAGGACGAACGGGTCCTCGTCGAGGAGCCGGGCCGCCCGGTAGCAGAGGGCCGCGGCGTGCTTGCACGGCGGACGGGCGGTGTCCGGGCAGGAGCAGCGCGGGACGAGCTCGCCCGCGCCGGGCAGGACCGTCCCCGCCAGGGAGTGCGGAACCTCCCGCTCCAGCAGGCCGGCGAGGGCCGTCGGGTCTGCGGCCACCGCCTCCAGGAGTTCGTCCCACTCGGCGTCGGGGAAGGGGCTCAGCGCCAGTTCGGTGCGGTACGGGCGGGCCCGGCTGCCCCGTACGTACGCCACGATCCGGCCCGGGGTGACGGTGACCGCGTCGACGTGGCCCTCTTCGGCGTACGCGCGGCCCCGCGCCAGGCGGGCGGGGTCGCGGGACACCGCTTCGAGCGCCGACACCCAGGCCCGGCCCCACCAGCTGGCGGCCTGCACCCCGGCGG
Organism: Actinobacteria bacterium OV450; assembly: GCA_001298555.1. Classification (GTDB taxonomy): domain Bacteria; phylum Actinomycetota; class Actinomycetes; order Streptomycetales; family Streptomycetaceae; genus Streptomyces. The sequence goes on from LJCW01000101.1 coordinate 7,043, forward strand.
GCACGGTCTCGAAGGTGCGGCGGCGGTCGTCCCGCGCGGTGATCATGCGGGCCTCCGCAGGGAGACGAGGTCGGCCAGCTCGCGGTCGGTCAGCTCGGTCAGCGCCGACTCCCCCGAGCCGAGCACGGCGTCGGCCAGGGCCCGCTTCGCCTCCAGCATCTCGGCGATCCGGTCCTCCACGGTGCCCTCGGCGATGATCCGGTGGACCTGCACGGGCTGGGTCTGGCCGATCCGGTAGGCGCGGTCGGTGGCCTGCTCCTCCACGGCCGGGTTCCACCAGCGGTCGAAATGGATGACGTGGCCGGCCCGCGTCAGGTTCAGCCCGGTGCCCGCCGCCTTCAACGAGAGCAGGAAGACCGGGACTTCACCGGACTGGAAGCGGTCCACGAGCTCCTCCCGGCGCGCCACCGGGGTCCCGCCGTGCAGCAGCTGGTGGGCGATCCCCCGGGCCGCCAGGTGCCGCTCGATGATCCGGGCCATCGTCACGTACTGGGTGAAGACCAGCACCGAGCCGTCCTCCGCCAGGATCGTGTCCAGTAGCTCGTCCAGCAGGGCCAGCTTGCCCGAGCGGTGCGGGATCCGCGGCTGCTCCTCCTTCAGGCTGTGCTCTTTCAAATACTGCGCGGGGTGGTTGCAGATCTGCTTGAGCGAGGCCAGCAGCTTCATGATCATGCCGCGCCGCTCGATCCCCTCGCTCGCCTCGATCACGGCCATCGCCTCGTCCACCGCGGCCTGGTACAGCGAGGCCTGCTCGCGGGTGAGGGAGACCGGATGGTCGGTCTCCGTCTTCGGGGGCAGCTCGGGGGCGATCCCCGGGTCGGACTTCTTGCGCCGCAGCAGGAACGGCCGGACGAGCGCGGCCAGCCGGGCGACCGCCGCCTCGTTGCCCCCGTCCTCCTCCTGCTGGTGCTCCACCGGGCGGGCGTGCCGGGCCCGGAACGTCGTCAGCGGGCCCAGCAGGCCCGGCGTCGTCCAGTCGAGCAGCGCCCACAGCTCGGAGAGGTTGTTCTCCACCGGGGTGCCGGTCAGCGCCACCCGGGCCGGCGCCGGGATCGTACGCAGTGCCTTCGCCGTCGCCGAGTGCGGGTTCTTCACGTGCTGCGCCTCGTCGGCCACGACCATGCCCCAGGGCTGTCCGGCCAGCCGGGCCGCGCTCGCGCGCATCGTCCCGTACGTGGTGAGCACGAATCCGCCGGCCAGACCGTCGAGGCTGCGGCTGCCGCCGTGGAACCGGCGCACGGCGGTGCCGGGTGCGAACTTCTCGATCTCCCGCTGCCAGTTGCCCAGCAGGGACGCGGGGCAGACGACGAGCGTCGGCTCGGGGCGGTCCCGGTGCAGGTGCAGCGCGATCAGCGTGACCGTCTTGCCCAGGCCCATGTCGTCGGCGAGGCAGCCGCCGAGGCCGAGCGAGGTCATCAGGTCCAGCCAGGCCAGACCGCGGGCCTGGTAGTCGCGCAGGGTCGCCTTCAGCCCGACGGGCTGCGGCAGCGGGGCCTGTTCGCCGGTCAGCCGGTCCCGCAGGGCGGCCAGCGCCCCCACCGGCACCGCCGCCACGGGCTCCCCGTCCACCTCGGCCGTCCCCGTCAGCACGGTCGCCAGCGCATCCACGGGGTCCAGCAGCCCCAGCTCCCGTTTGCGCGCCTTGCGCACCAGCTCGGGATCGACCCGCACCCACTGGTCGCGCAGTCGTACGACGGGCCGGTGGGCCTGCGCGAGGGCGTCCATCTCCCCGGGGGTGAGCCGGTCGCCGCCCAGCGCGAGCTCCCAGGAGAACGCGAACAGGTGGCCGGCGTCGAAGAAGGCGGTGCCGTCGGTGGCGGAGCCCGGCGCGGTGGACCGTACGACCGCGGTCGCGGACAGCGTACGGGCGAGCTCGCGCGGCCAGTGGACCAGGACCCCGGCGGCCGCCAGCCGGCTGGCGGCCGTACCCAGCAGGTCTTCGAGCTCGGGGTCGGAGAGGGCCAGGACGTCGGGGACCGGCTGGTCCAGCAGTCGCAGCAGCGGCGGCCAGACCCGGGCGGCCCGGCGCAGCGCCAGTACGGCGTCGATCCGGGCTCGGGGCCCGAACCCGGCGGCGGCCGCACCGGCCCACAGCAGCCCGGCGTCGGTGAGGAGGGTGGGATCGGCGAGGCTGTGCACCTGGACGACGGCGGCGCCCGCCCGGCGGTTGTCCTCCTCCTCCGCCTCGTCGAAGAGGCGGAACGAGGACAGGTCGAGCCGCAGTGAGATCCCCACGCCGGTGTCGGCGCCGGCCGCGACCTGTGCGGCCCAGTCCTGTATCCCGGGCACCCGCTGCGGCTCCCGCGCGGCGAACGGCCGCCCGGCGGCCACCGGCGCGGCCGGGGTGCGCGGCAGGCAGTCGGCGACGGCGTCGAGGAACGCGCGGACCAGGGCCTCCGGCTCGGGCAGCTGGAGCGGGCGGCGCCCGGCCAGGGGGGTGGCGTACCCCTCGTACGGGAGCGCGGCGGCCACCGCACGGAGGTGGCCGACGTCCTCGGCGTCGAGCGGGCCGGCCCGCCAGGCGTCGATCCCTTCGGGGGTGACCCCCGGCAGCAGCCGGCCGCGGGCCGCCAGCGTGAGCGCATGGCGGGCGGCGGTGCCCCAGGCGCGGGTGGCGGGATGGGTGACGGCTCTGAGCGGGGCGCGGGCGAGCAGGGGCAGGGCGTGGACCACCGGGAGGCCGACGGCGGGGACGGTACGGCTGCGGACGCCCTGGCCGTGCGGGCGTACGACGGTGAGCACCGTCGGGGTCCCGGCCGGGAGCTCTGGCAGGGCGTCCCCGTCGGGAGCCCAGAAGGCGATGCGGGCCTCGCGGGGGACGGCGGCGGGCAGGAATACGGCAGGGTGCCGCAGCAGCGCGTCCAGCGGCTGATCCGGCTGCGGCTGCTGTGGTCGATACCGCTGTTGCGGCTGATCCGGCTGCGGTGTCACGGTGTCGCCTCCCTCCCCTCGGTTCCCTCGGCCCAGACGGGTCGCGCCTGTCCCCGAAGTCTAGGCGCGGGCACTGACAACGCCGCTGAGCTGCACAGATGCCGAGTCCGTCGCCGCGCCGCGCCGCCGCGGTCCCGCCGGTGGGACCATGGATCCGAGGCGGGGGTCATGGATCCGAGGCGATGGTCATGCGTTCCGGAAACGAGCCGGTGACAGCCCGCAGTCCGCTGCGGCTGCGGTTCTGGCTGAGCCTGTGGGGGCTCGTCTGGGCCGTCGCCGGGACGGCCGCGTTCTCGCTGGTCGGCCGGCCCGGCTGGGCGGCCGCCTGCGGGGTGCTCGCCGTACTCGCGCTCGTGGACCTGGCCGTCGTCCTGCACCACATCCACCAGGGCCCGCACTACCAGCCGGGCCCGGACGTCCCCCCGTACGAACCTCCCTGCGGCCGGTGACGCACCGGACGGGGGCCGCTCCGGAGACGGCCTACTCCTCGAAGCGGGCCGCCGCCAGGTAGTCGGGGCGCGGGTCGAGGGCCGCCGCCAGGCGGAAGTGCTTGCGCGCCTGCTCGGGCCGGCCGGAGCGCTCGTGGGTGCGGGCCAGCGCGAAGTGCGCGAAGGCGTTGTCCGGCTCCCGCTCCAGCACCAGCTCGAACTCCAGCTCCGCCGGACGCAGTTGGGCGGCGGCGAAGAAGGCGCGCGCCCGCAGCAGCCGGGCCGCCGTGTTCTCCGGGTGCGCGGCAATGACCGAGTCGAGCAGTTTCACGGCGCCCCGCGGGTCCCGCGCGGCCAGCAGCTGCTCGGCGGCCCGGTAGTCGATGACATGGGTTTCCGGGGACGAGCCGGACGGCGGAGACGGCTGCGCCGGTATGGGCGGCGGCGTGGTGTCGGACACGGTCTGATCCTTCCCTCTGCAGGCGCGTTCAACGCCCCGCACCCCGCCCCCTATTCCATGAGCACGTCAGGCCCCGGAAGCACCGGCGGAATCGGAGGCATCGGCAGCATCGGAGGTACCGGCGGCATCGGGGGCACCCACGGCATCGGAGGCGCCCACGGCACCCGCGGCCGCCTCCCGCTGCCGGAGCTCCGCCCACACCCTGCGCACCTGCGGTTCCAGGGCCTCCAGCGGCCCGTCGTTGTCGATCACCAGGGTGGCCACCGCCAGCCGCTGCTCGCGCGTGGCCTGCGCGGCCATCCGGGCCCGCGCCTCGTCCTCGGCCATCCCGCGCAGTGCGGTGAGCCTGGCCAGCTGCGTCGCGGGCGCGGCGTCCACCACGACCACCAGGTCGTACAGCGGCGCCAGGCCGTTCTCCGCGAGCAGCGGTACGTCGTGCACCACGATCGCGTCGGGTCCGGCGGCGGCCTCCAGCTCGGCCGACCGGGCCCCCACCAGCGGGTGCACGATGCCGTTGAGCGTCTGCAGTTTCGCCGGGTCGGCGAACACGATCGACCCGAGCTTCGGCCGGTCCAGCGTCCCCTCGGCGGTCAGCACGGACTCCCCGAACGCCGCGACGACGGCCGCGAGCCCGGGCGTCCCCGGTTCCACGACCTCCCGCGCGATGCGGTCGGCGTCCACGACGACCGCCCCGTACCCCGCCAGCATCCGCGAGACCTCGCTCTTGCCGGCACCGATTCCGCCTGTCAGGCCCACCTTCAGCATGCCCAGCAGACTAGACCCCGCGCCCCGGCCCCCGTACGGCCCCCCACCACGCGCCCCGTCGGGCAGGGCGGGCCGGCCCGTCCGCCCCCCCCCTC
>LJCW01000102.1 GCA_001298555.1 Actinobacteria bacterium OV450
GGAGGCCGAGGAGGGGGGGGGGGGGGGGGGGGAGGTCGAGGCGGAGGCGGCCGGCATCACGATCGGGGGCGGCCGGGCGTCGTCCGCCCCCGCCCCGGTCGTCAGCTGCACGAGGACCCACCCCGCCAGGGCGGTCGGGGCGAGCACGGCCGCACCGACGGCGAGGCCGGAGCGGCGCGCGAACCACCGCCGCTCCGGGCTGACCGAGGAGGCGGACTCGGGGGATGGAGGTCTGTCGTCGTAGCGCACGCCGCGAGCCTAGACCGGGGCCCTCCCGCCGGAGCGGACCGTGGGCCATCCGGGGGCGTGGTGCGGTTATCCGCTTATGTGCCCACATCGCCCGGAAGGGCCCCACCCTGGGCCCGGCCCGGCCCGGCCCGGCCCGGCCCGGCCCGTCCCGTGGCGGGGCGGGGCCGGGTGGTGGGGTCAGATGCCGGGGGCGATACGGCGCAGGACGCGCAGGGAGTCGGTCACCGAGACCTCCTCGAAGGCGCCGGAGGACAGGGCGCGCAGGTAGATCCGGTACGGGGCCTGCCCACCGTCGGCCGGGTCCGGGAACACGTCGTGGATGACGAGCGTGCCGCCCTCGGCGACGTGCGGGGCCCAGCCCTCGTAGTCGCCGCCGGCGTGCTCGTCGGTGTGGCCGCCGTCGATGAAGACGAAGCCGAGCTTGCCGCCCCAGGCTGCGGCGACCTGCGGGGAGCGGCCCACGATCGCGATGACGTGCTCTTCGAGACCCGCCGTGTGGAGGGTGCGGCGGAAGGTCGGCAGGGTGTCCATCAGGCCGACCTCCGGGTCCACGACGGACGGGTCGTGGTACTCCCAGCCCGGCTGCTGCTCCTCGCTGCCCCGGTGGTGGTCGACCGTGATCGCGGCCACCCCGGCCCCACGGGCGGCGTCGGCCAGCAGGATCGTGGAGCGCCCGCAGTACGTGCCGACTTCGAGGAGGGGCAGCCCGAGCCCCGCCGCGGCGACGGCCGCCTCGTACAGGGCGAGCCCTTCCCGTACGGGCATGAACCCCTTGGCCGCCTCGAAGGCGGCCAGGATCTCCGGCTTGGGGGTGGCCATGTGTTCCTCCCGGGTGGGGGTGGGGTGCGTGGTGCAGGTGGGCGGCCCATGGTGCCCTACCCGTTGGTAGCGCGGCAGGTCGGGGCCCCTCCGTGGCGGGTGCGGCGGTGCGCGGGGCCGCTGCGGGTGGTCCTGCCCACGCCCCCCGTGCCCCGAAGGCCGGCGGGACCGGCTCCGGTGGCGGCGTCGGCTCGGGCGGAAGCGGGCGTTCGCCCGAGGCGGGGAGCAACGGCGGGCGGGAACCCGGCGTGGGGCGGGAGGCCTACACGGAGGCCGGGACCGCGGCGGCGAGGGCCGGCCGGAGCAGCATCTGCGCGGCGTGGTCCACCAGGTGCCGCATGACCGGGACGTGCTGCTCGTGGCCGCCCAGGACGGTGAGCAGGCGGTGGGCCTCCCTGCGGAAGGCGTCGAGCTCCGAGGAGTACGGGTGCAGCACCCCCGGCGCGAGGAGGTGGCGGGTGAGCTCCGTGCGCGCCTGCTCCGCATGGCGGGCGGCGGCGCACCGGTCGAGCAGCTCCTCGCGGGCCCTGAGGTCGGGGGCGTCGTCGAGCGCGCAGGCGAGCAGATACGTGACCGTCCCGTTGAGCAGGTCTTCGTTGCGGCCCGACAGGATGTCCTCCTGGTCGTTGAATATTTGCCAAAGTATGCCGAATATGAAGCCGAACTCCCGCCACAACTCCACTCTCTCGTCACTCGCGCCCGACAATATCGCCGCCATCGCCGTGATCATCGAGTAGGGGCCGCCGGATTTCCCGCGATAGGCCGCGATCACGGAGTTCCGGGTGGCGTTCCGGACGTCCCCCGCCATATCCATCAGCTGTCCCTCGGCGCCCACCGCCCAGCCGGTCGCGATCTCCGCCGTCAGTGCGCCGCGGACCGTCACCGGAACCGGCAGCGACTGGATGACCCGGATCGGGAGGACCGTTCCGCCGAGTACGGAAGCCAGGAGGGCCTCGTTCTGGTCCAGGCTGTCGGAAGCGGTCGTTCCGTGCCCGTCTGCCAGGTCATCGAGGTAGCAGGCCGAGGTCCACCACAGCAGGTGCACGACGGACAGCGGGACGGCCGGGCCGTGCTCACCCGTCTCGATGGCGTGCACCATCATCGGCAGCACCGACAGGGGGTGCCGCATTTTCTGATGCCGGAGGAGTTTGCCCACCGCGCTCTTGGCGGCGCTCGACCCCGAGGCAGGGGCGAGCCTGAGGAGGGCGGTCTCCATTTCCTTGTCGATGTCGAAGGAGACTTGTCGGTGCAGGTCCACGTACGTGAGGCAATTCACGGAGGATTTCCTTCCCGGAGGTGAATTGGGGTGGCGTGAGCGCCCCAGATTGGATCATTTGATACCGAGGGTATCTAGAGCGATTTCCGGCCATGTCCGGTTCGCCTCCTTGCTGTTTCGCGGCGGAGTGGTGCGTCGCACTCGAACCACACCGTCTTGCCTCCGGCCGCCGGCTCCACGCCCCACCGGTCGGTCACGGCCTCGACCAGGAGCAGCCCGCGTCCGCCCTCGCCGAGCGCTCCGCCTTCGCAGCGCGCCGCGCGCACCGGGTCCGGACAGCAGTCCGTCACCTCCACCGCAAGCCCTGCGGCCCGCACAGGATGAGCACCGAGCAGGACCGTCCGGGCACGTGCCGGACGACGTTGGCGACCAGCTCCGTCAACGCCAGTTCGGCGGCGTGCGTCAGCCCGGCGAGGCCCCAACTGGCCAGGTAGATGCGGAGGATGCGACGCATGTGCCGGGCCGAATGCTCACCGACGGTGAAGCCCATCCGGTAGCTCTCGCCAACCCCGGTTGCTGAGTGCTCAGTTACGTGATTCACGACACCAGCGTGAAGCGAGGTGGTTACGCTCGGCTACGGACCGAAACGAACGCCGCACGGCGTGTCCTTGGGGGTGACCTCCTCATGGTCAACATCCGCGATCTCGACCCCAGCGCCTCTCCGCTGGACTACTACGGCTCGGAACTGCGCCGCCTGCGGGAGGAGGCCCGGCTGAAACAGGGGCAGCTGGGGGAGATCGTCTTCTGCACGGCCTCGCTGATCGGGCAGATCGAGACCGCCAGGAAGGTCCCGACCCGGGACTTCTCGGAGCGGGTGGACGCGGCGCTCGACACGAACGGGGCGTTCTCCCGGCTGGTGGGGCTGGTGCTGAGGAGTCAGCTGCCGACGTGGTTCCAGCCGTATGCGGAGATGGAGGCGAAGGCGGCCTACATCTCATCGTTTCAAGCGCAGCTGGTCTACGGGCTGCTGCAGACGGAGGAGTACGCGCGGGCGGTGCTGGGGGCGTTCACCGTCCTGCGGTTCGACGACGACCCCGACCTCGTCTATACGGAGGACTTCGTCCAGGGTCATATGACGGCCAATCCGCAGGCTCTCAGGGAGGGTTCGCTCCGTTGCGATCACTTGCAGGCCGCCGCTCTCTCCGTGGAGGACTCGGCGGCGCTGATCGCCCGCGTAATGGAGGAGCGCTATGGACACCATCCAGGACCTGACGAGCGCGCGGTGGCGTAAGTCCTCGTACAGTTCCGACACCGGCGGTGATTGCATCGAGTGCGCCCCCCTCGGCCCCCTCGCCTGGCGCAAGGCCTCGTACAGCGGTGACACCGGTGGCAACTGCGTGGAGGTCGCCGCTCAGCCCTGCCTGATCGCCGTGCGCGATTCCAAGAACCCCGGGGGGCCCGTCTTCACCGTGAGCCCCGCCGCCTTCGCCACCTTCGTGGGGGCCCTGTAACGGGTGGAGTGCGCAGGGCCCTTCCGGGCGGTCGGCGCGCCGGCGGACGGTGACCGCCCGGGCGGGGCTCAGTCCTGCGGCCGTACGGCGGGCCCCTCCTCGGGTGCCAGGCGGGCGAGGACCTTGGCGTACACCGTGGTCGCCGCCGCCGTCACGGTGGCGACGAGCGTCAGCGCGAGGACGCCCAGCAGGGCGGGCCACTGGCGCAGTGCGTCGTCGCGGCACACGGCGTCCCTGGTCGACGGGCCGGCCAGCGGGCCCCGGCAGGCCGCCCGGCCCCCGGATTCGGGGCCGTAGTCGGACAGCATCAGGAAGGCGAACCCTCCCCAGAGGGCCAGGGCCAGGAGCATCCACGCGATCGACCACCCTTCGATGCGGCTCGCCTCCCGGCGCTTCCGCTCGGCCTGAGCCTGCGCCGTAGGTGCGGGGCCGGGCGTCAGTGGTGCCGCGGTGTCAGCGGTCATGTCTCCCCCTCGTGGCCAACGGTGAACGGAGCGCAGTTCATCACACCCCACGGACCCGGTGCGGCATCGCCCGGCCCCCGGCAGCTGCCGGCGGGGCCGGGGAGAACACGTTCTCGTTCTGACCTTCCGTCAGAATGGAACGTGTTCTAGTCTGCCTGCCCATGGGCATCGGAATCACTGGGGAACAGCGGGAGTTGGCCGAGGCCGTGCGCGGCTGGGTGGCGCGGACCGTGCCGCCCGGGGAGGTGCGCAAGCTGCTCGACAGCCCGCCGCGGACCGGCGTGCGGCCCGCCTGGTGGGACGCGCTGGCGGAGTCCGGGCTGCTGGAGCCCCACCTGGACGGCGGCACCCTGCTCGACCTCGCCGTCGTGGTCGAGGAGGCCGGACGGGCTGCGCTGCCCGGGGCGTACCTGCCGAGCGCGCTGGCCTCCGTACTGCTGGACCGGGCCGGGGCCGATCCCCTCGGCGGGCGGGTCGGCGCGGTCGCCCTCGGCCCCGACACCCTGACCGCCGTCGCCGTCGAGGGCGGCGGACACCTCCTGGACGGCCTCGCGCCACCGGTGCTCGGTGCCGGGGAGGCCGACCTGGTCCTGCTCGCCGCCGAGGCCCCGCACGGCACGTGCTGGTTCGCCGTGGACGCCGCCGCACTGGACATCCGTACCCACGACAGCGCCGACCCCACCCGGCCCACCGCCGAGGTGCGGGCCCGCGGGGTCACCGTGGCCCCCGGCCGCCTCCTCGACCTCGACGCGGCCCTCGTCCGGGACCTGGCCTGCACCCTCTTCGCCGCCGACGCCTGCGGCACCGCCGCCTGGGCGCTGCACACCGCCGCCGAGTACGCCAAGACCCGCGAGCAGTTCGGCCGGCCCATCGGGCGGTTCCAGGGGATCAAGCACCTGTGCGCCGACATGCTGGTACGCCTCGAACAGGCCCGGGCGCTGGCCTGGGACGCCGCCCGGGCGGCGGCCGGGCCGGACGAGCCCGCCGAGATCCGCTCGCTCGTGGCCGCCCTGGCCGCCGGGACCGCGCTCGACGCCGCCTACTCCTGCGCCAAGGACTGCATCCAGATCCTCGGCGGGATCGGCTTCACCTGGGAGCACGACGCCCACATCCACCTGCGGCGCGCGATCGTCGCCCGCCAGCTGATCGGCGCCGGGGACGGGCACCGGATCCGGGCCGTGCGGCTCGCGGCCGCCGGCGCGCGGCGCGAGCTGCGCCTCGAACTCCCGGCGCGGGCCGAGACGTACCGGCAGCGGGCCAAGGCCGCCATCGAGGACGTGCGCGGCCTCGACCCGGCCGCCGCCCGCCGCGTCCTGGCCCCCACCGGCTACGCGGCCCCCCACCTGCCGCCGCCGTACGGGCTCGGCGCCGGCCCCGCCGAACAGCTGGTCGTCCAGCAGGAACTGGCGGCGGCCGGCGTCAAGATCGCCGACCTCGGGATCGCCACCTGGGTCGTGCCCTCACTGCTCGCCTACGGGACGGACGCGCAGCGCGAGCGGTACCTCCTGGCGACCCTGCGCGGGGACGTCACCTGGTGCCAGCTCTTCTCCGAGCCGGGAGCCGGCTCCGACCTGGCCTCGCTGCGCACCAGGGCGCAGCGGACACCGGACGGCTCCTGGAAGATCAACGGGCAGAAGGTGTGGACGAGTTCCGCGCACAGCGCCGACTTCGGGATCCTGCTGGCCCGGACCGACCCGGCCGCACCCAAGCACAAGGGGCTCGGCTACTTCGTCGTCGACATGCGCAACAGCCCCGGCATCGACGTGCGCCCCCTCAAGGAGATCACCGGCGACGCCCTCTTCAACGAGGTCTGGTTCGACGACGTCCTGCTGCCCCCCGACGCCCTCGTCGGCGCGCCCGACGAGGGCTGGAAGGTCGCCCGCAACACCCTCGGCAACGAGCGGGTCCACATGGCCGACCAGATGACCTTCGCGTCCGGGCTGGAAGCGCTGATCGCCCGCTCCGCCGAACTCGACGGGTCCTACCGGGCCCGCATCGGGGCGCTCACCGCCGAGGCGCACGCCCTGGCCTGCATCGGACTGCGCACCACCCTCCAGCAGGTGTCGGGGCTGGAGCCCGGGGCCGGTGCGTCCGTACGCAAGCTCGTCCAGACCCCGCACCAGCAGCGGACCGCCGAGCTCGCGCTGGAACTGCTGGGCCCGGCGGGCGCCGTGCGGGAGGGGGCGGGGGAGCGGGCGGTGCACGGGATGCTCATGTCCCGCTGCCTGACGATCGCGGGGGGCACCACGCAGGTCCAGCTCAACGTCGTGGCCGAGCGGATCCTCGGCCTTCCCAGGGACTAGGAGTTGTCGGGCATGAAGTCGTACATCGTGGGCGTCGGCATGACGAAGTTCGAGAAGCCGGAGTCGAGGGACTGGCAGTACTGGGACATGGCGAAGGAAGCCGGGACGGCGGCACTGGCCGATGCGGGCATCGGCTACGACCTGGTCGAACAGGTGCCGGTCGGGTACTGCTTCCAGGCCTCCACGGCAGGCCAGCGGGCCGCGTACGAGCTGGGGCTGACCGGGGTCCCCGTCTACAACGTGAACAACAATTGCGCCACCGGGTCCACGGCGCTGATGATGGCCCGGCAGTTCGTGGAGGGCGGGATCAGCGACTGCGTGCTGGCGCTGGGCTTCGAGAAGATGAAGAGGGGCGCGCTGGGCGGGGGCGCCGACGCGGGCTCCGACTTCAAGACCTCGCCGGTCGCCCGGCACTACGGGATCATGGCCGCCGGGCACGGCTTCGAGATGTCGCCGCCGACCGCGCAGATCTTCGGGAACGCGGCGCGCGAGCACATGGAGCGGTACGGGACCACGGCCGCGCAGCTCGCCGCGGTGGGGGCGAAGAACCACCGGCACTCGGCGAACAACCCGAACGCGCAGTTCCAGGACGTGTACACGGTCGAGGAGGTCCTGGCGGCCAAGCCGATCCACGAGCCGCTGACGAAGCTCCAGTGCTCGCCGACCTCGGACGGGGCGGCGGCCGCGGTGGTCGTGTCCGAGCGGTTCGTCGTGCGGCACGGGCTGCACGACGAGGCGGTGGAGATCGTCGCGCAGGCGATGACGACGGACACGGAGGCGTCCTTCGCATCGGGGTCGTGCATCGACGTGGTCGGCAGGCCGATGACGGCGGCGGCCGGACGGCAGGTGTTCTCGGCGTCCGGACTCGGCATCGAGGACGTGGACGTGATCGAGCTGCACGACTGCTTCTCGATCAACGAACTGCTGACGTACGAGGCGCTGGGGATGTGCGAGGAGGGCGGCGGCGGGAAGCTGGTGGAGTCGGGCGCCACGACGTACGGCGGGCGGTGGGTGGTGAACCCCTCCGGCGGCCTGATCTCGAAGGGCCACCCGCTGGGTGCGACGGGCCTCGCGCAGGCGGCGGAACTGGTCTGGCAGCTGCGCGGCGCCGCCGGTCCGCGGCAGGTCGCGGGCGCCCGCGTCGGCCTCGCCCACAACATCGGCCTGGGCGGGGCGGCCGTCGTCACCCTCCTGCGGCGGGGCTGATCCCTTCCCGGGGCCCCGGGGGCGGAGGGATAGGCTCCGCCCCCGTGAGCGACATACGACAGACGTGCTTCCGGGCCACCGGCGACGTGACGCGGGACGAGTACACCGAGGCCGCCAGGGCCGCCGGACTGTTCCGCAGGGGGCGGGCGGTGGCCGCTCTCGGCACGGTCTTCCTGGCCGCAGCGGGCGTGTCGCCGTCCCCGCACGGCCTGACCGTGCACCCCGTCCCCCTCGCCGTCGCGCTGGCGTACGGCCTCGTCGCACTGCTGGTGCTCCCCCGGTGGGCGGTCGCCCGGGGCTTTCGCACCGGGCGGGCCGGCGAGGAGAAGCAGGCCGTGGTGGACGGTGCGGGCATCGAGGTGTCCCGCGGCGCGGAGTCCCTGCGGATCACCTGGGACGAGGTGCGCTCGTACCACGAGACGCCCCGGCTGCACGTGTTCACGGGCCGCTCGCGCCGCCGGACCTGCCTCGTGGCCCTGCCCAAGCGGCTGTTCACCGCCCCGGGCGAGAGCGACCGCCTGGCCGCCCTCGCCCACGCGCGCGCGGGCGACGGCTCGTAGCGACCGGGCCCGCCCGCCCCGGGTCAGAGCTTCTCGATGTCCTTGTGCACCACGTCCGTGCCGTGGTCCGCGGCCAGGCGCACCTTGAGCGGGTGGCTGGCCGGCGCCTTGATGATCTCGTCGGGCGACTCCACCAGGCCGGTGCCGTTGCAGGAGGGCTCGGTCGTCAGGTTGGACCAGCCGTTCACGTTGTGCGGGTCGTTCCACGACACCCAGGCGCAGTCGCGCTCGCCGCTGATGATCTCCACCGAGATGATCCTGACCGAGTTCACCGCGCCGTCGACGCGCTCGTACGTCACCGTCGCGGTGTTGTGGTGGAGGCCGCTGCCCGCGTCCAGCTCGACCCTGAGGACCGGGCCGGGCGCGGTGTCTGCGGCGGCCGGAGCCGCTCCCGTGGCGAGCGCGGCGGCCACCAGTGCGAGTGCGGCGGGCAGGGCGGATACGCGCATGATTCCTCCACGAAGCCAGGTTGCGGAAGGCTCATCCTGGGCCCGGTGCGCGCTCCGGCGCTGCGACGGAATCCGTCAAATCGGTGGCCGGGAAGGGCCGTTGCGCCCTGCGGCCCTGCGGCCCTGCGGCCCTGCGGCCCTGCGGCCCTGCGGCCCTACGGGTCGAGCGTCGGGTCCGTGACCGCCTCGCCCGTCACGGCGCGGCGGACGGCGTCGGCCAGCGCCGCGGGGGCGTCGTCCCGCAGCACCACCCCCGCCGCGCCCGCGGCGAGCGCCCCCTCGACCAGGCCCGGCCGGGCCGACCCGGCCAGTAGCAGCACCCGGCACTCCGGGGCCTCGCGGCACACCGCCGCCACCTCCGCGAGCACGTCCGGGCGGTCCGCGTCCACCAGCGCCACCGCCGGACAGGCCGCCAGCGCCGCCGCGCCCACGTCCGCCCCGGGGGAGACCCGGGCGACCACGTCGAGGTCCGGCTCCAGTCCGAGCAGGACCGCCAGCGCGCCGGCCGACACGCCCGGGCCCTCCGCCAGCAGGACCCGCAGCGACCTCGCCGTACGGAAATTCCGGGGCATCTCGTCCACCCCGCCAGCGTAGGGCCCAGCCCTGCGAGGGGCGGGCAAACACGCCTCGGGGGTCCGGCAACACACCTCGGCCGAAGCCACTCTGACGTGGAGTCAGGAGTCTTCCCAATGGGTGGGGCGTGCGTTATACATGCCTCACCGATCCTAGAACGCGTTCTAGAACCACGCGTTTCCAGGGCCGGTCCCGCATACGACCTCGGTGCGGCCGACGGTGCGGACGGCCGCACCGGGGTCTTCCACGCTCTTCCAAGCAACGGGAACCGAACAAGGAGCAGCATCCTCAATGCCGATCGATGCCGCCAGGGCCCTCGCCGCAGAACCCCGCCAGGGGGAGATCGCCTGGGACCACAAGGACATCCAGCTCTACCACCTCGGACTCGGCGCGGGCACGAACCCCGGCAAAGCCAGCCCCGCCACCGACCCCGACGAGCTGCGCTACACCCTGGAGTCCAAGCTCCACGTCCTGCCCAGCTTCGCGACCGTCGCCGGCGCCGGCATGGCCATGCTGGGCGGCCTCGCCGCACCCGGGATCGACGTCAACCTGACCAGCGTCCTGCACGGCGGTCAGTCCATCGAGCTGCACCGGCCCATCCCCGTCAAGGGCCGGGCCTCCTCCAGCGCCCGCGTCGCCGCCCTCTACGACAAGGGCAAGGCGGCCGTGATCGTCCTGCGCACCGAGGTCGAGGACGCCGACGGGCCGCTGTGGACCAGCGACGCGCAGATCTTCGTACGGGGGGAGGGCGGCTTCGGCGGCGAGCGGGGACCCTCCGTGTCGGAGGAACTGCCCGGGCGCGCCCCCGACCGGGTCGAGGAGCGGCACATCCGCGAGGAGCAGGCGCTCCTGTACCGGCTGTCGGGTGACTGGAACCCCCTGCACGCCGACCCCGAGTTCGCCAAGCTGGCCGGCTTCGACCGGCCGATCCTGCACGGCCTGTGCTCGTACGGGATGACCCTCAAGGCCGTCGTCGACACGGCGCTGGGCGGGGACGTCTCGCGGGTCCGCGCCTACCGCACGCGCTTCGCCGGGATCGTCTTCCCGGGCGAGACCCTGCGGATCCGGATGTGGGAGGAGCCCGGCCGGGTCCTGGTGTCGGTGACCGCGGTCGAACGGGACGACGCGCCGGTCCTCGCCGACACCGTCGTCGAACACGCGTAACGCCCGACCTTCGCGACACACAAGGAGCAGCACCGTGCGCGCAGCACTGCAGAGCGAGATAGGCCAGGACAAGCTAGAGGTCGTCGACGACATGGAGACCGCGGGCTTCGGCCCCGGCAAGGTCAGGATCCGCATCAAGGCCACCGGCCTGTGCCACTCGGACCTCTCCGCGATGAGCGGCGTGCTGCCCCAGCCCGCCCCCTTCATACCCGGCCATGAGGGCGCGGGCGAGATCGTCGACGTCGGCGACGGGGTCACCACCCACGCCATCGGCGACCGGGTCCTCGTCTGCTGGCTGCCGCCGTGCGGACACTGTCCCGCCTGCAAGCGCGGCCAGGGCCACCTGTGCCTGGAATCCTTCGCGAACGTGGCCACGCCCAACTTCCGGCGCACGGGCGGCGGGGACGTCTTCGGCTTCGCCGGCACCGGCACCTTCGCCGAGGAGATGGTGGTGCCCGCCGCGTGCGCCGTGCCGATCCCCGACGACCTGCCGTACGACATCGCCGCCCTGATCGGCTGCGGGGTGACCACCGGCCTCGGGGCCGCCGTCAACACCGCGAAGGTGGAGGCCGGGTCCTCGGTCGCCGTCATCGGCTGCGGCGGCGTCGGTATCTCCGTCATCCAGGGCGCCAAGGTGCAGGGCGCGGCGCAGATCGTCGCCGTGGACCCGGTGGCCTCCCGGCGCGAGGCGGCGCTCCGCTTCGGCGCCACCGAGGCCGTCGCACCGGAGGCCTTCGCCGACGCCAGGAACCGGATCACGGCCGGTGAGGGCTTCGACTACGTCTTCGAGGTCGTCGGCAAGTCCGCGACCACGCAGACCGCGTACGAGATGACCCGGCGCGGCGGCTCCGTCGTCGTCGTCGGCGCGGGCGCGCTCGACGACAACTACTCGGTCAACATGTTCTCGCTGTTCTTCGACGAGAAGAAGATCCTGCCGTCGATGTACGGGGGCGGGGACGTGCTCCGCTCGTACGAGCGCACCATCGCGCTGTGGAGGGCGGGCCGGGTGGACCTGGCCGGCCTGATCACCCACCGGGTGCACCTCGCCGAGATCAACGACGCACTCGACCAGATGCGCACGGGCGTGGCCCTGCGCACCTGCATCGAACTCTGAGAGGAATCCGGTAGATGTCACTCCCACTTGAGGGGCTGTCCGCCATCGTCACCGGCGCCGGCCGCGGGCTCGGCCGGGCCGAGGCGATCGAGCTCGCACGGCTCGGCGCGAGCGTGGTCGTCAACGACTTCGGCCAGCCGGGGCGGGACGGCTCCGGCGAGGCCTCGGCCGCCCCGGCGGAGGAGGTGGCCGCGGAGATCCGCGCCGCGGGCGGGCGGGCGGTGGCGCACCTGGGCGACGTGGCCGACTTCGAGCAGGCGCGCGAGCTGGTCGAGCTGGCGGTGTCCAGCTTCGGGAAGCTCGACGTCCTGGTCAACAACGCGGGCATCCTGCGCGACCGGATGGTCTTCTCCATGTCGGAGGAGGAATGGGACTCGGTCATCCGGGTCCACCTCAAGGGCCACTTCAACACCACGCACTTCGCCTCCGCGCACTGGCGCGAGCGGTCGAAGGCGGCGGGCGGGCCGGTGTACGGCCGGATCGTCAACACCTCCTCCGAGGCCTTCCTCGGCGGTTCGGCCGGTCAGCCGAACTACGCGGCGGCCAAGGGCGGCATCGTGGGGCTGACCACCTCGACCGCGCTCGCGCTCGCGAAGTACGGGGTCACGGCCAACGCCATCTGCCCGCGCGCCCGGACCCGGATGACGGAGGACGTCTTCGCGGGATTCCAGGTCCCCGAGGACGGCAAGCTCGACCCGCTGGCCCCCGAGCACGTCGCCCCCCTGGTCGGCTACCTGGCCTCGCCGGCCTCGGCGAAGGCGAACGGGCAGCTGTTCGTCGTGCACGGCGGGATCGTGGTCGTGATGGACCGCCCGAAGGTGGCTGCGAAGTTCGACACCGCCAAGGAGGCCTTCTCCTACGAGGAGCTGGACGCACTGCTCACCCCGCACTACGACTCCCGCCCGGCGGGCGAGACCTTCGCCGCGGCGGAGGTCCTGGGCCTCAAGCACGACTGACGCGGGCGCACGACCGCGGCTGGCCCGGCGCACACCGCCGGGCCC
>LJCW01000103.1 GCA_001298555.1 Actinobacteria bacterium OV450
GTGCCCGATGTTCGACTTGATGGAGCCCAGCCACAGCGGGTTGTCCTCGTCGCGGCCCCGAGCAGTCATGGTCCCGGCGTCCTTATCCTGCCCCTTCCTGGCTCGCCCAGAGGATTGCGAGAGCCGTGACATCGAACAATGTTTCTCCGCAGACCGCCCGCGGGCGGGTACTGCACGTCACTGAGGCCTGCGACGCCGGAGTCGCCGAGACCCTGGTCAGCTACCTGGCTGCCACTCCACACCTGGAGCACTGGCTTGTGACGGCCATCGCACCCCCAAGCCGTATCGCGGATGTTTTGGGACAAGCCCCCCTCGCCGGAATCTTTCCGCTACCGGACGGCCGCCGTGCCCGGCTGGATGCCGTGGCCGACGTCTACCGGAAGCTGCAGCCAGACCGTGTCCATGCCCACGGTTCTCAAGCAGGCGCCTATGTCCGCCTCAACCGGATCATCCCGACCAAAGCCATCGTCTACACCCCGCACTGCTATGCATTCGAACGCCGTGATGTCTCTGTCACACGCCGGATGCTCTACTTTCTCACGGAATGCGCGCTCGCCTCCCGTGCCGCAACAGTGGCCGCGAGCAGTCGGCGTGAATATCACCTTGCAGCTCGACTCCACCGCACACACCGCATTATTCACGTCCCCTACGTTCCGCCCTTGACGGACCATCCCGTGTCCTTGCCGAACGATCGCAACTCGCTTCCAATTGCTGTAGCCATTGGGCCTCTGTGCCCTCAAAGGGACCCAAGTTTCTTTGCCCAAACTGCCGCATCCGCCCCTGCTGCAGCCAATTGGATCTGGGCGGGTGGAGGAGATAAGGTCCTCCGTCGAACCCTTGAGGATGCTGGAGTACATGTAACAGGGCCCCTGCCCAGCCGTAAGGTAGCAGCCCTCCTCCGCACTGCTGCGGTATATGTCCACACGGCCGCGTGGGAGGACAATTCCAGCACGCTGTTACGAGCAGCCCATGCTGGCCTACCTGTAGCAGCACGTCATACACGAGCCCTCGAGGCTCTTCATCTTCCTGACCTAGCCAGGTCGCCACAGGACCTGGCTGCCACTGCGCTCCGGCTGACTGTTCCCGGCCCGGAACGCACCGCCCACCGAGCGCGGCTCGTCCATGCGCTGCAGCTACACAGCGATGCGGCTATCCAGGCGTCCCGACTCAGCGAGGCATACAGCATCTTCACCCCCAAGACCGCACCTGCTCCAGACGATCCTGAGACACACGAAAGCGTTCCAATAATCCCAAACCAGTCTCAGACGCGTAGTTCTGGTCGTCGTCGTTGAGTGTTTGCGGGCCAATGTGTCCGCCGGATCTCGTGGCTGGGCCGCGCTGACGCTGTACTCGCCAGCATGGGGCGCGGAGAGGTCTGTCGAGTGCGGCAACGGCGCCCACGAGTCACGGGTCTACAACTGGGCCCAGGACGCCGGGGGCGGCGTTATCCGTCGGACATGACCGACGCGGAATGGTCGGTCGTCCGCCCGCAGTTGCCGGTACCGGTATGACTGGAGGGCCGGGGCGGGCAGCCGGAGAGCCACTGCCGCCGTGGCATGCTCGACGCTGTCCGCTACCTCTTGGACAACGGCATCAAGTGGCGGGCGGTCCCGGCCGTCTTCCCCGCCAGGGCTAATTCATAGTCCTGGCTGCCGCGAGAAGCAGCAGGTCACAGGGGTGTGGCGAACCTTCAGTGCGGCAGTCCCGGGCGCAACGAAGCTCCGATGATCAAGGGGACCTCCAAGTCGCCTGACCACCGGAGCCTCGATGTGCCGCCAGTCTGCCACCGTTTGTTTGGTCAAGTCGCCCTCGCGTCGGCAGCGTGAACTCCCCGACTTGAACGTTCGGTTGAGTGCTCTGCCCGATCCGCGTGACCGGCGCGGACGCCGCCATGCCCTCGCCTCGGTGCTCTTGACCGCCGCGTGCGCCGTTCTGGCCGGGGCCCGTTCCTATCTGGCGATCGGGCAGTGGGCCCGTCACGCACCCCAGGACACCCTCGCCCCGCCTGGGGTTTCATCCGCGCGGCCCCTTCGGGGTGCACTTGCCGGCCTCGGCTTCGACCGTGCGCCGGGTGCTGGTAGGGGTGTGTCCCGGCGGCCTTGCCGACCTCCTCGGACAGGAGCCGGCCGACACCGAGTCTATTTCGGTGGACGGCAAGAGCGCCCGCGGTTCACGCACCGATACCGCCGCGGCCGCCCACCTCCTGTCCGCCGTCACGGCCGGCGGCCGCACCGTCAGCCAGCTGAGAGTGCCGGACAAGACCAACGAGATCACCGGCTTCACCGCTCTGCTCGCCCCGTTCGACCTGACCGGCACCGTGGTCACCGCCGACGCCCTCCACACCCAGCGCGAACACGCGAAATGGCTGGTCGAGGCCAAGAACGCCCACTACCTGATGGTCGTCAAGAGCAACCAGCCGAACCTCCACGCGGCGATCAAGGCCCTGCCGTGGAAGGAAGTCACCGCCCGCCGCTACGACCGTGAACGCGCGCACGGCCGCGGCGAGACCCGCTCGATACGCACGCTCACCGTCACCGGTCTCGGCCTGGACTTCCCCCACGTCGTCCAAGCGGTGAAGATCCTGCGGCACCGCACCGACCTGAAGACCGGCCGTGTCACCCGCCAGACCGTCCACGCCATCACCGCCATGACCTCGCTCGAGGCATCACCGCAGGTCATCGGCCGTATCGCCAGAGCCCAGTGGGGCATCGAGGCCGTCCACCACATCAGGGACACCACCTTCGCCGAGGACGCCTCCAAAATCCGGACCGAACACGGACCGGCAAACATGGCCACCCTGAGAAACCTCGCGATCAACACCCTCCGCGACGCCGGCCACCACAACATCGCCGCCGGACTCCGAGAGACCTCCTACACCCCCTTCACCCTCCCACTCGACCTACTCGGACTGCCCCTGACCAGCGACGCAGCCTGATCAACACGACTATGAATTAGCCCTGCATGCCCGGTGGCCCGCATTGTTCGGTGAACGCCACATCAGGGTTTCGGGGGTCGAGCTCCCCCGCGAAGAAAATCGTCGCCTACTTCAACACGCCGTTGACCTCCTCCAGGCGTTTGTTCTCCGCGCGCAGCCTACGTAACCCTCCCGCTCGTCCGCCCCTACGCATGCGATCTGGAAGGGTCGCTCTCGTTGTGCACTACGCAGCGCCGCACGGACTCCCGGAAGACCACGAGCGACTCGGCGACCCGGATGTGGAGTGCACGCTCGGGGAACATTCCGAGCGATGCTCTGTCACGAGTCGGCCTGGCTATGTGCGGCTGTGCCGGTCCTCTCGGCACGAGAACCATCCTCTCTGCTGTCTCTCAATGAGCGGCGGAGAAGTCGGATCGGTTCATCCAGCTCGTCGGCCCGATCGTAGTGGTTTGAGACAACCTCAGCACCCACCTGGCCGCCAAGCTGAAACAGGTACGCGGCCCAACACGACTGGCTCACGATCTCTCGCCTTGCGCCAGCCATGAAACCTGTTGGGGCCCTCTCGCGACTCGTGCGCTAGAGCCACGGCCAACACCGCCTTCGATACCCCCGACCAAACTCCACCACGAGTTAGGCAGAATTCGACTCCGACCCACCGCATCAACGGCCGCCTCACCGCCACCGGTCTGGTTGTCAACCACCCCAACCCACACCCTGAAATCATCAGTAATTCCCACTATGCGACAGTGGGTGAGGGTCACCCGCGCAGGAAGGCCGAGTCTGCAGCGATGGCCGATATGCCGGGTGACCCCGGAGTGTCGCGATCGCCCACTCAGGAATCGTTTGAGCTGTAGCAAGGGTCCAGAGGGGCCGCCGTTCTGCTCACCTGTGGCGTGTCGAGTGGGGCGTGTTTGACCGCGGTGCTGATGCTGCAGTTAAGTGTCCTCGCGACTGGGATGGTCGAGGCTCGTCCACCCCGGATCGTGACCGCCTCTTTGCGTGCGGTCGCCAAGCGTTCCCGGCACAGTTGTTCACGGGGGCGAGATCGCTTTCGAATGTCAGGCACACTTGATGATCGATGTGGTGGCGCTCCGGCAACCTCGGTCGCAGCACTGGGTGGCAGCGCAATCCGGTGTCAGTCGGCAGACCCTGCGGAACCTCTCCCGTATTGGCCTTCTGCCGCCAGCTCGGCAGCTCACGGGGTCGGACGTTGTGTTGGCCCGGTGTGCTCGTGCTCTCGGCGCTACGCGCTCCACCAATCGCCGTGCTCAGGCAGGTGAATGGACCGAGGCGGCGCTGGAGAGGGATCGGAATCTGATCAAGACGGTGCGTGATCTTTTGAACTCCGGCGAGGTCGATGCCCGGACGACGGTGGTCGTGTACCCCGACAAGTGCGA
Source organism: Actinobacteria bacterium OV450 (assembly GCA_001298555.1). Classification (GTDB taxonomy): domain Bacteria; phylum Actinomycetota; class Actinomycetes; order Streptomycetales; family Streptomycetaceae; genus Streptomyces. The sequence goes on from LJCW01000103.1 coordinate 4,333, forward strand.
GGCAACCGCAGTACTTGAGGCGGTATCTGAGTGGATCCACACCGATGAGGACGCTGAGCACCTGGTGCTGTTGCCTTTGGGAAAGTGGGCACTTGCCGTTCCGGGCTCAGTCGACCGACCAAGTGGGGGGCTGGGAGGTGGTGGCATAGGGGAAAGGCGCCTCAGTGCCGGAGAGGGGGAGGGTGCTTGCTCACAGAGTAGGCATCCGCTTGGTCTTTCCGAGGCTACTCCTCAGAACACACGTTGACCGGTCCGTCAGATCGGCTTTCCGTCTCTCCCGCAGCTCCCCAAACAGTCCGAGAGCCGTTGATCAGGCGGAGCCCAATGCATGGTTCGGTAAAGCAGGCTGACCAGGGATCACCTTCAATCTCCAGGGATGACAGGGCTTCGATATCGATGAAGGGTGCCGAATCCATCGACATCGCGCGCTGGTGCGCAAGCAGGGGTTGGCCTGTGCACCCCTTGCAGCCCGGAGGGAAGATCCCGATGCCAGGTTGTACTCGATGCCGGCTTGGCCATCCGGATTATGTTCCACATACAGCGGGAGCGTGCGGATGCCTGGCCCTGGGTCTTTGGTGTCACGGCTTTCACGCGGCGACGACTGATTTCGGGTTGATCGAGCGGTGGTGGGGCAGCAACCGGCGGATGGGCGTTGGCATTGCCACGGGACCCGCTGAATTGCTGGTAGTTGATCTCGACTGTCACGCCCAGACTCCGCCAGCCATCCTATCGGAGGTGTTGCCGGCGTTCTCCGTACCTGAAGAACGGCTTCGAATTGTCCGTAATGGTCTAGATAACTTCCGCGTGCTGGGTCAGGTCCTCGGTGGCGAAGACTTCACTGACGGGCAGGCCACCCTGGCGATCGCAACGCCCAGCGGGGGGATGCATGTGTACTTCCGCGCGCCACGCCAGACTCGGTGGCGATGTTCCACTGGAGGCAGCGTTAAGGGGGTGGCATTGGGGTGGCAGCTGGACGTACGTGCTGAAGGCGGTTACATCGTTGCGCCAGGCACCCGCGTCTCTTCTGGGTTCTATGCGCCAGTGGGGCCCTGCCGACAGCCGGCCCTGTTGCCTGGATGGCTTGCAGGTGCGCTTGAGCGAACGGGTCACCTTCTCTCGGCGCGACCCACGAAGCAGCGGCATCCTGCGGTGCCAAATCGGGCACGAATGGTCGCGAGTGCCCCAGCCACAACGACCGTCTGGGCTAGGAAGGTTGCTGCGACGTGCTTGAGCGAGGTGGCAGGCTGCGCATCGATCAGTGAAGGAAGTGGCTGGCATTCGAAAGTGAACCGGGCGGCTTTCACCCTGGGCGGGCTGGTGGCTGCAGGTCTTATCGCCAGCGACTCCGAGGCAAAGACCATCCTCTTGGAGGCTGCGCTCTATGCCCGTCCGCAGCGGGAGCGGCAGGCACTGAGCATCATTCGATCTGGGCTGGCCGCGGGACAGCGTCGGCCCCTCACTCCGAAAGACCGCTGATGAGCACCACGAGCAGCAGTTCTGTGCCGATGAGTCGGGGCCGGCAGTCCTACAGCGCCGCGGCATCGGCGCAGGTGCTGATCGGGGTGACCCAAGCCGCCAGCGACTGGGGCTCTCGTGAGATTCTACTCCCGTCCTCCCTCACGGACTGGGGTATGGCCAATCTCTTCCTCAGAGTATTTGGCGACGAGTACCGGTTCGTTCCGGAACATGGGTGGTACAGGTGGGCCGGCCATCGCTGGCAGATGGACGCTAAGTCGAAGGCCATCACCAACTCGGTGTTTCAGATGGCGGAGCAGATGCCATGTCCAGATCCTAGGGAAAACGCGACGATCCGGTTCTCGGACCGGGAACTAGCCAGGCACAGGAAAAAGTCTCTCAGCATCGCTGGCGCCCGGGCACTTATCGCGACTGCGGAGAGTTTGCCGGAATTCCTGCTGGATGCGGCTGAGCTCGACGCCGATCCGTACGCTTTGTGCACCCCGAACGGGATCGTCAACCTGAGGACAGGGGGGCTGCTTGAGCCAAGTCGGGATCAAGCGCACACCCGCTCCACCACGGTAGGGCCATCTAGGATGGCCACCCCTACCTGGGATAAATTCCTGATCGACACGTTTGGAGACGACGCCGAGGGTCGCGCGATGATCACGTACTTGCAGCGACTGTGCGGCTACAGCATCTCGGGCGATGTAGACGCCCAGATCATGCCCTTCCTGTTCGGCGAGGGACAGAACGGTAAATCTGTCTTGGTGGCAGTTTTGCTGGCGATCTTGGGCGACTATGCAGATACCGCCCCGCCAAACTTTCTCATGGCTCCCCTGTATCCGGACCATCCCACGGAGATGGCAGACCTACAGGGTCGCCGGCTGGTTTTCTGCAGTGAGATTGACCCCGGGGCCAAGTTCGACGAGGCCAAGCTGAAACTTCTCACAGGCGGCGATCGCATCAAGGCACGCAGGATGCGTCAGGATTTCTTCAGCTTCAGGCCGACTCACAAGCCATGGCTGATCGGAAATCACAGGCCGACGGTAGAGACCGGGGGCTACTCTTTCTGGCGTCGGATGCGAATCATCATGTTCGCTCGGACCGTCCGAGACCAGGATGTTGTGGAGAACCTCGCGACCAAAATGATCTCCAACGAAGGGCCCGGCATCCTCCAGTGGCTCATCGACGGCGCTGTCGCGTACTTCGACGGTGCTGACCGCAAGCTGGTTGGTCCCGACTGCGTTCGACTGGCGACCCAAGACTATGAAGAGAGCGAGGATAGCGTTGGCCAGTTCGTCCGCGAGTGGTGCGTGCTGGGCCCACACAACGCCTACCGCGTTGAGCAAGCCCAGCTTCGGAGAGCGTACGAAGCCTGGTGTGTCACAGCGGGCATGCGGCCTGTCCCAGTCAGGGAATTCGGCAACGCAGTCCGCCGCTTGGCCAGGATGAAGAGCGCGAAGGACATGGTGAAGAGCAACGGCCGCCGGCACTACGTCGGTATCGGTCTTGCCGAGGAAAACCGACACGAGCACGACGCGGCAGGGGCCACGGGATGAGTCAGGGACAGACCTGCCGCTCCTCGCCACGCGCGCATAACTACTGGTCAGGGGCCCCCAGTCAGCGAACCAGGGACGCGGAGGGACACGACTCCGCTATATATGTCTCCTCCGAAGCAAACAGCATCCCTCCTCTCGATAAGTTGGAGAAACTGTCCCTGAGAGTCCCTCAACGCCTGGTGATGCCCTGTCTGACCTGGTGTTTTATGAGTAGGGACAAGTCTTGCGTCGAGGGCAAAGAGTCCCAACGCTTTCCTGCTCGCAAGCCACGCCAGTACGCCGTGACCGAGGAAGGGGTCCCGTCGATGTCCGACACCTTGGGGCAAAAGATCACCGACGAGGTGGAGATCGTCTGGGTCGAGGGGGAATCGACTGTCATGGCGAGATACGACTACGTGCGCCAAGACTTGGTAAAAACCTCAAAAAAGCGCGGTGTTCCGCGAATCACGTGGGATGCACGGATCATCGGCTACGCGAATCTGAGCCCGGATGCCGACCCGCCGCCCGGCCTGGGTTCTGGTCGTTGGGAGCGGCGAGTCTTCTACGTCAAGCCTCAGGACCGCAGTGAGCGGGAGACCGACGATGAGCGGGTGCACTACCAGGGGTCGACGCCGACAGAGGCTGTTGATCCTCGGACGGTGAAGCCGACGGTCGCGGGAACCTTGACCGACCGGGCTCGAGGCAAGGGCGGTCAGTCGACTGAAGGCCTCCCTCCTAGGGGAGGCGAGGCTCAATTGGGGCTAGATCAGGAAACCTCTTCTAGAACTGAGTCAGAGGTTCGTCGTTAGTCGGGCATGAGTCGTCCGGTCCCAAGATTCCGCGATATTGGTCAAGGATGCCCAGGGAAGCCCTGAGGTCCTGGCGGGGCCGCTGTCGGTGGGAAACGGCGAACGTTCCGCCGGCCCTGATGTAGCCGAGACCGGCCAGGATAAGTGCTGGTGTGGTCGTTTTGCTGCCGCCTTTACGGACTCATGCGGCGAGGGTGATGTGCCGGCGCCAGCCGGGGTATGACGCACCTCGTACTCATGGGTGGCGCATTGGCTCTTCTCGGCCGCAACACGTCTCGATCGCCCAGCAGGCGGCCGGGCCACCCGGGCCAGATTTGAGGTCGTGCAGATGGTGGTAGGCGAAGTGTAGCCAATCCATCATCTGCAGGAATCGATCGCAGCTAGCTCATCGGCAGTAAAGTGCAGGTAGTCGACTACTGCACAGTAGTCCTGAAGCTGCTCTAAGGAGGCCACGCTGACGAGCGCCGAAGCAACCTGCCGTTTACGCAGAACCCAGCTCAGGGCAAGACTGGCCGTCGACTGCCCTCGGGACGCCGCGAGCTTTGCGAACACCGTGGCCGGTAGTTCGCGAGCCGGGGCCACATGGACCGTTTCTGAGCACCTTGCATGCTCTAACCAGGACGCTGCCGAGAGTAAGCACCCTGGTAACGGGGCGTCCGAGAGAAACCCGATACCCTTCTCATCCAAGACTTCCAACAGCCCGTCCTCAGCCCAGGGATGCAGCATGGAGAAGGGGCCGAAGCACACGATCGCAGGTGTCCCTAGCTCCATCAGCAGCTCGGCGGCTCGTCTTGCTGGGGCTGGGGCATAACCCGACAACCCCACATATCTGGCCTTGCCCTGATGTACAGCCAACGCCAGGGCTCCCATAGTCTCTTCCAGCGGAATAGATGGATCGTAGCGGTGTGCACACAGGACATCGAGAGACTCCAGCCCTGTGCGCCGGAGGATGGCATCTAGCGATGACAGGACGTGATTGCGAGACCCGAACCCCACTGGACTTCCATGAGGACTGAAGCCAACCTGAGCCGAGATTAACATCTCATCGCGTTGATAAAACATCTCCCCAACGCACTTCTCCACGACCTGCTCCACACTTTCGGCGAGAACATGACTAGGTGTCAGCCTGAAATGGTTGATGCCCAAATTGAGGGCACACTCAATCAAAGTGCGCTGCTCGAATGGGCTCCCATATCTTGCTGGATCGCATTGCAGACTCAGAGAGATTACGGAAATATGCAGATCACTCTCTCCGAGACGCCGGTAGTGCATCCCTGCAGGAGGGAAGTCCTCGCTGTCACACGTGAAGAAGTGCAATGCTTGCATTGACATCATCCTCGCCAGTAGACCGCAGACGGCACCCAAACAGCCCGCCGGCAATAAGGACTAAATCACCACGCATGCATGACGTTGGCCAGTTAACCTAATATCGGAATGTACGTGTTTATTTCTGAGGCGACATCGCCGCCGGTGCCAAGTTTTGCGCCGTGCTCGATGGTCTGGTTTTAGTAACCGGTGTCGGCCCGGACTTTGGTGATCGCGGGGGAGGGTGCGGCGGCGGTGCGGGCAGGGCTAATTCAAAGTCACCGGCTGGCCGCATCGTCGCAGGTCAAGGCGTTGATCCCAGACGCACCATCGACGCCGAGCTGATGCCCAGTCAGGCAACGTCATGCAGCGAAGCAACGTTGACCTGCATAGACGGCGACTTGGTCGCATGTCCGGCTCAACGAGACGAGTCGGCTCGCCACGACTTTGAATCAGCCCTGACGATCTACACGTGAAAAAGGCTCAATGTACTGTTCTGATAGTCAACGAAGGGAGAGTTCCGCTGTCTATTGGGAGCCGCTGCAATCACTCGGCTACCTGCGGCGAGGACGGCCCCGACCTTGTGACGGCACTTGGACCGGATAGCCTGGCGAATCGCGAGCCTATCAGTGACATGTCCTGAATAGTGAGCTAGGAGGAAATGCAAATTGGAAGTGATCGCTACCTTGGAGAATAACTGAAGCAGTCCCCAAAGTCGCAATATGGGGGATCCTCTCCGGATGCCATGGCAAGAGCAATTTCAGCGATCCGCTGACTTGCCTTGCCATCACCAAAGGGGCACGGAATACTTTCCAGAGAACTTAATAACTCTGCGTCTTCAAGAAATCTGAGCACGCTATTCGAAATATCGGCTCCAGCCTCAACCCGCACGGCGAATCCAGCTTCAAGGCTCTCAGGCCGCTCGGTATTTTGACGCACCACGATCAGCGGCTTCTTGAGTACCGTGCATTCTTCTTGGATGCCCCCCGAGTCCGAGATTAGAACACGAGCATGACGCGCCAGAGCCAAAAATGTAGGGTGATCGAGTGGCGCACAACACAGAAGCTTTTCCAATTTTTCTTCCATACCGAATGACGCGATCCGGATGGCCGTGCGTGGGTGTACGGGAAAGACCACAGGTACGGGGATCCGGGACAACTCATCTAGGATCGCTGCCAGCCGGTCTTCATCGTCGGTGTTTTCCGGACGATGAATAGTTGCGAGCACATAGCCATTATCCTTGAGCCCGCGATCCCTGATGACTTTCAACGACACATCCCGGGGGGGCAGGGACTCCTGTAGTGCTTCAACCACCGTGTTGCCCGTAATGCGAATACGGCTTGGGGAAATTCCCTCATTAGCGAGGTTGTCTGCACTCCTCAGAGTCGGAGCACAGTTTATATCTGCAAGGATAGATACCACGCGTCGGTTAATTTCCTCCGGCATTGACCGGTCGTAGGACCTCAGGCCTGCCTCAACGTGAAGCACGGGGATATCACAATAGCTGGCAGCCTGAGCTCCAGCCGTTGTCGCGTTCGTGTCTCCCTGGACCACGACAAGCCGCGGGCGCTTGGCCAAGAAGTGCGCATTTAGCTGACTAATCGCGTTCGCGATCTGGCTCCCGCGTGATGCCCCCCCTACCCCCTCGAGCCGCAGGTCCGGCTGCGGAAGCCGAAACGAATCAAAGAAGCTCGAAGAAAGATCATCGTCGCTATGCTGGCCCGTATAGATAATCTCACTATTTGCATCAAGAAGCCGGATAACTCCAGCCAGCTTAATGATCTCTGGGCGTGTTCCGAGCACTACTGCAATACGCCTCTTGCCGCTCACGCCACACTCCACAATGCATTAAAATGCGAAACCGCGCGGAAAAAAAGCCGATTAGCAACCAAGGAGTTCATTGACTTCCTGAATCTCGCTCTGCAGTTGCCGACACGCTCGGCAGACTTCCAGATGGCCATCAACCTCCTCGACCCCAGCCTTTCCGAGCCTCCCTCTGGAGTAGGCTGCAAAGCGCGAAATAAAATATGAACACCGCGCCGTCGAGTCTGTCTGATTTAGATGAACTGTAAGGTAAGCCTGCCGCAGACCCTCTTTAGCTCGATAAGTCAATGCGGCGACACTGTTCGGGCTGATTCCGAGATGGTCAGAGAGGGCAGCCGGCCGATAACCTTGGACGACCGTGTACCAAAGTACGGTTCTCCAGCGCTCAGATAGGGAGTGAAGCGCCTCAATTACGAGTCCGTGATCGAAGTCTTTCAACGCCTCGCTGCCGGCTGAATCGACGTTCTCCATCTCGTAAATGCTGACATCAGGGACTGATACTTGATGGGGAGCTGCCTTTCCCCACTCCGTGATAATGTTACGGAGGACAGTCAGCAGGTATCCCCGGAAGGACGCCACGGGGCCCCCTCCCGACTTAATTGCCTGAAGAACGCGCGCGAATGCTTCCGCAGCTAGATCCTGAGCAACGAATGGATCCTTTACGTAATATAGAGCAATCCTTTCGGCGGATCCATGGTGCCTTTTAAATAGAAGGGAAAACGCTTCGCTACTGCCCGATCGAGCGAAATCCGTGAGGTCTCCGTCGCTGAATTTGGCCAGTATCGACGGATCGATGGTTCGCGGCGCGCACTCGGGTGGCAGGTCACATGTGGCCCTCGACAAGACGGCTCCCGAATCTGTTTGTGCAGAGAATCCAGACATCATTCATGCAGATGGAAGGGATAATCGTTATGACCTCGTCGGCCCGCCCTGCCGCAGACTCGCATGGATGAATAATCCGACGAACAGGAAACTTCTCCGCTCACGCAATCACACGCTACATGTTTTAAGCCGGATTCCTTGGAGACTCAATGCTCTGAACGGGTAATGTCTATTGACATCCCCAAATCATTCCGCTATCCGCCGGAATTCTGTGGATCGGGCGTCATGGACTTGCAGCGAGTACCTCTCGGCACTCAAGCCCTGAATGAAGTCTCAACGGTAGTGGTCAGTGAGGTCAGCAGGGCTAATTCAAAGTCACCGGCTGGCCGCATCGTCGCAGGTCAAGGCGTTGATCCCAGACGCACCATCGACGCCGAGCTGATGCCCAGTCAGGCAACGTCATGCAGCGAAGCAACGTTGACCTGCATAGACGGCGACTTGGTCGCATGTCCGGCTCAACGAGACGAGTCGGCTCGCCACGACTTTGAATCAGCCCTGCCTCGCACGGCCCCCTGGCCTCTGGCTAGAAACCGATCCGCAGTTCTTGTTATCTGCTTCGCCGCCGCAGGTCTCCTTAAGTGTTGGGAGCGCACCCCGACAGATAGCTCACATGGAAGGTAGTCCATTGACCACTGACTTTGATCCCTTCAGGCGCAACCCCGGCTCGCCCGAAAATACGAAGCCGACGAGGAGCCAGTCGCAGCTTGCTCAGAGCGCAATCAAACCACCCCTGGTTGCCCCTCGTGACACGCGCGGGACGCAAGGATCCTCGAAAGCGGTAAAGGCACTTCAAGCAGTAGTGTTACTGTCCGTAGTTGGCGGGGGTGTTATATGCGTTCACGCACTCATCAACCGAGGAATGGACTCTGCCAAAACCTCCCAGAGCTCTACGCTTCGTCCTGGAAAGACTCTGAACCCTTCTCCTGCAAGCACTGCTCTCGACCCGGCTCCCGATCCGACCGCTGGAAGGACTACCCCCCCATCCTCTTTGCTCCAGCCGCGAGGAACGGACACGCCCACGCCCCTAACCGGCTCTGTCCCTAGCGATCAGACAACTGACTCACCGCGACCTACCCTGCGCCCTTCCGTCCCGCCAACGCCTGTCAAGCCGTCGACAACCAGCAACCCGACAGCCGAGGTGACCGACCGCCTTTCTCAGCAAATCATCGCGCTGACTAATACGGAACGCCTCAAACACGGTTGCGCGCCCGTCTCCGCTGACCCAAATCTTCAAATTGCAGCCAAGGCGCAATCAGACGAAATGGCCGCTCGTAATTACTACGGGCATGACATCCCCGACCGGGCCGATACGGGCGCAATAATAACCTCCACGGGATACAAGTGGATCCACTGGAGTCAAATCATCTACAAGGGGCCGCGGGACGCCGAGGCGGCAATGGAAGGCTGGATGAAAACCCCAGAAAATCAGGCTGCCATCCTCAACTGCTCGTTCCGCCACGTCGGAGTGTCTGTAAATTTTGCCTCAACCGGACCGTGGTGGACACAAGTTTTCGCAACCCCAGCCAACCAATAGCTAACCACGTCTCGACGGCCACAATTTTTTCCCCATGCCAGGAGCCTTTTCCATCTGTACGGCTTGAGGGTGGGGTGGCGGCAGGATGTTGACGGTGACGTGACGAACGGGGCGTCCCGCTGGTTTGGCTGGTTACCACACCGTGCCTGACCTGCGGAGACGCCCCGTGTTCTCTTATCCTGCCGCATGCGACGTGGAGTTGGAACTCCTCGAAACGGTGACGATGGTTCTCGTCGCGATGGAAGGGGACAGGGCCTGCAAACTCGGTCCGTACGACCGAGCCCGTTGCACGTTGGTTTATCTGCGCAAGCATGACACGCTCGAACAGATCGCCGCGGGCTTCGGTATCGGTGTGGCTGCGGCTTGGCGGTATGTGAACGACACGATCGAGCGTCTCGCCGCCTTCGCGCCGTCGCTGGCAGAGTCACTCACCAGCCATCACACCGGCGGCTTTGTGCTGCTGGACGGCACGGTCGCCGAGACCGACCGGGTGAAAGCCGAAGGACACTTCTCCGGAAAAGCCCACCGCGAAGGCGTGACCTGCAGGTCATCGCCACAGACACCGGAAAGCTGCTGTGGATCTCACCCGCTATGCCGGGCGGAACCCACGACCTGAAGGCCGCCCGGCAACACGACATCATCGACGCCTGCGCTGAACTGGACCTCGACGTCCTCGCGGACAAGGGATACCAGGGCGCCGGCGGAACCGTCATCACTCCCGTCAAGCGCCGACCGCACACCGAACTGCCCGACAAGCACAAGAAATCGAACAAAGTACACGCGGCCCTGCGGGCCCCCGTCGAACGCGCCATCTCCCGGATCAAGGGCTGGAGAATCCTCCGGCACGCCCGCATCAGCCCGAACAAGCTCACGTCAGTCGCAGCGGCCATCCTCACCCTCACGATCTACACGTGAAAAAGGCTCCATGAAAGTCTGACGCGCGGCAGCTGGCGCCCTGGTACAAGAAAACCTCGCGACGTCATGCCGACCCAAGACGCCCCTCTTATCTAATGGATTCCTTCACCATTGAATTGACATAAAACCAGCAAAGGACTAGAAAACAAATGCCGAAGGATGGAAGATTCCTGTCCCCCCGGAAGCGGTTCTCTCAAATCTTGTGCTATCTGACCGCCATCTTGGCAATGCTCGCAACGTTGGACACCACATCTTTCACCGCGCGTGCCAATGAATATGGAAATGTTCCAGACTGTGCTGAACCGATTTGGCTATTCAGGGCGTTGGAGCGCGCATATAAGGATCCGGTATTCAAGAAAAAGATCCAATCTTATCCCCGAATCCTACCCTTGGACAAGGCTGATGAATACGCCCACCTAATCGACAACAAGATTGATCAAATCTTGAGTGGATGGAGGACTAACCAAACTCCCCGCTGTCCCCAAAATGTAGCCGCATTCAGTCGATGGGCCCACAACCTCGCTCTACAAAAAGCCAATTTATGCGAATTTGCGAGATTCAATGACGCGGATGTTGAAGCCGTACTGCAGACAGCACTCACGGACGAGAAAACAGTGCGCGACCTGCAGGCTGCGCAAGGCAAGGTAACGCTGATTTCTACGACTTTAGTAGATGAAAAAACTGGACGACCCATTATTAAGCCAAGTGACATTAGCGTGACGGAAGATGGGGAGCTGGAGGTAACTGCAGGTCTTAACTCTTCCGCCAATGTAGCCATTGACGCCCTTAACGACATTATCGGGGAGGAATTAACTCCAGCCTTGGAAAGGCTGGTGCAAAAAATGCCCGACAAACTCCAATTGCCTAGCGGAATCAGTATGTCAAGTGTGGGAGCAGGTGTCGGCAAGTCGTTGCTCAACCTCGCCATGACTGGCTTGGGCGGCGGGAACCCGACAGTGGGGGACTGGATTGAAGCGGCGACGAGCGGAATTCCCCTCTTTGGGGATGCGGCGTCAATGTTAAATGAATCAACTAAAAAAGACCCCAATAAAGGAAAGATCATCCTCGCTGCTATCGCGCTTCCTCTTGCTGCAGTCTCCATCGCATTCCCTCCGGCTGCACCATTTATCGCCATTCTTTTGGCCGGAGGCGCCCTTGCTTTAGTAGTCACCGAAGCCTTGGAAAATGAGACGCAAATTAGGGCTAGGACGGCGGATGCAATGGGTAACATCGTCTATTGGGACCGTCAATACCAGATTTTCGCCTCAACGCAAGCCGAGAAGTGGGGCATGGCTAACCTGACTCTTGTGAAACTTTACGAAGGACTGCAAAAAATTGTTGACCCATGTTCGGCAGGGCTATGGGTGAACCGACAAGGAAAAATTGAAGATTACAGCTCTTTCGGCTTCTAAGGAGAAGCCTAGAAGGCTGCTAAAAATCTCTGGTTCTGGCCCCGGCTCAGCGGAGGTAGCGGCTGTAAAGTTTCGGTGTAGCTTGAGCTTGTTCAGTTTGGGCACTGATCGGGTGATGGCGGGGGTGGTGTAACGGGCGAGGCCCTGGGGGTGTTGAGCGGGATGTCTTATGTCCGTTGCTCTTCAGCTCGGGGCCTCGTTGGTTCCTTATCCTGCCGTACTCGATGTCCCGCATGCCCTGGTGGAGTGGGTCACGATGCTGATCGTCACCCGCGAGGGTGACCGCCGGTGCAGGCTGGGACCGTCGCAGCGCGCACTGGTGTACCTGCGCAAGAACGACACCCTGAGACAGCTCGCCGCGGGTTTCGGCATCAGCCTTGGGACCGCGCACGCCCACGTGCACGCAGTCGTCCAGCATTTTGGCCGGCCTCGCCCCGAGCCGGCTGCTGGCCGCACAGGACGCGGGCGCCTCCGAGGCCGATTTGCAGCGGATCGCTGCTGGTGAGGGACTGCAAGACGTCTACTTCAAGGACGGCGGCGGCCGCGCCCAGGGGCTGTTGGTTGAGGGGCCCCGTCTTTTCCGGACAGTCGCCTATTGGCTAATTTATGCGGCGAGCTGCTGATTCAGGTACTCGTCGTGGACCTCTCGTGGGGTCCGATACCCGAGTCCTGAGTGGCGGCGTTT
>LJCW01000104.1 GCA_001298555.1 Actinobacteria bacterium OV450
TCCCGGCCGCGCCCCCGGCCGCGGCACGGGCGGCCGACGGCCGGCCGGCGGCCAGGGGGTGGGCGCCTGGCCTGGCGCCGGGGGCAGGGCTCCGGAGGCAGGGCGCCGGGGCGCCGGGGCGCTAGAGGATGACGTGGGGCAGGAAGCGGGCGTACTCGTCCGTGACCGGCCCCGCCGACTCCCGGATGCCCAGCCCCGCCGCCTCCTCCTCGACGACCCACGCGCCGAGCACGACGCGGTTGCCGTCGAAGTCGGGCAGCGGGGCCAGGCCCTGGAAGACGTACGTCTCCCCCTCGGCCGGGGTGAACGGCTCGCCGCCGACCGGGTGCAGGGTGACCCCGGCGCCCTCACGGCCCAGCAGCGGCTTCGCTGCGTACCCGGTGGTCTCCGCGAGCTCGCGCGGGCCGTCGAGGTACGCGGGCAGCAGGTTCGGGTGCTCCGGGAAGAGCTCCCACAGGATCGCCAGCAGCGCCTTGTTGGACAGCAGCATCTTCCACAGCGGTTCGATCCACGCGGTGGTCCCCGAGCCGCCGCCGTGGTCGTACGTGCCGAGGACCTGCGGGCCGAAGTCGTCGCCGGCCAGCCACTCCCACGGGTAGAGCTTGAAGCAGCTGCGGATGAAGCGGAGCCTCTGGTCCACGAACCGGCTCGACAGGCTGTCCCAGCCGATCTGTTCCACGGACAGCGCCTCGGTCTCCAGGCCCGCCTGTTCGGCGGTCTCCTGGAGGTAGGCGACCGTCATCAGGTCCTCGCCGAGCTCGTCGGTCTCGGAGTGCGCGAAGTGCAGCGGGCCGGGCGGCAGCAGTTCCGCCTGCCGGCGCCAGGCCTCGACGAGCCGCTCGTGGAGGGAGTTCCACTGGTCGGCGCCGGGGAAGCGCTCCTCCATCCAGAACCACTGCGGACTGGCCGCCTCCACGAGGGAGGTCGGGGTGTCGGCGTTGTACTCCAGCATCTTGGCCGGGCTGCCCGAGCCGTCGTAGCGCAGGTCGAACCGGCCGTAGAGGGAGGGCTGTTCGGCGCGCCGGCGCCACGACTCGGCGATGAGCGGGGCGAGGCGCGGATCGGTGATGCCGAGGTCCGCGAAACGGTCGTGCTCGACGATGTGCGCGGCTGCGGCCAGGCACATCGCGTGCAGCTCCTCGACGACGTCCTCCAGGGCCTCGACCTCGGGGAGCGAGAAGGAGTAGTACGCGCTCTCGTCCCAGTAGGGGCGCAGGGAGTCGTCGGGGTAGCGGGTGAGGGGGTAGATCAGCCCCTGCTCCTCGACGGTCTTCTGCCAGTCGGGCCGCGGCTCGATGGTGTGACGGCGCACGCGGTCAGCCGCCGCTGGAGCCGGAGTGGCCGCCGATGCCGCCGCGGGTGACGGCGGACTTGTCGAAGCTGCCGCCGCTGACGCGGTTGTTGGAGACGGAGCCGCCGTAGTAGTAGGCGCCGTGGCTGCTGCTCCCGCTGCCGCTCTTGCACTCCTTGGTGTTCAGCTTCTCCAGGGTGGCGCGGTCCACGCAGCGCTTGTCCGGCTCGCTGCTGCTGCCGCAGGCCACGAGAGCGGCGGCGAGCAGGCCCATGCCGCCGAGGGCCACGCTGCCGGAGCGCATGCGGCGTCGGGCCGTACCGTCACTTCCACTGCTGTCGTCCATGGCGGCAAGACTAGAACGGGGCGGCGGAGCGATGGAATCCGGCCGTCGAAACCCCCTCATGACCTCCATCACCTAGAGTCGATTCGTGCTCCTCGGGATGATGTGCGCACTTGGTGCGGCGATCTGCTTCGGCACGGCGTCGGTCCTCCAGGCGATGGCCGCGCGGGCGGCGGAGCCGGGGACGGGCTCCGGGGTGGACACGGCGCTGCTGCTGCGGGCGGCCCGGCAGTGGCGGTACGTGCTGGGCCTCGGCCTGGACGCGACCGGTTTCGTGCTCCAGATCATCGCGCTGAAGCACCTGCCCATCTACGCGGTGAGCGCGGCGCTGGCCGCCAGTCTCGCGGTGACGGCGGTGGTCTCCGCGCGGCTGCTGCACGTACGGCTGAGCGGGGCCGAATGGGGCGCGGTGGCGGTGGTCTGCGCGGGCCTGGCGATGCTGGGGCTGGCGTCGGGCGAGGAGGGCTCGGGGACCGGGACGTTCGCGCTGAAGCTGGGGCTGCTGGCGCTGGCCGGGCTGGTGCTGCTGGTGGGTGCGGTCGCGGGCGGGCTCCCGGACCGCTCCCGCGCGCTGGTCCTGGGCCTGGCGGCGGGGACGGGCTTCGGGGTGGTGGAAGTCGCCGTCCGTCTCATCGACGGCATCTCGTTCACGAACCCGGCGGTGTACGCGCTGCTGCTGGGCGGGGGCTCGGCGTTCCTGCTGCTCACCTCGGCGCTCCAGCGGGGCTCGGTGACGGTGGCCACGGCGGGCATGGTGCTCGGCGAGACGATCGGCCCGGCGGTGGTGGGCGTGGTCTGGCTCGGCGACCGCACCCGCGAGGGCCTGGCGTGGCTGGCCGTCCTCGGCTTCGCGGTCGCGGTGGCAGGGGCCCTGGCCCTCGCCCGCTTCGGCGAACCCCCGCCCCCGTCCACCCCCGCGCGCGCGTGACCGGACGGAGCCCGGGGCCGGCCCGGCGCCGGAGCCGCGGGCGAACGGCTCCCCGCCCCGGACGGAGCCGGCGGCGTGCGCGGCGTCAGGGGAGGGACGCGGTCAGGGCCGCCAGGGTCGGGGCCCAGGCGCTGGTGGGCGGGGTGCCGTAGCCGACCACCAGGGCTTCGCGGGGCGGCAGGCCCGCCTCCGGGTGGACGTAGCGGGACAGGGTCTCCAGTGCCAGGTCCTGCCAGGCCGCGGCCCGCAGGACCGGGCCCTGGGTCCCCACCGGGAGGTCCAGCACCGCGTGCAGCCCCGCCGCGATGCCCGACACCGCCACCCGGCCGGAGACGGCCGCGACCAGTTCGTCCCGGCGCCTGCGGTACCGCAGCCGCATCCCCCGGACGTGCCGGTCGTACGCCCCGGACCGGATGAACTCGGCCAGGGTCAGCTGCTCCAGCGCGCTCGACGTCCAGTCGATCCGCCCCCTCGCCTCGACGACCTCGTCCAGCAGCCCCGGCGGCACCACCATCCAGCCCATCCGCAGCCCGGGCGCGAGCGATTTGCTGGCCGTGCCGAGGTAGACCACCCGGTCGGGATCCAGCCCCTGCAACGCCCCCACCGCCTGGCGGTCGTAGCGGAACTCCCCGTCGTAGTCGTCCTCCAGGATCAGCCCGCCCGTGGTCCGCGCCCAGTCGACCGCCGCCGCCCGCCGGGCCGGGGTCAGCGCCACCCCGGTGGGGAACTGGTGGGCGGGGGTCAGCAGCACCGCCCCCGACTCCCCCGTCAGGTCCGGCGTCCGCGCCCCCGCGGCGTCCACCGTCAGCGGCCGAGTCCGCAGTCCCGCCCCCGTGAGCAGTTCCCGGTGCAGGTCGAGGCTGTACCCCTCCACCGCGACCTCCCGTACCCGGCGCGCCCGCAGCACCCCCGCGAGCAGGGTCAGGGCGTGCACGAACCCCGCGCACAGCACGATCCGTTCCGGGTCCGCGTACACCCCGCGCGCCCGCGCCAGGTACCCGGCGAGCGCCTCGCGCAGTTCCACCCGGCCGCGCCCGTCGGACCCGTACCCGAAGGCCTCGTTCGGTGCGTCGGTCAGCGCCCGCCGGGCCGCCGCCAGCCAGCCGGCGCGCGGGAAACCGCCCAGGTCGGGGGTGCCCGGCACCAGGCTGTACGAGGGCCGGTGCGGCGCCGGCCGCCGGGCCCGGGCGGCGCCTGCGGGCCGTCGCGGCCGGGCCCGTTCCGCGACGCGGGTGCCGGAGCCCTGCCGGGCCGTGAGCCATCCCTCGGCGACGAGCTCGGCGTACGCCTCCGCCACCGTGTTGCGCGCGATCCCGAGATCGGCGGCGAAGGACCGCGAGGACGGCAGCCGGGTCCCGGGCGCCAGCCGGCCGCTGCGCACCGCCGGGCGCAGCGCCTCGACGAGCCCGGCCCGCAGCCCGCGTCCGGCGGCGAGGTCCAGGTGCAGGTCCGCGCCGACGCCGGCCCGGAAAGTGGCCCAAGATTCCGTCATGGATATGGACCATATCGGCGGGCCGCATGCTTCCTAGGGTGGGGACATGACCACCACGCACGAGCACACCGACGCGTACGCCCCCGAACACACCCCCCGCCTGGGCTGGGCCAAGCACGCGCCCGACGTCTACAAGGCCATGTCGGGCCTGGAGATCGCTTCGAAGAAGGGCCTGGACCCGGTCCTGGTCGAGCTGGTCAAGATCCGCGCCTCGCAGCTGAACCACTGCGCGTTCTGCCTCGACATGCACACGAAGGACGCGCTCGCCGCGGGCGAGACGATCGAGCGGATCGTCCAGCTCAGCGCATGGGAGGAGTCGCGCCACTTCTACACGGAGAAGGAGGCCGCGGCGATCGCGCTGACCGAGGCCGTGACCGTCCTGACCGACGGTTTCGTTCCCGACGAGGTGTTCGAGAACGCCGCGGAGCACTTCGAGGAGAAGGAGCTCGCCCAGCTGATCGCCGCGATCGTGACGATCAACGCCTGGAACCGCTTCGCGGTGACCACCCGCATGGTCCCGGGCCACTACAAGCCGGGCATGTTCCGGTAGGACCGGCCACCCGGGAGTGGTCCGGCCCCCGGGAACTCTCCTCGGTCGGGCACGGGACGGGGCGGACCGCGCCAAAAGGGCCCCGGCGCGGTGCGCCGGGGCCCTTCGGGTGTTCCGGATCGGGCCGGCCGCATCGGGCCGGCCCCATCGGATCGGATCAGATCAGGCCGAGCTCACGGACCGCGTCGCGCTCCTCGACGAGCTCCGCCACGGACGCGTCGATGCGCGTGCGGGAGAACTCGTTGATGTCGAGGCCCTGGACGATCTCGTACTTGCCGTCCTTGCAGGTGACGGGGAAGGACGAGATGAGGCCCTCCGGGACGCCGTAGGAGCCGTCCGACGGGATGCCCATGGAGGTCCAGTCGCCGGCGGCGGTGCCGTTGACCCACGTGTGGACGTGGTCGATGGCGGCGTTCGCGGCCGAGGCGGCCGAGGACGCGCCACGGGCCTCGATGATCGCGGCGCCGCGCTTGGCGACGGTCGGGATGAAGGTGTCGGCGAGCCACAGCTCGTCGCTGACGACCTCGGCGGCGTTCTTGCCGGCGATCTCCGCGTGGAAGATGTCCGGGTACTGGGTCGCCGAGTGGTTGCCCCAGATGGTGAGGCGCTTGATGTCGGTGACGTCGGCGCCGGTCTTCTTGGCGAGCTGCGAGATCGCGCGGTTGTGGTCCAGGCGGGTCATCGCGGTGAAGCGCTCGGCCGGTACGTCCGGAGCGGCGGCCTGCGCGATGAGCGCGTTGGTGTTGGCCGGGTTGCCCACGACCAGGACCTTGATGTCGTCCGCGGCGTGCGCGTTGATCGCGGCGCCCTGCGGCTTGAAGATGCCGCCGTTGGCGGAGAGCAGGTCGCCGCGCTCCATGCCCTTGGTGCGCGGGCGGGCGCCCACGAGCAGGGCGACGTTGGCGCCCTCGAAGCCCGCGTTCGGGTCGTCGAAGATGTCGATGCCCTTGAGCAGCGGGAAGGCGCAGTCGTCGAGCTCCATGGCGGTGCCCTCGGCGGCCTTCATGCCCTGGGGGATCTCCAGGAGGCGGAGCTTGACCGGCACGTCCGCGCCGAGCAGGTGGCCGGACGCGATGCGGAAGAGCAGCGCGTAGCCGATCTGGCCGGCGGCGCCGGTGACGGTGACATTCACGGGAGTGCGGGTCATGGCCTTCTCCGTTAGACAGCTGGCGGTGGGGCGTCGCTGCCCCATGTGCTGGCGGACGCCGCTCCCCTGCGAATCTTGACGTGAAGAGACATCCGGCGTCAGGCTATCCGACCTTCCGGCGCCCCAATCCCCCGGTCTGTGTGGTGCATGGCACACGGACCGGGAGATCGAAGGCACGGAGCGGCATTTCCCCCCGCTTTTCGACCCTCCGCCACCCGCCGGACGGGTGTACGAGTGCCTCGGCGGGCGATGCGGAGCGCGTTTCAGGGGATGGCGGGATTCAGCCGCGGGTTTTCACCGGACGGCGGGTCTCAGCGGACGGTGAAGCGGACCGCGCTCTCCAGGAACGGGAGGTGCAGCACCGGCTTGGGCTCGATCACCAGCGCGATCAGCGTGATCGCCACGCCCAGCAGCCCGTACGTGACCATGTCCGTGAACCGGGAGCGCACCGCGAGCATGCCCACGGAGGGCAGCACGCGCCGCAGCACGGAGGCCGAGATCAGCGCCACGCCGATCACCAGGCAGCCCACCCGGGGATGCCCCAGGGCCGTCAGGAGCAGGCCGACCGCGGTCGCGGCGAGCACGCTCAGCATCGGCCACTGGCGGGCCGCGAGCGCGTCCCCGGGAGCGGCACGGCCGTGACCCTCGGGGCGGGCGGTGTCCTGGGTGATGGACGGGAACCGGCGCGACTTGGCGGCCTCCGGACCGGCGGCCGGGCCTCCGGCGGCCGCGGCTGCGGGGGCCGCGGCTGCGGGGGCTGAAGGTACGGCCGCCGTGCCTTCGGCCCCGGCCGCGGGACCGGGAGCGGCGTCAGGGCCGCCGGGGACGGGACCGGCCTCCGCGCCGGTCCCGGCCTCCGCTTCGTGCTCAGCCCGCACTGGTCGACGTCCGTTCCGCCGCCTCGACGACGTTCACGAGCAGCTGGGCCCGCGTCATCGGGCCGACGCCACCCGGGTTCGGGGAGATCCAGCCGGCCACCTCGGCGACCCCCGGGTGCACGTCGCCGACGATCTTGCCGTTCTCGTCACGGCTGACGCCCACGTCCAGGACGGCCGCACCGGGCTTCACGTCCTCCGGCTTGACCAGGTGCGGGACGCCCGCGGCGGCGACGATGATGTCCGCCTGGCGCAGCTGGGCGGCCAGGTCGCGGGTGCCGGTGTGGCACAGGGTCACGGTGGCGTTCTCCGACTTGCGGGTCAGCAGCAGGCCCATGGAGCGCCCGACGGTGATGCCGCGGCCGAGGAGCACCACGTGTGCGCCGTTGATCTCGATGTCGTGGTGGCGCAGCAGCTGGACGATCCCGTACGGGGTGCAGGGCAGCGGCCCCGGCTCGTTCAGCACCAGCCGGCCCAGCGACATCGGGTGCAGGCCGTCGGCGTCCTTCGCCGGGTCCATCAGTTCCAGCACCCGGTTGGTGTCGATGCCCTTGGGCAGCGGGAGTTGGACGATGTAGCCGGTGCACTCCGGATTCGCGTTGAGTTCCCGTACGACCGCCTCGATGTCCTCCTGGGAGGCCGTCGCGGGCAGTTCGCGCTGGATGGACGCGATGCCGACCTCGGCACAGTCCTTGTGCTTGCCGTTGACGTACCAGCGGCTGCCCGGGTCGTCGCCGACCAGCAGGGTGCCGAGGCCGGGGGTGATGCCCCGGGCCTTGAGCGCCGCCACGCGGGCGGTCAGTTCGGACTTGATCGCGGCGGCGGTGGCCTTGCCATCGAGAATCTGGGCGGTCATGCCCCCATCCTCCCGGATGGGGTGCCCCCGGTTCCAGTCGTGGGGCCGGGCCGTGCTTCTGTCACAGGCTTGAACCATTCATTGCACTTGCACAACAAGTGACGGGCTCGTCGCACGGCCGCTGGACAACTCCGGTCCGATCGGACCACGATGACGGAAAAGAGTGCCGCGGGCAGTGCCGGGGGGCGGACCGCAACGTCGCAGTATTTCCTCCGTGCGTGCCGTGCGTCCCCGCACTTCCACGGAGGAACACCCCAAGATGAGCTTCGGCGACCCGAACAACCCGTACGGGCAGCAGCCGCCGGCCCCGCAGGGCCAGCCCGGCTACGGCTACCCGCAGCAGGCCCCGCAGGGCATCCCGCCGCAGGGTGGCTACGCCTACCCGCAGCAGGCCCCGATGGGGTACCCGAACCAGGGCTACCCGGCCGGCCCCGGCGGCTACCCGGGCATGCCCATGCAGATGCCGGGTGTGCTGAAGACCGCCCGCGTACTGCTCTTCATCATCGCGGGCCTGCAGCTGATCGTCGGAGCGTTCGCCCTGCTGGGTGCGGCCTTCCTCTCCAGCGCCGACTCGGCCAGCGGCCTCGGCAGCAGCTCCTCGGGCCAGATGGCGGCCGGCCTGATCGCCGTCATCGCGCTGATCGCCATCGGGTTCGCCGTGTGGGCGATCGTGCTCGGCGTGAAGTTCGCCAAGGGCGGCAACGCCACGCGGATCACGACGATCGTCTACTCCGTGCTCTTCCTGCTCAGCAGCCTCGCGAACTTCACGAACATGAGCGGCAACAACGGCAGCACGCCGGCCGGCGTGCTGGGCGGCATCATCGGCCTCGCGATCGGCGTGGTCATCCTGATCGCCGCGGTCAACAAGGACTCGGTGGCCTGGTTCAACCGCCCGCGCTACTGATCCCCGCAGCGCACCGGCACCACGGCGAAGGCCGCCACCCGCACACGCTGCGGATGGCGGCCTTCGCCGTGGTGGCGGTACCGGCTCAGTGGAAGAAGTGCCGGGTCCCGGTGAAGTACATGGTCACGCCGGCCGCCTTGGCCGCCTCGATCACCTGCTCGTCACGGACCGAACCGCCCGGCTGGACCACGGCCTTGATGCCCGCGGCGGTCAGGATCTCCAGCCCGTCGGGGAAGGGGAAGAAGGCGTCGGAGGCGGCGTACGAGCCCTGCGCGCGCTCGGCGCCCGCCCGCTCGACGGCGAGCTTCGCCGAGTCGACACGGTTGACCTGGCCCATGCCGACGCCGACCGAGGCACCGTCCTTGGCGAGCAGGATCGCGTTGGACTTGACGGCCCGGCAGGCCTTCCAGGCGAAGGCGAGCTCGGCGAGCTCCTCCGGGGAGAGGGCGTCGCCGGTGGCCAGGGTCCAGTTCGCCGGGTCGTCGCCCTCGGCCTGGAAGAGGTCACTCTGCTGGAGCAGCGCGCCGCCGGAGACCGGCTTCAGGTCACCCGGCTGGTGCGGGGTGCCGTCGACCTTGAGGACGCGGATGTTCTTCTTCTTGGCGAGGATCTCGACCGCGCCGTCCTCGTACGCCGGGGCGGCGATGACCTCGGTGAAGATCTCCGCGACCTGCTCGGCGAGCTCGACGGTCACCGGACGGTTGACGGCGATGACGCCGCCGAAGGCCGACAGCGGGTCACAGGCGTGGGCCTTGCGGTGCGCGGCGGCCACGTCCTGGTCCACGGCGATGCCGCACGGGTTGGCGTGCTTGATGATCGCGACGCAGGGCTCGTCGTGGTCGTACGCGGCGCGGCGGGCGGCCTCGGTGTCCACGTAGTTGTTGAAGGACATCTCCTTGCCGTGCAGCTGCTCGGCGTTGGCGAGCCCGCCCGGCTGCCCGTCGGTGTAGAGGGCGGCGGCCTGGTGCGGGTTCTCGCCGTAGCGGAGGGTGGACTTGCGGTCCCACGCGCCGGCCAGGAACTCGGGCAGGACGGCCTCCGGCTCCGGGGCGTACGCATTCGTGAACCAGGAGGCCACGGCGACGTCGTACGCGGCGGTGTGCTGGAAGGCCTCGGCCGCCAGCCGCTTGCGCGCGGTGAGGTCGAAGCCGCCGCCCTGGGCCGCGGCGAGGACGTCGGCGTACCGTGCGGGGCTGGTGACGACGGCGACCGAGGGGTGGTTCTTGGCGGCGGCCCGGACCATCGACGGACCGCCGATGTCGATCTGCTCGACGCACTCGTCGGGGGTGGCGCCCGAGGCGACGGTCTCCCGGAACGGGTACAGGTTGACGATCACGAGGTCGAACGGCTCGACGCCGAGCTCGGCGAGCTGGCGCCGGTGGTCCTCCAGGCGCAGGTCGGCGAGGATGCCGGCGTGCACGCGCGGGTGCAGGGTCTTGACCCGGCCGTCCAGGCACTCGGGGAAGCCGGTGAGCTCCTCGACCTTGGTGACGGGCACGCCGGCGGCGGCGATCTTGGAGGCGGTGGAGCCGGTGGAGACGAGCGAGACGCCCGCCTCGTGCAGGCCGCGGGCCAGCTCCTCCAGTCCCGTCTTGTCGTAGACACTGACGAGCGCGCGCCTGATCGGTCGCTTCGACGAGGTGGTGCTGCTCTCTACGGCGGTCACTGGATCGTTACCTTTCGTCCCTCAATGCGGTAGCCGTGCCGGGCCAGGCGCCCCACGACGTCGACGAGCAGCTGGCGCTCGACTTCCTTGATGCGCTCGTGCAGAGCGGCTTCGTCGTCCTCGTCCCGGACCTCGACCACACCCTGGGCGATGATCGGACCGGTGTCCACGCCGGCGTCCACGAAGTGGACCGTGCAGCCGGTGACCTTCGCTCCGTAGGCGAGGGCGTCCCGTACGCCGTGGGCGCCGGGGAAGGCCGGGAGGAGGGCGGGGTGCGTGTTGATGAAGCGGCCGCCGAAGCGGCCGATGAACGACGCGCCCACGATCTTCATGAACCCGGCGGACACGACGAGGTCCGGCTCGTGGGCGGCGGTCGCCCCGGTCAGTGCGGCGTCCCACTCCTCACGGGTCCCGTACGCCTTGACCGGGCACACGAAGGTGGGGATTCCCGCCTTCTCGGCCCGCTCCAGGCCGACGATGTTCTCGCGGTCGGCCCCCACGCCGACGACTTCGGCACCGAAGCCCTCGGCTCCGCCGGGATGGGCGTCGATGGCGTCGAGCAGGGCCTGGAGGTTGGTGCCGGAACCGGAGACCAGCACGACCAGGCGGGAGGCGGCCATGGGAGGCCCTTTCTGCGGGAATGCTTCCGTACATCTTGTGTGATCGGACGAAAACGGGATGCCCTCGCATACGGGGGACCCTACGAAGCCGCCGACCGCCTGCAACGATACCGGCACACCGGACAGCCCCCGAGGGACGGGGGGACGGGTGAGGGGTAGCGTCTGGCGTACAAGCCGCATACGACGCTCACGACCGACGCCACGACGTCCAGGACGTCCACGACACAGGGGAAGTAACGCACTCGATGCCGGACCGCCGCCAGCCCGACTCCTCCACCGACGACAACCCCTTCGCGGCTCCCCCGGAAGGCCGGCCCGACCAGCCGTGGCAGCCGCGCAGCGGGGGCGGCGGCGGAGGCCGCCCGGGCGAGGACCCCGGTTCCACCTCCGGCGGGCCGGTGCGCTGGGACCCGACGGACCCGGTCCAGCGGCGCGCCCGGTACGCATTGCTGGCCGGGATGTGGGGCTTCTTCTTCGGGATCTTCGGGATCCCGTCGGTGGGACTGCTGCTCGGCGCACTCGCCCTGTACTGGGGCATCAGCGGCCTGCGCGGGAAGCCGGCGGCGGCCACCCGGACCGCCGCGGAGGACCTGACCTCCGGCGCTCCGGCCGCCCCCGCCGCCCAGGGCGGCCTGGCGGCCCTCGGACCGGCGGCCCGCCCCCAGCGGACGGCGGCGATCGGCGGCCTGGTCACGGCCTCGCTGGCGATCCTGCTGGCCATGACCTCGTACGGCCTCCAGCTGGCCTACAAGGACTTCTACGTCTGCCGCGAGGACGCCCTCACCAGGTCGGCGGAGCTCCAGTGCAACGACCTGCTGCCGGACAGCGTGCTCGGCAAGATCCTGAAGGTGCAGCGGTAGCGGCGGCGGGGCCCCGCGGCCCCCACCGTCACGCCGGGGGCTTGCGGCGGGCCAGCACGCGGGCGCCGGCCACCGGTGCCACGGCGGGCCGGGGCGGCTCGGCCGGCGGCGCCGGCTTCGCCGGGGCCGGAAGCGCCGTCAGGCCCA
>LJCW01000105.1 GCA_001298555.1 Actinobacteria bacterium OV450
GTCAGGGCCGGGGGCGCGATCATCAACGTGAAGTCCGGCCGCGCCCTGGACGTCCGGGGCTGGGACACCGCCAACGGCGCGATCGCGCAGATCTGGGACTTCAACAACACGGCCAACCAGCTGTGGCACGCACCCGCGTAATCCCCGACCGGCTCACCCGAGCGCGCCGCGGGCCAGGGCGGCCAGGCCCGCGGCGACGCGCTCGGGAGTGAGCGTCGGGAGTGCTCCGCTCCGAGGTCCGCCGAACGGCGTCGGAACACGGCCTTCAGCCAGTACTCACGCAGGTCGTCCACAACTCATGTCACGTGAACAGGGGACCGGAAACAGGCGACTTCACCCGAATCGATGCTGTTCCTAGGCTGGACGGGCAAGCAAGCGGAGCATGCGTCGCGGGCCGGTCACCGGTGCGGCGCCGAGGGAGTTGTCTTGGCCAGTCACGATCCGATCGAACGCCCTGCGGAGCCGTCGTTCAGCGCGTTCCGCGCGTCCGGAGCGCAGCAGCGGATGTACTTCCTCCAGCAGCTTGAGGAGGGCAGGCCGACCTACCACATGCCCGTCTTCTACGGCCTCGAAGGCCCGGTGGACGAAGCCGCGCTCCGCGCCTGCGCCCAGGGCCTGCTCGACCGGCACGAGGCGCTGCGCACCCGCTTCGTCCTGCGGGACGGCGAGCTGTGGCAGCACATCGACACCGAGGCCGCGCTCGTCTGGTCCTCCGCCGTGGCGAGCGGGGCCGGGGACGTCGAGGAGTGGATGGCCGCCGAACACCACCGGCCCTTCGACCTGGAGTCCGGACCGCTCTTCCGGGCGGCCCTGCTGCACACCCCCGAGGGCGCGGTCCTCGCGCTCGCCATGCACCACATCGTCGCCGACGGCTGGTCCGTCCAGATCCTCGCCCGCGAGCTCCTCGCCGCGTACGCCCAGTACGGCGATGGGCCCGACGGCGGCCCTCACGGCACCGACCATCGGCACCCGTCCGGGACTGTGGCTCCGGAGGCCCCCGAGTACCAGTACGCCGACTTCTCCGACTGGCAGGAGGAATGGCTCCGCGGCCCCGCCGCCCAGCGCCAGCTCGCCTACTGGGAGAAGCAGCTGGACGGCGAACTGCCCGACGCGCTCCTGCCCCGCGACGGCCGGCCCGCGGCAGGAGCGGCCCGCGGCGCGGCGGCGCTGCACTCCTTCGAGGTGCCGGCCCCGGTGCTCGCCCGGATGGAGCGCCTGTGCCGTGACACCCACAGCACCCCGTACACGCTGATGCTGGCGGCCTTCCAGATCGTGCTGGGCCGCTACACGGGCACCGACGACGTACTCGTCGGGACGCCGGTGGCGGGCCGGGGCCGCAAGGAGTTCCAGGACACCGTCGGCCTGTTCGTCAACACGCTGGTGATCCGCGCCGACCTGTCCGACGATCCCGCCTTCCGGGTCCACCTGGAGCGCGTACGGGACACCGTGCTCGACGCCCAGGACCACCAGGACCTGCCCTTCGAACGCGTCGTCGACCGGATCGCCGCCGGACGCACCGGCGAGGAGGCCGCCCCCTTCCAGGTCATGTTCGGCCTGCACGACGAGGACGGCATGACCGACGGCCTGCCCGGCCCGAAGGCCACGCTGCTCGAAGGACCGGCCGGAACCGCCAAGTTCGACCTGACCTTCGACGTCGTACGCACCGGCGGCGCGCTGATCTGCCGGCTGGAGTACCGGGCGGACCTGTTCGACGCCGCCACCGTCCGACAGTTCGGCCGGCACTTCGCCCGCCTCCTGGACGCCGCAAACGAGAACCCCGAACTGCCGATCAGCGGACTGCCGATGCTGTCGGCCGACGAGCGGACCGGCATCGGCTCGCCGCTCCCGGACCGCGCCGCCCTCCCGCACACCCCGGGCGAGCCGACCTGCATCCACGAGATCTTCGCCGGACACGCCGCCCGCACCCCCGACCCGGCCGCCCTCGTCCACGAGGGCACCTCCCTCACCTACCGCGAGCTCGACACCCGCGCCAACCGGCTCGCGCACCGGCTGCGCGCCCTCGGCGTCGGCCCCGACACCCTCGTCGGACTGTGCCTGCCCCGCTCCGCCGACCTCGTCGTCGCTCTGCTCGGCATCCTCAAGGCCGGCGGCGCCTACCTGCCCCTCGACCCCGACAACCCGCCCGAGCGGCTGCGCCACATCGTCCAGGACGCCCGCCTTGCGCACGTCGTCGGCACCACCGACACCCGGGACCTGTGGGACGCCCCCGGCCTGCACACCGTCGACCTGCTCTCCGACGCCCCGCTCCTGGCCGCCGAACCGGACACCGCCCCCGACACCGGCGTGACCCCGGACCACCTGGCCTACGTCATCTACACCTCCGGGTCCACCGGCCTCCCCAAGGGCACCCTGGTGCCCCATGCCAACGTCACCCGGCTGTTCTCCGCCACCGACCACTGGTTCGGCTTCGGACCCGACGACGTGTGGACCCTCTTCCACTCCATCGCCTTCGACTTCTCCGTCTGGGAGTTGTGGGGGGCCCTCGCCCACGGCGGCCGCCTCGTCGTGGTCCCGTACGGGACCAGCCGCTCGCCCGAGGAGTTCCACCGGCTGCTGCGCGCCGAACGGGTCACCGTCCTCAACCAGACCCCCTCCGCCTTCTACCAGCTGGCCCGGGCCGACGAGGAACACCACCGCACGGCCGGACCGGCCGGCTCCGGGCTCGCCCTGCGCCACGTCGTCTTCGGCGGGGAAGCGCTCGACGTCGCCGTCCTCGCCGGGTGGTTCGCCCGGCACGGCGACACCGCACCCCGCCTGGTCAACATGTACGGCATCACCGAGACGACCGTGCACGTCACCTACCGGCCGCTGACCGCCCGCGACGCCGAGGAGGGCCGTGGCAGCGTCATCGGCGTGCCCATCCCCGACCTGCGCCTGCACCTGCTCGACGCGCGCGGCCGGACCGTCCCGCGCGGCGCCGTCGGGGAGCTGTACGTCGCCGGAGCGGGCCTGGCCCGCGGCTACCTGCGCCGTCCCGAACTCACCGCCGAGCGCTTCCCCACCGGGCTCGCCGACGGTGTCGCCGACGCACCCGCCGGGCCCTCGGCCGGTGAGCGGCTCTACCGCACCGGAGACCTGGCGCGGGCCTTGCCCGACGGGGACCTGGAGTACCTCGGCCGCATCGACCACCAGGTCAAACTGCGCGGCTTCCGGATCGAACTCGGCGAGGTCGAGGCCGCCCTGGCCGCCCACCCCCTCGTCGACGCCGCGGTCGCACTCGTCGCACCGGACCCCGCGGGGAACGACGTCCTGGTCGGCTACCTGGCCGTGACCGGGGCCGACGACGGGGCGGGCCCCACCGTCGAGGAGATGCGCGAGCACCTCGCCCGGCGGCTGCCCGGCTACATGATCCCCGGTGCCTTCGTCACCCTGCCCGCCTTCCCGCTGACCGCCAACGGCAAGACCGACCGGCGCCGGCTGCCCGCCCCCGGCTCGGCCGGCCGCACCCCCACCGCCGCCTACGAGGCACCCCGCGGGCCCGTCGAGACCGCGCTCACCGAGGTCTTCGCCCAGGTCCTCGGGCACGAACGGGTCGGGGCCCTGGACAACTGGTTCGCCCTCGGCGGGGACTCCATCCGCTCCCTCCAGGTGCTCGCCCGGGTCCGCGAACGAGGCCTCGACCTCACCGTCGCCGACCTCATGAGCTCCTCGACGGTCCGCGGCCTCGCCCCGCACGTCACCCCGCGGGACCGGGCCGCGGCCGCAGCCGTTGCCCCGTACGAGCCGTTCGCGCTGCTGACCCCCGCGGACCGCGCCGCCCTGCCCGAGGGACTGGAGGACGCCTACCCGATGACCCGGCTCCAGGCCGGCATGCTCTACCACAGCGACCTGCCGTCGGCCGGCGGACGCGTCTACCACAACGTGGCCTCGTACCTGATCGAAGCGCCCTTCTCCGAGGACGCCTGGCGGACCACCGTCGAGGTCCTCGCGGCCCGGCACGAGATGCTGCGCACCTCCTTCGACCCGCACGGATTCACCGAGCCCCTCCAACTCGTCCACCGCGGCGCCCGCCCGGAGCTCACCTTCGAGGACCTGTACGGCCTCGACGCCGAGGCGCAGCGCACCGCCGTCGCCGCCCGCTACGCCGCCGAGCGCGACCGGCCCTTCGACTGGGACCGGCCCCCGCTGATCCGGTTCCACGTCCAACGGCTCTCCGACACCCGGCTCCAGCTCTTCGTCGCCGAGCACCACGCCGTCCTCGACGGCTGGAGCGAACGTTCCCTCCTCACCGAACTCGCCTCCTGCTACACCGAGGCGCTCGCCGCCCGGACCCCCGCGGACGGCCCCTCCCCGCAGGCCGGCCCCCGCTCCCGGTTCGCGTCCTTCGTCGCACTCGAACGGGCCGCGCTGGCCGACCCCGGGCAGCGCGCCTTCTGGACCGGCAAGGCCGCCGACGCCCCCGCCACCAAGCTGGCCCGCCCGGCGGCGACCGGCGGACCCGCCCGGATGTCCTGGTACCTCGCGCCCCTGCCCGAGGAACTGCATGCCCGGCTCACCACCCTGGCCGCCGCATGCGGCGTACCGCTGCGCACCGTCCTGCTCGCCGCCCACCTGAGGGCCATGGCCCTGCTGGGCGGCGGCGACGCGGTCACCACCGGAGTGGTCCACAACGGCCGCGTCGAGGAGACCGACGGCGACAAGGTCGTCGGCGTCTTCCTGAACACCCTGCCGCTGAGCGTCACGGTCAGCGGGCTCAGCTGGCGCGGCCTGGTCGGGCACGTCGCCGCCGTGGAGGCGGAACTGCACGCGCACCGCCGCTTCCCGCTCGCCGAGATCCAGCGCCTGTCCGGGGGCGGCCCGCTCTTCGAGACCTTCTTCAACTACACCCACTTCCACGTGGAGCAGGACGGGCCGGCCGACGGCGCGTTCACCGTGCTGGAGGAGATCGGAGAGGCCGGCACCGACTTCGCCTTCGGCGCCGAGTTCTCCCGCAGCCCCGACGGCGCCCTGCTCGAACTCGGCCTGCGCTACGACGCGGCCCAGTTCTCCGAGGAGCAGATGGCGAGCGCGCACGCCTCCTACACGGCCGCCCTGCGCGACCTCGCCGAGTCCCCGGACCGTGACTGCACGGCCGCCGACCTGCTGTCCGAGGCCGAACACCACCGCTACGCCGACTGGAACCGGACCGCCGTCGACTACCCGCAGCCGCACAGCCTGACCCGGCTGATCGACGCGCAGCGCGACCGCACCCCGGACGCCCCCGCCGTCCGCTTCGAGGGCGCCGAGCTGACCTACCGCACCCTCGACACCGAGGCCGAGCGGCTGTGTGCGGCACTGCGGGAACGGGGCGCCGGCCCCGGCACCTTCGTGGGCCTGCTGCTGGAACGCTCCCTGGCCCTGCCCGTCGTACTCCTCGCCGTCCTCAAGTCCGGCGCCGCCTACGTCCCGCTGGACCCGGAACACCCGGCGCCGCGCGTACGGTCGTTGCTCGCCGAATCCGGCATCGGCCTGGTGGTCGCCGAGGGCGCGTGGGCGGAGCGGCTGGAGGGATCCGGGGTCACCGTCCTGCGACCGGAGGAGGCCGCGACGGGCACCGCGGGTCCCGCCCGGGCGCCCGAGCCGTCCGACCCGGCGTACATGATCTTCACCTCGGGATCCACCGGAAAGCCCAAGGGGGTCGTGGTCTCGCACCGCGCCATCGCCAACAGGCTGCTGTGGATGCAGGACGCATACGGGCTGACCCCGGGGGAGCGGGTGCTGCACAAGACGCCGTACACCTTCGACGTCTCCGTGTGGGAGCTGTTCTGGCCGCTGCTCACCGGCGCCACCCTGGTCCTCGCCCGCCCCGGCGGCCAGCGCGACCCCGGCTACCTGGCCGGACTGATCCGGGCCGACCGCGTCAGCACGGTGCACTTCGTCCCGTCGATGCTCAGCGTCTTCCTCGACGACCCCGCGGCCGTGGCCGGCGCGGCCGGCCTCACCCGGGTGGTCTGCAGCGGCGAGGCCCTGCCGTACGAGGTCCAGCGCAGGTTCTTCGAGCGGCTGCCCGGCGTCGAGCTGCACAACCTCTACGGGCCCACCGAGGCGGCCGTCGACGTCACCTACTGGCAGTGCCGGCCGGACGGCGGCGACACCGTGCCCATCGGCCGGCCCATCGCCAACATGCGCACCCACGTCCTGGACCGCCGCCTGGCCGAGGTCCCCCTCGGTGTCACCGGTGAGCTCTTCCTCGAAGGTGTCGGCCTCGCCGACGGCTACCACGGACGACCCGAGCTGACGGCCGAGCGGTTCATCGAGCACACCGGCCCGGACGGCACCACCCGGCGCCTCTACCGGACCGGCGACCTGGCCCGGCACCGCCCCGACGGAGCCCTGGAGTACGCGGGCCGCACCGACCACCAGCTCAAGATCCGCGGATTCCGCGTCGAGCCCGGGGAGATCGAGGCCGTCCTCGCCGAACACCCCGGCGTGCGCGACTGCGCGGTCCTGCCCCGCGGCGAACGCCTCGTCGGCTACTTCGTCCCCGAGGCGGCCGCCCCGGAGACCGCCCCGGCCCCCGCCTCCGCGCCCGAACCGGGCGAACTGGCCCGCCACGCCCGGGAGCGGCTCCCCGAGTACATGGTCCCCTCCGCCTGGGTGTGCCTGACGGCCCTCCCACTGACCGCCAACGGCAAGCTGGACCGTGCCGCGCTGCCCGATCCGCACCCCGCGGGCCTGCGGGGCGGTGCAGAGCCGACCCCGCCCCGCGACGCCCTCGAATCCCGCCTCGCCGGGATCTGGGAGCACCTCCTGGCCGCCGGCCCGGTCGGTGTCCACGACGACTTCTTCGATTCCGGCGGGCACTCCATCGACGCCCTGCGCCTGATCGGCCGGATCAACCAGGCCTTCGGCGAACGCCTCGGCGTCTCGGCCGTCCTGGAGCACCCGACCGTCGCCCGGCAGGCCGCGCTGCTGCGCGGCCGCCACGTCGAGGCGGCCGCGGACACGGTGGTGCACCTGCGGACCGAGGGCACCCTCGACCCGCTCGTCCTGGTCCACCCGATCGGCGGCAACGTCCTGTGCTACCGCGCCCTGACCGCCGAACTGGGCCCCGAGCGACCGGTGCTCGGGCTGACCGCGCCCGGACCGACCGACCCCGAACCGGCATCCGACGCCACGCCCGACGCCACGCCCGACGCCACCGTCGAAGAGCTGGCCGCCGCCCACCTGGAGGCCCTGCGCCGGATCCGCCCCACCGGCCCCTACCACCTGGCCGGATGGTCCTTCGGCGGGCTCCTCGCCTACGAGATGGCGGTCCAACTGCGCGCCGCCGGACAGGAGGTGGCGACCCTCGCACTGCTGGACACCGGCTACCCGGAGCCCGGCCACGTCCCCGACGACGAGAACGAGCTGCTGGAGTGGTTCCACGAGGACCTGGCCCGCTCCGCAGGGTTCGACCCCACCGACGAGAGCCTGTCCGTGCTGCGGAGCGCCCTGCGGAGCGTCGCCGACACCCCCGCCCGGCTCGCCGTCCTCGCCGAGCACGTCGAACGCGAGGGCTTCGCCCCCGGCCTGGACCCGCGCGACCTCGCCCGGCACCACGCGGTCTTCCGCACCGGGATCCGCGCCGCAGCCGCGTACGAGCCCCCGGCCGCCCCCTGCCCGGTCCTCTTCCTCCAGAGCACGACCGGGGCCCGGGAGCCCGCCGCCGCCCGAGGGGCGGGCCGGGCCGGGGCGGCCCCCCCCCGCCACGACGCCGCCACCGACCACTACGGGCTGATGCGGCCGCCGCACAGCACCGCGGCCGCCGCCCTGCTGCGCACCGCCCTCGCCGAGGCCGACCACCGCTGAACAGCAGCCCCGGCCCGCCCGGGGCGCCCGTAGGGGGTGTCTTGCCGATCGGTCCGGGCTCGCCCCGACCGACAAGACACCCCTGGCCCTCCCACCCCGCCCCAGCCCTTCGCGCGCCGTGCGCCGACGAGGCGTGCCCCGGCATGCCCCCGCACCCCGCCCAGAACAGGAAACGGAACACACCACGTGACGAGTGACACCCCGGGGCCCGCCCCCGAGCTGAGCGGCCGGATCCGCGGCGGTCCCGCCGAACTCCTCCACGACGAAGTGCTCGCCCCCCAGTTCGCATTCGAGTCCCGCCACCTGCTGCGCCACTACGTCGCCATCGAGAAGACCCTGGCCGCCGAATACGTCCGCATGGACCTCATCACCGCCGAGGAGGCCCACCGGATCGCCGCCCTGCTGGACGCCGTAGGGTCCGACACCCTCAGCGCGCAGCCCGGCGCCAACATGTCGGACATCGCCTTCGCCCTCGAAGGGCACGTCGAGGCGGGCCTGCCCGCCCCGGTCACGCACTGGCACGCCGACCGCAGCCGCAACGACCTCCAGGCCTGCGCCCAGGTGATGTACGGCCGCGACCAGCTCGCCCGCTTCGCAAGCGCGCTCCTCGAACTCAGCTCGATGGTGCACAAGTTGGCCCAGGAGACCTGCGATCTGCCCATGCCGGGGTACACCCACTTCCAGGCCGCCCAGATCATCACCCCCGGCTTCCACCTCGCCGCGCTCTCCGAGCACCTGCTGCACACCCATGCCCGGCTGCTGAACGCGTACGACGGCATCGACGCCTGCCCGCTCGGCGCCGGCGCCATGGCCGGACAGGAACTGCCCTGGGACCGCGACCGGATGGCCCGGCTGCTCGGCTTCTCCCGGCCGCAGCCCCATGCCCTGACCGCCGTGGCCTCGCGCCGCTGGAGCGCCGAACTGACCGCGGAACTCAGCCTGCTGGGCACCGCGCTGAGCCGCTTCACCACCGACCTGCTCACCTGGGGTGGCAGCGAGTACGGGTTCATCGAACTGCCCGACGAACTGTCCGGCATCTCCTCCGCCATGCCGCAGAAGAAGAACTACCCGGTCCTGGAGCGCATCCGGGGGCGCACCGCCCACCTGACGGCCTTCCACTTCGACGTGCTCCTGGGCCAGCGCAACACCCCCTTCTGCAACCTCGTCGAGGTGTCCAAGGAGGCCGGCACCCACCTGCTGAACGCCTTCGACTCGGCCCACGGCACCGTCCGCCTCCTCACCGAGGTACTGCGCAGGCTGACCTTCCGCGCCGACCGCATGCGCCAGGTGTGCGAGCGCGAGTTCCTCGGCGGCTTCAGCCTCGCCAACGCCCTCTGCCTCACCGAAGGGGTGCCCTGGCGCACCGCCCAGGTCGTCGCCGGGAAGTACGTCGTGCTCGCCGCGACGGCGGGCGCCGCCCCCGCCCCGGGCGAACCCGCCCTGCTGGCCGAGGCGGCCGCCGGACACGGCATCACCCTCGCCGACCCCGCCCGGCTCCTCGACGAGGCCTTCGACGTCGACCGGGGCCTGGAGCGCATGGTGTCCGCCGGGTCGGCCCGCCCCGACGCCGTCCGCGCGGTCCTGCGCAGCCAGCAGGAGACGTACGAACAGCTGCGCGCCGACTGGCAGGCGCGCGCCGCCGCGCTCCGCGCGGGCGCCGAGGAGGGCGACCGCGCCCTGTACGGAGCGCCCGGCGACAAGACCCACGAGGAGGACGGCGATGACACCCGCACCCGCGTACAGCACGCCCACTGACACCGTCGATGGGGCGACCGCCGTCCCCGTCGGCCCCGGCTCCGGCAGCGCCTTCGGCACCTTCGGCGAACTGCTCCAGGGCGCCCTGCCCCACCCGCAGGGGGACTTCCTGGTCACCTTCCCCCTCGCCCGCTGGGCCACTGCCGTGTTCCACCCCCAGCCCGGCCGCCGCGGGGTCCGGGTGCGCCCGGCGCACAAGGCCAAGTCCCGCCGTGTCGCCGAGGCCGTTCTGGCCGCCCTCGGCACGGCGGACGGCGGCCTGCTGGAGGTCGCCGGGGACCTGCCCGAGGGCAAGGGCCTCGCCAGTTCCTCCGCCGACCTGGTCGCCACCGTACGGGCCGTCGGGGCCGCCCACGGACGCGCCTTCACCCCGGCCGAGACGGAGGACTTCCTGCGCGGCATCGAACCGGCCGACGGGGTCATGTACGACGAGATCGTCGCCTTCCACCACCGAGAGGTGCGCCTGGGCCGCCGCCTCGGGGTGCTGCCGCCCCTCACCGTCGTCGCCCACGACGAGGGCGGCCAGGTCGACACCGTCGCGCACAACCGGGGCGCCCGGGCGATCGGCGCCGCCGACCGGGAGGAGTACGCACGCCTGCTGGCCAGGGTCACCGACGCCGTGGCCCGCGGCGACCTCGCCGGGGGCGGCGCCGTCGCCACCCGCAGCGCCGAGGCG
>LJCW01000106.1 GCA_001298555.1 Actinobacteria bacterium OV450
AGGACCGCCAGACGCCGTTGGGCCTGGCGGTCCTGCTGCTGTTGCATCGAAGGGGGCATGGCAAATCTCCGTCACGGTCGGAGACCCATGTGTAACCAACGTCCGGCAGTTTTATACCATTGTGGTCGATGGCCGTGGTGCGGCCTTGGCGGTGCAAGACCTTCGCCGGCACGGCGCCGCCCCAGCGACGGAGTAAGACAGGCTTGGACGGCCGGCCGCCTGGGCCACGGCCCAGCGCCCAATCCGGTTGCCTACGTCTCCAACCCGCACACCTGGTCCGATCCGCTGGGCCTCAGCCCGTGCCCGCCCATGGGCGAGAAGAGCAACCCGTTCAAGCTGCGGTCCGAAGAGGAGAAATGAGTGCCCACAAGCGAGCACAACCTCATCGAGCTCATTCGGAGGAGCGGCCTCGAGGTGGAAGCCGTCGAGGGCAATGACCTCGGTCCGTCGGTCGACGCCGCCTGGCGCGCGATGGCGGGCTTCGGCGTGGAGCCCAGTGCAACCTTTCCCTTGAAGGGCGAGCTCGGAGGGGTCCACCAGCTGTGGCTCGACCACGCCCGTCAGACCGGGGTCATCGGCGCAGACGGGACGTTCCTCCTCACGGCGGTAGTGACCGGCAGTGCTGCGGTCGGCTGGGTCCGCGTGCGGCTGACGGAAACAGCCGATGTATCCCGCCTCCTCGACGACCAGGGCCGAATCGAATTCATCGCCCGCTCCTCATCCGGCGGCCTCATCTGCGGCGTCACCGCGGAGGAGTACGACTACTGGGTGGTAACTCTGTCCCTCTGACAGCGACAGCCTAGGTTTCTTGAAGGGTCAGTCCGCTGGCCTGGAGCGGCCGCGGCGCCGACTTCCTCCATCCCTATGCTCTAGCCTCCGCCCCGCTCGGCCCGACGACCCCGTTGCCTGGAGCGTTGGCCATCGGCGATCCGTATCAGATCCGACTCGTACACGAGGCTCGTGCCCAGGACCTGGCGGCGGCGTGCAGGCCCGGTCCCTACCTGGCCTCCACGAATACGGCATCGGGCGACTTACCAAACACCAGCGGACGGGATAACACGCTCTTTAGGCCGGGCTTGGACGGCTGGCCGCCTGGGCCACGGCCAGTTTCACGAGCACGGTCCGGTATCCGGCCCTCACGCCGGCCTCTGCGATGTAGGAGGCGCTGTGCGCGAGCCGAGAGCGGATCCGTCGATCCGGGGTCCTGGCCTTTGGCGTGGGGGTCAGGTGTCGCAGGAGTGGTTGCGCAGTTCGCGGCGCAGCGTTGCGGCTGCTTCAAAGTTTGCGACGCGTTCGGCCACCTGTAGATCGGCCTCCAGCCGGCGGTGAAGTGCACAGGGGCGGTGGGGAGACGGCGGGCGTTGCGACGTGGTGACTTCCTGCTGTGCTGGCGTTGCCATGCCTACCTC
Organism: Actinobacteria bacterium OV450; assembly: GCA_001298555.1. Taxonomy (GTDB): domain Bacteria; phylum Actinomycetota; class Actinomycetes; order Streptomycetales; family Streptomycetaceae; genus Streptomyces. Next base: position 1,410 of record LJCW01000106.1, read on the forward strand.
CGCGTTGCCCCTGGTGCTGGGTATGGTCTCGCCGCTGGGCGCCTCGGCCTAGTGTGATCCTAGGTGGCAAGGGGGCCCCAAGCTGCTGAATCCATCTGTCTAGTGGCAGCGCTGGTAGCAAGATGGCCGTATGGGAATCGGGGAGTTGATCCGGGATCTCCGCAAGGCTCGCGGGTGGAGTCAGGGGCGGCTGGCGTCGGAGATCAACAAGGTTCACGGCACGACGCTGACCCGGGAGTATGTGAGCAACTGGGAGCGGTCCAAGGTCAGACCCGGCCCGTTCTATCTAGCTGCGCTGTCTGCCGTGCTCGATGTTCCTCTGGCCGTACTTGAGGGTGAAGTGGACCGACGCGAGTTCCTGACCGACGTGGCCGGCGCCGCGATCGCCCCTGTCGTCGCCTCTGACCTGATCAGCGCAGGATTCGCCGCACGGTCCAGCGGCGGGCCGTCCGCGGACGAGTGGGAAGCCAAGCTGGCGACGTACGGCACCGAATACATGTCGATGGGCGCAGCCGACATCCAACGCCGGGTTTCCGGTGAACTGGTCACGGTGCAGCAGCAACTCGACGACCCCCGCCTATGGTCCGTCGCCTCTCGCCTGATGACCCTCTACGCGAAGACCTTCCCCGGAGCCGACGGAGCCCGGGCCGTGCACTGGTACCGCATGGCGGCAACCGCCGCAGATGAGTCCGGCGACGACGATACGCGGGTCTGGGTGCGGGGCCGCGCCGCCATTGCCCTGGGGTACGAGGGTGCCTGTCTGGGGGTGGCCGACGTCCTGGCCGACCAGGCCATGGCGATATCGCAGCGCCCCTCCCTTGGCTTGCTGAACGCGATCATGGGCAAAGCGCACACGGCGGCGATCCGCGGGGACCGGGCAACGGCGCTCCACCTGGCCGACCGGGGCCGGCGCCTGTTCGACAAGGCGGGATCCCACGCACAGACCAGCGACTACGCCGTGCCCTGGTGGCGGATGAACGTCTTCCTCTCGCTCCTCCTGGCCCGTCTGGGAGACGAGCGGGGAGCGGTGCAAGCCCAGGAAGCCGCGCGCCGGGAGCTCCCGGCAGAACTGCCCCGGTTCGCGACGCACCTGGAACTGCACCGGGCACTCATGCTCGCCCGGTCCGGAGACCTGCCGGGCGGGACCGCCTACGCCCGCACAGCCCTGGAAGCCCTGCCGCCGGAGCGGCACTCCCTCACACTGCGGCTGCTGATGGCGGAGATCGAACAGACCTGACGTCCGGCGCGCACCGTGCTGCCCGGCGCCGGGTCGACGACGGCGCAATTCCCCAGGGGCTGTGGTCACGACATTCTTCAAGGCCTGGCGTGCTCAGACATCATCGAACGGTTCGTCACTCCACCTGAACCAAGCCCGACCGTCACTGATGTGGAGGAGGAACTCCGCGACCGGACCTGACGGTGCCACGAGCGACAAGCTGTCCGCGATCCGGTCGTAGGAGTCGTCGAACCGCTCGTACTCCTCCGCGTCCATGAGGGCCAGCGACTCGTCGAACCACGGCTTCACCTCCCCGAACGTCGGCGTGGGATCGAAGCGTCCGTTGAGCCATGGAAAGTCGGCCTCGTTGATCACGATCTCGCCGAGCAGCTCCTCCTGCCACATCAGTCGCCAGACTTCGCCATCGAAACCCATGCCGCCAGCTCTCCGTCCATGTCTTGGTGTCGCCGGGCAGCCTTTCACGAGGCAATGACAATGGGGCAGGAGCGCCGGTGGGCTGTTGACCAGCCGCATCGACACTCCTGCGGGCGATGGATCTGGGTTGTCAGGGCTTGTCGCTGGGCTTCTTGGGGCGCTTGTTGGGCCGCTAGAGCGTGTCTCTTTGAACGGTTGGTTAGTTGATCGGATATGTTAGTCCGGTCGGTGATCAGCGATGCGATGTGGGACCGGATCGAGCCGCTAATGCCGGCCAACCCGGTCCGGGGACGACGGTGGGCCGACCACCGCAGGACCCTGGAAGCCATCGCGTGGAAGTACCGCACCTGCTCACCCCGGCGCGCCCTGCCAGGAGAGCTAGGGCCTTTTCAGACCGCCCACAAACGGCTGATCAGGTGGGCCGTGGACGGCACATGGGAACGGGTCCTCGCGACGGTACTTGCATTGGCGGATGCCGATGACGACGTGGGCTGGACAGTCTCGGTGGACTCCACTGTCTGCCGGGCTCATCAGCATTCGGCCGGAGCCAGGAAATGGGGGCGCTCGGCCGGTCCGAGCCCGAGGACCACGCGCTCGGACGCTCCCGTGGTGGCTTGAGCACGAAGGTTCACTTGGCCAGTGACAGCCGTGCACAGCCCCTGTCCATCATCGTCACAGCTGGCCAGGCTGGTGACGCGCCGGCCTTCGAGGCGGTCATGGCGGGAATCCGGATTCCGCGGAGCGGACTCGGGAAGGCCAAGAACCCGTCCTGTGGTCGTCCTTGCGGACCGCACCTACTCCTCACGCGCGATCCGCAGGCACCTCCGTCGTCGCGGCATCCGTGCGGTCATCCCGCAGCCCGCCGACCAGATTGGCCACCGCCTGCGGCGAGGCCGCGCCGGAGCCCGCCCGCCCGGCTTCGACGCCGAGACGTACCAGGAGCGCAATGCCGTCGAGCGGTGCATCGCCCGACTCAAGCAGTGGCGCGGCCTGGCGATGCGAGCAGACAAGCTTGCCCTCGCCTATCAAGCTGCACTTCACCTCGCCACGATCCTCATCTGGACCCGCCGATAGCCCGCTCTTGATGGATCACTGAGGTGCTTCCGCAGCGTGCTTCAGGGAGTACTTGGAAGTTCGATGACGAGGTCTTTTTCTCCGACAGCGACCTGACAGCCCAGCCGTGACTGCGCTTCGAGTCCCCACGATCTATTCAGCATGTCCTCTTCGCCATCGTCAGCTCCCTCCAGGGAGTCGAAGCCCTGCCGAACCACTACGTGGCATGTCGTGCAAGCCTTCACGCCCCCGCACGCCGACTCGATCTTGATGTTGTGAGCATGGGCTAGTTCGAGCACGTTGGTGCCGGTCTCTACCTCGATGGACAAGCCCTCGGGGCAGAGCTCTTCGTGCGGCATGAACTTGATCAATGGCATGCAGTCACCGTACAAAGCCAGCACGCGCCCCCGCAGTGAATCACCCAACGTGTTGACGTCGACACGCAAAGAGGCTAAGGAGACGGGCTCTAGCCGAGTGGCCCCCGGCAGACCCAGTGGGCCCTGCCGGGGGACATAAGCAGACAGCGGCGCTCGGTACCCCTCGAAGGGGCCGAGCGCTGCTGGGTGTCGAGTGCCGCTGAGTGGTCGTGGGTCAGAGGAGGTCGAGTTCCTTCTCGATGCCGACGACGATCGCCAGGGTCGCGGTGAAGGAGCCGCCGGAGAAGCCGACTCCCGCGAGCGGGGTGCCGCCGAGGTGGCGGGTGAGCATGTAGGCGACGAAGGCGGCGATGATCGCGCTGAGGATGGCGATGATGATCGCCATGACCTTCTCGGTCTTCGTCGGGCCCGTGGCGGGCGGGATGGTGACGGCCATGGGTGGCTGGTCCTCTCTGGTCCCCTGACCGTCCGTGCGGAGCGGTCTGGCACCAGACAAGCCCCCCGCCGCGTGCTCTTCGAGAGCAAGATCGTTCTTGAATGTTTCTAGCCCGCCGTACACGGCGTTCACCCAGGTCAAAGGCGTAAATGTACATCCGGTGCACAAGATCGACATCAGGGTGTATAGCCCACTGAACGCGACATCCGGGGTGTACGGGATGCTGGTTGCTCGGAACGGTCGCGAAAGGGGCGACACGGATGGGAACTTGGCGGGAACAGTTAGATGCGGCGCGGGACTGGAAGGGCTACCGCAGAGCCCTGCGCACACTGCGGGAGGCGGGTCCGGTCTTCGAGGAGCTGCCCGAGCTGAGCTACGAGATAGCCAAGAAGAACCCCCACCTCCGCGGGTACGCGAGCCCGGGCACGTTCAGTCTTCTGCTGGACCGGCAGCTGCCCGACACGCGGCCGGACTGGCTCAAGGTCGAGCTGGTGGTCCGGATCTGCCTCACTCATCAGGGCTATGAGAACGCCAGCGTGATCGTGGCCGACTGGGCTGCGGCCTACCGGCTGTGCGGAGGCGACCCCGGCCCGCGTTTCCCGGAGCTGCCGTCGGACCCGGCAGAGGTGTTCCTCGTCGAGCCCGACCCTGGGTCCACGGCGGCGGCACCGGTCTCTGATCCCGTCCTTGCCGCCGGGCTTGATGCGTCACCGGCGTCCGGACCGGTCCCCGTGTCCGCCGCGGCCCGTGAAGAGGCGGGGAACAGAGCCGAGGACACGGTGGGAGGGCCGGCCACGGGCTCACCCCTTGACGGGAGAGGCGAGACGGCCGTCATCGAGACCGTCGCGGGCGAGACGGCCGAAGGCTCGGATGCGGCGAACCGCCGCAAGCGCCTCGTCGCCGTAGCCGCGGCGGTTGCCGTCGTGGGGACCATCGGATGCGGGGTCGTGGTCCTGCGGGGGTTCGGCGACGCGAAGGGCGAGGGGAACTCCGCTGGGGCGGCGCCGCATGCCAGTATCTCGGCGCCGGTCACTCCGGGTTCGCCGGCCTCGGCCTCGGCCTCCGCGTCGGCGCCCCCGGCCGCGAGCGGCACTGACACGGCTGCGAGTTCCGGGCCCGGCGGGAACCCAGGCCAGGCCGCAGGCGGTGTCGCGGGAGCCGGTGGTAACCCCACCCCCGCGGCCCAGCCCTCGGCCACGCCCCTGACGCCGAAGACGTCGCCCCCAAGTCCGAAGCCGCCCGTCGTGGACCCGGCGACCGACTCGAAGCCCGGCCGGTACGTCTCGCGCATCGCCTGGTCCGACAACGGCGGCTCCACGGTCGTACAGGTGTACGCCGACTACGCCGACACCGACCATGGCCGGCAGTCGGCTACAGGACACGGCTACGACATCGGCCAGGACATCGTCGTGCTGTGCCAGGTCGCCGGGCGCGCCGTCCCCTTGGGCGACTACCACGGCCCGGCCGCGCGCAACGGCCTGTGGTACCGCATGTCCACCGGCGAATACATCCCCGCCGTTTACGTGGACACCGGCAAGGACTCCCTGCCCGCCTGCTGATTGCTCGCTCCAGCACAGCTTCACCAGTGAAGGGAACGCCCATGACACCCGATTCCCGGTCTGCTCCAGCCCCGAAGCGGCGACGCAGGCTGGCGCTCAGCGCCGCGGCGGTGACCGTGATCGCGGCCGCCGCCGCGGGGATCGGCTACCTGGCTGCCGACCGTGCCCCGGCCCACCCCGACAAGGTTGACGTCGACTTGGTCGGCAAGCCGGGCGCCAAGCCCCAGCCGGAGGTCACCCGGACCTCGGGGGTGAGCCGGGTGAAGTCCGACAGCCCCGGCGACCAGGTCAAGATCCGCCCGTGTCCCGGCCCGAACCCGTACGGCACCCACGACTGCCCCGAATCGACCATCGTCTCCGTGCCGGACGGGACGCCGGTGCAGCTGTGGTGCTGGCTCGACAGCAGCGTGGCGCCGGACGGCTATCCGGCCGACCACAAGCGCTGGTTCTACGTGATCCAGGCGCCCGGCAGCCCGAAGCCCGGCGAGGAGGGCTACGTCTACTCGGCCCTGATCCCGGTCTCCGAGCAGATCATCACGCCGGAGTGCACGGCCCAGCGCTGGCTCGAACTTCACCCGCCGGCCCCGGCCCCGGCTCCGCCCGACCCGGAACCGGAGCCCGCCAACGCCCCATCCCAGACGCCCGTACCCGCCAAACCGCCGGCGTCTGTCGCCCCCACGGTCAAGGCGCCGGACCCGGCACCTGCCCAGCCGGCCGCGCCCAAGCCCCCGACGCCTGTCAAGCACACGATCCGTGAGCAGAGCGGCAGCCACGGCTCGCCGACCTTCCGTAACCCGCACGGCGCGAAGGAGCCCGGTGAGCGGGTCCCTGCCCATGCCTGGGTGGACGTGGAGTGCCGGGTGCTGGCGCCCGAGATCGACTCGGCGAATCCGGACGGCTGGTGGTACCGGATCGTCACCAGCCCGTGGAGCGGCAGCTACTACGCGGTGGCGAACACGTTCATGAACGGGGACGCCCCGGGCCAGAATCCACCGACCAATACGGACCGGTCAGTTCCGGTCTGCTGACGGTGGCTGGGGACGCGTGCCGTCCCCAGCCACCGTGGGCGGGGTGTCGGGTGATGAGTCCGGTTGCGTTCGGGCGGGGCGGTGGTGCCAGGCGGCGTGGAGGCCGGCGAGGGCGGAGGCGTAGCCGGCGAGGGCTTCGGGGGAGACGTGGCCGACGAGGACGAGGGTGATGCCGGTGGCCAGGATCGCGAGGAACGCGGTGAGTTCTACGGGAAAGCTTCGGCGCGGGGCGGGAGGGATCGTCATGATGGTGCTCCTCAGTACATGGAAGGTCGCGGCCTCTCACCCCGGCCGGGCTGCCGTCGGGCCGCACTCCTCGGGGTGTGGTTCGAGCGTTGCGTCCCGCCACCGGGTGCGCCAAGGGAAACGATCTTCTTTCCGCGGCTGTCAACTGGGGGAACGGGCATGACGGGTGTTGCCGAGGGGGAAACCGGCGGAGCAGCCGCCGACGGCAGGTCGGCTCGGCCGGCGCGCCGGCCGTTGAATGAGCTGAAGCCCGGAGCGTTCGAGAAGCATCCGCACAAGCTGGCGCTCGTGACGTGCCTGCGATCCCTGATCGAGGCCGCGGGCCTGGAGAGCAAGACCGTCGCCTCCAGCGCGAAGATCAGCCCTTCGACCCTGTCGCTGAACCTCTCGGGAGGACGGCTTCCCCAGCGCTCCACGATCGAGGCGATCATCCAGCTCTGCCAGGTAACCGACGAAGTCCGGGCCCAGGTGCTGCGCCTGCACACCGCCGCCCTAGCAGAGGCGCACCCGGTCCTCGCCGACCACCTGAGGATCATCGACGCCTACGAGGAGACCGTCCTGCTCCACGACCGTGTCCAGGCGCGCCTGGCGGCGGTGACCGAGGAGCACCGCCGGCAGCAGGCGGACTACGACGACCTTCTGGCCCGCCACGAGACCACCAGCCAGGCCCTGGCCGCCGCCCGGGACGAACTGCATACCCAGCGCCGGCACCACCAAGAGGAGACTGCCCGCCTCAGCTCCCTGCTCCGCCAGGAGCAGGACGCCCGCCGACGCGACCGCACCGACCCCGACGCCCGCCTCCACCAGGCCCGAGCCGAGGCCGAGAAGCAGTTGCGGGCCGGGAAAGACGAGGAAGCCCGCCTCCACCGGGACCTGCGCGACCAGAGGGACGAGATCAACGCCCTCTGCGGCCAGCTGGAGGACTCGGCCGCCGAGGCGACAGCCTTGCGCCACGAACGCGACCAGCTGCGCGTGGAGTCGGCTCGGCAGCGCGAGGCACTGGTGGGTTTGCAGGTGGACCTCGCGGCGGCCGAAGCGGCCCAGGAGGAGCAGGGGCCGCACGCGGAGGACACGCTGGTTGCCAGGGTGAGCCGGCGGGTCGGGTACGCCCTCGACCGGCGTCCCGTCACGCGTGAGGACGGCGAAGCCGCAGGCCAGTCGCCTGTTGCCGGGGTGGTAACGCGAGCCACCACTGGCGACGGGGACCCGCTGCCGCCGTCAGAGGCACCTTCGCAGACGGGTCCGAAGCCGGTCAAGGACAGCTCCGACAGGCTGCTGCCGGAGTTTGCGGGCGCCGCAATGCTCGGCGTGGTGAGCATCCTGATCGGCCAATACCTGCGCACCGGCCCTGCGGGGGACTCGCACCTGACGACCGCCGGACGGTGGTGTACGGGCAGTGGCCTCGTCCCGCTTTTGGCCTTGCTCATCTACTTGGTCGTGTGCGAGGTGAGGAACAGCCCTGCCACGCCGGGCGGGACGTACGACGGCGTGTACAGCTACGAACCGATGGCGTGATCGGCCCCAGGCCAGGCAGTCGACCACCGAGACTCCCGTCCGTGACGCACCGTCCCGGGCCTTCTGATCGGTAACTCTGCGCACACGGACGGGCTCGGCCACCGCGCCGCCAGCGGTCGGATCGGACGTCACCGCACATCCAACCGCTACGACTGCCGACCCGGCGAACCTATGCGGTCACGGCACTAGCCGTCGCTCCCGTCGGTCCGGTGCAAGGGGTGTCGGTCGGCTCGCCTCTCGCGTCCGGGAAGGCCCCGGGCGTGCGGCGGGGCCTTGAGGCCGCCGGCGGGGGAATGGCTGTGCGCCGGCCGATGGCCGACTACCGAAGGCCAGGTGAGGGCAGCGCCGACTGTGCCACTGGAGGCCCGACGCAGCTGTTCTTCGGACGGCATTGATGCCGAGGGGACCCGCGTCGCCGTCGGTCGTACGAGCGTCTTGGCATGGATCGGGCGCCTGGCACGCGATCGGGCCCCGACCCGGGGGGATCGGGGCCCGAAGAGGGCTGCGCGCCGGGGCGCCAGGTGTCAGGGGGAAAGTGTCCTTGAAGTCTTCCTTAGCCTGTCGGGCGTTGCCCTTGGCCTGCTTTGGCGTGTGCCTGGGTCTTCTCCGTGCCCGCCCCGCTCCCCGGAACCCCCGCCCCGCCGCCGTCCCCGTCCGCGGGATCGGCGCCTCCGACTCCCCCGCGCCGATCCGGCGCCCGCCTTCACCGGCGCCGGCCCACCCACCACCCCTC
>LJCW01000107.1 GCA_001298555.1 Actinobacteria bacterium OV450
TGAGGTGCCCCGATGTTTCCGGACAGGCGTCCAATAGGATTGTCCTGAACAGGAAATGAGGAAGCAGGACGTGGCACCGCCCAGCAAGTACACACCGGAGTTCCGGGAAGAAGCTGTCCAGATCGCCCTGCGGTCGCGTAAGACCGTGACCGAGGTTGGCCGGGAACTCAGAATCAATCCGGAGACACTCCGCGGCTGGGTGAAAAAGCACAAGCAGCAGAATGAACCTCCTGCTGGTGCTGATCTGTCCCTCGATGAGCGAGCCCGTCTGAAGGAACTTGAGCGTCGCATCCGGGAAGTCGAGATGGAGAACGCCTTCCTGAAAAAAGCCGCAGCGTACTTCGCGAAGGATCCCCGGTAGCGGGCAAGTACGAGTTCATCGATGAGATGCGACTCGACACGGCGGAGTACGTATATCACGTCGAGTTCATGTGTGAACGACTCGGCGTTTCCAGATCCGGCTACTACGACTGGAGAGCTCGTACGGAATCTGCGACGAGCGAACGGCGCGAGGAATTGAAACTGCTCATCAAGAAGGCGTTCAGCATGTCAGACAGCACGTACGGATACCGGCGGGTCCACGCCCAGCTGGCCCGGTGGGGCCACACCGCCGGCCCGGAACTGGTCCGCCTGCTGATGCGCGAGCTGGACTTGGTGCCCTGCCAGCCCAAGCCGAAGCGGCACTCGCTCACCCAGGCCGCGGCTGGCGACGTGCCCGACCTCGTCTGCCGGAACTTCACCGCCGACGCGCCAGGCGAGAAACTCGTCGGCGACATAACCTATGTCAAGACCGGCGAAGGCTGGCTTTATCTCGCGACGGTCATCGACTGCTGCACCAAGGAAGTCATCGGCTACGCGATGGACGACCATTATCAGACCCCTCTCATATCCCGGGCTATCCGTAAGGCGGCACGGAACAGGAAACTCGCCGATGGTGCGATATTCCACTCTGATCGCGGATCGAACTACATGTCCGCCGAGTTCGCGGTGACGCTGAAGCAGTTCGGGCTCCGCCGGTCATCCGGGCGCACCGGCATCTGCTGGGATAATGCGATGGCGGAATCATTCTTCGGCGCCCTGAAAAATGAGCGGGTTTCCCGCGTCACGTACCTGACCCGAGAAGACGCCCGACAGGACATCGCTCAATACATCGAACTCTGGTACAATCACCAGCGCCTCCACTCGGCCATCGGATACCGTCCACCGCGAGAAGTTCACGCCGCATACACGGAGATGTGTATAGCCGCGTGAAATAGACAGTCAGATCACTGTCCGGAAAACGCGGGGCCCCTCAGACGCACTCGCCACCGAACACGCCGAACGCGGACGCGTCCCCGTCCTGGTCATCGACGAAGCCCACCTGCTTGATCACGAGCAGCTGGAAGCAGTACGGATGCTCACCAACCACGACATGGACTCCACCAGCCCGCTGGCCTGCCTCCTCGTCGGTCAGCCGACTCTGCGGCGCAACATCAAACTCGGCATGCTGGCCGCCCTCGACCAGCGGATCGCGATCCGATACAACATGCCACCCATGACCGGCGAGGAGACCACCAGCTACCTCGCCCACCACATCGCCCTCGCCGGCCGCAGCGACACCCTGTTCTCCGACGACGCGATCACTCTGATCCACGACACCGCCCGCGGCTACCCCCGCGCCGTCAACAACCTCGCAGTCCAGGCCCTGCTCTCCGCCTACGCCGACAACAAGTCCATCGTCGACGAATCCTCCGCCCGCGCCGCCGTCGCCGAAGTCACCGAAGAATGACCACCCTCGCGAACGGCACCATGACCATCCCAGTGACACCGTGAGCATCAAATGCCCTGCCGGACTGCGTCCGGCAGGGCATTCTCATCGCCCCACATGCTCATCGGGAGTGACAACCCCATGCTCATCTCGAACGGCAATCAACACATGCGCGACCTGAAGGACGGTGCGGGACTGACCTTCTCCGCCCTGAACGAGCGCGTGCACTACTCCACCGCGTCCCTGTCGGGCGCGGTGTCCGGCAAGAAGCTGCCCACCTGGGATGTGACCTGGGCTTTCATCAGCGGCTGCGACCCCGAGGCGGACGAGCAGGTGTGGAAGCGGCGGTGGCTGGCCGCTGAGGAAGGCGAGCTCCGCCGGGGTGAGGCGGTGGCCGCCGAATCGGAGACCACTGTGCGCCGCCAGGCCGGTGGCGTTCCCCGCCAGCGCCGGTCGAGCGTCGCCGAGCTCGTCCGCGAGGAGGTCGAGCGCCGGCAGCAGACCACCGCCTGGAGCCCGTCGGAGGCCATGACGGTCAGCACCGCGCTCGCGCTGTGCACGACCGCCTACGACTTCCGCGAGCTCCTGCGGGACCTGATGGAGACGCAGGCGCTCACCTCCGTCGAGATCAGGTCCAACGCCCGCAACAAGGGGATCGTCCTCAGCCGCGGAGACGTTGCTTCCGTGCTCCACGGAAGCGAGATCCCCGAGACCGAGCCGCTCCACGGGTTCCTGCTGGGCTGCAATGTGGGGCTCGTCCGGATCAACGAGTGGCACCGCACCGCCACCCGGATCAAGATCGGTCAGGCCAGGCACACTGAGCTGGCCGGCACCGAGGGCCAGAGGCGGAAGTTCAACGTTGCCTGGAAGGAGTTCTGGGCCCGCCTGAGCTTCGAGGGGGCTCTCAGCATGTTCTCCACGATCCTGTTCCTCGTGCTCCAGGTGATGTCGCTTATAAAGCACGGCATCTGACCAGGCACCACCGTGAGGGCCGTCCCGGCAGGGACGCTGTTGGTTTATTCGGCCCTTCGCGTGACGTCGGTCCCCATGACCCGGTTGTGGTCATGGGGACCGACGTTGTTGTGTGGGGTGGGTGTCGATGTCGATGCAGCCGAAGGGGCCGGGAGAGATTCCGGCGGAGACGGTGCGGGTGGCCCGGGCGGCGTTCCCGAAGGGGAGTCTGGCGATCCGGGTCCGAGACGAGCTGGGGCCGATGTTCCGCGACGAGGACTTCGCGGATCTGTTCGCCTCACGAGGCCGGCCCGCCTGGTCACCGGCCGGGCTGGCGTTGGTGTCGGTGCTCCAGTTCGTGGAGGGGCTGACCGACCGCCAGGCCGCGGAGGCGGTGCGGGCGCGGATCGACTTCAAGTACGCGCTCGGACTCCAGCTCGACGATCCCGGCTTCGACTTCTCGGTGTTGTCGGAGTTCAGGGACCGGTTGGCCGGGCCGGACGGTGGGCGGCGGGTGCTGGATGGTGTGCTGGCCGCCGCCCGGGAGAGGGGGTTGCTCAAGAGCGCGGGCCGGGCCCGCACGGACGCCACGCATGTGCTCTCAGCGGCCCGTGATCTGTGCTGGCTGGAGCAGGTGGCCGAGACGCTGCGGGCGGCGTTGAACGCGCTCGCGCAGGCCGCTCCGGAATGGTTGTCCGAGATCGCGGAGCCGGACTGGTTCAGGCATTACGCCACCCGGGCCGAGGACTCCCGGTTCCCCAAGGCCCGCGCGAAGCGGGACGAGGTGGGTCTGCGGATCGGCCGGGACGGGACACACCTTCTGGAAGCCGTCTTCGGCGCCGGCGCCCCCGCGGCACTCCGCTCGCTGGATGAGGTCGAGGTTCTGCGTCAGGTCTGGGTCCAGCACTTCCACCGGGTGGACGGCGAGGTGACGCGGCGGGGCCCAAAAGACCGGCCGCCGGGCGCGACGCGTCTGGTCAACCCCTATGACCCCGAAGCCCGTGTCGGCGTCAAACGAGACACCATGTGGGACGGATACAAGGTCCATCTCACCGAGACCTGCGGCGAGACCGACGTCCCGAACCTGATCACCAACGTGGCCACCACGGTGGCGACTGTCGCGGACAGCGTGATGAACGAGGAGATCCACACCTCTCTCGCAGCCCGCAACTGCCTGCCCGCCGAGCACTGGGTGGATGCCGGGTATCCCACCGCCGCCCATGTCCTGGCCGCCCGCGACCGCCATGGTGTCGAGCTGCACGGGCCGCTGGTCAAGAACACCTCGTCCCAGGCCAAGGGCGTTTTCACGCTGGATGCGTTCACCGTTGACTGGGACAACCGACGGGTGACCTGTCCCGGCGGGGTCACCGCAACGGACTGGTATCCCCGCAACGATTCCAAGGGCCTGCCCGTCATCCGCGTCAGGTTCCCCGCCAGCCGCTGCGGCCCCTGCCCCCACCTGCGGGACTGCGTCAGCTCAGCCGCTGGCCGCCGCCGGGAACTCATGCTGCGGCAACAGCAGACCGAGCACGATGCCATCCGCAGTATCCGCACCGAGCAGCAGACCGACGCCTGGAAAGAGCGCTACAAGATCCGTGCCGGCGTCGAGGGCACCATCTCCCAAGCAGTTGGGCGCTGCGGCCTGCGCAGATCCCGCTAAGCAGGACCAGTGGGCCGGTGTTGGTGAGGTCCAGGGCCCGCTCCAGGCCAGGGAAGATCCCGGTCAGCTGGGCGCGGAGCCGATTGACGGTGCGGGTGCGGTCGGCGACGAGGTCCATGCGACGGCCGGTCAGGATCTTGAGGTCGGTGACGGTTTCGTCGCTGGCGCGTATGACGTTCAGGTCGCGGCGGACGCGGACCTGGTCGGCGATGACTGCGGCGTCCTTGGCGTCGGTCTTGCCCTCACCGCGGTAGCTTTCGGAAGCGCGGTGGATGGCTCGGTCGGAGATGTAGTGCACTGGCTGGTCGTGGTTGAAAAGGATCGTGATGGCCAGGGCGGCTCCGCCGTCGGCCAGGTCGATTCCCCAGGTCACCTCGTCGCCCAAGGCCAGAACGTCGGTAAGCAGCTCGAGGAGTTCGGGCTCGTCGTTGGCGACGCGTCGGGACAGCAGCCTGCGGCCGCTCTCGTCGATCGCGACGCAGTGGTGGTGGGTTTTACCTGCGTCGATACCGGCCCAGATGGATGTCATATGGTGCCTCCGTGCGGTGCGGTGCTGCTGCCTGCCACAGACGACTTCGCTGTCGATTCCCTACTCAGCGATCATTCGCAATTCCTAATTGGCAGCCGAGTCGTCGTGGGGCGCCGGGCGGCCAATCACTGAAAGCCACGAGTGGCAGAGCCTTTTGAACCACACCCGGCACCCCCGGGCGGGTCAACCATACGAAGGGCTCACCACATCCCGCAGGAAAGCGTAGGGAGCCTTTTCAAGTCGCCCACCGATCGGGTGACGGGAGGCTCCCCTACCTGCAGGTCACAGACGTTCAGGCTGTCAGCTGAAGCCCAAGTTGAAAGAGCTCGAGGACCCATGGGCATCGTCGGAGACAGTCTGGAGCGGGCCACGCAGGCGGCCGGGACGCGCCCGATCCCGCGCAGCGCGGGTGCGCAGATGCGCTACCTGGTCAAGCAGCACAAGGGCTCCACCAAGCAGGTCGCCGCCCTGCTCGGCGCCCCCGCCACCGGTCTCCGCCGCCCTCGTCATCAGCCAATCCCTCTGGCGCCGCACCCACCAGACCCGCGCCCCCAAAGCCATCACCCGCGACCGCAGAGACCGCAATCGCGACTCACGGCTGTAGTACTGGAACAACAGACCCCTCAGCAAGGTTCATCATTCCAGGCCAGGAAGGCACTTTCGCGTTTCTACCCCACAGCCAGCCGTCCCCAAGTGAAACGGCCAGGCTAGAGTGTGCGGAGGTGTTCAGCGAGTGCGTCACTGATTGCGCCTTCGGCCCGGCGGTCGTAGCCCTGGAAGCAAGGTGAGGAGTTGGCTTCGAGGAAGAACCATTCCTCGTCGCCGGTCACTTTGAAGTCGATGCCTGATAGGACGAGTTTCATAGCACGGGTCAGATTCGTGCAGTCGGCTGCGACTTCCGGAGGTACGGTCATTGGTTTGAACTTTGCGTTCTTGTCGATGCGGTAGTCACAGCTGTCGGTGTAGACAGCCTCGCCGAACACCTGGTCGCCGACGACGTGGACGCGTACGTCGAATCCGGTGATCCTCTCCTGGAACAGGGCGGGGGCTCGGGCGAGCAAGGGAAGCCGGGCGGCGTCGGCCGGTTGGAAAACGTTCGCCCAGGTTTTTGAGCTGCTGGCTCCCTTGTATACGACGTCGTGGCGGCGAGTAAACGCCCTGGCGGCGTCCGGGTCGTTGGTGACAAGAGTTTCAGGGATGCTCCAGGATCGACCGCCAGCGAGGGAGAGTTGGAAGATTTTACTGAAATTGGAGTTGTCCCAGGGGGCGCCGACGACGTGTTCCCATGGGAGGGTTCGCAGGTATCGGGCAATGCTGGTCTGGGTGGCACGGGCGCGTTCCGCCAGTTCCTTCGAGGGGGCGGCGCTGGAGATGTCAATGAGGCGGGTCACCATCGGGGCGGTGAGGTGGAAGGTCTCTCCTGCGAGCTGGACCGTTCCCGGGGTGCTGTCGAGGGGTAGGGTGAAGTCGCCTGCGAGGACCAGGTGCCCGAGGTCGATGATGTCACCGTCGATGCCGCGTTCGGCCAGGGCGGTCACGGTGTGGCGGAAGGTCGGGTCGGCGCCGGAGCCAAGGAACATCACCACCGGGTGATCCACCCGATCAGGGCGGCGTGAACGTCTTCCTCATGGCCTGCGTAGTGGGCCAGGGCCGGCAGCGGGTTGATCGCGATGATGTGCATCTTCCCAGCGTTGTTCCGGGCCAGCACTATGAGAGCGAAGCCGGAGCGAGCAGCCCCCAGCTCGCGGATCATCGTGGTACCGGCTTCCCGGTCGTGGGCTGTCAGGCCGCCGCTCGGGAGGGAGATGTCGATGAGATCGGTACCGACGAGCATCAGCCGCCAGGCCGTAGCCGGGTCGAACGGCGTCACCTTCAGGACCGGTACGTCCGTCACGAGATGATCTCCGGCGGACCGGTAGAGAAACTGCCCAGTGTGTGCGTCGTGGACGTTGCCCGTGTCGCTGGGTCGGGGGCGGGTCGTCAGGGTACCCACGGGCACGTCTGGGATCGGAAGAAAGGCTCGCGCGTCGGGGCGGTTGGTGACCCGGCCGGGGAGGAAGGCAAGTGCGGCCCACCACGATGCCAGCAGGTCGCATTCCTCGCCGGAGGACAGGTTCACAGACCGTGGCAAACCCCGGTTGACCGCGCCGGTGACCAGAGCGCCGTCGGGTGCGCGCAGGGTCGTTCTGCCGACATCCTTCATGTGAACCGTCGCTGTCCAGTTCGCCGGATCACACACCTGCATGACGGGAACGCCAGCGCGGTCCGCAAAGCGCTTCAGCGCGTCACAGACAGCGTCATCCCGGTGACCGATCAGCGCGAGCATGCTCCTCCTCAGCGGATTCCTCGACCGCGCGGTCGGCCAAGGCGCGGGCGACATCCCACGCCTGGGCTGCCATCACGTCCTGCACGCCCGGCCGGGATTCCGCCGGGATGAAACCGTCAGCCACCGAACGTGGCCCGCACGGAGCGCTCGGCCTCGCCCAAGACCGGACCCCACTCGTCGGCCGCGGGATTGATCCGCAGGGCCGCCTCCAGAAGCAGGGCCTCGCAGGATTCCTTCGACTCACTGTTCTCGGAGGATTCGGAGGACTCCGACGACTCACTGGACTCGGAGGATTCGCTGTTGTCGGAGCACGAGGCCAGATCCACGAGGGCCGTCAGCCGGGCGTACCGGTCGAGCTTCTCCGGGAGCGCGGACAGCTTCTCGCCCATCAGTCCTGGCCGCCCGCCTGGCCCCGCGTGACGATACCCGAGAGCTTCTCTGCGACGTCGAGCAGCGGGCCCCACTCATCAGGACGCGGATTGGAGGCGAGTACCTCCTGCAGGAAGAACGCCTCCCCGCCCTCAGAGGACTCGGATGACTCGCTGGACTCCGACGACTCGGATGACTCGCTGCCGCCGGAACCGCCGCCGTTACCACCGTCGTCCGCCAGCCAGGAAACGGTCTTCTCGACCAGGCCTCGGATCTTCTCCGCTGTCTGATCGTCCACCCGTGCAGCGGTCACATTCTCTTCGGAATCCATAATCACTCCCTGTGTGCACTTAACTACCAAGAGAGAGTTTAGGTGGCCAGCTCATGGCGCACAAGGCGCGCTGCAGCGGCGGAGTTTGCCGAAGTTGTTCATCCAGGAATTCGTGCGCTCGACGACCTGCTGGCCGCCGGTTTGAATCGGGACTTTCGCTCCGCGTGGGGTGATCCGTGCGTCGATGCGCGTTCGGCCAGGTCATCGTGGACGGGGCGGTAGTCGTAGCCGGCGTCCAGTCCAGCCGTGGGTGCTCCGGCAAGGGGCCCAGGGCCTTTCCGAGGTCACAGTAGGCGTCCAGCGTGACGGGGAGCAGGGTGTGGTCGTGGATGTTCGCCGGTGCCGGCTCGGTGACCAGGGGTATGCCCTGCGCTTCGGTCAACCGTGAGCGTTTGCGTTTGAGGCCTGGCCTCTTCCTGTTTCTGGCCTGTCTCATCTTCTTGGCCGTGCACGCGGCGAGGAACGGCCCCCGCCGCGTGCGGCGGGACGTACGACGGCGTGTACCGCTATGAACCGATGGCGTGATCGGTTCCAGGCCTGGCGGATTGCCGCTCCTCGGGTCCCGGATGCGGCCCACGCGGCGGGCTGCATCCGGGCCGCCGTCGGCGGGGGCGGGGCCGGCCGGGGCCTGGGAGGCGCGGTCCTCCGCTGGGGCGGGGGCGTGGGGGCGGAACGCGGCGGCCAGCAGGGCGTCCACCAAGACCATCCAGCCCCGTGCGGGGTTCTCCACCGAGCCGGGCAGGTCACCGGCTGACGCCGCACGCGGCGGCCGCCCTCACACAAACCCCCTGGCCGGGCCTGTCGGATCCGGCTGCGAAGATCGGCAGAAGTGTCCCGTACGCGGGACAGAATCGAGGACCCATGGGCATCGTCGGAGACAGTCTGGAGCGGGCCGCGCAGGCGACCGGGACGCGCCCGATCCCGCGCAGCGCGGGTGCGCAGATGCGCTACCTGGTCAAGCAGCACAAGGGCTCCACCAAGCAGGTCGCCGCCCTGCTCAGCATCTCGCAGCGCACCGTTGAGCGGTATGTGAAAGACCAGATCAAGAAGCCGAAGGCCGGCCTTGCGGCGCGGATGGAGGCCGAGGTCAAGCGCCGGTGGCAGCCCCTGGTGCGCAAGCGCGCCCGGGACAAGGCCGCGACTCAGACCGGCCTGGTCATCGAGACCCGGGCCCGCTTCGGGTTCACCGCCGCGCCCGGCACCACGGACGACGGGCGGATGCGGCGGATCACGCAGCATCTGCCGCCGGAGTACGCGGGCCGGCTGCTGGCCGCTCAGGACGCCGGGGCCCCCGAGGCCGACCTCCAGCGGATTGCGGCCGAGGGCTTGCAGGACGTCTGCTTCCGTGACGGTGGCGGCCGCGCCCAGGGCCTGTTGGTGGAGTTCACGGACATCGACTACATCGATGTGAACCTGTGACGTTGTAGCCTTCCCGGTCTCGCTCCCTGGCGGGGGCTGGCAGGCGGATGCCGGGGGTTAGCCTGCTGGTATGTCAGAGAGTGTTGTTCCGGGTGGTAGGGGTGCTCTGGTCGCTTTGGGTGCCGCGGATGCTCTGTGGGCTGCTCTGACGGCCGGCAGCACCGTGCCGGCGGCTTCCGCGGTGTTCACCTGCCCTCCTGCCGGTGCCCGGGTGGTGGCGGGGCACGTCGTGCTCGGTGCTCGTGTGGTGGCGGTGGTCAGGGCGGAGGACGGCTGGTGGGGTGTTGCTGAGGCGCAGGTGCGCCAGGCCGCGCTGGAATTGAACTCGGCCGGGATGGACGGCCGTGACCTGATCCGTATCGGTCCGTTCGGCAGCCTTCCGGCGCAGGAGAACGCGGGGGCAACGCTGCTGGGATGGCGTGGGCGGATAGCGGAGGAACTGCGGGAACCGGCCGGTCGCGGGCGGGCGGCCCAGGGTGAGCAGGCCTCACCGGCTCATTTGGCGGGGATCGACTGGCGGCGGGTGCTCGTGGAGCGCACCGCTGAGGGGGTGGGGCGGTCGTGGTGGCTGCCGCGGGAGGTGGTCAGGCTCCTGGACGCGGCCGCCCACGCTGAAGCGCGGTGGCTGCAGACTGTCAGCGCCCGCCAGGCGAGCGCAGCTGCCGGGTACACCGCAGGTCACCGGCAGGGTCGGCCCGCCGGTGCCCGGCAGGCTACAGGCAACTGTGGCCCAGCCGTCGCTCCTCGTCCGTATGGCGGGGAGGTGACGGGGCAGTTGTACTCGGTGCTCAGCAGGAAGCCGGGCATGTCCCGCAAGGTCGCCGGGTGGACGTGTGCTGTCTGCCGGACCGCGCCGGCCGCTGTGCTCGATCACTGCCACGAGCACGGCTACGTCCGTGCACCGGTCTGCTCTTCCTGCAACACCCTGGAGCGCCCCGACCACCTGTACAGCAACGACATCCGCGTAGCGGGCCGCTACATGCGCCTGCTCGGTACCGACGCCGCCGACTGGCTGGACCATTGGCACCGCTGCCCGGGCTGCCGCACCCGCAGCGTCCTGCCCCTGCCCCACCTCGCCGCCTGGACCGCCCACACCGCCTGCCGAACGCTGCGCCCCGCCCACCGTGAAGGCCGCGCCCGCAAGCCCTGCGGTGTGCTGCGGGTGTCCTGGACGGGCAGCCAGAATGCGCCCCGTTCCTGCCTGCTGACGGTGTCCGTTGATTTCTGCCCCACCGGTGAGCACCGTGTGCTGGCACAGGTCCCCTACCGCGAGGCTACCGGCCGGTTCCGGTCCTGGCTGGCCCAGACGGCTCCCGCTGTGGCGGCTGCGGCTGGTCCCGACCGGCTGGAGGGCCTGCCCGCCCGTCCGCGGCCGGTCGTCGCGGACACCAGCGGTGAAGGCCTCTCCCTGTTCTGAGTAGCCAGCGGCAGGAGGCTGGCGCGGTATCCCGGGCCGGTGGGCGGTTCCTCGTTCAGGGCGGCCGGGTCAGGCGGGGTCTTCAGGCAGTGAGGTGGCGGCTTTGCAGGTGTGGCAGGGGACGGTGCGGGGCTGGCGCAGTGCATCGAGGGCCTGGTCGAGGGTGATAGGGGCGGCGCCGGGCTGGCAGCCGATGACATGGATGAGGCGGGTGCCGGGGTGGCCGGGGCGGTGGGGGAGGTCCCGG